>CADBWK010000012.1 GCA_902798385.1 uncultured Bacteroidales bacterium
CCAAGGAGATTGCCGCCCGCGGACGCTTCGCTAAGGCTTCCGATGCCTACAAGGCTATGACCGACGAGCAACTCAAGCAGTATCAAAAGGAGTGGAAAGACGCGCGATTCAAACTCAACGGCAAGAAGTACAACACCCTCCGCGGCTACATCATCGCACGACTCTACGCCGATCAAGTAGTCTAAAGGGATCTATCAGGTATATTTTAGGTATGTTTTACGTGTGACCAAATTATTTTTGCATATGAAAGTTATATTATCAAACATGTGTTTGTCCCTTGTGGGAATGCTTAAACCCGAGTTGGGCTACTTCCTCGTTAAGCGTGGTAAATCCTTCTTCTCCCAACGTTCAGGACACGGTGCGCCCCCTGACGGTCATTGGCGATTCATCGTCCTCTGCGCCGAAATGGCTAAAAACGGCTTGCATATCAAGGACATCAAGGTCGATTGGCTCGAACTACAAACTGCCCTCTATGAGGCAAAATGTTTCACCGCCTCAGAGCAAGTAAGGCGCAACTATGCCGATAAGGGCAAAGCGACCTACAACGCCCGCGACATCCTCAACCTCAAAACCACATTCGGCTTATGAGACCCACTACTGCAAAACGTTATCGCCGCATCCGAGCCGCGTACAATGCCCTGCCCGCGATGCCCGTCATGCTCGCCTATGCCCGTCTGGCGGAACAATTTGATCTTTCGGAGGAATGGATTCGCAAGATTTTGGCAAAAAAACCGCCATAAATCCAACAATTGGTGGTTTCCACCAACAACGAGCCCTAAAAAGCTGTACCTTTGCACCGGATTTGAAAACAATGAACAACAAACAGGTAAATATCATCCAATTGATCATCGCGACGGTGGTCGTACTCTGCGGAGTCGCGCTACTCTTTGTCGGCATCAAATACGACCCTGCCGGACAGATTCACGATTCCGTTCTCGTCGCCTTCGGGGAGGCTGCTACATTCGCCGGATCGATCATTGGCATTGATTACCACTATAAGAATCGTGCAAAATGACATCAATCATAGTTATCGGCTCTACCGTGAACCTGCGGACGGGAAACGCGTCTTCGGAAATCTGTATCTATGTACGGGCGACCGTCAGGAACACGTCTGCGTCACACTCGAAAACCAAGACTACACCATCCCACGTGGTCGTTACACCGTTGAGGTGACATGGAGCCCCCGCTTCAAGAGATTGCTGCCCATACTCAAGAAAGTACCCGGCAGAGAAGGTATCAGAATACATCGCGGTACCAAACCCGAACACTCCCGCGGCTGCATCCTTGTAAGCGCTGACATTGAGCAAAAACTTAGTGCTATAATACTCAAACACATACAAAACAATGAGAAAACATCTATCGAAATTATTGATCCTTGCGCTCGTACTTAGCGCTTTCGCAGTCGGCGTCTGTAGTTGCAAAGCTTGGAGAACCATCTCCACTTCCGCGACTTACGTTCAGTCAAACGACTCAACGAAAACCTCAGCGACCATCACCACCAAGACGGTCGAAGAGTATCAAGGCGTCAAGAAAAAATAGGTAAAGGACGCGCCTATTAAAAGAATGTATGTCCATTACGCCGGATTATATCCGGCATAGTACTAACCCAAAACACACTTACTCACTATGGGAAAAGTTACTTATTCGGCAGGTATTGAGTACGTTTCGGGCTCACTTGCGAAACCGAAGAAAGTGGACGGCCACAGCCACGGCGAGTACCTCATCGGTACGCACCGCACCGCCCCGACCCAGAATCCCGCTTGTACGCGCCTTTACATCCGTAAGGCTGACACCTACGGACAGAAGGTAAGTCAGTCGTCTCGTTCTCTGAACGCTCGTGCACGCTTCACCGCGATTCGCGAGGCAGTCGAGCTCCGCAAGACCGACTTGCAGAAGATCACGCTGGACAAGCAGGCGTTCGAGGCTCAGAAGAACACCGCCGGCGGCAAGAAGACCATGAAGGCCTACTTGTGGAAAGTCTGCGGTCAGGAGTACGACCAAGTTCACGGCTAATCCATCCGGATCGGTTTAAAAAGAAAGGGGTCACCTCAATAATGGTGACCTCTTTTTTATGCGTTTTTATTTGATTATTTGAACCCTTGGCATATAATTACCCGTTCTCATTAGCTGCGCAAGACAGCGTCATTATTCCTATCCGCGTCACCAAATACGGCGAGGAGTGTCCGAAAGATGCTTCCGGCGGCGGTGGCGGCGGAGGCGGAGGAGGTAGCTCTTCCGGCGGTGGTACCGGCGGCCCCGGCGGTGGTAGCGGTCCGGATCTATTCTCGGACTTAGGCGCCCTCTTCGGCGCGCCGAGTGCGAAGCGTGCCGCTGCGCCCAGAAAAGCCACGTCGTTCCTTACCGGAAAGAACCTCTCGATGTATCCGTCGAACATACGCGCTTATGTAGATCGTTCCGACCATGCGTGGGTAGCCGTAGCGGCGATGTACGCAATCGAACTGGAGATATACGGCGACACGACATTCTGGTACATGGAGCCTTCGGAAGGCGAAGCCTTGGGTAATTTCATCAAGACTTGGGACGGCTCCAGCGACGATATCTGGAATTATAAACCCGATACCGTTCCGGTAGGCGTTTATTCGCGCTTCATCGATCGTCTCCAGCATACGCTGCTCAACGACACGACAGATGGCAATTATATCCATTGGGATAAGGTCACCCGCTGTGCAGAGGTCTATGCGGAGCAAGTCAATGCCGCCAATGAGTTAGGTTACGTGGACTTGTCCTCTATGCTCAGAACGGAGGTGAATAACTTGGTGGAGGACTTCCAGGAAGATCCGGGTGACGGTATATGCGCTTCTATCTCGCTGCAGTTCAGCCAGAAGGCAGTCTTCTCTCGTCAAGCCTTCCGCGGTACACTCACCGTGACCAACGGACATGAGTCCGCCGCGATGGATTCCGTGGTACTGACCCTCAAGGTGATCAACCAGCAGACCGGCGCCGTAGCCACCATGCATGAGTTCCAGATCAACCTGGAGTCGCTCGAAGGCTTCACCGGAAATATGAATCTGGAGGACGGCTGGTCGCTGGCGGGTAACAGCACCGGTGTAGCTACCGTGCTCTTCATCCCGACCAAGTACGCAGCCCTCACAGCCGACGTCAACTATTCGTTCGGCGGTGAACTGACATACAAAGATCCGAACACGGGCCTCAAGATGACCTATACGCTCATGCCGCAGATCCTGACGGTCAGCCCCTCGCCGAACCTGCAGTTGACCTATTTCATGCAGCGCGATATCTTAGGCGATGACGCGTTGACGGAAGATGTGGTCGAGCCGATGGAAGAAGCCGAGTTCGCACTCCTTATTAATAATATCGGAAACGGCGATGCGAAGAACATGCGTATCAAGACCGAGCAACCGCAGATCGTGGACAACGAGAAAGGTCTGTTGATCAAGTTCCAACTCACCCGCTCGCTCCATAACGGCGAATCGGTATCCTTCGGTCTCGACGGCAGTATCACCAATAGCTTGGGCGACATCGCGGCGCATAGTACGGATTACGTGCAGTGGTTCCTGACGAGCACTTTGTTAGGTCATTTCACGAACTACAACATCTCCGCGACGCACCTGACGAGTTATGGTAACCCCGATATGTCACTACTCGATACCGTGACCATCCATGAGCTGATCCGCAGTGTGGATATACCGAGCGGTATCGCATGGCTCTGCAACGATATCGAGGATGCCCGCGACATGCCGGACGCGCTCTACGGCGCAGACGGTTCGCTCTTCGATGTGCGACCGGCAAGCACCGCGCAGATGTCGTGGGTAGATGAGAAGCATTATCAGCTGAGTATCAACGGCCGCAGCGGATGGATATACGGCAACGTACAGGATATGACGAACGGTAACCAGCAGTTGACCCGTGTCATACGTAGTAGCGACGGCAAAGAGATGAGTCTGCGTAATTTCTGGCAGACGCATGTCACCTTGCGCGACGGTAAGAAACCGCTGTACGAGAACAAGATCCATTTCCTCGACTCGATCGCTTCGAGCGATGAGATCTATGATCTCTATTTCGAGGACCTGCCGGGAGAACGCCTGCTGATCGATCATATCGACGGTGTGCCGAGTTCAACCAGCGACAGCCTCGTGACCGCACTCGATGTGACCTTCACCAAACCGGTAGCAGTAGTCAGCTTCACCAACGAAGACCTGCGTCTCACGCGGGACGGCATCGCAGTAGATATGTCCGAAGTGACGGTACAGGCGATCTCCGAATCGATCTTCCATATCGACCTCAGCAAGGTATCCGACCGAAACGGCTACTACGTACTGGAGATCGTGATGAACGGTATCGTCGATACGGAAGGATTCCCGGGTTCAACATACGGCTCCGAGCACCGCGTTTACTGGTCGCAACTCGTCGAAGGTCTGACCACAGGTATGGAGCGCGTTCAGCAATCCGACTCCGGAGTACAGAAGATCATCCGTGACGGTCAACTGATCATCATCAAAAACGGCGTTCAGTACAACGTCCTCGGCGCTGAACTGAAATAAACCAAACAATCTCACTTTCCGCTGCACTCCTTCGGGGGTGCAGCTTTTTTTGCCCTTTCTGCATTTTTGTACGATTTGAGAATAGATTTGTACGATTTGCGAATGCTTTTTAGATAAAAAGCAGTACTTTTGTGCGCAAATTTGAAAATTAACGCATAAAAATGATTGCACAAATGAGAAAAATCTTATTCTTCGCCATTGCATTGGTAGTTACTGCATTGGCATTCACAGCATGTGAGAAAAACGGCGCCAGCGCACTCGTTGGCACCTGGTCCAGAGACACCGAAAAGGACGCCTCCGGCTACTACGAGACCCAGACGCTCATCATCGGTGAAAAGGACTTTGCATTCCACGGTCAGCAACATGATCCGGCACATCCGGACTTTATCGCAATTATGCTTTTAGAAGGCACATACGATCTCGATGGCGACGTTATTAATGCGCATTATCTCAGACATGGTTGGAACCATAACGGCGAAATCGAATGGGTACCCGGATGGGAAGGTCAAGAAGAGAAAATCAAATATTCCATCGACGGTAAGAAACTCACCATCATCCGCAACTACGGTGAGGAACACCCGAACGATCCTGAGGTATTCACCAAACAATAATTTGCTATGAAAAAAATTCTATTCTTTGCCCTTGTGCTGGCAGCCGGCATGACGGTATTCACTTCTTGCAAGAAGAAAGACAAAATTGACAGCCCGATCGTAGGTACATGGATGCGCGCCGCAGGCGAGTCTGACTTTTTCTACACCTTCGGTGAAGACGGTACGTACCAACGTATTGAGGATTATTACATGAACGGTCGCGACGTAGTAGCTCACGAGCATATCGTCCACGAGCATATCGTCGGAGACGGTACGTTTAAGATTGACGGCGATGTAATCGATGCTACGCTCAATTCCATTCTCGTCTATATGGACGGCAGTAAGGACGGTGATGATTTCAGCGAGTTCTGGCCGATGAATGAAAAACTGAAATTCAGCCTGAAAGGCGACTACCTGACGCTGATTCATAACGCCGGTACAGAAGAAGAATGGCCGGAACTATTACTCAAGCAATAAATCATTCCCCAAAAAACTGGTTCCAGATCCTTCGTGGCGATGGAACGAACTACAGTTACTGGTGGTTCGTCCGCGTTAAATAACAATTACACCAAACGATCTCACTTTTGGCTGCACTCTTTCGGGGGTGCAGCTTTTTTATGCATTTTATTTGCGTATGTCAAAAAAAAGCAGTACCTTTGCACCCGCAAAGGTTTTGAACGAATAATTACAACGAATATATGACAAAGAATTTTGTAGAAGAGCTCCGTTGGAGAGGCATGTTGCAGGATATCATGCCGGGTACGGAGGAACAATTGATGAAGGAAATGACGACTGCGTACGTAGGTATTGATCCGACGGCGGACAGTCTGCATATCGGTCACTTGTGCGGTATCATGATGCTGCGTCACCTGCAGGCCTGCGGCCATAAACCGATCGCGCTCATTGGTGGTGCCACAGGTATGATCGGTGACCCTTCCGGCAAATCGGCGGAGCGTAACCTGCTGACCGAGGAGATCCTGCGCCACAACGTAGCGTGTATCCGCGAGCAACTCGAGCATTTCCTCGATTTCAACAGCGATGCCCCCAATGCCGCAGAGTTGGTGAATAACTACGACTGGATGAAGGACTACACCTTTATCAATTTCACGCGCGATATCGGTAAACTGATCACCGTCAACTACATGATGGCGAAGGACTCCGTTAAGAAACGCTTCAACGGCGAGTTCTCGCAGGGTATGTCGTTCACCGAGTTCACCTACCAGTTGCTGCAAGGCTACGACTTCGTGTACCTCAACGAGCACAAGAACTGCCTGATGCAAATGGGCGGTTCCGATCAATGGGGAAACATCACGACAGGTATCGAGCTCATGCGTAAGATGAACGGCAAGACCGCCTTCGCCCTCACCTGCCCGCTGATCACCAAAGCCGACGGCGGTAAGTTCGGTAAGACCGAGAGCGGAAACGTATGGCTGAGCAAGAAATACACCAGCCCGTATAAGTTCTACCAGTTCTGGATGAACGTGAGCGACGACGATGCGAAACGCTATATCAAGATCTTCACGAGCCTCAGCCGCGAAGAGATCGAAGCGCTGATCAAGGAGCACGAAGAGGCACCGCATCTGCGCGTGCTGCAGAAACGTCTGGCGAAGGAAGTGACCTGCATGGTGCACAGCGAAGCAGACTATAACGCTGCTGTCGAAGCCTCTAATATATTATTCGGAAACGCGACCGCGGACGCGTTGCGCGCGCTGGACGAGGAGACGTTCCTGCAGGTGTTCGAAGGCGTGGAGCGCTATGAGATCCCGATGGACGAACTGAAAGCCGGTATCGGTCCCTTGGACCTGCTGGCCGAGAAGACGAATATCTTCCCGAGTAAGGGTGAGGCACGTAAGATGATTCAGGCCAACGGCTTCTCTCTCAACAAAGAGAAACTGACCGATCCGCAATCACCAATCACCCATGAGCAATTACTGAATAATAAGTACTTGCTCTTCCAAAAAGGCAAGAAAAACTACTATTTGGTCATCGCCAAATAAGAAAAAGCATAAAAAAGTGCAAAAAAGTGCTGCAAAATTTGCGTATGTCAAAAAAAAGCAGTACTTTTGCACCCGCTTTTGAAAAAAGTGCTGTCCACTCGTATATCGGTATTACACCGGATTTTGGTTCCGAGAAGCGAGGTTCGACTCCTCGGTGGACAACAAGGGCTGCTTCGGCAGCCTTAATCGTAGAACAACGATTAAGCAGAAGCAGCCTTAATCGTCAAAGTAAGAACAACGATTAAGCAGAAGCAGCTTTTTCCGCAAAAGCGGAGCGAGTGTGATGGAATACTCGGTATTAAGTAACACAAACAACAATTATTCAAATGAAAGAATTCGCATTGGTAGGTACTCCGCGTAGCGAGTACGGTAAGAAAGCTTCCAAAGCTTTCCGCGCAGAGGAATTGATTCCTTGCAACATTTACGGTTGTGGTCTGAACCTGACCTTCACAGTAGCAGCAGCTGACGTTCGTAAGCTCATCTACAGCCCGGACACTCAGATTGTTGACCTGACGGTTGGTGACACCAAGACCAAAGCTATCGTAAAAGAGTTGCAGTTCCACCCGATTGACGGTAAGGCCCTGCACATCGACTTCCTCGCAGTAGATGAGAAGAAGCCGGTAGTTGTAGAGATCCCGGTTCAGTTGAACGGTCTTGCTGAAGGTGTTAAAGCCGGTGGTAAACTCGTTCAGAACATGCGCAAACTCAAAGTTTGTGGTATCTACACCGCATTCCCCGATCGTATCAACATCGACGTTACCGAGCTTGGCTTGGCTAAGAAGATCGCCGTTGCTGACGTGAAGGTAGAAGGCTTGAAGTTCGTTAACCCCGCTGACGCTTGCGTCGCTGAGGTGAAGGCAACACGCCAGAGCAAACAAGCTTAATCGGCTATCAGCCGTCAGCAATCAGCCGTCAGAAGTTGAGCGCTGAGAACAACGAGGCGAGGCGCAAGTCTCGCCTCTATTTATTAAGAAAAAACTGAATGCTGAAAGCTGAATGCTGACAGCCCCAATAATATGAAATACTTAATAGTCGGTTTAGGCAATATCGGCGACGAGTACGCCGGTACACGGCATAACATCGGTTTTATGATGATCGATGCGTTCGCTGCGTCCAAAGACGTGAAGTGGGAGGACAAGCGCTACGGTTTCATCGGTCGCTGCCGCGTCAAGAATGCCGAACTGGTGTTGCTCAAACCCTCCACGTTTATGAACCTCAGCGGTAATGCCGTGCGGTATTGGCTCACCCAAGAGAAGATACCCGTGGAGAACATGCTGGTGCTCGTCGATGACCTCAACCTACCCTTCGGTACCATCCGTATCCGCAAACAGGGTTCCAACGGAGGTCACAACGGACTCGGGAACATCCAATCGGTCTTGGGTACGGAGAACTACGCACGCGTGCGTTTCGGTATAGGAAACGAGTACACGCGCGGAACGCAGATCAATTTCGTGCTGGGCGAATGGACCGACGAAGAGAAGAAACAGATCGACGAGCGGTTGAAGATAACGACGGAGATCATTCCCTCGTTCTGCCTCCAAGGCATTGACCGCACGATGAACCAGTTTAATGGGAAATAGGTTACAGGTTACGGGTTATGGCGGAAGTTCGTGTAGATAAATATCTGTGGGCGATGCGGATCTATAAGACCCGCTCGGTTGCTGCCGACGCTTGCAAGAACGGACGTATATCCATGAATGGCGTGCAACTCAAACCCAGCCGCACGTTCAAGGTAGGCGACACATTCACCGTCCGCAAGGGTCCGATCACGTACACCTATCGTGTCCTCCAACTGACGGAGAACCGCCTCGGTGCCAAACTCGTACCCGAATACTTGCGCGATTGTACACCCCCCGAACAACTCGAACTGCTCGAACTGGCACGACTCGCCGGAAACGGAGGTCGTGACCGAGGGATGGGGCGTCCGACCAAAAAAGACCGCCGCGATATCGAGGTATTCATGTCCGATAATTACTTAGACGAGATCGATTTTGATGACGATGAAGAGTAAGAAAGACAACATAGCCGAGTACATTCTCTATCTCTGGCAGATGGAGGACTATCTCCGTGCGTTCCCTCAGAACGCAGACGCGACGCCGGAACTGCACGAACTGAACGAGATGATGCACCGCGAAGGCATCGTGGACGGCGGTCATCTGGCTTTAGCCAATAACGCCCTCTCTGAACTCGAGGACTTGCACGCCACCATCCTCAACGAGGACGCCATGTACCGCGCAGCGATCATGCGTCTGCAACCCTCGCTCAACCTGCTCAAGGCTAAGACCGACCGACCGACGATGTCGGATATCGAGGCTTGTCTGCTGTTACTCTATCAGATCATGCTACTCAAACTGCAGAAACGCGAGATCACGCCTGAGACAGCAAGTGTGCAAACGCAGGCAACCGGCGTATTACAATTTTTAAGTCGCACCTATCATGACGACCAAACAACGCTTTGAGAACATATTAAGTTGGTTTGAGGCGAACATGCCGGTGGCGGAATCGGAATTGGTGTTTCTCAATCCCTTCCAATGCCTCGTGGCGGTGATGCTCTCCGCGCAATGCACGGACAAGCGCGTGAACTTGGTGACGCCTGCCCTCTTTGCCGCCTACCCGACTCCGGAATCCTTAGCCGCAGCCACCTCCGATGAGGTGTTTGAGTACATCAAGTCCGTCAGTTATCCCCGCTCTAAAGCAGAGCATCTCGTGCAGATGGCGCAACGACTCGTCGAGGTATACAACGGCATCGTTCCCGATAATATCGATGACCTGCAGACCTTGCAAGGGGTCGGACGCAAAACCGCCAACGTCGTCTGTGCGGTCATCTGGAACCAACCCACCATGGCGGTGGATACCCATATCTTCCGTGTCAGCGAACGACTCGGGCTCACCACCAACAGCAAGAACCCGCTCCAAACGGAGAAAGCCCTCGTCCAATACATCCCTGCGGATATCATCCCCAAGGCGCATCACTGGCTACTCCTGCATGGCCGCTACGTCTGCCAGGCACGCAAACCTCAATGCGACCAATGCGGACTAAGCAAATATTGCCGCTATTATGAAAAAAATTGACATACATTTGCATATGTCATTTTTTTTTTGTAATTTTGCACCGCAAAATTGAAATTATTTACTATTATGGCAGAGAAACAAGGACCATCGGCTGACAAGCTCAAAGCGCTGAAGACGGCGATGGAGAAAATTGACAAGAATTTCGGTAAAGGCGCGATCATGCGTCTGGGTGATGAGAATATAGAGAACGTACCCGTTATCCCTACCGGTAGTCTGGGTCTGAACTACGCCCTCGGCGTAGGCGGTTACCCAAAGGGACGTATCATCGAGATCTACGGTCCGGAGTCGTCCGGTAAGACCACCCTTGCTATCCACGCGATGGCAGAAGTGCAGAAAGCCGGTGGTATTGCCGCTATTATCGATGCCGAACATGCGTTCGACCGTTTCTATGCGGAGAAACTCGGTGTGAACATCGTAGAACTCCTGATTGCCCAACCGGACAGCGGAGAGCAGGCACTGGAGATCGCCGATGAACTGATCCGTTCGGCTGCCGTGGACCTCATTGTCATTGACTCTGTTGCGGCGCTGACCCCGAAAGCAGAGATCACCGGTGAGATGGGTGATAATAAAGTAGGTCTCCAGGCGCGTCTGATGAGTCAGGCGCTCCGTAAGATGACCGCTTCGGTGAACAAGACCGGCACTACCGTCATCTTCATCAACCAGCTGCGCGAAAAGATCGGCGTTATGTTCGGTAATCCCGAGACCACTACCGGTGGTAACGCCCTCAAGTTCTACGCTTCGGTTCGTCTCGATATCCGTCGTACGGGTCAGATCAAAGACGGCGAGCAGATCAAGGGTAACCAAGTGCGCGTGAAAGTTGTGAAGAACAAAGTAGCGCCTCCGTTCAAGAAAGCCGAATTCGATCTCATGTTCAACGAAGGTATCTCGCGCATCGGTGAGATCCTCGACTTCGCCGTTGCTACCGAGGTCATTAAGAAGAGCGGTTCGTTCTTCTCCTATGGAGACACCAAACTCGGTCAGGGACGCGACAAAGTCAAAGATGTACTGGCTGAGAACCCCGATCTGTGCGAAGAACTGGAAGCAAAGATCGGCGAGAAAGTGAAAGAACTCGGGCTTGAGGCTGTGCTTGCTAAAATTGGTAAATAAAAAAACAGATAAAACACTGATTATTGATTTAGTACTACGTACCATAGAATCTTTGTTTCGATAACTTATACATAAATAAATTTAATATAAATTATCCAAACAAATCTTCTAATTCTATGAATTAAATCAATAATCAGAGATAAACCCAAATAAATTTTTCACTTTCATTTGGGCACACAAGAATACATACTTAGCCCGCGGGAGGCGTACATAGCCGAACAACAATGGCGGGTAGTGAAACGTTCAGTAGATGCACGGCAACGCGAGTTGCGCGTGCATCTTACTATACTTACGGACGACAAAGGCAACCCCATCCCGAAGGATGCACCTATCCCGCTCTACGAGCCTCCGGTGTTCCAAGATGTCCGTCATGCCAAGCGATCGGTAGTTATCATTGGCGCAGGTCCTGCAGGACTTTTTGCCGCCTTGACCCTACTGGAGCATGGCATTAAGCCCATCCTCTACGAACGCGGCAAGGAGGTGAGCGAACGAAAGAAGGACATCGCATTGCTCAACCGCAACGAAGGACTCAACCCCGAGTCGAACTACTGCTTCGGCGAAGGCGGCGCCGGTACGTTCTCAGACGGCAAACTCTTCTCGCGCTCCAAGAAACGAGGAAACATGCAACGGGTGATGGAACTGTTCCATTATTTCGGAGCACCGGACACGGTGCTTTACGAAGCCCACGCGCATATAGGTTCCGACAAACTGCCCGGCATCATCAAGCGCATGCGCGAGTGCATCATCGAGCATGGCGGAGAAATACACTTTGAGACGAAAATAGAAAGTCTCAAAGAGGTTACGGGTGACGGGTTACAGGTTACAGGAACTCCCATTATCCTCGCGATCGGGCATTCGGCACATGACACGTATCGGATGTTGGCGAAGGAAGGTGTAGCGCTCGAGACGAAGGGTTTTGCCATGGGCGTTCGGGCAGAGCACCCGCAGAGTCTGATCAACAAGTTGATGTACCATCTTAAGCCATCAGCCATCAGCCGTCAGGATTCAGAACTTATTGAGTACGTCGGCAATGCCTCCTATTCGCTCGTGACGCAAGTCGATGGACGAGGCGTATATTCGTTCTGCATGTGTCCGGGCGGACATATCGTGCCGGCGGGAAGCGAAGCAGGCAGTTGCGTGGTGAACGGCATGAGCGCAAGTCATCGTAACTCACCGTACGCCAATTCAGGTATGGTGGTTCAGATCAACCCGGAGGATATCCCCGGCGATGATCCGCTCCGCGGATTAGCGTTCCAAGAACAATTAGAGCGGCTCGCGTTTGAGCATGGCGGTCCGCAAGCGCAGGCACCCGCACAACGACTCAAAGACTTCGTCGAGGGTCGCGCCTCGAAGAATCTGCCGGCATGCAGTTATCTGCCGGGCATCGTACCGAGTCGGTTGGATGAATGGTTGCCGGCGCATATAGGCAAACGTTTGCAGCAAGGTTTTCGGGATTTCGATCGCAAATACCCGGGCTTCCTGACGAACGATGCCGTGATAGTCGGTGTGGAGAGTCGGAGCAGTAGTGCGGTACGTATCCTGCGTGATCCGGAGACCCTCCAATCAGTGAGCACTCCCCTGCTCTACCCCTGCGGCGAAGGTGCGGGCTACGCCGGCGGCATCACCAGTTCCGCACTCGACGGCATCAATGCGGCATTCAAGATTGCCGAATTGGCATAATAATTGATAGATAATAGATAATAGATGATAGATAAATTTAATTCTTATGAAAAAATTGTTCCTCTCCGCCCTGATGCTGGGCGCGGCGCTGATAGTAAGCGCACAAAGTAAGTACGACCATTATTACCAGGGTCTGCCTATCGAGATCGAGCACGTACAGGAAGTAAAATTCCCGGCTACGTCCGTTAATATCGCGCAGTACGGCGCAGTGCCCGATGGCAAGACGGATTGTACGGAGGCTTTTAACAAAGCGATTAAAGAACTCAGTAAGAATGGTGGAGGTCACGTCATCGTACCGAAAGGTGTTTGGAAAACCGGTCCGATTCAGATGAGAAGTAATATCGATCTCCATTTGAGCAAAGGTGCAACGATCTTGGGGTCGGAGAACAAAGAGTTATTCGTTCAGAAGAGCGATAGTCTGCGTGACGGAAGTAAGAAATGTAACGCGCTTATCTATGGTTCTAAACTGGAGAACGTGGGCATCACCGGTAAGGGTGTGATCGACGGTCAGGGATTCATCTGGCGTCCGATCAAAGAGAAGAAAGTGGTACGCGACGGCAAGTTGCCTGAGGTTTGGGAAGAGGCTTTGGCGCTCGGCGGTACCCTCAAACAAGACGATAAGACCTATCGTCTCTGGTATCCGTTTAACCTGAATCCGGAGCTCGGTATCCCCAATATCGCCGCTACGGCGGAGATTCAAGAGAAGATGCGCCCGCACTTGGTGAACATCACCGATTCGAAGAATCTGGTGGTTGAAGGTGTGACGTTGCGCAATAGTCCGAAATTCCACCTCGTGCCGACACGTATCCAGAACCTCATCATTGAGAACGTTACGATCGATTGCCCGTGGTGGGCACAGAACGGTGACGCGATGGATCCGGGTAATGTACAGGTAGCGCTGATTGCCGGTTGTCATGTGAGCGCCGGTGACGATGGTATCTGTATGAAAGGCGGTGTTGGTCAGAAAGGTGTAGATGCCGGTCCGCAACGCGATTTCTTGATCACGAACGATACCGTTTACCGTGCTCACGGTGGTTTTGTAATCGGTTCTGAGTTCTGCGGCGGTATGCAGCGTTTGATAGTGAAGGATTGTATGTTCGATGGTACAGATATCGGTTGCCGCTTCAAATCGGCTCCGGGTCGTGGCGGTTGGTGCGAGGACATCTATTGCTATAACATCACGATGAAGGACATCCGCGAAGCTGCATTCCTTTTCCAATCGGGTTATGCTGATCGTTCGGCCGGAGGTCGCGGTGCTACAGACACGGATGATAAGAGTAAGTTCTATCCTGAATGGAGCAATTTCACCTTCCGTAATATCACCTGCGTCAACTCCCACAAGGCGGTGGACATGAGCGGAATGAAAGGTCTTCCGGTTCACGACATCCTCTTCGACGGCGTAAGCTGGTACGGTACACGCGAAGGTATGACCATCGATTTCGCAGAGAAGGTTACGTTCCAAAACTGCATCATGACTCCGCAGAAGGAGAACACGATCAAGCATAGCAAGAACCTCCTCTGGAACGGAAGTCCGCTGGAGTAAAAGGAAGGTAAAACAACAAAAAAGGCTCGCAGTTGCGAGCCTTTTAAAATGTCCGATAGGGATTAGAGCTGTGCGCCAAGAGCGTTGTACTCTACACCATTCTTACGGATGATGAGTTGACCGTTGCGGAAGAACTTCTCAGCCTTAACAGCTGCAGCTGCGTTCTCGACACCCTGGCTAGCACCTTCGAAGATGATAGCGTAGATATTGACACCACCAGCTTTGATCTTAGTCTCATCGGCCTCAGTACTACCTTCACCTACTGCACCATAGGTAATATCAATAGCACCTTTCTTCACATTGCAGCTGAAAACCGGGAATATCTTTACGGTCTCCGGTCCGCCTTCTCCTTCAATCGTTGTTTCAACAGCATCTGCATCCAGAAGGTTTGCATTCAAAATATCCAAACCATTCTGAGAGAAGGTCAAAGTACGAGCAACACCTGCACTACTGGTACGAGCGTGAACATAAACCTTACCATCTGACGGAACGTTTAATACCATAGAGGAGTTGCTTCCGCTGGCACCACCGGTTTTAAGACGCAGTGAATCCTGAACAAAAGAATCTACCGTACCAAATTTAGCCTTGTTTGCATCAACAGCAAACTTGGTATTACCATTGGTTACTACCAATGAAACACTACCATTCGAGAAAGTTCTGGTTGCACCAAAGTCTGCAGCAGCAATGACTTCCGGGAAATCAATAGTCTGTGCGCTAACCGTCAAAGCGGCAATAGCAGCAGCTGCGAAGAGGAAAAATTTCTTCATAATTGTTGAGTTTTAAAAGTTAATATTGTTGTTAATTGTAAAATGCTTTTACAAACACGCTGCAAAATTACTACATTTTTTGTACATATACAAGTACATTTTGTTAAAAAATGTAGATTTTTTGCTTTTTAATACAAATGGGCGACCAATTCATTCAGATAAACCTCTATATTCATGTACGGAGCTTTCACTGAAGTTTCTTTTGCGTCCATAAAATTATTCTTGTCCATACCGTGCGCATCCTCCCATGCATCCGGTATGCCGTCGCCATCAGTATCTACAGGCTGATCATAGGTCTTATACTCCACCTCACGACCATGTACATCATCTTGCGAATCAATCAGACCGTTCTTAGATCCTTTAGAACCTGTATAGGTATAGGATCCATTACGTACTTCGGTGACAATGCGCTCATCTATCGCATCGCGATGTAAGGAACAACCGGCCTTGGTCAGGACTGTTTCATAGGCATTTTCAGCCGTTTCTTCATTTGCCAAAGGAGTCAATCCGTCTGTCCAACGGCTTCCCACACCGGCTACACTTATCGATTGAGATGATCCTTTCCAGTTATCGGCAGTCACAGAGGGGGAGCCATCCAAACAATTACCGTCCAGATAGATCTTAGGCGGAATCACCGTACCTAATGGAGAGCAGTTATCACAAGACGTCCACGGTTGTACCAATTGGGTTTTGTTATTGGTTGCAGGCCCCGGTTTGTAGTAGTTATTCACAAAATTAATTTTGCGTGCCTCGCCTACGCCCTCACCGCCATAAGCAGGATGAGTTCCCCAGTTATAGACTACATTATTGACGTAATCCAACGGGCCATGATATCCATAAGCCACATATTCATGATCAAAACGGGGATTACGGGAATCATGATGGGCAAACAGGTTATGATGGAATGTTGCATTGATTCCTCCCCATATACCACCATAACCATGCGTTCCTTTAGCATGAACTGATTTACGAAGCGATTCTGTAATGAAGCAATATTGAACAGTCACATTGGTTACACCATATACAGAAACACATTCGTCTGTGGACCAAGAACAAGAGCAGTGGTCTATCATAATATCCTTATGATACTTATCTTTTTTTGCGTCAATATTTACGCCCAACGCATCTGCTTCTTGCGCCCTTTCATCTCCTAATCTAAACCTCAAAAAGCGTAATATTACATTATCCGCATCAATAACCACCGGGTAATCGCTAATGCATATACCATCCCCGGGAGCCGATTGACCAAGAACGGTTAATTCACCATTCTTGATTACCATTTCGCCATCTAACTCTATGTTTCCGGAGATATTAAAAATAACAATTCTTCTCCCTTTCTGGGTCAGGGCAAAACGTAATGTTCCCGGCTGAGGATTTGTCACATCGTCTTCTAATGAATTGACAACATAGATGGTGTTTCCGCGACCTCCGGTAACATATTTACCTCCGCCGTCAGCGCCCTCAAAAGCCAACACATCGGTTGGCTCTTGAGGGGTCTCCGGATCTTCCGTCTTATTACAAGCCATGAACAAGCTTGCTAAACAGGCGAAGAATATTAAGGACGGATACGTTCTCATAATTCAATTCTAATAGCCGTAATCATTCCAGAGATTCGGATTAGCCGACAAGATAATGGTAAAGATCGGCCAATATTGATGATTCTCTATCTCGCTGGCAACCGTGGCTTTAAACAATCTCTTACCTGCCAAAACTGGCGAGCCATTATCCAGCCAGAACGATTCTTTCTTAACCCAACCGCCATTATCGCTATCACTGTTATATCCGGGAGGATTGCCCATCTCATCCAAATTCAGACCGTAGATTTCGGAAATCTTGTAAGCCGGACCTCCGGTTGCATACGAATCATCGCGCGTATATTTAATGAATACGTACGGGTTCATGTGACCATAGTAATCCGTACCGGTCATATCAAAGATATAGTTTCCTTCTGAGTCTTTTCCACGCGAACTATTGGCTCCGAACAACTCAAACACTTCCTCCGCTTTGGTCATGTTCTTGCCAAACACACCCCAACGCATCAAATCATACTTACGAATATGCTCACCTGCAAACTCCTTAGCACGTTCCAACATGATGGTATCCATCGTCAGATTCGTTACATCATGTTTGGTGTCTCCGTAGGCACGCTGACGAACCAGGTTAAAGATGGTAGTAGCCGGCCATTTACCTTTGTAGCTCGGTACATCATTCTGAATACCACCAATCATCGCCTCCGCGTACATCAAGAGGATATCCGAATAACGCATAATCGGAATATTCAAACCATCGTCATCATTGGTAACATCATACGTCAACCATTCATAACGGAATTTAGCCAAATAGAACTTATTGGAAGCATCCAGTTTTTGATACAATACCGGAGATGCACCTAAAGAATCGCCTGTCGATTGCTTGATGTCGGAATTGTCATCACTACGATAATCCCACTCATACGGAGCAATGGTCACCCACTTACGGGTATCATTCGCATCAAACATAAATACGTATTGCGGAGTCATCGATATCTTCGCGTTACTTTTGCTCGTAGCCGTTGTATGCGACAAATGAGACAACGCTCTCTTGTTTACATACAAGCCCATACGATTCAGGAACTGACCGCGAACGTTGTTATTAAACGGTATTTCCCACAGCGTCTCCGTTCTGCCATAAGCTCTCTCATTGGCACAGATGTTTTTGAATACATCCTCATAGTGGGTCAGTAACTTACCTCCGACGCTGGCTCCATCGTAATCGATGACCATTTCGGTATATTTGACAGCCTCTCCTAACAACTCGCTACGAAGATCCCCATCTGTGGTATTCGGCTGAACGCCGTACGATGCACCGCCACCTACGATCCACATATCCGGGCGCAATGCCAAGCCGGCATAAACCAAATCGATTCGAGCCAACAAACCGCAAGCAAACTGTTTGTTGATACGCTCCACATTGTTCTTAGCATTCCCCCAAGGAATCTCTTGCGAGAAAGGCATCAACTCGATTGCCTTGCGCAAGTCTACGCGCAGTTTGTCGTAAATTTTATTACGATCTTCCTTGGTAACATATACTGATTCAGTTGTATTCACATCAAGAGACTTGAATGAATAGGGCACATCGCCCCACAACTTCGTCATCTCATAGTACAACCAAGCACGCAAGGTCAGCGCCTCTCCCCATAAATAGCGGATATTGGCATCGGTAGTATCTCCGTATTGCTCAATACCATCAATACACAGATTAGCACGCTCGATAGCACTTGTCAGATAAGACCACGGGTTTTTATCCTTGGCAATCAAGTCACCGTTGCTATCACCATCCTTCGTCATGGAGTAATCGGTGTAATCATTTCCTCCGTTATGCCATTCGATATCCGTATTATAGGATACCCAATAGGCTCCCAGACGCGTACGATAGGAGTTTTGCTCTCCGAGAATATTGTATATTCCCGCGATAACCTGCTCTGTTTCACGAGCAGAGGAGAACACACTCGCCTCGTCCATAGCAGACGGTGATTCGGTGGAGAAGAAACCGTCTTTGCAACCAGCCATCAAAACAGATGCCGTTGCTAAAATTAAAATTTGTATCTTTTTCATAAGACTAATGATTTTCAATATTAGAATGCAAGATTAAAACCAACGTTTATACCACGAGTACGCGGGTATGCAGAATAGTCGACACCGGTCAGCATCGGGTTCTTGCTGCTATACACATCCACTTCGGGATCAAAGCCTGTGTACTTGGTGATCGTAAACAGGTTACTTGCCTGAACGTAGATACGGCACTTTGTGATATAGGCTTTATTGATCCATTTATCCGGCAGAGAGTAACCAAGTGTCAGTTGGTTCAAACGAAGGAACGAACCATCCTCAACTGCATAATCCGTTACAACATATGCCGATGCATACGGCGACCAGATCTTGGCTCCGGCATTATCTGCATCCAGTTGCTGCGTCATTTGCTCGATGGTCATACCTTGGCCAAGGTATTTAACTACCAAGTCGGTTCCGTTCTCATCAAACATCGAATAGCGGTTGCCATAATTCATCTCCGTCAGCAAGTTACGATAAGATGTCTTGGTTCCCGTATTGGTAACCGTTGTAAAGTCAACTTTGTTGAGGTTGAGCACTTTATTTCCAATGGAATAGGTGAAGTTTGCACCCAAGTCAACCATACCCCAGTTTTTACCGCTGATCGTGAAGTTCAGCGAGAAACCACCTTGACACTTAGGCATTGTGTTTCCTAATTTCACTCTGTCTCGCTCATCGATTTTTCCATCTCCGTTTTGATCTTTCAATTTGATCATACCCGGGTATGGGTTGGTCATCGATTCGTGCGGTTGAACAACACCATACGTTTCATAGTCTTTCAACGTCCACTCACGGCGAGCGGTTGTACCTCCCTTCGTACCGATAAAATCGGTAGCCTGATACCATCCGTCAGTCTCGTAACCATAGATATCACCTACCAGACCACCCGGATATACGTAGAACTCATTATACGTAATAGAGGAGGTAGAGAATGCGCTGGTTGCAGCCGGCATCTCAGCCACACCACCCAGATCCGTGATCTTCATCTGGCTGGCTGCGATATTGGCACTGATCGTTAAGTTATAGTTCAGATTACCCGAACGTTTGTCCAAAGCGACACCGGTAACAGAGAACTCAATACCCTTGCTTTGAGTAGAACCGATGTTACGGTATTGATAGTTATATCCGGACGAAAGCGGATATAAGACAATCAGATCCTTGGTCGTATTCAAATACAGATCCAACGATCCGCTCAAGCGTTGATTAAAGAATCCGTAATCGAGACCAAGGTCACGCGTAATCGTTGTCTCCCATTTCAGATTCGGGTTGGCTGCAATCTTCTTGCTACCGCCTACCGTCAACATCGTCGTGAAACCGGACCACCATTGTGCAGCAGCCTCACCGGCGGTGCTGGACAAAAAGTCCGAATGCAGATAACCGAGATCGACGTTATTATTACCGGCTGTACCGTAACTGAAACGAAGTTTCAACTGCGACAACCAACTACGAGAGGACTCCATAAAATCTTCTTCTGCAATATTCCATGCGATGGCAGCAGACGGGAAATAGCCCCATTGATTCTTATAAGAGAAACGAGTCGAACCATCAGCACGGAAGGTGAGCGATGCATAGTAACGACTCTTATAGTTGTAGTCTGCGCGTGCAAAGAACGATAACATATTATCCTTGGGCAGGATATAATTCGTATAGGAAGTAGAGGTACAATTGGACAAATGGTTAAATACCTCTGAACCTTTATACTTACCTTCATATCCGATACCGGTCATCGTACGCTCCTCGCCTTTACGGATTATAATTTCCTGACCAATTGTCACATTCAAATTATGGTTATCCTTAATGGATTGCGCATAATTGAAAGTATTGGTTTGACGGAACTGCGATTCATATTCCATCGTCTGCATAGCGATACTGTTACCTCTGGTATAGGTACGAGCCATATAAGTCGTCGGGCCATAGAAGCGGTTTGTATTCGTACGCTTGTAGTTATAACCTACTTCCGAACGCCAGGTAAAGTATTTAGCGAACTTATAGGAAATATAACCATTTAGATCCAGTTTCTGATCCTTTTTGAATTTATAGTTATCGTCAATGGTTACGATCGGACTATACAATCCTCCGTATGAATCTTCGTCATCCAACGACTCAGCGTCTTTCGAGTACAAGGTTACCGGCGTATAAACAACCGAGTTACGAACACGCGATTCGGATGTAGAACCTGCATCTTTCGTTGTATTGGAACCTGCGCCGTTCACTCTCGTATCCGAATAACGGGTATTGAACGAAATGTTCATGTTCTTGATCGGTTTGAACTTAGCTTTCAAGGAGATATTATCACGGCTATAATCCGAGCCGTACATAATCGCCTTGTTATCAACGCGGTTATAACTTATGTTGAAATTGGCATTCTTGTTACCACCGTTGATGCTAAATGAATGGTTGGAGTCAAAACCGGTTCTACCAAATGTCTCTTCCTGCCAATTCGTTCTTTCCAAGTCATTAGCGCCCTCGAGCATTTTAGCGATATCATAGCTATCTCCGCTCTTCCATCCTTCGATAAAATACGGCGCAAATTTATCGTCCATCTTCGATGAACCTTCTCTCAAATAGGCATTCTCATACTGCAAAAGCATAAAGTTCCTATTATCCATCACGTCCAGCATTTTGGTGATTTTCTTCCAGCCTACATAACCCGAATAGGTAAAATGGAACTGCATCTTGTCATCCGCCTCATTGATAGTAGCATCCTTGGTCGTAATGATGATAACACCGTTAGCTCCTTGCGCACCGTAGATGGCGGTAGCCGCAGCATCCTTCAATACGTCCATCGAAGCAATGTCGCTCGGCGCGATATCCGAGATACTCGATACAGGGAAACCGTCCACGATATACAACGGGTCATTGCTTTGAGTCAGTGACGTACCGCCACGCACACGAACTTTTACTTCTGCATCCGGAGCACCATCAGCTGCCATTACCGACACACCGGCTAACTTACCCTGCAAAGCCTCCGCCGCATTGGCAACCGGCACATCTTTAATCTGATCGGCACTGACAGACGAAACAGCCGTCACGAGGTCACGTTTCTTGGTTGTACCATAACCGGTAACTACCACTTCCTCGAGCACCTCGCTGTTCTCGGAGAGAACTACGTTCATTACATCGCCCGTGATATTTACCTCCTGCGTCTGCATACCGATGTAAGAGAAAATAAGCACTTTTGCGTCATCCGGCACATCGATGGAATAGTTACCGTCGAAATCCGTCACTGTACCAAGCGTGGTACCCTTCACTACTACAGAGGCCGAGATGATCGTCTCTCCCGTAGCGTCTTTTACTGTTCCGCTGACCACACGAGCCTCAGCAGCCATGCCTACAAAAAGCAAGGCAGCAAGCATCATGGTACGAAACATACTGACATTCAGTTTCATAAAGAGATTTTGTTTGTTGATATTAAGTTAAATGATTTGTGCTCCTTAATAACGCGCATATACGCGAAACATTTCGGCTGCAAAATTACACAAAAAACGCCAATCTTTTGTGGAAAAATTGACGTAATTACTGCACATATGTGCTTTTTTGCTAAATTGAGTTGTCAAAAAGGCTCCGCATAGGTACAACCTTCCCTCCAACGCGAACATCCGTAACGGGTGTTCCCTCGAATAATGAGTCCTTGACGACACACCGGACAGAGCATGCCGGCTTTGTTGGATTTGACATCGCGTACCACGCCGGAAGTCATCTCCTTAAGTTCCACCAGGAAGTCTTGCGCCGTGTATTCGCCGCGCTCTATCTCACGCAGTTTTTTCTCCCAAAGACCGGTCAGTTCAGCCGACTTGAGCAGCGGAGAGATAATGAGATGAATGAGGTTGATTCCCGTCTCGGTTGCCCGAAGCGACTTGCCTTGCTTGACGATATACTTGCGCTGGTAGAGTTTCTCGATGATCGCCGCACGGGTAGAAGGACGACCGATACCGTTCTCCTTCATCGCCTCGCGCAATTCATCATTCTCCACCGTCTTTCCTGCCGTCTCCATCGCGCGGAGCAGCGTAGCCTCGGTATAGTATTTCGGCGGGGTGGTCGTCTTCTCTTTGAGCACCGGTTCGTGCGGTCCGCTCTCGCCTTTCACAAAAGCAGGAAGGGAACGAGTCTCTTCTGAGGAGTCGTCGTTTTCTTCACTAGGAGTACTAGGGTCCCTAGGTGTCCTAGGATCACTAGTTTCAAAAACAACCCTCCATCCGGGCTTCAACACCTCGCGACCGGTAACCTTAAAGTCGATATCTCCCGCTTTCGCCAGCACAGTCGTGTTGCTCACTTCGCAATCGGGATAGAACACCGCAATGAAATGCAGCGCCACGAGATCATAGACTTTCTTCTCGTCCGCCGTCATATTATCCGGTCGTTGTCCCGTAGGGATGATGGCATGGTGGTCGGTCACTTTCTTGTTGTCGAACACCTTCTTGGACTTCGGCAGTTTAGCGCCTATGAGCGGTGCAACCTGCGGGTAATAATCCTTGATACCGGCTAAGGTTGCGGGTATTTTCGGGTATATATCATCACTCAGATAGGTCGTGTCCACACGCGGATAGGTCGTGAGGCGTTTCTCATAGAGCGATTGGATCAGTTGGAGCGTTTGTTCGGCCGAGAAAGAATATTTCTTATTGCAATCAACTTGCAGAGAGGTCAAGTCATAGAGTTTCGGCGCGTACTCCGTACCTTTCTTCTTCTCCACCGACGTGATGGTCAGCGGCAGGTCTTTGATGCTGTCCACCAATGCCTGTCCCTGTTTTTCACTCGTGATGGCGTACTCGCCCTCTTCAACGGGAATCTGCGCACTGAAAAGTGTATCGCGGTAATTGGTCTTAAGTTCCCAATAGGTGCGCGGAACGAAGTTCTCTATCTCCGCCTGTCGCTTGACGACCAGCGCTAACGTCGGGGTCTGGACACGTCCTACGGACAGCACTTGCCGGTCGCGCCCGCTCCCGCGTGCGTACCTTATAGTATACGCGCGCGTGGCGTTCATACCGAGCAACCAATCGCCGATGGCGCGCATCATACCCGCCTCATACAGGTGTTGGTACTCCGATTGGTCCTTCAGTTGCTGAAATCCGTCACGGATTGCCTCTTCGGTCAGCGAGTTGACCCACAGACGCTTCACCGGACATTTACACCCGGCCTGCTGATAGACCCAGCGCTGGATCAATTCTCCCTCTTGCCCGGCATCACCGCAGTTAATCACCTCGTCGGCTTGGTCGATCAGGTTCTTGATCACATTGAACTGCTTGTGCACGCCGGCATCGCCGAACACCTTGATCGAGAAACGCGACGGAATCATCGGCAGCGAACTCAATGTCCATGCCTTCCATTGCTCCGTATATTCCTGCGGATCGAGCAACGCACATAGATGACCGAACGTCCAGGTAACCTGGTATCCGTTGCCTTCAAAATAGCCGTCGTGCTTCTGCTTGGCGCCTAACACATTGGCTATGTACGCACCTACCGAGGGTTTCTCCGCTACACAAACAATCATGCTCTAATCACTAATCTTTCTGAACGCCGTAACCGTAACCGGCACGCATACTCTTCACGCCGTTGAGCACGCATGC
Source organism: uncultured Bacteroidales bacterium (assembly GCA_902798385.1). GTDB lineage: Bacteria > Bacteroidota > Bacteroidia > Bacteroidales > Paludibacteraceae > Colicola. The sequence continues at coordinate 24,431 of CADBWK010000012.1, forward strand.
TACGTTATGCATACGTTTCTGCTCGATCACATTATTGATGTACTCGATCATCTCACTCGGCGTGTACTTATATCGGCAAACGAATATGGTCATGTCCGCTACGCGATCCAACTGGTAGGTATCACTTACCAGTGCCACCGGCGCCGTATCTACGATGATATAGTCGTAGCGCTTGCGCAGTTCAGCGAACAGTTCTTCCACGCGCTCTGTCTGCAACAGCTCTGCCGGGTTCGGCGGAATGGTACCGCACGGGATGATATCCAGATTAGCATGCTCGCCGCTCGGAACGATGATGTCGTCCAACTCCACACTCGGTTCTGCCAGATAGTCCGTCAGGTGTCCTTTCTGCTTCAAACCGAAATAGACAGCCAGCATCGGTTTGCGGATATCGAGACCCACCAGCACCACTTTCTTACCCAGCATCGCCAGCGAGAGCGCCGTGTTGGTGGATACATACGACTTACCGTCGCCGTTGATGCACGAGGTCACCAATATAACCGGCGACTTCACCTCCGACGGAATCACATAACGCAGGTTCGTTCGTATCAGGCGGAAAAGCTCTGCCGAGACAGTCGATTCGCCTTCACGGATAGCTATATGCGCATTGCGGGAGTTCTGAACCAACTGACCCAGCAACGGGGCATGGATGCGTTGCTCAAACTCCTTCGCATCATCGATCTTATCGTTAAACAGAAGATACAGATAGAGGATGACGGCAGGGAACATCAGACCCAGCAAGATGCATATAGCCAACAGTTTTTTCAACTTCGGCGCTCTGCTAAGTACGTCGCGTTGCGGCATATCCACGATCTTTGCCGGCATAGCCGTCGCAGCCAACATGAGTGCATTCTCTTCGCGCTTCTCATACAGGTAGATATACAAGCGCTCTTTGATCTGCTGCTGACGAACAACGCGCACATACTCGCGCTGTTGCTCCGGCGCATCCTTGATCTTGCGGTCGTACTCACGATCACGCGCCTGCATGCTTTGTTTGCGGATCTGCAAACTCTCTCGCACCGAACTGATGGTTGCGATGACATTCTGGCGGATCGTCGTCAATTGCGAATTCATCTGCTCGATCACGGGGTTATCTTCCGTTGCGGTACGCAAGATACGCATGCGTTGCAACTGCAGCGCATTGTACTCCGAGATACCGCTCGACAGCGAACCATCCGTCACGCCGATATTGGCCGGAATCAGATTATTTCGCTTGGTGTCATCACGCAAGAACTCATCGATATAATCGATCAGACTCAGTTGCGTCTCTATCTCCGCGATCGCGCGCTCCTCCGTGCTGTTGGCATGCAGGAACAATTGCGCCTGCGTATTCAAATCGGCGATGTTATTCTTCTCTTTGTAGCTGGCCACCGCATTCTCCGCATCACTCAACTCCTCCGTGATGATCGCCAAACGCTCATCGATGAATGCCGCCGTATTGGTAGCAATCAGGTTCTTGTCCACGATGGCATTGAGGTTATACTGCTCGATGATTTGGTGGAGCAATGCCTTGTCGCGTGCCGGGTTGGGAGAGATTATCGACAACTTGATGATATTCGACTCCTTCTTATGTTGCGTAACACTGATGAGCTTGCGGTAACTTGCAACGACCAGTTCGCGGCGTTTATGATGTACCCGATAGGTGGTGTCCTGGCTCAACTCCCGCGTAGGATGGATCAGCAGCGTACCAACACCGGTCTCTATCGGACTGCTCAGATCCTTCACATGCGTTGTCGAACGATTAAAGAAGCCCATCTTCGTCGTTACCTTATAGCCTTTCTTCGTCGGCTTTACTTTCACCACGAACGGGTTACTCATACCATCCTCCGTCAGGTTCAGATAATCGATATGCAGCGCCTCGTTACGGAACTCACCTTCCCAACGCAAGCCGTTTCTCTTGGCATGATCATCCCATAAATTCAGCGCATCGATCGCCTGGTAAAGCAACCCGCGCGAACCCAGCACAACGACCTCATCCTCAGCGGCCTGATTACCCGTCAAACCTAACATCGACAGCGAATTGAGTCCACTGTCCATCGCGTCTTTGTGACGTAACATGATCGCGGCATCGGTTTTCCATGTCGGTGCCTTACGCAGGAAATACGCCATGCCCAACATCGTAAAGAAGCCCACACCGATAGCAAACCACCACCAGTGCTCTAACAATACACGCACAATCTTGCGTACATCAATCTCACTCGTATGCTGCTCCATAATTATTTTTTCGTTGCGTTAATAACTGTTACGATCACGGTGGCCGCACTGGCGATCGTCGAAACGGTACTCAACCACAGACCCGCATTGGCACTGTTCACTACGCGCACTTGGTTCGGCGATACGTACACCACATCGTTCTGCTGAAGGAAATAATACGGCGACGTGATCAGGTCTGCGCTACGCAGATCCACACGCGCCATCTCGATCTTTCCTTCCACCTCACGGGTGATCAGGACATTGTCACGGCGACCGTAAGGCGTCAAGTCACCGGCTGCCGCCAAAGCTTCCAGAATCGTCAGACGACCACGACCCAGCGATACCTGCATCGGATGATTCACCTCACCCATGATCGACACTTTGGCGCCTACCAGATTCACCTGAACGATCGGATTAAGCACTTGCTTAGACAGCAACTCCTTCACATGTTGCTCCACTTCCGGACGTCTCATACCCGCCACGTGAACCTTACCCAGCACCGGCAATTCCACATCGCCTGCTTCGTCCACAATATAGTACATCAACATCGGGGTCGTCTGCACTTGCGTCGAACCCGGGGCTGCGAAAGCTACCGCCGGCAGGTTATACGGCGCTACCGCCTCCTTGTCCAAAGCCGAGACAAAAATCGTCAAGGCATCACCGCACCGAATAACGGTCTCACTCTGTGCCTCAAAATGCGCATTGATCGAGTCTTCTCTCGACGGGTTCGCATCTTGCATGTAAGTCATCTTCTTCTGCGTCACACAACTCGCAGCCGACAAAGCTACCAGCATCAACGCAAAGATTTTAATCGATTTATACATAGTCTTAGTCATTTTTATCAAATTAAGCGTGCAAAATTACAAAAAATATTTGACATACACAAGATATTTCACTTTTTTTGTCGAATTATTTGCATATATGCAAATTTTGTCGTACCTTTGCATGACATTTTGTCAGGTTTATTATGACGCAACAGGAATTATTAGCCATCAAACAGCGCTTTGGTATCATTGGTCAAAGTCCGCTGCTCAATAGAGATATCGAGATTGCCGTGCAGGTAGCGCGCACCGATTTGAGTGTGCTCATCACCGGAGAATCCGGTGTCGGCAAAGAGCATTTCCCGAAGATCATACATGCTTTCTCTGCCCGCAAACACGGGCCGTATTTCGCCGTTAACTGCGGTGCTATCCCCGAAGGAACAATCGATTCGGAACTTTTCGGACACGAGAAAGGCGCCTTCACCGATGCCAAGAACGAGCATAAGGGGTATTTCGAGATTGCCGACGGCGGTACGCTCTTCCTCGACGAAGTAGGCGAACTGCCGTTGCAAACGCAAGTACGCCTGCTGCGTGTTCTGGAGACCGGTGAGTTCATTCGCATGGGTTCCAGCCAGGTACGTAAGACCAATGTGCGCGTCGTGGCAGCGACCAATCTCAACATGCGGCAAGCGATCGACGAAGGTCGTTTCCGCGAAGACCTGTATTACCGGCTCAACACCGTAGAGATACGTGTGCCTGCGCTGCGTGAGCGCAAAGAAGACATCCCCCTGTTATTTAGAAAATTCGCCGTCGATTTCTGCAACCGCTACCAGATGCCGCCGCTCTCGCTCAACGAGGAAGCAACTATGCTTTTGCAAAACTCATACTGGCGCGGAAACATACGCCAGCTCAAGAACCTCGCCGAGCAAATAGCCGTCATCGAGATGGATCACCAGATCAACGCCGACACCCTGCGCAAATACCTGCCGCAAGAGGAGAACCGCCAAGAGATCGTCCTCCGCAATCCTTCGCAACAGAGCGGCAAAGACTACTCGCACGAGATCGGTATCCTCTATAACATGGTGATGCAGAACAAGAAAGACCTCGAGGAACTCAAAGCGATGTTATCCCACCGGGAGACCGAGATACCGGTATTCCGGGACACCGAGCCAACGGCTCCTATCGATTTTTCCGCTTCCCGCGAGACCGAAGATATCCTTCCTGTAGAAGAGGCATCCCTCCGCATCGATGAAGGAGAGAAAGAACGCATCCAAAGAGCCCTCGAACTGTCCGGCGGTAACAGAAAGGTAGCCGCAGAGAAAGTCGGGCTGTCCGAACGAACACTATATCGCAAAATCAAGGAGTATGGTTTATAATAGTCCAAATCAGACTAACGAGACACTAACGAGAGAGAATCGGAACGTAGTTAAATGCAGGGTAATTCCTATCTGCATGTTACTTGCTTGTCTGTTTCTGAACGGCTGTTCCATCAGCTATAAATTCAACGGCGCCAACATCAACTATCAGACCACGCATTCGATCTCTATCGCGGACTTCCCGAACAACGCTCCTATGGTCAACCCGACCCTCAGCAGCGCACTCACGGAGCATATACGCGACCTGTTCCAACGTCAGACACGGCTCCAGATCCTGCGCAAAGGCGGAGACCTCGAACTCGAAGGAGAGATCATCGGATACGATCTCTCGCAAGGAGCCATCGGCGCCAACAGTTATGCCACGGAGAGCAAACTGACACTCCGCGTCATGGTGCATTTTACCAACAATATTAATCCCGAAGAATCGTTTGACAAGACCTACTCTGCCTACCGAACTTTTGATGCCGGTCAGATGTTGACCGATGTGCAAGACCAGTTATGCGATCTGCTCGTAACGGATATCGCAGAGAGTATTTATAACGACACGGTGGCTAAATGGTAAGCCACCGTTCGTTTTTATAATAGCACAATCTCCACACGCCGGTTCATCTGCCGATGTTCCTCCGTATCGTTCATCACGATCGGATCGCGTTCTCCCCTACCCTCGATCTCTATGCGTCCCGGAGCGACTCCGCGCTCTTCCATCTCGCGTTTCACCTCTTTGCAACGACCCTCAGACAAGATCTGGTTCGATCGATCGGAACCGATATTATCCGTATGTCCCACGATACGAATCCGTTGGTTCGGGCGGGACAGCAAGAAACGGTGTAACTCATTCAAGGCCTGTTCAGAGGAATCCAAGATACGCGTCTTGCCCGTGGCAAAATAGATATTGTGCAGCACAAAGGATTTGACTTCGCGCGGCGACATGATCACGCCGTTGAACAGCGTCGGATCGGTGATTGTATCATGGAAAGGAAAATAATTGACAGCCGTAGCCTCTACCGTATAGAACGGAATGCGGTCATCCAACAGCACCGCCAAGACGGCATGCAAACTGTCCGATGTAGTCTGCATCACTTTGCGGCGCTCATGATTGCGCACGATCACATTGGCCGACACCGGACGACTTGTCAGCGAGTCCGTCACCGTGAAGGTCAGACGCGTCTCCGGATAGAGATAGAGCTTCACGGTATCCTCATCTTCCTTATGGTTAAACCACACGGTGTCCGAGGCGAAATAACCGATCTTGGCACCTGCTGCCCAGTAATGTCCTACCGGCAAACCACGCTGTACGCGCGCACGCTTGGTATCGGAAGGTTTGCTCACTTTCGGTTTCTTGTTCGGCTTCGCATTTACGTCTTGCACCGTGATATGGGTCGCCGGCAAGGGTTCACCTGAACGCAGGTCGTACGCATAGACATAGAGCAAGGGCTTGCCTTCCTTGATACGCTCCTTCTTCGCCGCCTTCGCCTTCGCCGCTTTCTGCTTCTCCGCTTTCCGTTTGGCAGCCTCCCGTTTCTGCTCCATCTTAGCCTTCGCCTTCGCGCGCTTCTGCGCAGGCGTCATCGCATAGCAAGCGTCACTTGCCATGAAACACAAAAGAGCCAATATGATCCAAAAACGTTTCATCTTCTTTAAAATAACAGGAGAATAGTCGTGGGACTATCCTCCTGCTGTGGTCCCACTTGGGCTTGAACCAAGGACCCCCTGATTATGAGTCAGGTGCTACTAACCAACTGAGCTATGGGACCATCACCTTATCACTTCTGCTGACGGGCGTTGCTGAAGAGCACAAGACTCTCGTCTTTCGTGATCTGCATCTCTTTCTGCGTCAACTCAGGGATCATCAACGTCGTTCCGGGAACAAGCGCATTCGGATTCGAGATCTTCTCCTTATTCGCGATGTAGATGTATACCCAGCAATAGGTGTTGTTATAATACTTACGTGCCAATCTCGACAGCGTGGTGGACTTATCGGTCGTCACCTCCTCGCTCGAGCGATGCTGATACTCGTTCACTTTCTCCGGACGAGCGCTCTCCGACAGCGGCACCGTCTGTACTTGCGGTTTATCTTCCTCCTCGATGCGGTTAGCACGCGTGTCATCCAAGTCGTGTTTCATACGCTCGAACGTAGCCTTATCTACCAGACGGATAGCGGCACGGCGGTTCGGGCTGTACGATGCCTGACTGCGACGACCGATCACCTTACCCATACCCATCGCATACATACGGGCTGTGTCGATAGCATGCTCTGCGCTCAATTCGCCGATCACATTGTCTGCACGTTTGTCACCCAGCGCGTAGTTCAGCGATGCCGAACCCGTGTTGTCGCAATAACCGGTCACAACCGCATAGAGCGTCGTGTCTTCCGCCAATACTTCGGCTACCTGTTGGATGGTAATCAACGCCTTGTCGTTCAGGTTCGACTTGTTGTTATCGAAGTAAACGTAGTAAACACGCTTCTGCTCTTTCTCGATATGCTCACGGTAGGTCTCGCGGATGATAATCGAGTCATGCTTGATGATCACGGTGTCGTGAACGCACTTCGGCTCGATCGCCTCTTTCTTCGCCCATGCATCCGGGTTCGAGATATTACGAACGTGCGTCTTCTTAACGCCCATCAATTTAAAGCGCATATTCAGCGTCACGTCCACGATACCGTCGTTATTCTTCGATGCCACAGCGTGCATGCCCGAATAACCACGACCGTCGATATAGTCATTGATGAAATAGTTATAGGTCGCGCGAACACCTAAAGCCAAGGTACGGTTGAGGTTAAATTCCAGACCGAGACCAGCTTGCACATACAACTCGCCGTTGTATTTATCCATGCTCATCGGGGTCTGCTCCGCCGTATGACCGCGACCGTGCTCATCATCATCCGGATAATAGATCTTACTCTTATACCAAGCGTAACCACCGCCAATAATAGCGTTGGCCGAGAAAATCTTCTTTTTAGCCTTCGGGAAGAAGAGATTCATGAAGTCCATCGACACATAGAGACCCGCTTTATGCATATGACCGTTCAGCAAGGTATCGGCGTTGTTCGCGCCCGGCTTACCGGTCACCGTGTACATGTCGTACATGTAGCTCAAGCCCAAACCCCATACCGGGTTGAACGCATACTCCAGATCCAAACCGGCATTCGGGATAGCAATCGCGTGCTTCATCTCCGAATTGAAGTCACCGTCGAAATAGTTAAAGCCCACATGAGGCGTCAAGCACCAATGAGCAAACTCTTGAGACACCTCTTCGTTCTCCTCTACCTTGTAGGGATGTGCGCCTTTTACGTCTTCACTTTTCTCCTGAGCAAACAAAGCCACGGAGAAGCACAAAAGCGATACTATGAATAGACTTTTCTTCATAATTTCACAAATCAGCGTGCAAAGGTACAACTTTTTTTTGACATATACAAATATTTTTATAAAAAAATATCTTTTTTGTTGCAACTATTGCATATATTGATTTTTTTTTGTAACTTTGCACCGATATTTGGATAAATCAATAAAACATCAAAATAATATGGACATTTTAGAAAAAATGATTGCGCGTGCGAAGGCTAATCCGCAGCGCATTGTGTTGCCGGAAGGTGACGAACCGCGTACGTTAGAGGCTGCCAATATCTTGCTTAGAGACAAGATCGCGCAGCTTATTTTGATCGGCAATCCGGACAAGATTCGTCAGATGGCAGCCGAGAAAAACTATGAATTCATCAAGGACGCCAAGATCGTTGATCCGATCAATGACCCGAAGATGCCGGAGTATGCGAACCTGCTCTTTGAGCTCCGCAAGGCAAAAGGTATGACCGAGGAGGAAGCAAAGAAGAAAGCGCAAGACCCGTTGTACTTGGGTTGCCTGATGATCAAAGCCGGTGATGCCGACGGTGAGTTGGCCGGTGCACGCGGTACGACCGCAGACACGATCCGTCCTGCTTTCCAGATCCTCAAGACCAAACCCGGTTGCTCCATCGTCAGCGGTGCCTTCCTGATGTTCACGCCGGCAAAACACCTCGGCGAGAACGGTTTCCTGCTCTTTGCCGACTGCGCCGTCAACCCGAATCCAGACGCAAAACAGCTCGCCGAGATCGCTATCTCTACCGCCGAGACTGCACGTGCTATCGCCGGTATCGAACCGCGCGTAGCGATGCTCTCCTTCTCGACCAAGGGTAGTGCGAAACATGAGCTCGTGGACAAGGTAGCAGAGGCTACTCGTCTTGCCAAAGAGATGGCGCCGGACGTACAATTGGACGGTGAGTTGCAGGCTGATGCAGCCCTCATCGAGAGCGTAGCTGCCACCAAAGCACCGGGTAGCCCGGTTGCCGGCAAAGCGAACGTACTCGTCTTCCCGGATCTGCAGGCCGGTAACATCGGTTACAAACTCGTAGAGCGCTTCTCCGGTGCAGACGCTGTCGGTCCGATCCTCCAAGGTATCGCCGCTCCGGTCAATGATCTCAGCCGCGGATGCAAAGTACAAGACATTGTACAGATGGTTGTAATCACTGCCAACCAAGCAATTAAATAATCATACCATAAAACACAACACACATGAAAATCTTAGTTTTGAACTGCGGTAGTAGCAGTATTAAGTATAAACTCTTCGAGATGGAGAGCAAGAAAGTGATGGCACAAGGCGGTATCGAGAAGATCGGTCTGCCCGACTCCTTCCTCCTGGTCAAACTGCCGAACGGCGAGAAAGTGAAATTCGAGAAACCGATGCCGGAGCATACAGTAGGTATCGAGCTCATCCTTGAGAAACTCGTGGATCCGCAGATCGGTTGCATCAAGGATCTCAAAGAGATCAACGCAGTCGGACACCGCGTTGTCCACGGCGGTGAGAAATTCAACAAGTCCGTGCTCATCACCCCGGAGGTAAAAGAGATGATCATCAAGTGCGTAGAGCTCGCTCCGCTGCACAACCCTGCTAACCTCAAGGGTATTGACGCAATCGAGAAGATCCTGCCGAGCGTTCCGCAGGTAGCTGTGTTCGACACCGCTTTCCATCAGACCATGCCGGATTACGCCTACATGTACGCTCTGCCGTACGAGTTGTATGAGAAATATGCGATTCGCCGTTACGGTTTCCACGGCACGAGCCACCGCTATGTATCCGCTCGCGTTTGCGAGTTCCTCGGCGTTGATCCGAAGGGCAAGAAGATCGTTACCGCCCACATCGGCGGCGGTGGCAGCTGTACAGCTGTGATGGACGGCAAGAGTGTGGACACCTCGATGGGTCTGACTCCGGTTGAAGGACTCGTGATGGGTACCCGCGCCGGCGACCTCGACCTCGGAGCCGCTACCTTCATTATGGACAAAGAGCACCTCTCGACCGCACAGTTCAACGACCTCGTTAACAAGAAATCCGGTCTGCTCGGTGTATCGGGTGTATCCAGCGACTGCCGTGATATCGAGGCTGCCATCAACGAAGGCAACAAACGTGCTGACCTGGCGCGTAAGATGTTCATCTATCGTGTAAAGAAATATATCGGTGCATACGCCGCTGCCATGAACGGTCTGGACATCCTCGTCTTCACCGCCGGTATCGGAGAAAACGACCCGTATATCCGTGCGGAGATCATGAAGGGTCTCAGCTACCTCGGCATCGAGTTGGACGAAGAAGCCAACAAGGTTCGCGGCGAAGAGCGCATCATCTCCAAGAAGGGTTCGAAAGTAACCGTTTGTCTCATCCCGACAGACGAAGAATTAATGATTGCTTCCGACACTCAAGCACTGATCTGACATGACAAAACCGATAATCTATCAACTCTTCCCCCGTTATTTTGCCAACTTCAACGAGACGCGCAAACATAACGGCACGAAGGAAGAGAACGGATGCGGCCGGTTTGTGGATATCAACGAGCGTGCACTCAAGTCAATTGTCGATTTGGGTGTTACGCACGTTTGGTACACCGGTGTTATCCGCCATGCAACAGCACAATATAACAACCCTGCCATCACCAAAGGCCTCGCCGGTTCGCCATATGCCATCACCGACTACTACGATGTCGATCCGGATTTGGCGAAGAACGAAGCCAAGCGCATGCAGGAGTTCGAGGCACTCGTTAAGCGCACGCATGATGCCGGACTCGGTGTTATCATCGACTTTGTGCCCAACCATGTAGCACGCCAGTATAAGAGCCTGTGCAAGCCTGCGGGAGTCGAAGACTTGGGCGAGAACGATCACCCCGAGTGGGCCTTCTCACCGCTCAATAACTTCTATTATCTCCCGGGCGAGCGCTTCACGATGGACAAAGATCTGCAGGGCTACGAGGAGTTCCCCGCAAAAGTGACAGGCAACGATTGCTTCACTTCGCATCCCGGTCTCAACGATTGGTACGAGACGGTCAAACTGAACTACGGTGTCTTCTATCAAGGCGGCCGCGAGAAGCAGTTCGATCCCATCCCGTCCACCTGGACGAAGATGCGCGATATCCTGCTCTTCTGGGCATCCAAAGGCATCGACGGTGTACGCGTGGACATGGCGGAGATGGTTCCCGTCGAGTTCTTCGCATGGGCAATCAAGGCGGTGAAGAAGAAATACAAGAAGTTCCTCTTCATCGGCGAGTGCTATGACCCGAATCAGTACGACGCTTACCTCGCAGCAGGCTTCGATTACCTCTACGACAAAGTAGGTATGTACGACTACCTGCGCGGCGTAACGAGCAAAGGTTGGCCTGCTGAGGGCATCACCAACCAATGGATGCAGCATGGCGACGTGCGTATCAACCACATGCTCTATTTCCTTGAGAACCACGACGAGCAACGGATTGCCTCCGGTTTCTGGTGCGGTTCGGGCCGTTGTGCCGAACCCGCGATGATCGTAGCGGCGACGCTCAACCAATGTCCGATGATGATCTACTCCGGTCAGGAACTCGGCGAACGAGGCATGGATATGGAGGGCTTCTCCGGCATCGACGGACGCTCGACGATCTTCGACTACTGGGGACTCAAGAGTCTGCAAGCGTGGGCAAACAAGGGTAAGTACGACGGCGCGCACATGAACGATGTGCAACACGAGATACGTACGTTCTATCAGACTCTGCTCTCTCTGGCGCGAGACGACAAAGCCATCCAGAAGGGCAAGATGTACGACATCACCTACGCACAGGGCGAAGGTTTCAATAAGCAGCAACATTACGCTTTCCTCCGTCATGTCAAAGGGGAGACCTTGCTGGTGATTGTCAACTTCCATGACCGCGAGGAACCCATCAACGTGCGTATCCCGAACGATGCGTTCGTTTATCTGGGACTGGACGGCAAAGCCAACGCCACGGCGACCGATCTTCTGCGCGGAGGTAAGTACGCCATCGACTTCACACCCGACAGTGTCTTCCGGATCGTCCTGCCTGCATGGAAAGGTGTGGTACTTCGTATCAAATAATCTGAAAACTGAATACTGAATGCCGAATACATTCTCCGATATCATGCGTCTGGTGAGGTGGAGCAATCTGCTCTTCCTCGCCGCGCTGGTATGGCTCATGGAGAAATGGGTAGCTGTACCGATCCTCGACCAACTCGCCTTCGGCGAGCAACTGCCGGGCTATATCCTGCTGCTCATCATCCTTGCCACGGTCTTCATCGCCGCCGGCGGGTACGTCATCAATGACTATTTCGATGTGAAGATCGATCGCATCAACCGTCCCGACGAACTGATCGTCACGCGCACGATTCCCAAACCGGTGGCGATGCAAATCAGCCTCTGGCTCAGCGGCATTGGTATCGTGTGCGGCATCGTAGCGGCTATCCTCCTGCGCAGTCTCACCATCGGCATTCTCTTCGTGCTCGTACCGGGTCTGCTCTGGTTCTATTCGTCCAGTTACAAACGACTCTTTCTAATCGGCAATCTCATCATCGCCTTGCTGGCGGCGCTGACACCGATGCTCATCGCGCTGGCGAACGTAGCCATCTTGCAACTCCGTTACGCTGCCATCCTGCCCTACACCAACCTCGTGCACGATCTCTACGCATGGCTCGGCGGCTTCGCGCTCTTTGCGTTCCTGCTCACCTGGATACGGGAGATCGTCAAGGACATGCAGGATCAGATGGGTGACCGCGAACTGGAGTGTCACTCCATGCCGGTCGTATGGGGAGACCTGTGGACGAAGATCTTCGTCACTGCCCTCATCGTGTTCACAATCGCTATCATCGGACATCTATGGTACCACGTACTGCCATTCCCCATCGGTTGGACCAGCCTCAGCACACGTTATATCGTGCTCGGCATCCTCATCCCGCTGCTCGGAGCCACGGGTTTACTCTGGGCGGCAAAGATACCGTCCGACTATAAGAACTGCCAGCAACTGATCAAACTGACCATGCTGTTCGGCATGCTCTATTCTATCTGTATTGTAAGGGGACTTTAAGGCATGTAGATCGCCGGCGAAGGGATCAACAAACCTTCGGACGAACTGACGATCGAGTCATGACGGATACGGAATACCGCCGGTAAGGTCCAAGAGATGCGCATCATCTCTATCTCCGGTATCTCACGAATCTCAAAATCGACATCAAACAAGCGGTGGAAGCGCTCGCGACCTTGCTCGTTCTCTATCGCTATACCGATCACTTTATCGACCACACCGAGGGTCTGGTACTGGTTGACGTTGTATACCGAGTTCTGGCAGAACGGGCAGTAGTAGGAGAAAGCAAAGACGTAATAGGTCGAGTCCGGATCGCATTGGATATATTTCGCCAACACGCTCTCTTCCACGCGTACAGGTTCAAAAGGACGAACCGGTTGAACACATTTGGCGCCATGCAGCGACCAACCGCACATCAGCATCACCACGATCATCACCAAGGACATCACGATGACAGGTACCACTTTCAGCGGTCTGCCCTCTTGGGGTTGAATGAGCGAAGGAACCAACAACGCGATCAAGACGGCATTGCGGGTAAAAGTCAGCCAAGGTTTAGAATTCAACAGCGACAGCGGACCAAAACAACCGCAGTTGGTGATGCCCAGCCCGAGTACGCCGTATAAGAAAATAGACGAGACGCCCACGATGAACACCGCAGTAGCCGCAGCCATCCATCGGGGAGCGATATTAAAGAGCAGCAGCAAACCCAACAGCACTTCGATACCGATGATCACAGGAGCACCGTAACCGAACCAATTCGGACCGTAACTGCTCATGATATCGGCAAAAGCAGCCGTGTCAATACATTTCAGGACACCCGAAAGGATAAACACCGCACCTACCACGCACCGTAAAATATAGTTCACTCGCTGACTCATATTATCTTGTTTAATCAATAGACAAAAAAAAATAGTAGCCCGCCGAAGCAGGCTACTACGATTTAAAGAGCTAAATTATTTACCCTTGCAGGACATAGAAAAAGTCTCACCAGCAGCCTTAGCAGCTTTCTCCATGTCAGAAGCATAAGCCTTGCAGGATGTGTAACCCGCCTCCTTCAACTCCGCTGCAGGGACATCACCTTCTCTGGTCTCACCTTGGTAAGTAGCGGTGCAGTGGCAACCATTGTCTACGCTGTCTTTGCAGCTCGTCATTGCGCCAACTGCGAAAAGCATGATAGCGCTTACAATGAACATTTTTTTCATAATACGTAATTGTTTAATTAATTAAATAAAAATATTGTTTGGGGTAAAATAATCTATACCTTAACGGCGACAAAAGTACTACATTTTTCTGATATACGCAAATTTTGTAGTAAAAAAATTAAAAAAATATGCGTTTTTTGAGTATTTCATATACTTTATGCACCGGAAAACCCATCACATTGAAGTACGAACCCCGCATTTCGGTGCATGCCACATACCCGATCCATTCCTGTACACCATACGCGCCGGCTTTGTCCAAGGGTTTGTATTTGGATACATAATGGGCGATCTCTTCATCGGTCAGGTTGCCAAATACGACATCGGTCTTATCGACAATCGTCTCAAGTTCGCGTCCCTTCTGCGCGAAGGTAACCGCCGTATAGACCTGATGGGTCTTGTTGCGCAGACTCTTGAGCATCTCTACCGCCTCCGCCTCATCTTTGGGCTTACCTAACATATGCCCGTCCAACCAGACGATCGTATCGGCTGTGATGAGCAATTGGTCATCCTTCAACTGCGATTCATACGCACGCGCCTTCGCGCGCGAAATATAATAAGGTATATCGCCCTCGCGCAACTCAGCCGGATAGTGCTCGTCCGCATCGATGTTAATAGCCGTAAACGGCAGGTCAAGACCTGCCATTAACTCTCGCCGCCTCGGGCTCTGTGATCCAAGAATAATCTCCAATTTCAAATCTCCAATCTAAAATAAGTCTAACTGCGTATCCTGCGGTTTCTCAAACGTCATCGTCACACCCTCTACTTCGATGGCTTCGGGCTCGGAGGGCTGTTCGGGAGTTATATCTTCTATCGTAGCCACTCCCAGCGTCGTCACGCGTTTACCCTTCGCCTTCGCGGATTTCTCGTCGATGAAGTCCGCCATCACGATCTCGAGCGGTGCTTTGCTTTCATCGGTAAAGTTGATGCGGAACGTAGCTTCCTCGCGGTCGGAGATCACCATCATACGGCTCTCGGCATCATCACCGAGCATCGATTGCACCTTCGCATTCGCATCGTCTAACTTGAATCGCTTGCCGTAATAGTATTTCAGTTCGCCGTTCCATTGAATGAGACTCCAGATTTTCTCCGGATCCCATTTCTCGATGCGCAGGATATTGTCCTCGAAGTGGGCGGTGAGATCGAAGGTGGTCGTGTAGTACGTACCATCAGTAGTCAGCACAAGAATACGATCTTCGTCGTAGAACTCACCCAGATACATTCCGTGCTCGTCGTAGTTAACGCGCAGCACGTCGGCATCGAACCAAACCTTGCGGCCGCCGAGGGTCGAGTGACCTTTCTGCTTGAGCGTAATGGACTTGACCTCGAACTTCGTGAGCACATTGCCTCGTGCCGTACGGGACTTAACCGCCAGCTCGGAAAGATCTTTGCATACCTCGAGTTTCTTGAGATGCAACTGCGGTTTGAGCGTCACGCGGATGACTTCTGCCTCGCCGTTCGGGTTCGCCGTAAAATAGACGATCTTCGATCCGGGCTTACCTTGCGTCAGGTCGTACTCCTTATCTTTCGCTACACCGGTGACGTTGAAGCGTTTCATGAAGTACGTGCCCTTCTTGCCGTCACGATATACGACATTATAGACCGTACGCTCATCGCCGCGCTGGAAGACGGCTATATGCAGGATATCCGTGCCGACGAACAGCTTGTCCGCCACTTTGGTCACCTTGTACTTTCCGTCTTTATGGAAGATGATCAGGTCGTCGATGTCGGAGCAGTCGAATAAGTACTCGTCTTTCTTGAGTCCCGTTCCGATGAAGCCCTCCTCGCGGTTGATATACAGTTTCTCGTTGTTCTCCACAACCGCTTTGACGTTGATCGCGCCGAAATTACGCACCTCGGTACGACGCGGATAGGCCTCGCCGTATTTGGACTTGAGCATCTCGAACCACGCGATCGTATAGTCCGTCAGGTGGTTGAGGTTCTTGATGCAGGCCTTGATCTTCTTCTCCAAGTCCTTCATCAACTCATCGGCTTTCTTGGAGTCGAACTTGGTGATACGCAGCATCTTGATCTCGAACAGACGCTCGATATCTTCGGTGCGCACCTCGCGGATCAGTTGTGCTTTGAACGGCGTGAGGGCATTGTCCACGAACTCGATCAGTTTCTCTTTGTTCGGCGCGTCCTCGTAACCTTTCTCTTTATAGATACGGTTCTCGATGAAGATCTTCTCCAAGGAAGTATAGAAGTATTTCTCCTCTAGTTCGGATTTCTCGATCTCGAGTTCCCACTTAAGCAGCGCCTTGGTGTTATCGCAACTCAGCTTGAGCAGATTGCTGACGGTCGTGAAGATCGGTTTCTTGTTCTCTACTACGCAGCAGTTGGGGCTGATGTTCACCTCGCAGTCCGTGAACGCATAGAGGGCATCGATGGCTTTGTCTGAAGACGAACCCGGAGCTAACTGCACCACGATACGTGCCTGATCGGCGGTGAAGTCATCGATCTTCTTGATCTTGATCTTGCCTTTCTGGTTGGCTTTGAGGATGGTCTCGATGATCTTGCTGGTGGTAGTGCCGTACGGTATCTCGGTGATGATCAGCGTCTTGTTATCGTCCGCTTTCGTGATACGCGCACGAATCTTGACCGTACCGCCACGCTCACCGTCGTTGTATTTGGTGACATCGATCACGCCGCCCGTCGGGAAGTCCGGATAGAGGGCGAACTCTTGACCGCGCAGATACGCCAACGATGCATCACAGAGCTCGTTGAAGTTATGCGGCAGGATCTTCGAGTTCAGACCTACGGCAATACCTTCCACGCCCTGCGCG
This sequence comes from uncultured Bacteroidales bacterium, assembly GCA_902798385.1. Classification (GTDB taxonomy): domain Bacteria; phylum Bacteroidota; class Bacteroidia; order Bacteroidales; family Paludibacteraceae; genus Colicola. The sequence goes on from CADBWK010000012.1 coordinate 41,102, forward strand.
AGCAGCAGCGGGAACTTCACCGGCAGATGAATCGGCTCGTTCTTACGACCGTCATAACTCTTCATCCACTCCGTCGTCTTGGCGTTAAACACCGTCTCGAGAGCAAATTTCGACAATCGTGCCTCGATATAACGCGGAGCGGCAGCGCCGTCACCGGTCAGGATGTTTCCCCAGTTTCCCTGGCAATCAATGAGCAGGTCTTTCTGTCCCAACTGCACGAGTGCATCGCCGATGGACGCATCGCCGTGCGGGTGGTACTGCATCGTCTGACCGACGATGTTCGCCACCTTGTTGTACTTACCGTCATCTACCGTCTTCATCGCATGCAATATACGACGTTGTACCGGCTTGAGTCCATCCTCTATAGCCGGCACAGCACGCTCTAAGATCACATACGAAGCATAGTCCAGGAACCAATCCTGGTACATGCCGGTAAGATGATACTTCACAGCATCATTGAAACCTCCCTGGGAAGCCATCCGTGATTAGCCTTTCTTATTTATGAAGATATAGGCAAAGATACCTGCTAACTCGAATACGATACCCGTTACGAGCAGCGCATTGTGCGGCAGTGCATATCTATACACCACCAGGAATATCACACCTAAAATAAGGAGAATAACTCCTAAATACTTCTTGAAATTATCCATGATATATCGCGATATTTAAAATTTCGTGCAAAGATACTATTTTTTTTGCATATATGCAAACAAAAATGCATTTTTATCGTACAAATCGATAAATTCCGCCCGGAAGGGATCGTACGAGCCCTTGCAACTCGAGCATCGTCAGTTCGGACGACACTTCGCCGTACTCCATGCCGCTCTGCTGAACCAGCACATTGATATGCAGTCCTTCTTCGGCGGCGTCCAATTGCGTGAGCAGGGTTTGTTGCGCAGGTGTCAGGTCGTCCATTAGTCCGATCAGACTTGTCTGGATACCTCCTGCTTTCTCCTGTTTGGTTTTCCACCCCATCGTTCGGATCAGGTCTTCTGCGCCGTCGATGAGTTGGGCATAGCCCTTGCGGATCAACTCGTTGCATCCGCGGGCACTGAGGTCATTCGGTCGTCCGGGGAAGGCGAACAATGCGCGATCGTACTCAAACGCCCTTTGGGCGGTACAGAGACTTCCGCCTTTCTCGCGGCTCTCGACGATCACCACGGCATCCGCCATACCGGCAATGATACGGTTGCGTTGCAGGAAATTCGCCGCAAAGGGTTCGGTACCCACCTCGTACTCGGACACTACACCTCCGTTCTCCATCGATGCCTCCGCTTCAGGTCGGTGCTGCGAGGGATAGATGCGATCCAAACCGTGCGCCAGCACCATGATGGTCGGTACGCCGTATTTCAAAGCCGCACGGTGCGCCGCGATGTCGATGCCGTACGCGCCGCCGGAGACGATAATCAAATCATCGAGACGCTCGTGCAACTCGCGCACAAACGTCTCGGTCAGTTCTTTTCCCCGTTCGGTAGGTTTCCGCGTACCCACGATCGCCACCACATGCCCGCCTGCAGGAGGCACATTCCCCCTGACATACAGCGGATTCGGCTTATCGGGACAGGACTGCAGGCGATACGGATAGTCCGCATCGTCAGGCGTCCAAACGCGAAGGGGATGACTCATGATTACTTACGATCAGAGAGGTGTATCTTCACTCCGTAACACAGATCGCCGGCATCGCCCAGACCGGGAACGATGTATTTCTTATCGTTCAGAACCGGGTCTATGGCTGCGCACCAAACGGTTACATCCGGGCTGTCTTTGAGCGACTCACGCAGACAATCGATAGCCTGCGGCGTAGCAATCGTGCAGCACAGGTGCGCGTGTTTGGGTTTGCCGTGACGCAGCAGCGCCAGATAGCCCACCTCCATCGACATACCGGTTGCCAGCATCGGATCAGCAACAATCAGCGTCTTGCCATCAACAGAAGGAGCTGCCATGTACTCCGCCACGATCTCCAGTTCGCCTTTATCATTCACGCGACGATAGGCACTGAGGAACGCATTCTCCGCGCGGTCGAAGATATTGAGGAATCCCTGATGCAGCGGCAGACCGGCACGCAGGATAGTAGCCAATACCAGATTGTCGGATATCGTGTTCACCGGCGCTACGCCAAGCGGCGTCTGGACGTTCGTCTGCTCGTAGCTAAGCGCTTTGCTCACTTCGATCGCCATCACTTCACCGATACGCTCGATGTTACGACGGAAACGGAGCGGGTCTTTTTGGATCTCCACATCGCGGATCTCGCGCAGGTACATGTTAAGCACGCTGTTGTGCTCCGACAGATTAACAACTTTCATTATTGCAATGTTTTAGCAAATTTCTGCTCTGCTTTTACGCTGTTCTGGCGCTCTTTGAGTTGGCTCTCCAGGAAAGCGATCTGCGAAGCTTTCTGGTTTACCTCCTGCTCGAAACCCGCCAGACTCGTCTGATAGTTCTGCATCTTGGTCTCCAACTCCGAGATAGCGCGTGCACGGTCAGCTACTTCGCGAATCGAATAACCCAACTCCTTCTGCTGTTTCTCAAGGAAAGCTACATAGCTGTCGCGGGTCTCCTTGTTCAGCTCATTCTGCTTGCTCAGCGTCTTCTGCTGCTTCTCCACTACCTTCGACATGGCTTTCAGCTCACTCTCTTCTTTGGCATACAGTTTCTTGAGCGAAGCCGTCATGCTGGCAGTACTCTTGAGGGACTTAGCCATCTCTTTGGCATGCTGCTGCTCCACTTTCAACTCTGCTTTAGCAGCTTTGATCTCCTGCTCATTTTTCTCCAGCGCCTGTGCCACAGCATCCAGCGATGCACGGTACATGATCGGCTCTGCCATGTACAAGGTACGCAACGAGTCTAACTTGAACTCAGCCAAGGTGATGTTCAACGGGGTAACTTTTTGTGCGAAAGCACTCACACTCAATGCCAAAACGGCCATCAAAAAGAATTTTTTCATATCAATATTGATTTAAATGTTAGTATCTGTTCAAATTTGGCTGCAAAGATACAAAATTATTTGCATATATGCAAAATTTTTACTACTTTTGCGCAAAATTTGGTACTTTTTTATGAACAAGTTTATTTATAGCGATGCTACGGTTGCTTTCGTGACGGCTGCTGCGCAGACTTGTCTGCTCATCGAGCAGTGCGCGGAGCATGATCGGGAAGAATGGCGCGAGCAGTTGTTACGTCTCCTGCCTGTCCTTTATCTGCGCACAAGACTGCTCGAGCCCGCCGAGACCGTAATGGAAGACGAGCCGCAGCGGTTTGTGACCGAAGAGGACTATACGTTCGCGCTCGTCGGTATCCGAAACCTGCTCGGGCAGGATGATGCCTACCTCGATGTATTCGTGGATCAAGGCGTATATACCGATGAGATACAGACGAACTATATCTCCGAAGGACTCGCCGACATCTATCAGGAACTCAAGGACATGGCCGCCGCTTTCCAGACCGGTGACGAAGCTATTATGAACGATGCTGTCGTGCTCTGCCGCGAGGCATTCGAGGCCAGTTGGGGTCGCAAACTATTATCCGTTCTCCGTGCTCTCCATGAGATATCAGACGCATCATATCAGTAAAGAACTGCTCCAATGGATGCCGGTTCAGGCTTTTGAAGGCGAGGTGATTGTCGTCGATAAGCCGGAACAGGTAGCGCCGGCGGTGGCTTATCTGAGCACGCAGCCGGTGGTTGGAGTGGATACGGAGTCCCGGCCGAGTTTTCAGCGAGGCACCCATTACCCCACGGCGCTGGTACAGATAGCCTCTCACGAGCGCTGTTTCCTCTTCCGTCTCACGCATATCGGCATGCCGCAGGAGTTGGCAGATTTCTTCGCTGACGCGAAGGTATGCAAGGTAGGTCTGGCATTTAAGGACGATATCAACGGCTTACGCCGCAGACGCAATTTCACGCCGGCTAACTGCATCGATATCCAGAAGATGGTTACGCAATACGGTCTGTTGGACATGGGGCTGCAGAAACTCTTCGCCATCTGTTTCGGAAAGAAGATCTCCAAGTCGCAACAACTGACGAACTGGGAGAACTCGCGTCTCACGCCCGAGCAGGCGCGTTATGCTTCTACGGACGCATGGGCAACACTCCTTATTTATGAAGACCTGCTTGCGCACGAGCAACTGTCTCCGGAAGAGGTAGCAGCGCTGGTGCGCGAAGAGAAAGAGCGAATGATCGAACATCAGCAGGAAGTGCAAGACCAGCGACTGCGCGAGCAAGGTATCGAGCCGCCTCCTCATCTCACGCCCGAAGAACGCGAGGCACATCAGCGCGAGAAACGCCGCGAAGCCCGCAAACGCAAAAGACATAATAAAAAACTAAGAGATAATGAAAAAAAGAATCCTTCTGGCGATGCTGCTCATAGTAGCGCTCATCGCAAACGCGGAAGTTAAGTACGTCTTCTATTTCATCGGCGACGGCATGGGTTCCAACCAAGTCCTCCTCGCCGAGATGTACCGTTCTGCCCTTCAAGGCGAACCTCTCGGACGCGTACAGACGCTCATGACCACCTTCCCTTATTCCGGTAGTGCGTCCTCGTACTCCAAGACCAACGGCATCACCGACTCGGCAGCAGCCGGTACATGTCTCGCGACTGGCACCAAGACCCGCAACGGGATGTTGGGTCTCGATCAGGACTCGGCTCGCTTGACCACGATTGCCGAGGAACTGAAGGCACAGGGCTGGGGCATCGGTATCATGACCACGGTAGCTATCGACCATGCAACACCGGGCGCTTTCTACGCGCACGTGCCCAACCGCAATAAATATTATAAGATAGGTCAACAACTCGCGGAGTCGAAGTTCGATTTCTTCGGCGGCGCCGGTTTCCACTACCCGCAGGGCAAGCACGACGATAAGAAAACCAACCTCTACCGCCATGCCGAAGAGGCAGGCTATACGGTTGCTCATGGCGTGGAAGAAGGGGTAGCCAAGAGTCAAGAGTCAAGAGTAGAGAAACTCATCCTCGTTCAGAAGGATGATGATCAGGGGGCTAAGCATGGCTCTAACCTGCCATATGCGATAGACAGAAAAGAAGGCGACCTGACGCTCGCTCAGATCGTGAGCACCGCCATTCCATTCCTGGAATCGCGTCATGAGCGGTTCTTTATGATGGTAGAGGGCGGAATGATCGACTATGCTTGCCACGGCGATGATGCCGCAACGGCTATCGGTGAGGTATGGGATATGGACGAAGCGATGCGCGTGGCGTACGATTTCTATTTGGCTCATCCGGACGAGACGCTGATTGTCGTGACGGCTGATCATGAGACCGGTGGTCTCGCGCTCGGTAACAGCGATTACACGCTGCATCTCGACTTGCTTCAGAACCAGAAATGCTCGGCATGGGTGCTGAGCGATCTGTTCACGCAGCTCTTCAAGAACAACAAGAAACCTTCGTGGGAATCCGTGAAGGCGCTTTATCGCGAGAACCTCGGTTTCTGGGATACGATAGAAGTAACCGCAGAGGAAGAGGCAAAGCTCCACGATCTCTATAAGAAAGCCTGCAAAGGCAAAGCCAAAGATGCCAAGAACATGTATAAATCGGTGAACGCCCTCGGCGCAGCCGGTATCTCGCTGCTGAACAAGAAGGCGCATGTAGGATGGACCACTCGTGCACACTCTGCGCACGCCATTCCTATCTTCGCCATCGGCGCCAATGCCCACCTCTTCACCGGCTGGCATGACAACACCGACCTCGTGCCCCTCATTAAAAAAGCGGTTCTCGAATGAACCGCTTTTTTGTTACGACATTGCCGCAACTCGTTTATCCAATGCCTGGCTAATAAACGCATTGATCGATTCGCCTGCTTGTTTAGCTAAGGCTGCTATGCGGCTATGCGTTTCGGGTTTGATACGAATATTCAGTTGCCCGGAATAACTCTTGTGCGGCTCTAATCCTTCCGCCAAGCAATATGCCACATAGTCGTCCACGGCCTCATGGAAAGCGTCCGTTAATTCGTGCACGCTCTCGCCCTCAAAATTCACTAAGCCGTCAATGCCCTCTATTTTACCATAGAAGCATGCGTCTTTCTCGGAGAAGTTCACCGTTCCGAGATACCCTTTGTATGATAAAGTATTCATAGTTCCTCCTATTTTGTGCAAAGGTAACTATTTTTTAGTTACAAACCAAATATTTTTGCAAAAAAATTTAATTTTTGTATTTTTTTTATGCAATTAGGGAGTTGAAGTCACGATTTGCATAAATTTTACTCCAAAATTTGGAGCAGAAAAATATTTTTTATGTTTTTGCTGATTAAGAAAACTATAATTAATATAATTTGATTTTGAAAAGGCACGCAGTATACATATGAGTTGGATTGCTTATTGTCTATTAAATTTATTTATGATAGAGAACAAGCAATACAAGTCATGGACAACGCAGGTTGTTTTTCAAAATCTATTTTCTTTATAATTTTCTAATCAGTGTTTTATTTGTTTTTTTCTAACTAATAATCCCCATAAACACACCAAAGGCAGCCGAAGCTGCCCTTGATGTGTTGTCGCCATACGCGCGAAATAATGTTCGCGCCTGCGCGTTAGTTATGCTGCTTTCAGCAAATCAAGCACAGAATAGATACGAGTCATATGCTCGAACGAGAAATACTGGTCGTCTAGGATCATCCACTCATTACGGCGCTTAACCGGCATGTGTTGGATGTCGGGGAACATAGATACAGGAACGATGATTTCTCGTCCATCAGTCAATGACACGGAAAACTTTCCTCTATGCGAGGTAAAATCCATGTCCTTTATACCTATTTTTACATTTGGCATCTTACACATGCGACTACCCTTTCTATCTCATACGCATCTCGTTCGCATTACGGACGTCTTTGGCGGGTGACAACCCTTGCTTTTGTTTGCCATTGAATCAGAGCCATGTAGCCATCTCTCGTTTAAAGTCCTCGTGAGATGTACCTTGACCGGAACGTGCTTCTGCGGTCGCCTCGGCTAAGATAGAGCGCATTTCCGCCTTTGTAAAGCGACATGGAGGTTGCGAGGTTAACGGCTGAATACTGATATTTAATGTATTTAAATAAGCCAATAACGCTCTCCCTTGCATCGAACGTTCATCATCACTCAAACTCATACTAAAACAACTTTATCGTGTTCAACATTCTTCACAAATGGCGTAAACTGCATTTGTTGCCACTGCTTCTTGGTATAAATCTGCGGAATAATCGTCTGATCCTCTGCACTTGCCATTAATGTAAACGGGTAAGCATATTGCACAAAATCCGTACTCTTTTGCTTTTCCTCATCCAGCAAAATGAGCAAGTCCCAATCGGAATCATCGCGCGCTGTACCTCTTGCACGAGAGCCGTAAAGCCATAACGAAGCTGAACTCGGAAGAACTTTCTTCCCGAGCCTTGACAAGCGCCCTATGAATTGCTTTGCATTACTCATTACCTATTCCTTTTACCTTTGACGCTGCAAAGGTAGTGCTTTTTTTTGATATATGCAAGTGTTTGACAAGAAAAAAATATTTTTGGTATTTTTGACATCGATAATAGGAACATCCTTGGATGTGAGGCGTCAAGATGGATAGACTATCTGAGAGTTTACTATCAAGTAGGCTATACAGTTTGAGGACTCATGGCGTTGTAAACGCTACTATTATCGATGTTATTTTTATTATAATTTTTCTTTATCTCCAGAAGGGTTTTTATCTCTTTTTATTTACATGTAAACAACACCAAAGGCAGCCGAAGCTGCCCTTGATGTCTTGTCGCCATACGCGCGAAATTATGTTCGCGCCTGCGCGTTAGTTAGGGAATGAAGTCGCCACGACGACGTCCCGGAGCATGAGGGTCATGTTCTTCGGCATTGCCGTTGCCTTCCGAAATCGTAAGCATCAGATTAGCTCCGTTCATTTCTGCAATCTCGATCGCAGGATAGATATATTCTTTCTTTTCCATAATTTTTCCTTTCATAATTCGTTAATTCATTAATTCCTTAACTCCTTAACTCATTACTTAACGAGTCGTCCGGTTGCATCATACATCTTCTCACCGCGGAGGATGAACAGCGTGCCGTTGATCATCACCTTACGCGGAGCGTCTGCAGCCTCAGCATTGTCGATAGCCGTCGTGGTGTTCTTACCGTTGACGCCAAGCGTTATGCGGCGACGTCCCGGAGCCGGTGTCGGTGACGGAATTGGCAACCCTCTGAACTCTTCCATGTTGAGGTAACATCCATGTGCCGGGATATTGGCATCTGTAGAACGATTAGCCACACACCAGATTGCATTACCCGAGAAGTAATAGAGGTTTGCGGCATTGTCAGCTGACGGAGAGAAGGTCTCACCGGAGAATGTACCATGCATTCCGTTGAGTTCACCTGCTTCGTCTGCATGAGCAGCATTCACTTTCTTATAGAAGCTAATCTGACCTATAGCCGTTGCCTCGAATAAGTACGGTATACCGGCTACAACCTCACCGCTCTGTACCTCGTCAAATACCAACTTACCGTATTGATCCGGACCTTGCAATTCATATATTGTTGCGCCTTTTACTATACTTGTATTCTCCAGACAAACCGTTCCAAGCTCACCCGGTTTAACCCAAGTGCCTGCACGACGATCCGCCAAAGCGAGGAACTCAATCTGATAGAAGCGCATATACTGCTTGTCACTCGTATGACCGCTATTCATACCCATCAGCTCGATCTCGCCGGCTGCCACCTCAAATTGCTCTGTAATGTCATCGCCGGTACCGGTCGATACGGACGAATATTGTACATTATCAGACGACGTGATACGTAAGCAGCGGTTATCTCCATTTCCTGCGAAATGAACACGTACAAGACCTGCAACAGAAGTCTCAAACTTCATATAGGTAGCGCAAGTTGGATGACCAGAAGCACTGCTTGTACGATAGATATACTCTCCTGCAAATACCAGCGACTCAGAATGGAAGTTTTCGTCCATATGAACGCCTTCAATATTGGCCATCAAACACTCCTCGCCTTTCTTCGGAGAGGTTGTTCCATCCAGTTTAATCTGCGCATCAGCGCAAGTGGTCAGATCCCAGGCCATAGAATTGGTTACTACCACCTGTGCTACCGGGACGAACTTCTCTACCTTAGCAATCGACTCTTGGTCTGCGCCACAGTCGCTCGATACAATTACCTTATAGTATTTAACGCCATCCGGAACAAGGATGTTCAGTGACTTATTATCTGCAGCACCCGCTACATCCGTATAGGTACCATCGATTGTCTCGCTCTCTTTCCATGCGTAATGGAGGTTCTTACCGGTTGCCTCAACCGTCAGCGTTGCAGCCTCACCGGCTGTCTTACGAACATGCGCGAGGCCTTCTGTAATAGCCGTGCCGGTATGAGTTGCTACAGTTACTACATCCGATGTAGCCTCATTATCCGTATAACCATCTACGTGGTGCAGAGCAACTACGAAGTAACTTCCATCAGCTGTCGGCATATAGGTTGCGTCTGTACCGAGTACATCTGTACCTCCTTCTGCGTACCATTTGTAAGTGATCGTACCTCCATCTGTCACGGTTCCTGTTCCATCCAGAGCCACATACGGATCACCCTCACAAATATCGCTATTTGCCAATGCGCTGAATACCGGAGTCTCACACTTCGGAGCAATGAATTCGATCTTCGTAAATGCAGCCACAGAGCCGGAACTAACAGAACCGATATACCATGTACCGGTAGTCGTCAAAACTACATCCTTATCAGTAGTGTAACTATCGCCCTTATGCTCCAAATCATTCGTTACATAGTAAGCATTGCTGCTTGCTTTGGTAATATGAACAATGGTATTAGCAACCGCATTGGTAAATTGGATATAAGTCTTCGGCTTGAAGTTCGAGCTATTCAGAACCGTGTACGCCTCATTCGAGTGCATCGTTGCACCATCAAACGGAATCGTTCCGTCAGCCGGGGCGATAATACGTCCCTTATTGAGGTTCACTGCATAGCCTGCTTTACCGAATTGCGGAATCGCCGTACCATTATCCAGTACTTTCACTTGCAGCACCTTGATATCCGCCTTCGAACCAGAAGTCAGATAGAACGAACGCGGTTTCTCGCTGTTGAAACTGGTGTACGAAGTTGTGAGACGAGTCTTACCCGGTACAGATATTACAACCGGTGTAGCACTTTCATCGCCTTCTTCTACCATCCATAGGTATGCATCCTTCGCTCCACTTGCGTTATTATAAAGATCCAACTTAATCTTCGCCGTATTGGTTGTAGCGTTGTACTGAACGACATCTGCCTGAGTAGTTCCCTTTAAGTCGGATCTGTTGCTACCGAACGAAACCAGACACGGATAGTTAACCTCACTGATATTGATACCATCAGGATCTTTGGCCGCACTTACGAAGTTTGTGGTATTGAGGTTGCCCTCACCGTCAAACAACTTGATCGCACCTGATTCATCTTCCCATTTAGCATAGAGCGTAAGGTTGTTATCCGGCATCACATCGGAGGCGAAGTTCCACTCGTTCACAAGACCTTCCTCTTTATACCAGCCTGCGAGTGCCCAGCCTTCCGGATCAACAACCGCCGGCTTCGGAACTAAGTCACCAACAGCTACAACTGCCGGAGCGATGTCCGCACCCTTACCCATCTTATTATAGGTGACAGTGTGCGTGGTGGTCCAAGAACGGCAACCAGTGATTTCTACACTATAAACGTACGGGTTCTGGCCATTACTGCTTTCGCGGAACAATCCTATACCTTTCTTCTCGCCAATAGTCGTCACATCAGCCTCGGTAAGGCGATAAGTATAATAACCATAAGTAGTTACATTCTCTATTGTTGTCAGAAGAGCTGCGTCAGAAGCATTCGTACCGTAATAAACACGGAGTACATTCTGAGATACATCAGCGATCTTGTAAGAGTCTTGCTTCTTTGTAATACCAATTACCACTTTATCTCCTGCTTGGAACGAGCCCTTCTTCAGAGTAGCAAAGACTATTGCGCTTCCGCCACTATTCATCTTATAACCGGTCACATCTCCGTCGCCGAGATCTTCTGTTTGTGCATCTTTCAACCCGTCAATCACAGCTGCACCTGCATACTCATCACCGTTATAACCGGTAACAGTTCCAGCGTCTTTTGCTGTCAGAACCACTTTCGACAGGCTCCGACGGTCTGTACACGGATCTTCTGTCCATTTCGCATAGAGGGTAATATTGTGATCTGGAACGACGTCAGTCGAGAAGTTCCATGCGTTCTCCAGCGTGGTCTCTTTGTACCAACCACCAAAGATATAGCCTGCTGCTTCTGGCTCTGCCGGCTCGGTCACTTTAGCGCCCTCCTCAAGAACCTGTTTTGCGACTTGCGCACCATGCTCCTTCATATCGAAGGTCACATCGTACACCGCTGAACCACAGTTAGAAACGGTAAGAGATTTGAGATAAACAGAAGCGTTTCTTGCCAGCCAGAACTTATTGGTATTCTTCAAACCATCAGAGCCAGTAACAACATAGTAGAACGTTTTCTCCTCGCCGGAATCATCCGGAGTCCACGTTGCTTCATATACAGTTGCATTTCCTGTTTTATTAAGATTCAAACCTCTCACGGTTGTACCATTGGAAACGATGGTAAGTGCAATAACTGTACCCTCCTTCATTAGACTATTGAGTTCGACGCGAACAGAGTCTTTTCCTCCGCTATTGAACAACAAGCCGTATGAAGAATAAGAGAAGGAATCATCGTCTTTTTTACCAGCGACAACAATTTTACCTCCTGCAGAACCCGTTTGGAGCAGAATCTCATCGCCTACTTCGGGTTTTTCTCCGGATATCTCAGGAACAAGTTCCGTACATGCAGAATACGTTGTAAATGTTTCTGTTACCTCATCGCTAAAGCAGTCATCAACGGTTCCTTTGTACTTAACCTTGAAGGTATATTCGGTCGCCGGAGTTAAGTTGGTTGCTTCATAAATAGCCGTAGTCTCATTTTTCCAATCGAACTTTCCAGTAGCGCCAACCGCTTCTGAAGTCAAAGCTATCTGATATCCATTTGCGCCAGCACTTCCGCCATCCCATGAGAACTTAGCATAGTTGTTTGTCTTAACAACTACACCTAAATTTTCCGGAGCTGCAGGCTTTACACAAACACCCGAAGCAGCTATCGTAAATGTGATGTCGCTCAAAGCAGCACTCTTGTTTCCAGCGGCATCAGCAACAGCATCTGCAGCCACACTCAAAGTAACCGTTGCTTCATTAACCGCATCAGTATAAGGCACATTTACCTTTGTTGCGTCAGTACCATCTATTGCTACCGTTCCGATGGTCGCATTACTCAATGAGAATTTAGAATCATCTACCGAAGCAATATTCTCACTAAACGTCAGCACGATCGTACCACTTACATCAACACCCGTTGCACTATTCGCCGGAACAGACGAAACGAATGTCGGCGCCGTAACATCAACCTCAGAAATAGTTCCATCAATATAAACCGGACTCTTCATACGGTAGCCATTACTCCAACCATATGCAAACAACTTCATTGTTACCGTCCCTGTAAGTTTCGGAGATGAAGAGAAATCATATCCAGTGAACAGATCGCCATCTGCTGATTGTGCTACAGATGTTTCCGCTGTTTGAATCACATGCGGGGTACCTGCATTGTCCGAAAGACGAGCCACATACTTACCTTCATTTGATATTGAGAACACGGGCACACTTACTGCCGAAACAGCTAATTCATAACCATCCTCTATAGTAAATTGCAAATAGATATAATCGTTCTCTACTAACGTTGCTGATGAGTTGGAAGTGATACCCGGGGTACGAGAACTACTTGCGCTCTCCTTGCCAGATTTAATCAAGGTCTTACCATCAGAAGCAGCAATCGTCTTCAGATTAGAGATATGCGCATTTGTTGATACAATGTACGAATCCCAACTGCCGGAAGTTGCCATTACATTCTCCACTAAATGGGTCGGAGCGGGAACAACACGTACAAGACCAGAGACATTAGATTTAATCGTTTTAGGAGATTTGGATGTCTCCGTATTCGTTACTTCGCAATAGTAATACAATTTTCCTGTTGTAGCCGTTGACGGAGTGTATGTAGCGGTAGTACAATTCTCCAAAACAGTTCCGCCTTCGTTACTTTTAGTTGTATTGCTATACCATTGATAAGTCACCGTACCGCTACCCGCTGCCGTTACTGACAAAGCCGTTGCAGTAGCGTCTTTGATATACTGAACGTCAGTTGTCGAAGGATGAGCACTAATCGTCGGAGCTGCACTTACAGGTGTCCATTGTGCAACAAAGGTAATGTCTGCGCTAATAGTTGTCGGGAAAGTAATATCATGATCTTCACCATCTTTCCAACTCAACTCATCTGTGCCTTTCGTCAGTCCGGCAGGCGCGCTGAAGCTTGTACCGCCCGCTATCGATTTCGTATAAACACCTGCGCTGTACGTCCATCCATCCGGAGTACTTGCGTACGAACCACCATTCGGATTAATCGTCACGGTGTAGTTGGTAGCAGGAGCAGCAGAATAAGTAGTTACCTGTGCATAGGCAACACACCATGTTGTAGTAGACCCATAAGTGGTTCCTTTAGAATCAAATTTCCCTTCTTTAATTTTTATTTGTCTATAGCATCTCACATATTTGATTCCTTTTGCACTGGGGAAATTTATCGTTGTAAGATTAGATGTTCCTTTCCCAGGTATAGATACAACGACCACTGTATCCGGAGTATCAGAAGGAGTGTCCGTCCATCCTACTATTGCTTCGTTACTTGCACTCGTACTCCCAGGTATTGCAGCATAAAGTTCGACTTTAGTAATAACATTAGTCGATGAAAACTGCAAATATTTGGTAGTATAGGCATCAGCCGCAGTTTGATCTATTTTTATACAGGAGTCTTTGGTTGAAGAACTGCTTACATACTGTTTATCAAACCCTGCAATGCCATTCATACTTACATTTATATCTCCTACCGTTGCTGGTAATGCTGCAATTTTTGTAGCACTATAAGAAGAAGCCATATCGGCATTCTTAAAGGATATTTTTGCCACATTATCCGCCCACATCTGTCCGATTCCCATCGTGAAGAGGAGGAGGATGGTCATCATTAGGCTCTGCAAGCCGTGTAGTTTCCTCCTACTTCCAATGGATGCTGAATGGATGCTGAATGGATGCAGAATGGATCCTCCACCCGACGTCATCCCATTCACATTTCTCTGTAATTCTTTTTTCATGTCTTTAAAAGTTAAATGATTAGTATTTGTGTTAATTTATTTCGATTTCTTAAACAAATCAGCATGCGTCCCAGTTCGGACTAAAGCCACGAGACAAACTGCTTCTTGGATATCATAAACAAGCAACCAATTCGACTCTATATGACATTCCCAGAAACCTTTATAGTTGCGACCTTCCAATTTGTGAGGAAGATATTCTGCCGGAACTTGTCCATCTTGACGAAGGTGTTCCAATACGGTTTTGATATTATCCATATTGCATCCCCTACGCTGACTAAGCTTAAGGTCTTTCCTGAACTGACCTGTCGGTTTTAACTCGTACATACTTACCCGAGAATATCTTGCATCATTTCATCAACACTTGAATATGTCTTCAAGTCGCCTTCCCGCGCCTCCTTCATAGCTGCTTTTGTCTCTGCGTTAGGCACGTACACATCAGAACGGCTAACAATTCTAATTCCCTTCACCTGTTGAATCAGCTGAATGATCGGCTGTACAAGTGAATTCGTCGGATTATATTCTATCGTCATTGTTTGCATAAACATTTATAAATTAATGATTAGTATTTGTGTTAATTTTGATTTTCAAAATATCACCATCTTTTGCGGTATGATATGATGGACATAAGCATCATCCCCGTCCACAGAATAAATGATAGCCATATTCTTGTATGTGGTTCGCCGCACTTCCATTCCCATCAGATGAGACAACTCTTCATCTACAGCCAACGAACCTGCCGAGTACTCTAATTTCTTAATCTCTTCCTCTAGACCCAACATATACCTTTTGGCCGTCAAAGGAGCTTTGGCTTCTTCTTTAATGAAACGAGCCTACGACTTACGATCTTGCTTGGCATCCTCGGTAAGCTTTACCTCATACTTCTTCATAGCGCCTCACGGATATCGGTCATCCCAAATTCCTCGCCAAGATCTTTTGCCAACCCGTCAAAATATTCCTCCACCGTGTACATCGGCTTGCTTTTAAAGTCCGGATCGATACTAATCGATCGACGAAGCGGCTGAACCTTGATACTCTCAATGTATTCCATTACCGCGTTCATCTTCTTCTCGTCTTTTATCATCGGACCCATGGCTGTCAAGAAACGACTACTTGCTATTGCCTCTATTACACTCATATGATTATAAGTTAAAATAATTCGGGGGCAAAGATACGAAATATTTTTCATGTACGCAAGTGCACGCGCGAAAAGTAGACAAAAATCGTCAATTAATACACATATGTATAATATAATTTTTTTTATGTTTATCTCTGCTTGTTGATTTGATCTCGCAGAGATGAGGGTTATTTTGATAAAGTGATCTGTAAATTTATTTATGAGAGCACTTTAGCGAAATAAGACTCATAGGGACGCAGTCCTAAAATCAACAAGCAGTGTTTTATATGTTTTTTCTACCATTATTACACACGCGTGAATAAATTCTAAACAGCTAAAACATACGTGACACATACCTTAAACATACGTGTCACATACCTTAAACATACCTGCACTCTTTGCAGGCGAAGCTGATTATTGAACGGTCAACAGACGCATGTCCGTTTCACGGGCATTCCGTCCGATCATGATCTCTACTTCTCCGGGCTCGAGGGTCCATTGAAGCGTAGCAGGCTCGTAGTAACCCAAACGGTCGGCATCGATAGTAAAGCTCACCTCGCGGCTCTCTCCCGGCTCCAAGGTGATGCGCTCAAACCCACGCAGTTCCTTGTACGGCCGCACACCTTTCGCCACGCGGTCTCCGATATAGAGTTGCACCACTTCCGAGCCTCTCATCTTGCCTGTGTTGGTGATCGTGACGCTCGCTGTCACGGATTGGTCAATAGCCATTTGGTCATTAGAGAGCGTCATCGGTCCATACTCGAAGGTCGTGTAACTCAGGCCGTAGCCGAAGGGGTACAAAGGCCAGTTGCTGACATCCGAATAGCAGGTGATGTACTTCGCGAACTCGCCGCCGGGGTTCAGGCGCGAGGTGCGCATCTGACGATAGGAGAAGGGATACTGGCCTACATGGCGCGGCAGTTGAACGGTCAGACGACCGGAAGGATTCACCTCGCCGAAGAGTATATCCGCTACGGCGTCGGCTGTCTCGCTACCACCGAACCATGCCTCGAGAATCGCCGGCAGATGGTCTGTCTCCCAGTTGAGCACCGTCGGACGACCGGCGAAATGCACGAGTACGATCGGTTTGCCCAGTTTGGCGAGCTCGACCAAGAGATCATGCTGCGCATCGGGCATCTCAATATTAACGCGCGAAGAGCACTCGCCGGACATCTCGCTGGCTTCGCCCATAGCGGCGATGATCACATCGGCCTGGCGGGCGATACGAAGCGCTTCGGCACGCATCTCTTCGGCGCTGCGGTTATCCCGCATCTCGCGACCGAACATCGTGGCGATAGCCTCCGCCTGCGGATCGTACAGCACATTCGAGCCCTTGGTATAAAGCAACTTGGCTCCTGTGCCTTCGAGGGCATCCCGCAGTCCTTCGCGGATGGTCTTATAGTGCTCCGGAACGGCGGCTACAGCCCAAGTTCCCGACATGTTCGGACGCGTGTTAGCCAACGGACCGATGAGGGCAATCGTACCCTGCTTACGCAGCGGGAGCAGATCATTGTCGTTCTTGAGCAGCACCATGCTCTCTCCGGCAATACGACGAGCTTCGGCGCGGTGTTCGGGAGAAAGAACGACTTGCGCACGGCGGGTAGTATCGCAATAGCGATAGGGGTCCTCAAACAAACCCAGTTTGTATTTCGCTTCGAGCATTCGGCGGCAGGCTACATCTATTGTTTTCTGACTGCACCTTCCGGCACGCACGGCATCTGCGAGTGCCACCAGTCCGGCAGAAACCATATCCATATCGAGACCCGCTTCGAGGCATTGGATAGCCGCCTCTTCTTTGGTCGAACATACGCCGTGGTCGCAGAGTTGCTCCAAGCCGCAGTAGTCGGACACAACAAAACCTTGGAAACCCCATCGGTCACGCAGCAGGTCGGTCAAGAGCCATTTATTTCCCGTAGCCGGCACACCGTGAACGGTATTGAAGGCTGCCATGACAGATCCTGCGCCGGCATCAACAGCTGCCTTATAGGGTTGCAGGTACTCGTTGAACATATGGAAATCATCGGGATAAACATTGTTATACTCCCGTCCGGCTTCCACGGCTCCGTAGAGAGCAAAATGCTTCACGCACGCCATCATCGTAGCCGGATCGGCGAGGTCTGCGCCCTGGTATCCGCGCACCATCGCTTCGGCTATACGGCTTCCCAGATAGGGATCCTCACCGCTGCCTTCGGAGATACGTCCCCAGCGGCCGTCATGGCATATATCCACCATCGGCGAGAAAGTCCAGCAGATACCGTCTGCCGTCGCTTCCGCAGCGGCTATCTGCGCCGAACGCTCAACAGCCGCCATGTCCCACGAACAGGACAAAGCCAGCGGGATGGGGAAAATCGTCTCATAGCCGTGAATCACATCCATACCGAAGAGCAGCGGAATGCCCAAACGGCTCTCCTCTACCGCGATACGCTGTACCTCGCGGATGGCTTGCGCCCCTTTGAGGTTGAACAGACCACCCACTTTGCCGTTCCGGATGTCCTCTGCGACATTGCTCTCGCGGGCAGCGCCGGTGACGATATCGCCGGTGACGGGCAGGTTGAGCTGTCCGAGTTTCTCTTCGAGCGTCATCTGCGCCATGAGGTTATCCAAAAAAGCGTCATCTGATAGCGTTTCTGCCTTCCGTCCCGAAGTACAACCCGGTACGATCAAAGCCACAATCATCAGAGCCAATAGAGTCTTTTTCATGTGTTTTAATCCGAAAACATGCGTTTTACTTAAATTTGCCGCAAAGTTACAACAAAAAAATGACATACACAAATTATTTGCATAATTAAAGCAAAACGGCCACCAAAATGTGACCGAAGTGCGCAACAAAACAAAAGAGGAATCCCCCGAAAGGAATCCCCCCTTTGTCTTATGATCCGTAGAGCGGATTAGAACTGGTCGTCGCCGTTAAGGGCGGCTTCGGCAGCCTCGCGGGCAGCTTGGATAGCTGCGTACTCCTCGGCATTGTGGACGGTGATCTTCGCGAAGTCGCGGAGTCCGGTTCCGG
Organism: uncultured Bacteroidales bacterium; assembly: GCA_902798385.1. GTDB lineage: Bacteria > Bacteroidota > Bacteroidia > Bacteroidales > Paludibacteraceae > Colicola. The sequence goes on from CADBWK010000012.1 coordinate 59,427, forward strand.
CCGGGATGAGGTTACCGCAGATCACGTTCTCTTTCATACCCTCGAGGTTATCGACTTTACCGCGGATAGCGGCTTCGTTGAGGACCTTGGTGGTCTCCTGGAAGGAGGCAGCGGACATGAAGGACTTGGTGCCGAGTGCAGCGCGGGTGATACCCTGGAGTATCTGTTTCGCGGTTGCGCACTCTGCGTCACGTGCCTGAACGAGTTTCTTATCGCGGCGACGGAGCGAGCTGTTCTCATCGTGGAGACGACGTGCGGTGACGATCTGACCCTCGTGGAGGTTCTCGGAGTCACCGGCATCGGTAACGACTTTACGTCCCCAGATACGATCGTTCTCCTCGAGGAAGTCGAGTTTGTCGACGATATCGCCCTCGAGGTAACGGGTGTCACCCGGTTCGAGGATCTCGACCTTGCGCATCATCTGACGCACGATGATCTCGAAGTGCTTATCGTTGATCCTGCATACGATATACAGCCTGTGCCTCGTTGACGATGTAGTTCTGTACGGCATTCGGTCCCTGGATAGCCAAGATGTCATCCGGGGTGATAGCACCGTCAGAGAGCGGTGCGCCTGCACGTACGAAGTCACCTTCTTGCACGAGGATCTGCTTGGTCAGCGGGATGAGGTATGCCTTCTGCTCGCCGAGCTTGGACGTGATGAAGAGCTCACGGTTACCACGCTTGATCTTACCGTAGGAAATCTCACCGTCGATCTCGGCTACGATAGCAGGGTTAGACGGGTTACGAGCCTCAAAGAGCTCCGTGATACGCGGAAGACCGGAGGTGATATCACCGCCGCTGTTCTTAGCGCGTGCCATCGAGAAGAGGGTGTCACCGATCTTAACCTGATCGCCGTCCTTGACATCGAGGTTAGCCTTGACAGGCAGGTTGTAGGAACGAAGGACGTTGCCGGCCTTGTCCACGATATGTGCCTGCGGCAGTTTGGTCTTGTCTTTGGACTCAGTGATATATACCTCACGTTTACCTGTCTGCTCATCGGTCTCGGTCTTGCAGGTTACACCTTCAATGACGTCCTCAAAACGGATGGTACCGTCTTGCTCGATGAGGAGAGGAATCTTATAGGAGTCCCACTCGCAGACGCGTGTACCCTTCGGGTATTTCTCACCCGGGGTGACGAACAGCTTCGCAGAGTACGGGATATCGAAGGTAGCCAAGATGACACCGGTCTTCTCATCCTTGAGGTTGAGGGTGTTCTTACGGCTAACGGCGATCACGTCTCCTGCAGCGGTGGTGATAGTACGGAGATCTTCGATCTCAACGATACCCTCGCGGGTGAGGTCATACGTGCTCTGGGCAGCCGAACCACCGGCCAAACCACCGGAGTGGAAGGTACGGAGGGTCAACTGTGTACCCGGCTCACCGATGGCCTGTGCAGCGATGACGCCGACGGCTTCACCTTTCTGCACCATCTTACGGGATGCGAGGTTACGTCCGTAGCACTTCGCGCAGACGCCGTGCTTGGACTCGCAGGTGAGTACCGAGCGGATCACTACCTCTTCGATACCAGCTGCCTCGATAGCCTCGCATTGTGCCTCGCGGATCTCTTCGCCAGCCTCGACGATGAGGTTGCCCTCATTATCATGGATATCGTGTACGGAGACACGTCCGAGGATACGCTGGCTGAGGGAAGCTACGACGCGGTCGCCATCCTTGACGGCGCGTGTAGGCAGACCACGGAGAGTACCACAGTCTTCCTCGTTGATGATGACATCGTGCGACACATCGACGAGACGACGGGTGAGATAACCGGCATCGGCGGTCTTCAAAGCGGTATCAGCCAAACCCTTACGGGCACCGTGGGTAGAGATGAAGTACTCGAGCACGGACATACCTTCTTTGAAGTTCGCGAGAATCGGGTTCTCGATATCGGTACGCGTATCGGTGGATCCTGCTTTCAACGGCTTACCCATGATACCACGGATACCAGCCAACTGCTTGATCTGATCGGCGTTACCACGGGCACCGGAGTCCATCATCATGTAAACAGAGTTGAAGCCTTCTTCCGCTTCCTCCATGTGCTTCATGACGATCTTCTTGAGTTTCTCATCGATCTCTTTCCACGTATCGACGGTCTTACGATAGCGCTCGTCGTCGGTGATGAGACCCATGGTGTAGTTCGCATAGAGGTCATCGACGATGGCGTTACCTTGTGCGATCTGATCTTTACGCTCCTCCGGGATGATGATATCGTTCAAGTTGAAGGACAGACCACCCTTGAAAGCGCGGTAGTAACCGAGGTCCTTGATGTCGTCGAGGAACTGTGCAGCACGAGCCACACCGCAGGTCTTGATGACCTTGGTGATGATGGACTTAACCGCACCCTTCTTCATGAGGACGTTCTGATAACCGATCTCCGCGGGTACGTATTGGTTGACAACGACGCGACCCGGCGTGGTCTCGATGAGCTCGCCGTTGACACGCACTTTGACTTTGGCGTGGATGTCGGCACGACCTTCGTTGAGGGCGATGAGCGCCTCCTCTTCGGAATAGAAGATGAGTCCTTCACCTTTTGCGCCTGCACGTTCCTTAGTAATATAATACAGACCGAGGATCATATCCTGCGACGGTACGGTGATCGGGTTACCGTTCGCCGGGTCGAGGATGTTATGCGATCCGAGCATAAGGAGCTGTGCCTCGAGGATAGCCTCGTTAGAGAGCGGCAAGTGAACTGCCATCTGGTCGCCATCGAAGTCGGCGTTGAAGCCGGCACAGGCCAGCGGGTGGAGCTGTATAGCCTTACCCTCGATCATCTTGGGCTGGAAGGCGAGGATACCGTGACGGTGCAGTGTCGGCGCACGGTTGAGGAGGACGGGGTGTCCTTCCATGACGTGCTCGAGGATCTCGTAGATCACCGGTTCGCGGCGATCGATGATCTTCTTAGCCGACTTGACAGTCTTCACAGTTCCGCGCTCGATGAGCTTACGGATGATGAACGGCTTATAGAGCTCCGCTGCCATCTCTTTGGGGAGACCGCACTCGTGCATCTTAAGTTCCGGACCTACGACGATAACCGAACGTGCCGAGTAGTCCACACGTTTACCGAGGAGGTTCTGACGGAAACGTCCCTGTTTACCCTTGAGGGAGTCGGAGAGCGACTTGAGGGGGCGGTTGGCCTCGGACTTCATCGCCGTGGTCTTACGGCTGTTGTCGAAGAGGGAGTCCACAGCCTCCTGGAGCATACGCTTCTCGTTACGCAGGATGACATCCGGCGCTTTGATCTCCATGAGTCGTTTGAGACGGTTATTACGGATGATGACACGACGGTAGAGGTCGTTGAGGTCGGAGGTCGCAAAACGACCACCATCCAGCGGCACGAGAGGACGCAACTCCGGCGGCGTCACAGGAATCGCCTGGAGGATCATCCACTCGGGGCGGTTACGTCCATTCGATGCGCGGAAAGCCTCAACTACTTGCAGACGCTTGAGCGCCTCCTGACGACGTTGTGCGGACGTAGCCTTGTCGGCTGTAGCACGGAGGTCGTAGGAGAGTTGGTCAAGGTCGAGGTTGCAGAGCAGGTCGTAAACGGCCTCAGCACCCATCTTGACGATGACCTTATTCGGATCGGTATCCTCCAACAGTTCGTTACCCTCGGGGAGGATAGCCATTACCTGCTGGTACTGATCCTCATCGAGCAACATGCAGTTCTCGATAGGAATTCTGTTCTTATCGTTCTCGTGCTTCTCGCCGATCTCCTGACCCTCGAGTGCGCCGGCACGAACGACGAGGTATTTCTCGTAGTAGATGACGGTGTCGAGTTTCTTGGTCGGGATACCGAGCAGCGCTGCCATCTTGGACGGCAGGGAGCGGAGATACCAGATATGTGCTACGGGAACGACGAGTTTGATGTGACCCATACGCTCACGACGCACTTTCTTCTCTGTTACCTCAACACCGCAACGCTCGCAGACGATACCTTTATAACGAATACGTTTGTATTTGCCGCAGTGACACTCATAATCTTTGGTAGGACCGAAGATACGCTCACAGAACAAACCATCACGTTCGGGTTTGTAGGTACGATAGTTAATCGTTTCCGGTTTGAGCACCTCACCCGAGGAGATCTGCATGATCTCGTCCGGGGAAGCCAGACCGATAGTGATCTTGGTGAAACCGGTTTTCTTGTTATTATCTTGTTTAAAAGCCATATTAGTCCTCCAAAATTATTCCATGTTGATACTAAGTGCCAAACCTTGTAACTCGTGCAGGAGCACGTTGAGCGACTCAGGCAGACCCGGAGTCGGGAACGGTTCTCCTTTGACGATTGCCTCGTAGGTACGTGCACGACCTGTTACATCATCGGACTTGATGGTGAGGATCTCTTGCAATACGTGAGCGGCGCCGTGGGCCTCGAGAGCCCAAACCTCCATCTCACCGAAACGCTGACCACCGAACTGAGCCTTACCACCGAGCGGTTGCTGGGTAATGAGACTGTACGGACCGATCGAACGTGCGTGCATTTTATCATCGACCATGTGACCGAGTTTCATGAAGTAGGTCACGCCGACGGTAGCCATCTGATCGAAGGGCTCACCGGTCTCACCGTCATAGAGCTGTGTCTTACCACCACGGGGCAGACCTGCTTTGTCGGTCCACTCGTCGAGTTGCTCCATCGTACAACCGTCGAAGATCGGCGTAGCGAACTTCACGCCGAGCTCCTGACCAGCCCAACCGAGGACAGCCTCGAAGATCTGGCCGATGTTCATACGTGAAGGCACACCCATCGGGTTGAGGACGATATCTACCGGCGTACCGTCTGCGAGGAACGGCATGTCCTCTACGCGGACGATCTTGGACACGATACCCTTGTTACCGTGACGACCTGCCATCTTATCACCTACGCGGATCTTACGACGTTTTGCAACGTACACTTTCGCCATCTGGATGATACCGTTGGGCAGTTCATCGCCGATAGTGAGGTTGAACTTATCGCGCTTGAGCGCAGCGTCCATCTCCTTATACTTGGCGATGTAGTTCATGATACACTGCGCCACGAGTTCGTTCTTATGCTCGTCAGCGGTCCAACCCTCGAGGAGTACGGAGAAGTAATCGATCTCGTTGAGACGCTCCTTGGAGAAGTGCTGTCCCTTGGCGATGAGTTCGGTACCGAGGATATCCTTTACGCTGACAGCCTGGCGGCCGTTGAGCAAGCCGTAGAGCTTATCGATGAGCAAGTCACGGAGAGCCTCTGCTTTCTCGCGGAACTTAAGATCCATCTTAGCGAGGGTCTCTTTGTCCTCCATCTTCTGCTTACGATCTTTGGTAGCACGGCAATAGAGCTTCTTGTCAATGATGACACCGTCGAGGGACGGGCTGCACTTGAGCGAAGCATCCTTGACGTCACCGGCTTTGTCACCGAAGATAGCCTTGAGCAGTTTCTCTTCCGGCGACGGATCGGTCTCGCCCTTCGGCGTGATCTTACCGATGAGGATATCACCCGGTTGCACGTATGCACCGATACGAATGATACCGTTCTCGTCGAGGTCTTTGGTAGCCTCCTCGGAGACGTTGGGGATGTCGGCCGTGAACTCCTCCATACCGCGCTTGGTATCACGTACCTCGAGCAGCTGCTCAACGACGTGCACGGAGGTGTACATATCCTCGCGAACGATACGCTCGGAGAGGACGATGGCATCCTCGTAGTTGTAACCCTTCCAAGGAATATACGCTACCTTGAGGTTCTTACCGAGTGCCAGCTCACCACCTGCGGTAGCATAACCCTCGGTGAGGATCTGACCCTTCTCCACTTTGTCGCCCTTACGAACGAGCGGATGGAGGTCGATGGTCGTATTCTGGTTGGTCTTCTCGAACTTCGGCAGCTTGTACTCTTTCTCTGCGGGCTCGAAGGAGATGAACTCCTCTTCCTCAGAGCGCTCGTACGCGATGCGGATGGTATCAGCGTCCACGAAAGTAACGGTACCATTAGCCTCCGCAACGATCTGCGTGCGGCTGTCGGTAACGAGTTGCTCCTCGATGCCGGTACCTACGATCGGTGCCTCGTTGGTGATCAAAGGAACTGCCTGGCGCATCATGTTCGATCCCATGAGGGCACGGTGGGCATCATCGTGCTCGAGGAACGGAATGAGTGCTGCAGCCACGGATGCGATCTGGCAAGGCGCTACGTCCATGAGGTTGACCTCAGAGGGCGGTACCACAGGGAAGTCGGCGCCGAGACGGGTCTTAACCTTGGTGCGGATGAAGCTACCATCCGGACGGAGCGGTGCGTTACCCTGCGCTACGACCTGGCTCTCCTCGTCCTCAGCGGAGAGGTAGATGACGTGATCGTTATTCAGATCCACGATGCTGTCCTTAACCGGACGATACGGGGTCTCAATGAAACCGAGGTTGTTGATCTTCGCGTAGATACACATGGACGAGATAAGTCCGATGTTCGGTCCTTCCGGCGTCTCGATAGGACAGAGACGGCCGTAGTGGGTGTAGTGAACGTCACGTACCTCGAAACCTGCGCGATCACGGCTCAGACCACCAGGACCAAGGGCCGACATACGGCGCTTGTGGGTGATCTCGGCCAGCGGGTTCTGCTGATCCATGAACTGGCTCAGAGCGTTGGTTCCGAAATAGGAGTTGATGATCGAGGAGATCGACTTGGCGTTGATCAGATCGGTCGGCGCGAAGACCTCGTTGTCACGAACGTTCATACGCTCACGGACGGTGCGAGCCATACGAGCCAGACCGATACCGAACTGGTTGTAGAGCTGCTCACCGACGGTACGTACACGACGGTTCGAGAGGTGGTCGATATCATCCACTTCGGCGTTGCTGTTGCACAGCATGACGAGGTACTTGATGATCTCGATGATGTCCTCTTTGGTCAGGACACGGGTGTCCTCCGGGATGGACATGTTGAGTTTGCGGTTGATACGATAACGTCCTACCTCACCGAGGTCATAACGTTTCTGCGAGAAGAAGAGGTTCTGGATCATCTCTCGTGCCGTAGCATCATCGGCCGGCTCAGCATTACGCAACTGGCGGTAGATATAGAGGACAGCCTCTTTCTCCGTCTTAGCCGGGTCTTTCTGCAGGGTGTTGAAGATAATGGAGAAGTCGTTCTCGCGCTCCTGATCTTTGTGGAGCAGTACGGACTTGGAACCGGACTCCATGATGATGTCGATCACCTCGGGGGTCAGTTCAGCCTCACGCTCTACGACGATCTGGTTACGCTCGATGGACGATACCTCACCGGTATCCTCATCAACGAAATCCTCGATGGTCGGTTTCATTACATAACCGGCGAGTTTGCGACCCATGCAAGCCTCGAGTGCCTCACGGTTCACTTTTACTTCCTCTGCCAAGTCGAAGCAGTTAAGGATGTCCTTGTCGGACTCAAAACCGATGGCACGCAGAAGGGTGGTTACCGGTAATTTCTTCTTACGGTCGATGTAAGCGTACATGACCTTGTTGATGTCGGTACTGAACTCGATCCATGAACCGCGGAACGGGATGATACGTGCCGAGTACAGTTTGGTACCGTTGGAGTGCATAGATGTTCCGAAGAACACACCCGGCGAACGGTGCAACTGGGAAACAATGACACGCTCAGCGCCGTTGATGACAAAGGTGCCTTTGGGGGTCATGTACGGGATGGTACCGAGGTAGACGTCGGAAACGACGGTATCGAAGTCCTCATGATCGGGATCCTCGCAGCTCAGACGCAGTTTGGCTTTCAAGGGCACGGAATAGGTCAGACCGCGCTTGATGCACTCCTCGATGGAGTAGCGGGGACGGTCTACCGAATAGTCCAGGAAAGCGAGCGTGAAGCTGTTACGGGTATCCTGAATCGGGAAGTTCTCCGAGAATACCTTAAAGAGTCCCTCTTTACGTCTTTGCTCCGGAGTAGAATCCATCTGCAAAAACTCGGCGAAGGACTTCAGCTGAATCTCCAGAAAGTCAGGGTACGGCATGCTCTGTTGCATACGCGAGAAATTGACTCTCTGCTGTTTTTTGTTTGTAGCCATTATTTTGATGGTTGAAATTGGTTTAACAGAATTAAACTGCTGATAATAAATAATTTAAATCTAAATCGCTGGCGTTATATTTTATGTTATTTTAACTTTCGCCCTATAATAATTATCAGATTTTTCAGTTTTTTAAACATTCTGTCTTATTGAGCAGAAAAGGTTTAGACCCACATTTTGAGGTGTGGATCTAAACCTATTCCACTCAACGAGAGTGGTTGGTTGGAAGGGTATTACTTGAGTTCTACCTCAGCACCTACCTCTTCGAGAGCTTTCTTCAAAGCCTCTGCAGTTGCTTTGTCAACGCCTTCCTTAACGTTAGCAGGAGCAGCGTCTACGATGTCTTTAGCCTCTTTCAGACCAAGACCGGTTTGCTCTTTAACGGCCTTAACTACCTGGAGCTTGTTAGCGCCAGCGCTCTTGAGAACTACGTCGAACGAGGTCTTCTCCTCAGCAGCCTCAGCAGCAGCGCCGCCGGCAGCAGGAGCAGCAACAGCTACAGCAGCAGCTGCGGGCTCAATTCCGTACTCCTCTTTGAGGATAGTAGCGAGTTCATTTACTTCCTTAACGGTAAGGTTAACTAATGTTTCAGCAATAACTTTAAGATCTGTATAAATTTTAAATGTTTATTTTACTAATAATTAATTTGGATTATCCACGCTTCTCCAGGGTCTGGAGTACACCGTGGATGGTGTTTTGTCCACTCTGCAGAGCAGAAACGACATTCTTCGCCGGCGATTGCAGCAATGCAACCAATTCTGCGATAAGTTCGTTCTTGGACTTGATAGCGCAGAGGAACTCGAGGTTTTGCTTACCTACGTAAACAGTCTCTTCTACGTAAGCAGCTTTGAGTTGCGGCTTAGCCTCTCCGGTCTTGTCGCCTTTGGTAAACTCTTTGATGAGTTTAGCAGGAGCGTTACCGGTGTTGCTGAGCATGAGCGCGGTGTTGCCCTTGAGAGCAGCGAAGATATCAGCCTCCACGCCTTTTTTCTCGAGCGCTTTATGGAGGAGGGTATTCTTAGCTACCAAGAGCTTGATGTCCTGCTTGAAGCAAGCGCGACGCAGGTCACTGGTTTTCTGCGCGTCCAGACCCTCGATATTAACGAGGTAGAAATGCGAGTACTCACCGAGTTGAGCGCCGAGGGCTTCAATGACGAGATTTTTATCTTCCTTTTTCATACTTGTCCTTTGTTTTTAGAGATTAAAGCGATTTAGTGCTGGAAAGATAAACGCTCTTGATGTACTCACCTTTGGAAACAGCCGGCTTGAGGTGCTTGATCGTTTCGATGAACGCAGCTGCGTTCTCGGCAATCTTGTCAGCGCTGAAGCTTACTTTACCGATAGAGGTGTGTACAATACCGAACTTATCAACCTTGAAGTCAATCTTACCGCCCTTGACCTCTTTGACAGCTTTCGCTACGTCCATGGTAACGGTACCGCTCTTGGGGTTCGGCATAAGTCCACGGGGACCTAAAACGCGACCGAGAGCACCGATCTTACCCATGATCTGAGGTTGGGTGATGATGACGTCAATGTCCGTCCATCCACCTTTGATCTTTTCAATATACTCATCCAGA
>CADBWK010000013.1 GCA_902798385.1 uncultured Bacteroidales bacterium
TGCCCTTCTAAACATTTTTGTACGGCCAATAACCGATCTTCAAATGAATGTTTCATAAACCTCTAAAGTTTTGTGTACAACTTTTAGGGTTCAGTTCAGGTATCCCGCGTAATTGACAAAGCCACACTCCGCATTGCGCTACGTCAGCATTGAGGCCTCGCGGGCGGGGCGGCTCGTTTGGCTATTCCGGAATTAAATTCCGGCGCAATAGACAAAGTGACGGACGCGAGGACGAATTCGGCCGCTCGCGGAGAGCGACCGGCGAAGCGGTAAGCCGCCTACACCGCGAGCCTTAACAAGCAAGAAGAAAGAAACAAAAAAGAAGGAAAAACGCGCGGGCGCTTGCATATGTCAAAAAAAAGCAGTACTTTTGCAGTCGCAAAAGTGGAGTGATGGTAATCAGCGATCCGAAAATAGAGAATCCGATCCTGCATCTGGTGGGTGAAACAGCCGACCGGTTGGGGCTGGAGTGCTATGTGATTGGTGGTTGGGTGCGGGACCTGTTCCTGCATCGTCCGTCCGATGATATCGACATCGTTGTCGTCGGTTCGGGTATCGCTTTGGCAGAAGAGGTTGCTAAAAAACTCGGTCGCGGCGCCCACCTGTCGGTGTTCAAGACCTACGGTACGGCGCAAGTAAAGAAGGGTGATCTCGAGTTGGAGTTCGTCGGTGCACGGCGTGAGAGTTATACGCGCGACAGTCGCAATCCGATTGTAGAGGACGGGACGCTTCAGGAAGACCAGAACCGCCGGGACTTTACTATCAATGCCATGGCGATCTGTCTCAACCAAGCACGTTATGGCGAGTTGTTAGATCCGTTTGACGGTATGGGTGATCTGGAACGCTGTATCATCAAGACGCCGCTGGATCCGGATATCACTTTCAGCGATGACCCGCTGCGTATGATGCGCGCCATCCGTTTTGCAACGCAGTTGGGTTTTAACCTCGACGGCGAGACCTTTGACGCGATCGGGCGTAATAAGGAACGTATAGGTATCATCACGCGCGAGCGCATCGCGGAGGAACTGAATAAGATCATGATGAGTCGCCGGCCGTCGGAAGGGTTTATCCTGCTCGACAAGACCGGTCTGCTGCCCCTTATCTTCCCGGAGTTAGCAGCGTTGAAGGGCATCGAGGTCAAGGAAGGTCGCGGACACAAGGACGTGTTCTACCACACCCTCAAAGTGCTCGACAATGTAGCCGAGCTACAGCAGTCAGCCGTCAGCCATCAGCCGTCAGAACATTTTTTATGGCTACGATGGGCGGCGTTGCTGCACGATATCGGTAAGCCGAAGAGCAAGGCCTTTGATCCGCATGCAGGATGGACATTTAGAAATCACAATTATATCGGGGCGAAGATGGTGCCGAAGATCTTTGCGAAGATGAAACTACCGCTCAACGAGAAGATGGAGTACGTGAAGAAGATGGTGGATCTGCATATGCGTCCGATCAACCTCATCGAGGACACCGTGACGGACAGTGCGGTGAGACGGTTGCTTTTTGAGGCAGGCGATGACATCGAGGATCTGATGCTGCTCTGCGACGCGGATATCACGAGTCGGAACGAAGAGAAGAAAGCGCGCTTCCATCAGAACTATCAGTTGGTACGGCAGAAGATGGTAGAACTCGAAGAGCGCGACCGCATCCGTAATTTTCAACCGCCCGTGGACGGCATGGAGATCATGGAACTGTTCCATCTGGAACCCTGTTCGCTGGTGGGCGAACTCAAAGCGGCGATCAAGGATGCCATCCTCGACGGAGTCATCCCCAACGACCACGACGCCGCCAAAGCATTTGTTATAGAATTATGGCAGAAGAAAACGAAATAACGAAAGCAGCCGTCTCGTACGGCGAAGAGAACATTATCCACTTGGATGACATGGAGCATATCCGTCGTCGTCCGGGTATGTACATCGGTAAGTTAGGCGACGGCAGTCACTCCGACGACGGTATCTACGTGCTGATCAAAGAGAGTATCGATAACTCGATCGATGAGTTCCGTATGGGCGAAGGCAAGGTCATTGAGGTCGATGTGCAAGACGGTCGTGTGCGCGTGCGCGACTACGGTCGCGGTATACCCTTGGGCAAGTTAGTCGAGGTTGTCAGCGTGCTCAATACCGGCGGTAAGTACGACAGCAAGGCTTTCCATAAGTCGGTCGGTCTGAACGGTGTGGGCACGAAAGCCGTCAATGCCCTCAGTTCGTTCTTTGCCGTCGAGTCTTACCGCGAGGGCAAGATGCGTCGGGCAGAGTTCGCGCAGGGTAGGCTGACCAAGGACACCGATATCGTCGATTACAACGGCAACGAGAAACGCGGTACGATCATTGAGTTCGTGCCCGATGACAGCAAGGGACTCTTCGAGAACTACCATTTCCGCGATGACTATATCGAGGAACTGCTGCGTAACTACGCTTACCTCAATACGGGTTTGACGCTGGTGTATAACGGCAAGAAGTTCGTGAGCAAGAACGGTCTGCTGGATCTGCTGACGGAGAACATGACCGTGCCGTCGCTCTACCCGATCATTCACCTGAAGGGCGAAGATATCGAGATCGCGCTGACGCATACCGACCAGAACGGGGATGAGTATTTCTCCTTCGTCAACGGTCAGCATACGATCCAAGGCGGTACGCACCAGGCGGCGTATCGTGAGGCGATCGGACGTACGATCAAGGAGTTCTTTAACAAGAACCAGGAGCTCTCCGATATCCGGAACGGTGTGGTCGGTGCGATCGCGATCAACGTGGAAGAACCCGTCTTCGAGAGCCAGACCAAGGTCAAGCTCGGCTCCAAGGACATGAGTCCGACCGGCGGCGTAGGTATCAATAAGTTCGTCAATGACTTCGTTAAGCAGCATCTGGATAACTACCTGCATAAGAACCCGCAGACGGTGGAGATCATGCTGCAGAAGATCCAAGACTCCGAGAAAGAGCGTAAGGCGATTGCGGCGGTAAGTAAGGTAGCCCGTGAGCGGGCGAAGAAGAACCTCGTCAACAATCCCAAGTTGCGGGACTGCCAGATCCACCTCAACGACACCAAACCGGTTAAGTCTTCCAAAGATGCGGATGACGATTTGCGTTTGGAGAGCAGTATCTTCATCACGGAGGGTCTCTCGGCGTCGGGTTCGATCACCAAGAGTCGCGACGTGCGCACGCAAGCCGTGTTCTCGCTGCGCGGCAAACCGCTGAACTGCTACGGTCTGACCAAGTCGGTGGTGTATGAGAACGAGGAGTTCAACTGCCTGCAGTCGGCGCTCAATATCGAGGACGGTCTGGATGAGTTGCGTTATAACAAAGTGATCATTGCCACCGATGCGGATGTAGACGGTATGCACATTCGTCTGCTGATGCTGACGTTCTTCCTGCAGTTCTTCCCGGACCTCGTCAAGAAAGGTCACGTCTATATCCTGCAGACCCCGCTTTTCCGCGTGAAGGACAAGAATAACATCATCTACTGCTACTCGGAAGAGGAGCGCCAGAAGGCACTCAATAAGATCAAGAGCCCCGAGATCACGCGCTTCAAAGGTCTGGGCGAGATCTCGCCGGATGAGTTCAAGGGCTTCATCGGTCAAGGCATCCGTCTGGATCAAGTGACGTTGCGTAAGGAAGACGCGGTGAACGAACTGCTTGCATACTACATGGGTAAGAACACGACGGAGCGTCAGCAGTTCATCATCGACAACCTCGTCATCGAAGAGGATCGCGTAGAAGACTTCGAAGAAGCATGAAAGCTCTCCTTGCCTTTATAGTCATGGCGGTGTTGATCCTCGCGCTGATCGAGATCAACGAACGCATCAAAGCGAAGCGTCCCAAGCAAGACTGTCCTCCAAACAAGTCCGAGCAGGACGACTGCTCGGGCTGCGGATTGATTGAAGTCTGCGAAAAGAAAGAGAAAAGCGCCATTGAAAAATGACGCTTTTTCTCTTTCACTCTTTCATTCCTTCACTCCTTACCTAACCTCCTGTCCGGTCACGGTATAAACCTTCTCCCCGCGGAGGATGTAGATAACACCGTTGATGAGCAGCTTGCCATCGGACGATTGACTGCTAATGACCTCTTCAAGGCCTTGCATCGTTCTGCGATCCACCACATTCGAGCGACCGGAGAGGTTCGCTTGTGCGGCATGGTTGGCAGCAGGAGCAGCCGCAGCACCGGAGAGCTGATACTCAATCGCGTAGTACGGCAAGTTATCATCCGGTGTTTGGTCAGTGTATGAGGTATTGGACGAAGCGACTACTGCAATCTGCGACAGGTTCGTCGGCGACGCGCCACGGAGGATGCGATAAGCACTCACGCTTGCGCCGGCATACTCATTCCAGATGAGGTTGTATGTGCCGTTCTGTACACCGCGGTTGATGGTCAGGTGAACCGTCTTATGGATCGCACTGGTCGGCGACTCGTTGCCATTCGTCATCACACCTGTCAATTGGTAACGTTCAGCTTTCTGTGACGCATCGGAGGTATTGTCGGTATAAGTACCGGCGGAAGCGTTAGCAAAGCCGATGAGTTGGAAGTCATTGAGGCTGTTACCCTCCTTATAGACATTGACGGAAGCGAAAGCCTCAGCGCCCGTCCACGAGAGGACGTTATGTCCGTTTGCATCGGTGGTGACAAGTGTCAGCGTCGGGATGTTGGTAGCCGCCATAACGGTGACATTGCTCGTAAAATAGGTCTCGCAACCATTCGCATTCGTGACAAGCAGATAGAGCACTACTTGATGTCCGACTAAGGTCTTTTCGGAATAGTTACTCTTATAGTGCGCCGTTACATTCAGTCCGCTTGCGCTCAGGCGATAGTCATAGGAGACAAAGACGCTGGTTGAAGGCAATACAACTCCGTATTGGTCTATGCGACAAAGTTCACCGCCATCAATAGATACGTACCATGCATATTCGATACCGTCGGGCACAGAAGCCGAAGCCGGTGTCTCTTCGTAGAGCACGGTCGGCAGCGATACCTCCAAGGCCTTCGGATCGTCAATGGTGATCGTCTGCGAGTAGGTCTGACCATTAACCGTGAGCGTGATAGTCTTCACACCGCCGGTACTCCAGGTCACATTATACGGTCCGAAACCATAGCCTTCCGCCATACCGTCGTCGAAAGTCCATGCCGGCGTACCCGAGGTCTCTGCCCCACGATAGGAAACGAGCACCTCTTCATCCGCACAAGCGAAGGACGGCACCTCAATCGGGTTGCGTACCACATTCGCGATGATGGTCTGCGAGAAGACAGACAGTTTATTCTGGCGGTCGAGCGCCTGAATGGCTATCTCGTAGTTACCGTTAGAAAGATCGGAGGTCGGAATCAGATAACTCGTGCCTTCCGCATAGTCATAATCCGGAATGAAGGCTGTGTTATCATTGCCGCCGTTCTGCGGGCTGATGAGATAGGTGGTCGCTCCTTGCTGTTTCACACTCAGGTTATAACGCATATTTGCCGCCGGCGTATGGTCATCAACCGCCGCCGTCCATGTGATAAGCAAACCTTCGTTGGTCATCGAAGCCTGTACATTGGTCGGTGCATCCGGACGTACATCGGCTTGCGTTACAATCGGGTAAAGCGTACTGCTGATCCACAGATAGTGGTCATTCGGCGTGAGGTAACAGTCTCTGAGGTAACAGCCGTTTGCTTTCGGGAGCAGGAATCCTTCAGCAATCACATTGTCCGCCTCTTTATACCAAGCATATATACCCGAAGCACCTTCACCTTCAGCCGGATTGCTAACACATGCCACGGAATCGAGATAACCGTTATTATCAAGATCCGTCAGCACGTATTGGAAGTCATTGAACGGCGCATACTCTTGCTGTCTTTGCGCGAAGAAACTCTCCAACTCCGGATCATTCACGCGCACGGACAAACTATTATTCACTGCATCGTACGGCAAGTACCCATAGCTGTAATAGGTACTTGTATTGTGATGGTAATACTCACGGAACAACATATCCATATGGCCGTCTTTGTTCCAATCGTACCAGAAAATATCATTGAACAAATAGTATGAATTAATAAGATAACCTTCGGTTATGATATTGGTATTCCAAAGACCCGCTGCTTTCGCAAAGAGGTTAGCGTTATTCACTCCTTCTTGTACGGTTATGGCATAATAGGATCCGCTGTAATAATCGGAAGGCAGCACGCCGTCCATGCGACCGTCGTTGTTAAAGTCACCCATCGGCGTGGAGATGGTAAGTTTTTGGTCTTCCGTGAGTTGGATCGGTTCGCCTAAACCGGCAGGCAGCACAACGATCGTTGCGCTGGCACTCAGCGTACCGCTGTTCGGCGTTGTCACGGTATGAGTGATAGTCTTCGTACCGCCGGAAGTGAAGGACAGAAGGAGCTTAGCAGCCGACTCCGTGCTTACTTCGTACGAACCGTCTTGTACTGTCCATTGGTGCGTATAACCTTCCGGCAGTGTCGTATAGGTCAGAACGGCTTTCTCGTTGATCGCGATAGTCGTTTTGTCGAGTGTGAACTCTACCGGTACGATATCATGAACGGCGGTTGCCTCTTGCGACCATGCAGAACCGAAATGCTGCGCATCAATCGCTTGTACAGCCACGTAGATAGTAGCGGGACTATACGAACTCAAATCGATGGTATAAGTATGCTCCTTGCCCATGTTGCCATCGAGGAAATTACGTCTCGTACCATCTGCATTAGCGTGCGCAGCAAGGATATCGTTTCCACCGCTTGTTGTACCGACTCTCAGCGCGTAAGTGAGGTCATTAACAGCAGTCTTATCATCTGCGCCGTTGCCCCATGTGATAGTCAACTTTCCGTTCGCGTAGTTGAGCATCGGCTGTGCCGGAGCGTTCGGGCGCACATTAGCAACAGCACCTTCGATGGTATATAACTTGGTGGTCTGACTTCCGTTATTGGACACCCATATCTCCATCTTACCGTCGCCATCGAGGTCTTCGGCACTAACGGGATAAGACGTGAAGGGTTCTTTGGAACTATCCCAATAGGTATGACGCGTGATAATATCGGTAGCCAGAACCTGCGGCGTAGTGTTGAAGTGCAAACCGCTTTGACCTTTCAACCAAACAAGGTTGTATTTATCGTTGCTTGTCGGATTGTAGGCCAGCAGGTCGTAATAACCATCACCATCCAAATCTTGAAGCGTCATGAACGCAAGCTTATTCGCACCGTAGTTCTGATCTTGTTGCTGCGAGAAGACTCCTTGTCCGTTATTGGTAAAGAAGCAGGTGTACGCATAGCCGGTTGTATTATTCTCTGCTGTGAAAGTAGCTAATATATCCACGTCTCCATCTTTATCGAAGTCATAGCAGTAGACGATATCATCGGAAGCGGCATTCTGATAGAGCAAAGTCCGGACGAAGTTCTTCGTTGTTTTATCGTAGATAACGGTGTACAATCGCTCTCCCGGGAAGACGAAGTCCATCACACCGTCGTTGTTGAGGTCTGCTGGCACAACCGCTCCGTTGGTCGTTGTCCAAACCCACTTACCATTATCCATATTAGTATAGATGATACCGGATTTCTCGTCAATCAGATCCATCAGACCGTCTTTGTTGAGGTCAATGACCTTAGTCGGAGCACCTATCAGTGTTCCCAAACCCGGTGCCTTCTTCACTTCCGGAGCATTGCGTCTCGGAGTACGAGCCAGACAAACGGCACCTAAAGTAACCGGATAGGTATAACGTGACACTTCGCCCAGCGAGTATGCTTGCGGGTTGTTGTACTGATCTAACTCCTCCGGCGTCATCTGCGCTACGAACTCATCCCATGTGAACACTTGCATCCGTTGCTCTTGGAACGAACCGTC
This sequence comes from uncultured Bacteroidales bacterium, assembly GCA_902798385.1. Taxonomy (GTDB): domain Bacteria; phylum Bacteroidota; class Bacteroidia; order Bacteroidales; family Paludibacteraceae; genus Colicola. Next base: position 7,792 of record CADBWK010000013.1, read on the forward strand.
CGCTAACTGATAAGCGATAGCGCCGTATTCGGCACTAATTCTATTCGTCAAGGGGATCGATTGGTCAAGTACCAAGTAATCCTTCCGTCCGTCGCGGTTGATATCCATGTTCGTTACTGCCAGTGCGTTCTTTTGAGGGAACGCGTATCCGCCGGCGTTACTCATCAGCAGTTCATAATAGGTAGTGCTGATCTCCGGTTTTTGGTCGGCGTTAAGGTCTTCGAAATAAGCTACCGAACTACCCAGACTCTCGGAAGCTGTATATGTGAAAGTGGCGAGTGCTTCTTGCAAACGGAATTGCTCCGTTACATCTTTGGTCAAAATATACGAAGTCGTCCAATCGAACACCGTTTGTTGCATCTCATAGTTATAATAGGGCCCTCCATTCGAGTGCTCTACCCTTACCATCTGCTTCAGACCGTTACCGCTGAAGTCATAGAGTACATCTGCTCGTTGCAGCGGCACATAGATGATATCGTCATCCGGGTTCACGCGACCTATATACGGCGTATAACCGTCCGTGAGACCTGTTTCTATATGACTATCATAACCCGGAACCAATTTGCCTTCTACATACGTTCCTAATACGATAACCGTATCCCCTTTGCTCAGTTGTGCAATGCTGTAGAACGGCTCGCGATCAACGCCTAACATATGGTATGCTTCCACGTTACAGTCATCCCACTCGCCGGTATCCGTCACGCGGAACGACAGTGTACCGCCGGTCTCCACTGAACTGCAGAGCATTTCGTATATCACACCTTTGACAGCAAAATAAGTCCCACCCGGAGGTGTCTTCTGGAACTCATCGGTTTCCTTGAAGGAGCACCATTGACTTACCGTCATGATATCGGGCGAGTTGGGATTGAAGGTATAGGTCGGTTTGATAGTCACACTTTGTGTGAGATTCGTCAACGCATGATCCCAACCAGCAAAGGCATGCCCGGGCAACTGCGGAGTATCCGGGGCTACTGCGTTACCGCCAATAAGAACGAACTGCGGATCATCGATCTGTTTACCGGCGAAATCAACAAAGACTACTTTCACGTACCCTTCCGGCACGCAGTTATTATCCAACTCCCACAAAGACTGAACCTTTATGTCGTTATGCACGTTCGTGAACTCCTTGTCCCAGCCGGTGAAGACCCTACAACTGTGTTCGCCTGACATGCCTGTCGGCGCAACAGCGTTGCCTCCTATAGCCACCGTCTGCGGTGCACCTACCGGTTGGCCGTCCCAACCCAAGAACGTCACCGAGCAGGTGTTAGCCGTCGTGTCGGAGATAATGGTAAGTGCCATCAGTCTGAGTCCGAAATAGTAACCGCCGAGGAAAGTCAACTCTGCCGCACTTCCGGTCCAAATAACCGTTTTGGAATCCACAGCTTCCATCTCACCCGAGGAACAGGTAGAACGCTCCATCCACCTCGTTGCCGGATTACTGGTACCGGCATCACTGAAGGTCAGTACCACCTTATGCATCTTATACGGCGCGGTAATAACCAACGTACTGTTCTCCAATAATTCGAGGTTATTGGAATTCATCCTGATTTTATCGCGCGAATCTTCCGTCTCTTTCCATGCGAACACAGATTTGTCGTCGATGTTAAAGCGCACGGAATCTACATATCCGGACGGCCACGGCTCAAACGGGTTTTCGTCATTCCATGCCGTCACCCAATTGGCGATGTTCAGCGTCGTGGTATCATTATAGGTGCTCGTCCAATCGATAGCCGGCTCTTTATAGTTGACAGCAAACGACACAAATCCTACGGCACCCGTGAAGGTTACCTCAAGACTCTCCGCCTCGCCGGTCCACGTCACTTTCACATCGTTCACACTCTTCGAGCCGGTGCTCCATGTGGCATTGTTGAGGTTGCCTGCCATATAACTGTTATACATCGTGAACTCCACCTGCGTCAGCAACATCCCCGTCGGGGCACTCACGCTCATCGTGTTACCAGACACGGCCTGCAACGCACTATACTGCGTGTTATAACTCGGAGCCTTCGCGCCCGTGCCTTGCGCCAGAACGATGGTGACACCGTTTTTAGTAGCGCTCGTGCTCGCGTTATTCAACTCGCTGGCAGTGAAGCTCACTGTCTCTGCCTGCATCCCCACCGCCACCAGCAGCGTCAATGCGATAGATAAGTACTTTTTCATAGATTTATCAACTTTGCGCGGCAAAGTTACGACTTTTTTTTGACATATGCAAATAATTCGTGCATATTTCGCCAAGCGACCACAAAAAAAGCGCCGTTAGGCGCCTTTTGCTACTCATGACAGAGAACTGCTCGTACAAAGTTGCCAAACTGGCAAATCCGTTTCTTTCCCAACACAGGATCCGGCTTGCCCTTCAACTGCGCCATATGGCGCTCCACCATCTCTTGATACCGCGGATGATTAACATCCTTCTCTATCCTCGAAGCCTCCGCACATACCGCCTTCCATTTCTCATACTGCACCTGCTCCGCAGGCGTTCGCGGAGCGCGTTTGTAATCTCGTTTCTCTTGTTCATATACCTCCTTCGGACCGTGTCCAAATACACGACCATCCGGGTAATGCCATTCTTTCTGTCGCATCACCAGACGCGAGTGTTTTGAAAACTTGCCGGTCAGATCATCAATCCCGGCTTCTGTAGTAAATTGTGCCATTGTTCTTAGGTTTTAATAAGGGTAATGATTAACTAATATTTAACTTATCTTTAACTTATCACTAACGGGCGCTTGCTTTAATACTCTTGCGAATCGCAGCTCTGCCGCTCATATTTCACATCTCGATATTAAAGAAATTTGCATTGAGAAAAGTGAGAAAATTGGGAAAATTCTCACTTTTCTCAAAATTCTCATGCAATTTTTTTATAATGTCCAAAACTTGGTCGTGCCAATGTGCCGCGATCGATCCACTGGCTACACCAACGCATGACTGTGCTTTGCGGAATTCCTTGCGCTTTAGCTTCTTCAATCAGCATTTTACTCTCAAACTCCTCTGGCAGCAAACTCAGTAGTATCTGCTTCTGATCCAGCGGTTTCACGGTCGGTAACTCCATTTTTTCTGTTCCTTTTACCAACTGATACGCCTGTGCCATATGTAGGATCAGTTTGTTGCCGATGAGTTCGGCGGTAGCATAATCGATGTCGGAACACTCCAGCCGGATGTCATCCGGCACAACGGACGATGTTAATCGAAGGGCGGAGAGGATCATGGCGATACGCTCGATGTGGACGGCCATACGGAGAACAACGGAGTGGAATTCTTCGCCGAGCATGCGAATGAGTGTTGGGTATGCGGTCTCGAGGTGCATGCCTAAACGGTCTTTTTGCTCTTTGGTCAGGCTAAACTCACGGGGCTTGGTAAAGAGCATTTTCTCATAGAGATGATAGAGTTGCTCGGCTGCGGCTTTAATGGTGTCGTCCGTGGTGTCGGAGGGTTGCACATAGCGACTGTTGAAGGCTTGGTGTTCATCGACGATAAGGGTGAGCAGACGAGAGAAATATCCGTTTTCGATAGATGGTACGAGGGCATGGTACTGCGAGAAGGTACCTGTGAGCACCATGGACACTTGCGGGTTCTCGATGACAGATGCTTCGCGACAGCGGGCACGGGAGATTGTCTCGTGCTCTGCCGCTTTACGAAGCGCGGTGTTGTAGTTCGCAGTAGAGGAACGCCAGATGTCGGTAATAACCGAGCCTTCGGACTCATGGATATAGCCGCGACCGTGTTGACGCGCCAGGGTCTGATAGAAAGCCGGATAGGTCGCATCGCCCGGGATGATGAGCGGCATCTTCTCGTGGATGGGTTTTACGAGTTCGAGGGCAAGGTTTGCTATGCCTTTTCCGCACGCGGCTGAACCTACGATAAAGAGTTGAAGGTTCGGATAATAGTGCTTGGCGGCCATACCATATCGAACGTACAAGTTCGGCATGACACTTCCGCACGCTACGAGCGCGCTCATTAATAACATGTCTTTCTCGGCAGGCGTGTTAGCGAGCGAAAGAACGTTTTGCATCAGTTCAGGCAGGTTGTTTACATCCATGTTTTCCACAATGCGGAGGTTTTCCTGCTCCTCCGGATTTTGTAAGGTTTGAATCATAGTTAAAATGAATTAATTTAAACAATAAAAAATTGATTTTTTCTGCAAAGATACGTTGAAAATCACCCTTTTTCAAGGGCGGTCATAAAAAAGGACGTCCCGGGACGTCCTCAAAATAGTATTTATGTATATTGTTTGGTTTTTCGCTTTGGCTTTCGTAATAAGCTTTTTCTCAGCGAACTAGGATCTACGTACCACCCGAAAAGCAGGGTTAACTGTCGACATAATCTTGCGTGCGATTCATTTTTTGCAAATTTTCTGAAATTTTCGTCGTACTTCTTTCGCTCCTTGACATATTCGCGGGTGGCGGCATATTTCTCCGGATCGTCTTCCGTCGGACATTTAAGCACTTCATCAGGGAAGAATAATTGCTCTTCCTCTTTCTTCTTTCGGGTTGAAACCGGCGGCTCTATTTTGTCTTTTACGAAATCGGTCCACTGGCTCATCCATTTACGGAAGAGGTTGATCTGCTCCGGGTCAAAGTCTTTCATCTCGGGTTTGATAAAGTCCCAATCGATCTCTTTCTCGCGGATGGTTTGTTTGTATTGCACCAACCGTTCCTTGGCATCCGGGTACAGGTTTGCATCCTGCTGAACGGTATTCCATAACCAGTTCCAATAGCCATTCAGGATCTGCTCGGCACTGAGGCCGTCGAAGACAAACGTAGGCTGCGTCTCCTCTTGGGGTTTCAGTAAAGATTCTGCCAAAGCATACACGCTAGCCGGATCGGTCCAATCGATAGCCAGCAATTGTTGACGACGCGTCTCAACAAAACCGGCATTGTAGAGCCATTGTGCGAAGGGCTCCGACCAAGGTACGAGGTCATAAATATGTTCGCATATCTGCTCCTCGACAAGCATCTCCATGTAATCGACCATGAGTCCGAATGCGAGGTCATACAGCCGTTCATTGCCGCATATAGCAAGCAGCATGGTCATGTCGTCGTCAAGTTCCATATAGGCCTCGTTCAGTGCCTGTACCTCGGTGGTAAAGAATCCCCCGTTCTCGTGGATCGTCTCGTCCTCATAGCGATCAAAGAAGTCTTTGCGTCCCTCGCGTACGTTCAGCATAATATCCCGCTCGCGACCTTCATCCTGCCCATGCAGCAATGCCCCCAGCACCGCCGCGCCAAGGAATCCGCGTATCTCTATACGGTCTCCTTCCTTCGGCAAATAAATCAACTTATGCCCTTCATACCGAAGCCGCTCATCAAAAATATAATCGTCTAACAGTTTCATGCCTCAAAGGACGTTTTATTCTCTGACGGTAATGTGGAAACAGGATTGTTTCCATTCGTACTTGACGTAGATGCGCCCGGCGCGCTGGTGGTTGAGGAGGACTTGGCCGAGGACGAGTTTGAGGTTATCCTCGTGCATATACAAGTTCGTTCGGGTCACCTTGTCATAGCGCATATAGGCGAGATCGAAGGTCGTGCCGTAGCAGTGACAGCTCTGGGTGACGGAGTTGATATTGCCGCTGCGCTGCAGGTACTTGATGTCCTCTTGTGTGCGAAGCACGGAGGTGACATAGAAGCGATAATGGGGCAAACCGTTACGGCTCAGGATATCCGCCCACTCTGCTCCGATGGCATCCAACTCGCGCTTCGCCGCGGGGATGAGATACGGTACGGAGTGCGTCAGGCTGTCCACAATATAGTTGTCGTTGGTTGTGATCTGAACGAGACTCTTGCGCATCGATGCGGCATCGGCGCGGTCTTTGGGCGGTCGCGGCAAACCGATCGCAGATGCTACTTTATGCTGTTTGGCATGCAGGTCATTGAACTTGATCCGATAGTCAAATGTTCGCCCGGGATACCAAACAAGGCTGTCTTCAACGACAGCCTGTTCTTCTTGCGATGTACTTGTTCCGCATGAACAAAGGACAACGAGCAACGAACAAAGACAGATTATCTTAAATCGACCACTCAAAGCCATCCTTTGTATCTTTGATTTGGAAACCAAGTGCGGTCAACTCATTACGTATCTTATCGCTGGTTGCCCAGTCTTTGTTCTGCTTGGCTTGGAGACGGATACCGAGAAGCAGATCAATGGCGCCATTAAAGGCTTTCTGTTTGCCGGCATCGCCGCCCTGCTCTTCGAGGCGCAGACCGAGGATATCGATGGCGAAGGTCTTCCATACCTCGCGCAGTTCGTTCAGGTCCGCTTCGCTGATCGTACCCTTGCCGTCATGGACGGTGTTGATAGCGCGTGTGCTGTCAAACAGCGCCGCAATGACGAACGGGGTATTCAGGTCGTCGTCCATCGCCTCTTGGCAACGCTGGCGCAAACCTGCGACCTCTACCGTTGTCTCTTTTCCCGCCTGCAATTTCTGCAAACGAGTATACGCTTCTTGCATACGCTGCAGACCCTTTTCTGCCGCTTCGAGGGCTTCGGACGAGAAGTCCACCGTGGAGCGGTAATGCGCCTGGAGGATGAAGAAACGGATGACCATCGGACCGAAGGGTTTCGACAAGAGCGGGTGATCGCCCTTGAAGAACTGCTCGAGGGTGATGAAGTTATTATAAGACTTCCCCATCTTCTTGCCGGCGATGGTGATCATGTTGTTATGCATCCAGTAATGTACGGTCTCGTGACCGAGTGCAGCGCACGATTGCGCGATCTCCGCCTCATGGTGCGGGAAGATGAGATCGAGTCCGCCGCCGTGGATATCGAACTGCTCACCGAGGTATTTCGTTCCCATGGTGGAGCACTCCATATGCCATCCGGGGAATCCTTCGGACCACGGACTCGGCCAGTGCATGATATGCTCCGGCGCCGCTTTCTTCCAGAGGGCGAAATCGTAGCTGTGCTTCTTCTCGTCCTGTCCGTCCAGTTCACGGGTCTCGGTGACGATATCATTGAGGTTACGACCGGAGAGTTTACCGTACGGATAGTCCTTGGCGTATTTCTCCACGTCCATATAGACAGAACCGTTGGATACGTAGGCGTAGCCTTTGTCCAGAATCTTCTGCACAAAGGCGATCTGCTCGATGATATGTCCCGAAGCGTGGGGCTCGATGGACGGCGGCAAGACGTTCAGCGCCGCCATGTCACGATGGTAGCGGTTGGTGTAGAACTGCACCACTTCCATCGGTTCGAGTTGCTCAAGTCGTGCTTTCTTAGCTATCTTATCTTCGCCTTCGTCGGCATCATGCTCGAGGTGCCCCACATCGGTGATATTCCGCACATAGCGCACTTTATAACCGAGGTATTGCAGATAGCGGTACAGCAGATCGAAGGTGATGGCCGGTCGCGCATGTCCGAGATGGGCATCGCCATAGACGGTAGGTCCGCAGACATACATGCCCACGTGCCCCTCGTGCAGCGGTTTGAAGGTTTCCTTAAAGCGTGATAAAGAATTATAAATTTCAAGCATTCAGTAATCAGTTTTTAGAGTAGGGTCTTGGGATCGAGGTTATTGCGCTCGATATCTTTGAAATAATTGAATGTACCTACTTTGAGTTCTTCGCAAGCAGCCTCATCGCAGACGATGATACCGTGCTGATGCATCTGGAGCGCAGAAACGGTCCACATATGGCTGATCGGCTCTTCGATAGCATGCTGGAGTGCACGGGCTTTGTTATGTCCGTTCACCATGATCAGCACCTCTTTGGCGTCCATCACGGTACCTACCCCTACGGTGAGGGCGGTCTTGGGCACTTTATTGACGTCATTGTCGAAGAAACGACTGTTGGCGATGATGGTGTCGGTGGTCAACTCTTTTTTACGCGTACGACTGCTCAGGGACGAACCCGGTTCGTTGAACGCGATATGTCCGTCGGGACCGATACCGCCGAGGAAGAGGTGGATACCGCCGATATTGCGGATCTTCTCCTCGTACCGTGCGCACTCGGCTGCGAGGTCGGCTGCGTTACCGTTCAGAATATTGACGTTCTCCTTGCGGATATCAATATGACTGAAGAAGTTATTCCACATGAAGCTATGATAACTCTCGGGATGCTCTTCGGGCAGGTTGACATACTCGTCCATATTGAAGGTGACTACATTGCGGAAGGACACCTTACCGGCTTTATTGAGTTTGATCAGCTCGCGATACATACCCAGGGGCGACGAACCGGTCGGCAGACCGAGCACGAAAGGACAACCCTCTTTGGGTTCAAACTCATTGATTTTTTTTGCTACATAATTCGCAGCCCACTGACTCAGCAGGTCATACGAAGGTTCAATAATAACTCGCATTTATGATTTATGATTTATGATTTTTTGAGGACGACAGCACTACGTGCGGGCAGGTACATCTTGAGCCAACCCTTGCCGTCCTTGGCGTAGAGTTCGTCGTGCTCGGTGAAATGCTCGACGGTGTCATCGCTCAGACCGAAACCGGCGAACTCTTTGGCATCCGTATTGAGTACCACTTTGTACTTGCCTTCGGGCACGAGCATACCGTAGTCGGCGAAGGACTTCTGGCCGTTCCAGTTGAAGATGAACAGCAGGTCGTTGCGCGAATAAGCCACTACCTGGTCGCCCTCGTTGTCCCACCATTTCATGACCCACGGCAGGTGTTTGCCTACATTGTATTTCTTCTCCTCCGCCGTCGGGTTCTGGCTGAGGATATGCTTCTTGAGCAGATGAATCATCTCGGCATCAAAGCGATTGAGGTCGGCGAAGAAATAGTTGGGGTTATCGACGAGACTCCACTGCCGGCGCGCGTACTTATAGCTCCATCCGTTGCCCTCGCGCGGGAAATCGATCCATTCGGGATGACCGAACTCATTGCCCATGAAGGTAAGGTATCCGCCATTGATGGTGGATGCGGTTACGAGTCGGATCATCTTATGCAGCGCGATACCGCGGTCGGCCATATAGGTGGAGTGGCCATGCTCGAAATGCCAGTACATGTCGGAGTCCACGAGACGGAAGATGATGGTTTTGTCGCCCACGAGCGCCTGATCATGACTCTCGGCGTAGGAGATCGTCTTCTCATCCTCGCGGCGGTTGGTCATCTCATAGAGGATGTGACCGGCTTTCCAGTCTTCGTCTTTCACCTCTTTGATATACTTGATCCAGAAATCAGGAATACCCATCGCCAGACGATAGTCGAACCCTACACCGCCATCCTCGATAGCCGCAGCGAGCCCCGGCATACCGGACATCTCTTCGGCGATCGTGATCGCCTCCGGCTTCACCTCATGGATGAGCTTGTTCGCCAGCGTGAGATACATCAACGCGTCGCCGTCTTCGTTGCCGTTGAAATAAGAAGGATAACCGTTGAAGTCCTCGCCCAGACCGTGGCTGCGGTATATCATCGATGTCACGCCGTCAAAACGATAGCCGTCGAAATCATACTCATCCAACCAGAACTTACAGTTACTGAGCAGGAAATGGAGCACCTCGTTCTTGCCGTAGTTGAAGCAAAGGCTGTCCCAAGCCGGGTGCTCACGGCGGTAACCGTCGTGGAAATACTGATAACCCGTTCCGTCGAAGTTACCCAGACCCTCGAGTTCGTTCTTCACCGCGTGGCTGTGCACAAGGTCCATGATCACGTGCATACCGCGACCGTGGGCGTCATCGATGAGGGCTTTGAGTTCATTCGGCGTACCGAAACGGCTGCTGGCCGCAAAGAAATTCGATACATGGTATCCGAACGAACCGTAATACGGGTGCTCCTGGATGGCCATGATCTGAATGCAGTTATATCCTAATTTGTCAATACGGGGCAACACATCGCGGCGGAACTCCTCGTAAGAGTTCACTTTCTCCTGCTCGGATGACATACCGATATGGCACTCGTAGATATAGAGCGCTTCGCGCGATTTTTGATTTGTGATTTTTGATTTGTGATTTCTATTCTTCCACTGGTACTCGGGTTCGTTCCAAACCTGGGCAGAGAAGATCTTCGTCTGCTCGTCCTGTACGACGCGGCGTACGTAAGACGGGATACGCTCGCCGTAACCGCCGTTCCACTCTACGAGCAGCTTGTACATCTGTCCGTGCTGCATGGCTTTCTCCGGCAGTTTGGCTTCCCATACGCCGTTGCCGACCGGTTGCAGACGATAGGCCTCGTCCTTGCTCCAGTTATTGAAATCGCCCTTGATATAGATAGCCGTTGCATTCGGCGCCCACTCGCGCAGGACCCAACCCTTGTCGGTATGATGCAGACCGAAATAAAGGTAACCGGTTGCCCACTCGGCGAGCGGTTGTCCGCCGGTGATCTCTGCCTCTTTATTACGTGCATAGTCGGCGCGTGCCTGAAGGGCACCCTCGTACGGTTGCAGATACGGATCACGCTCCACGATCTTCAGATGCTTCGGAGCTGTTGCTTTTTTTGTTGCCATAGTATTTGATTTTGAGGCTATCAGTATTCAGTTTTCAGCATTCAGTTTTTTCTGACAGCTGATAGCTGACGGCTGACGGCGATGTTTAATTATTCACTTTAGCTTTAACAATTAACTTCCGGTACTCCTTGCCCGGCGCGATACCCGGTTGGTGGGCATCGGAGGGGAAGAAGACCGCGAAATGACCGGCAGGCACGGTGAATTTAGCCGTAGCCTTGTCGCCGTAGAACTCGACGTCTTTGCCTTCGTCATACTCCTGAGTCACCTCCTGGCAATCGACTTGCGCTTTCCATCCCATGATCTCATCATCGCCCAGCGGAATCTGGATATCCAGATAGTCCTTGTGCGCCTCCATGCGGCATTTGGACTCCTCTTTGCCTTTGAAATCCAGAATGTTCACAAACAGGTCTTTGCCGTCCAAGTAAATCTTACATGCCGGGAGTTCCTCCAGGTCGTTGTTGTTGTAGAATTGCATGAATTCTTTCAAGCCGGGTACACTGTCATAGTACCAATCGGCATTCTCTAATTTGTCGAGTATCATATTATTACAGATTTTGCGGCGCAAAATTACAAAAATATTTTGATATATGCAAATTTTTTTGTACCTTTGCAGTCGATTTTGCATCAATTAACAATTCAAAATATGAAAAAACTAATTTTTACGCTGGCAGCGTTTGCGCTTATGACAACAGCTTGCACTACTAAACAACAAACAACCGGTATCGACTTGGCGAACTTGGACACCACCGCCATTCCTCAGAATGACTTCTATCAATTCGCATGCGGCGGTTGGATGGCGAACAACCCCTTAACCCCGGAATACAGCCGTTTCGGTTCGTTCGACAAACTCGGTCTCAATAACCTTGAGCAGGTGAACGGCCTGATTCAGGACATCGCCGCGAAGCACCATATGCAGGGTTCGATCGAGCAGAAGATCGGCGATATGTACAACATGGCGATGGATACCGCGCGTCGCGATAAGGAAGGTATTGAACCCGTACAGAAGACCCTCGATGAGATCGATGCTATTGAGAGCCGGGACGAGTTGTCCAAGGTGCTCGGCGCCGCCATGGATTTCCAACTCTGGGCGATGTACGTCGATGCGGACGCGATGAACAGTTCGATGAACATCCTCAACGAGTACCAAGCCGGTTTCTCCCTCGGCGAGAAAGAGTATTATATAGATGAGGACGAGCACACGCGCGCTATACGCGAGGCGTACGTGCAATACGTAGAGAAAATGTTTGACCTCTTCGGTTTTGACAATCCTGCCGACCGGGCACAGACCGTGCTGCGTCTGGAGACCCGTTTGGCGAAGGCGGCGTACAGCAATGTGGAGTTACGTGATCCGCAGTTGAACTACAACAAGATGTCGGTGGCTGAACTGCAAGAGCTCGTGCCGCAGCTCAACTGGAAGACCTATTTCGCGGCGCTTGGCGTGGAGTTGGACAGTCTCTCTATCGGTCAGATCCCGCATTTACAGGAAGCCGGTCGTATGCTGGACGACGAACCGCTCGAGGATCTCAAGACCCTCTTCTCCTGGCAGGTGATCGAAGGTGCGGCATCGTACCTGACGACGGAGATATACATGACCTCGTTCGATTTCTACGGACGCGTGCTCTCCGGTACGGAGGAACCCAAACCGCTGTGGAAACGCGCGGTAGGTATCGTGAACGGTACGCTCGGTGAGGCAGTCGGTCAGATGTATGTAGCCAAGTACTTCCCCGAGGAGAACAAAGCGCGTATGCTGGCGCTCGTCAAGAACCTGCAGAAGTCACTCGGTATCCGTATCGAGAACCTCGAATGGATGAGTCGCGAGACCAAAGACAAAGCCCTCGAAAAACTGAATGCGATGACCATCAAGATCGGTTATCCGGACGAATGGCGCGACTACAGTAAGTTGGATATCAACGCTGAGGACACCTACTATGCCAACCTGCAACGTGCCGCTAAGTTCGAGCAGGACTACAGCCTCAGCTACCTCGGCAAACCGGTGGATAAGAAGAAATGGTACATGACCCCGCAGACGGTCAACGCGTACTACAACCCCTCGTCCAACGAGATATGCTTCCCCGCCGGAATCCTCCAGTATCCGTTCTTCGACATGCGTGCCGACGATGCGTTCAACTACGGCGCGATCGGCGTGGTGATCGGTCATGAGATGACCCACGGTTTCGACGATCAGGGTTGTCAGTTCGACAAGGACGGTAACATGCTCAACTGGTGGACCGAAGAGGATAAGAAAGCTTTCGATCAACGCACCAAAGTGATGGAAGAAGCGTTTAATAAGATCGAAGTAGCTCCCGGTGTACATGCCAACGGTGCGTTCACGCTGGGCGAGAACATCGCCGACCACGGTGGTCTGCAAGTGTCCTTCCTGGCCTTCACGCTCAATGAAGAGTCGAAGCCCGAAGCAGAGCGTCTGACCACCCGCGACGGCTTCACGCCGCAGCAGCGTTTCTTCCTGGCATACGCGAATGTATGGGCAGGCAATATCCGTCCGGAGGAGATCCTCCAACGCACGAAGAGCGATCCTCACTCGCTCGGTCGCTGGCGCGTTAACGGCGCCCTGCCGCAGATCAATGCTTGGTACGAGGCATGGAACGTGACACCGGAGAGTCCGATGTACGTGGCGCCCGAAAATCGAGTATCGATTTGGTAAAAAGAAAAGCCCGCGGCGCGGGCTTTCTTTTTTACAATTTCTCAATCGCTTCTGCAATCGAGTTGGCGATGAATGCCATCTCTTCGGCAGGCAAGCTCAGTTTGGGATTCGTGAAGAGCATGTCTTTCTCGTGGTTCATCGGCACGAGGTGGATATGCACGTGGTTCACTTCCATGCCCAGCACCGCTACACCCACGCGTTTGCAACCCGTAGCGGCTTTGATACCCTGCGCTACTTTCTTGGCGAAAGTGATGAGCCCTTGCAGTTGCTCGTCCGTGAGATCGAAGATATAATCTGCCTCCGGCTCTGCCAACTTAGGGATCACGAGGGTATGACCCTTCACGAGCGGGTTGATGTCGAGGAAAGCATAGTGCTTATCGTCCTCGGCTACTTTGTAACTCGGGATCTCTCCCTTGATGATGCGTGTAAAGAGTGTCATAACGAGATCTCCAATACTTCCATTTCCAATGTACCGGCGGGCACCTGAATCTGTGCTTTCTCGCCTACTTTCTTGCCCATCAGGCCTTTTGCGATCGGGGTGGTGACAGAGATCTTACCCTCTGCGAGGTTCGCTTCGCCTTCGGTAACGAGATGGAAGAGTTTCTCCATTCCGTTTGCCATGCGTACGCGCACTTTGGTCAGGATCTGCACCTCATCGGTCTTGATATCCGATGCGTCCAACACGCGGGCTTCTGCCAGACGTGCTTTCAGCACGGCTATCTTCGTTTCCAAAGCACCCTGTGCCTCTTTTGCGGCGTCATACTCCGCGTTCTCACTCAAATCGCCTTTCTCACGTGCCTCAGCAATCGCGGCAATGATACGTGGGCGCTCAACAGCCTCTAACTGCTGAATCTCCTCTTTCAATTTTTTCAGACCTTCTTCGGTCATGTACGTTACTGCCATTCTATCTATAGTTTTAATATTTTCGATTCAAAATCTCGCTGGCGATAACCGCCTTGCGCATCTCGTCCGCATCCGTCAAGTCCGGAATGAGGGAGGTATTTTTCGTTTCGTCTGCCATATAAAAAATAAGGCGCAGCGCCTCGTTTTTTCTCTTTCGGTTTAAAAACGAAAGGAAACTTCACAGCCTCCTTTCGCCATTAAACCTAAACCTTAACTATGAAAATTTTATTTTCGTTGCAAAAGTACTGCTTTTATTTGAAATGAGCAAATATTTTGGCAAAAAAATGCTATTTTTCTTCGTTTTTACACCAAATTACACGATTTCACCCCGTAAAGTGGCAGCCGTGGCATCGAGAATGCGAATATTGACTATATCTCCGATCTTCTGGTCCGTTCGCGGGAAAACCACCGTCTTGTATTGCTCCGTACGACCGAACATATCGTCATGGCTACGTTTGGAGAATCCTTCTACGAGCACCTCGACGGTCTTGCCGATCTCCCGTTGGTTGGACTCGAGCGATAGTTGGGTCTGGAGCGCAATGATCTCATTGAGTCTCCGCACTTTCTCTTCCTCGCTGATGTTGTCCGGAAGATGCTTATGCGCATAGGTGCCCGGACGCTCGGAGTACTTGAACATAAACGCAGAGTCAAAGCCCACCTCGCGCATGAGGCTCAGGGTCTGCGCATGATCCTCGAGCGTCTCATCATGGAAACCGCAGAAGATATCCGTACTAATCGCCGCCGTCGGTAAGATGCGACGGATCGCCGCGATACGATCGAGGTACCACTCACGCGTATACTTACGGTTCATCAGTTTGAGGATGTGGTTCGAGCCGGACTGCACAGCCAGATGAATGAACTTACAGAGGTTCTTATGCCGACTGATGGCCTCGAGCGTCTTATCGCTCATATCCTTCGGATGGCTCGTGGTGAAACGAATACGCATATCGGGTACGGCATCCGCTACGATCTCGAGTAAGTCCGCAAAATCCACCACCGTACCATCTTCGCGCACGAACTTATAGGAATTCACGTTCTGTCCGAGGAGCGTCACTTCCTTGTACCCCTTGGCTTGCAGGTCTTTGACCTCATTGAGGATGGACTCCACGTCCCTGCTCCGCTCGCGACCGCGGGTGTATGGCACCACGCAATAGGAGCAGAAGTTATTGCATCCGCGCATGATGGACACGAAGCCGCTGATGGAGCGCCCGATACGCGCGGGGATGATCTGGCGATAGGTCTCCGTCGTACTGAGTTCCACATTCATCGCCTTATGTCCCTGCTCGCATTGCGCCAAGAGGTTCGGGATATCAAGATAGGCATCGGGACCTGCCACGAAGTCCACACCAAAATCATCGATCAGTTCCTGCCCCATACGTTCCGCCATACAACCGATGACGCCAATAATTGGCGATTTGTGATTGGCGATTTGTGATTTGTGATTTTTGATGTGCGCCTTCAGTTCGCGGAGACGGGCACCGACTTTCTGCTCGGCGTTATCGCGGATGGAGCAAGTGTTAATCAGGATGATATCGGCATCCTCCCACTGCTCGGTGAGTTGGGCATCGGTTGTCTCCATGATCGCCGCCACCACCTCACTATCCGCCACATTCATCTGGCATCCGTATGTCTCAATATAGAATTTTTTCATTATTTTGCATTAAAATTTGCACAATTCAAAAAAATGTAGTACCTTTGCACCCGCTTTTGAAAAATCGAAAGCGACGGGAAGTGGCGCAGCCCGGTAGCGCAACGGTCTGGGGGACCGGAGGTCGCGTGTTCGAATCACGTCTTCCCGACTTATTTCAATAGAGGCAGGTTAACTTCGGTTACTGCCTTTATTTGTATCTGTTGCAGGATCGTTTGCATCTCGGCGTTCTTCTGCGCCATACCAACCCACCATTCTGCTTCATCCAGATCGGCAAAGCCGCTGATACGCAGCGCGCATCCTTCACCCCATACGGGTAGTTTCTGCAGATCGAAATCGCGGATAAGGAACTGACTGAAGTTGAACAACGCCACTTCGTACAGCAGTTCATTGAGTGCCTCTTCGTTCGCCGTCGGCATGATGAGCAATACCACAGACGGCTGTTTACGGTCTTCCGACCATACCTGCGTGGAGTCAGAAGCCTCAGCTTCTTCGGTCTTATCAGACTGGTTACGCAGTTCCGCCAGATCGCCGGTAGTACCGCCTTTCTGGCTCTCCATTCCCTGTCCCATCATCGCGAGCATGTCCTTGGCCATCGAACCCAACTCCGTCTCGCCATAACCGGCTACGAGTTCTTGCAGGGCAGTGATAAACGCCGGTTGTCCTTCCGTACGTGCGACGGCTACGGCATTCAAGAAGAGGAATCGAGGCGCAAGACGCCATCTGTCATTGGTCATTGGTGATTTGACATTAGCTACATTCGTCTTGACCGTTGCATACTCGCCTTTGGTATAGGCGGTGTACGTCGCGAGATAGAGCGAGTCCTGTTCGTCCAGGAGCTTACGCATACGGGCGATATAAGCCGTATCATTGCGCAAGGCGCGCAACCGTTCGTCCTCGAAGATGTCGTCCAGACTCGGATGACCGGCGAAACGCTCCACTAACTCACGCAGCGTCTCTTGCGCCAGTTCTTCGTCTTGCAGTTTGTCGCGGTAGATATAATAGAGCGCAATCATGCCCTCGCGCCAGAGACTGTCGCTAAGCAGATAGTCCTGTTCGGTGCGCGGGATCTGCTGGAGGTAATAAGCCGGATCATGCGGATCGGTAGAAAGCGGAATCCGCTCTTGTCCGATCGAGTCGGTTCGTAAGGAATCGCCTCCGAGACTGTCGGGGAATGCCTCATTCTCATCATTGAGCGCAGCGCCGATTTCATCATTGACCACGACTTGCTTATTCTGCCGGCGCCAGTTATCCTCGAGCGGACGGTTACCCCAACGGCGCCGCCATTCCTGTTGACCTTGCTTGATGAGTTGCGGGTTATAGAAGTACCACTCGCCTTTCTGCATGTTACCCGCGCCTAACATATTCGCCGTATTGACGCTTCTCAGACCATCATCGCCTCGCGCGAGCTCGAGTGCTTCCTCAGCTTGCCGGGTGGAGTCTTGTTTCTCCGCCTCGATGAGATCAGCAATGATCTGATCGACGATAGCGCGTTGCTCCTCTTCGGTCATATGACCGAGTCGCTGGAGTGAGTCTTGCAGTTGTACCTGGGTATAGGCGACAATCAGTTCGTCCAGTACCTCGGAGCGTTTCTGCACGCGTGCATAGTCGGGGTTCTCTGCCGTGAGGATCGTCACCGCCTCGCGGTAACAAGGCTGCGCCTGCGGGTACGCGCGTTGCTCAAAATAGATATCTCCTGCGCGCACGAGGATAGCCGCCTTGGCCGTACCGGCCTGGGTCGATTCTGCGATTGCTTTCTCGTACATCTCCAACGCCTTGACCGTATCGCGTGCCGCGAGGTATATATTACCCATCGCGCCGTAGATCTGATCCAGACGATCTTTGTATTTGGACTGCTTGGTCATCGTGCGCAGTTTGCGAATGGATTTCTTGCCGCCGAGTTCCGCCATGCGGATACGCGCATTAAAATCCATCTCATTGACCGGCGCCATACGGATGACCTGCTTATAGGCATGGATAGCCTCTTCGGGTTGGTTCTCTTTCTCGTAGAGTTGCCCGAGCACGTAAGCAAAACGCGGACGATAGATCTTGCGTTTCTCGTACGGCATGGCTATCTTCACAAAGGGAAGGGCATCGTGATAGTGCTCGCCATGCAGGAGTACATCGGCTTTGACAGCGGAATAAAGTTTCGCATGCTTGCGGCTGAGTGCATCGATCTGCACGCGGTGCATCATGTCTTCCGCTTCATACTGCCAGCCCATCTCGGCGTATGCACGTGCAATCCAGAGCTGGCATTGCGCGATCATGTCGGGATCGTTCTGGTAGTGGTTGATGATATAATTGAAAGTACTGACGGCGCCAAGGAAATCACCTTTATGGAACTCTGCCTGCCCGAGGCGGAGCCATGCGAGGTGCATGTTCTTATTGAACTCCTCCGATTGGAGCCACAGTTTATATTTGGGATCGTTCGCCTTTTTCGGGTCACGTTTCGGTTTCGCTTTGATAGAGTGCAGTTTGATGCACTTACGGCATTTGTCGATGGTCTTATCCATCTGGGAAGTAGCCGCCTGTGCCGCCGTATGATTGGACACAGGATAGAGATAGAGGACGCGTGAGTAGTCGTCCGTGTTGGCATCGCGGATGGCCTTCAGACCTTCGTCGTACGCGATATTGCCGTTATAGAGAATATTGTATTTGACTTTCGTCTGATGGAACGATCGCGTCGCCCAGGTGTTCTTCTGGGTAGAACATGAGGAAAGGATCATCAGTAAGATGATGATAGATGATAGATGATAGATGATATATGATCTTTTCATTTCAATCCTTTCACGTGACTTTGGGCGGCGATGAATTCCTTCAAATAGAAGGGTTCGTAATAGGCCAGATCAATCGATTTTTGATTTTCGATTTTTGATTTTTGATTTTCGGCCAATACGCCAACAAACCGTGCTTCGGGTACGATGTTCGGCACCAAGTGCCAGTTGGGTTTGGTGAAGACCTTAGAGCATTTCTCTGCGCCGTCACCAAAATAGTAAACCGATTGGTCATTGGTCATTGGTAATTGGTCATTGATCAATGATTCTTCGTTCTCGACTACTACCGCCTTTGTCTCGCCATCAATCATCGTATATACCTCCATGCGACGGGCGTCGATCATGGGGATAAGAACGATTTTCGATTCTCGATTCTCGATTTTGGATTTGGCTGCTTCGCAGAGTATCTCCAATGTCGGAATGGGGATCAGGGGTACGTTGAGACCGTAGCAGAGGCCTTTCGCGGTTGAGGCTCCTATACGGAGACCGGTATAACTGCCGGGACCCTCGGAGAGGGCAACGGCATCGATAGTCAGATCCTGCTCGCGCGCAAGACGGAGCAGTTCGTCAATATACAAAGGCAGCAACCGTGCATGGTTGCTTCCTTCGTAGTTGATACACTGTTTGATCAGCGCGCCATCCTTGCAGATGGCGGCTGAACAAACCGATGTACTAGTTTCGATACATAGTATCGTCATGCTTTAGAAGAGTTTAGAATCTCTGAAGTGTTTCTTCTTCGGGAAGTTGAAGTGGTATGCCAGTTTGATACCCGCGTCAAAATAACCGAGCTTGTCAGCATATGCGTGCGTAGCGGACAATACATCCAACTTAGCCACCGAGGAACCGTCTGCAGCCGGAGCTGTCAGGTTGAACAGACCCTCACTGTTGGTGGTGTTCTTGAACGTATTATACACGCTGTAGTTAGCGTATGCACCGAGACCGAGCGAGTTACCGGATTTGAGAATCCACTCGTAACCGATCTCTGCGGTTAACATCACGTTGATAGTAAACTGAATACCGTTCTTCTCCTCCGGCTCTTGTCCTGTGTACTTACCGGTCAGGGTCTGGTCAATGACCGTAATACCCGTTTCCTGGAAGACAGCCGAGATATGTGTCTCGTCCGTGTTCGCAGATTGCTTGTACGGCGTGTAAACCGGAATCATGAACTTCGGACCGATATTGAAGAACAGACCTTTGTCATGGATCAAGGAGAACATCACCGGCACTTCGAGTTGGAGTTGGTGATCGGTCTCTTTGACATCCTTGACATCAACGGTATAGTGTACGTTCGACGTACCTGCCGTTCTGTCAAACTCCGTATGATCGTAATCCTTCTTCAGTCCACTCTGCTGGTATCCGATACCAAGTCCGACGATCAGACCGAGGTCTACCGGACGACCGTCCTTAGCCCAATAGTGAGCATATTGGAGGTCGAGTACGACGTCACCGCCGCATGTCCAGTTACCGTTCTCAGCATGATGCATCAGCGCCGAAGCACCACCACGGAGGCCGATCGTGAATCGGTCGTAGTTATGCTTGAACTGTTGCAAGGACTTGAGCGAGTCTTCCTGAGCGCGGAGCGCAGCCTGAGCTTCTTCTTCAGCTCTACGAGCCTCTTCTTCTGCTCTGCGGGCCTCTTCGGCAGCGCGGAAAGCACTGTCAGCAGCAGCGATAGCTGCAGCCTGAGCGGCAGCTTTACGTGCTGCTTCGTCGCCCTGCTCAAAAGCCTCTCTGTCCGCAGCCTGCTCAATAGCAGCCTTCTCGGCTGACTCTTTCGCATGACCGTTGACAACGGTCAAACAGGTATCGCAGACCCAGGAGTAGATATTCATAAGGAGGACACCGTCCGGATGACGCTTGGTACCAAGCTGACGAACGGTATGTACCTTATCCCATACCCAAGTCGAGGGACGCTCGCCCGTGGAGTACTTTTGGCACTCACGACGGATCATTACAGAATCTCCCTTCTCAACCGAAAACTCATGTTTCGGCGCAGGCTGAGCTTGCTGCTGTGCCGACAGGGTCGACACAACAGAAGCGCATATCAGAGTCGTTGCAATAAGAATTGATTTAGCAGTTTTCATTGTCATATCCCTCCTTATTTAACGATGTAACGTAAAGTTGATTTCATGCTGCTATTGCTCAGCTCAACGATGTAGAAGCCCTGCTCGAAGGCAGCCTTGATCGGGTACGTGGTCTCGCCATGTGCCTTATAGGTAGCCTGGAGCGCACCTTCCGCCGTATAAACGCGGATGATTGTCTCTTCCATCGGATCGAGGTTGACTACGCGTATATCCTCACCCGGTTGAGCATACGACGGCATGAGAGCCGGAGCGCCTGCAGAAGCGGTGATGGTATACAGAATCGTCTTACCTATCGCGCCGCAAGACTCGCCGACAGCTGGGAGATTGATCTCCGCGAAGTAAACGCCGGCAGGCAGCGGATCGCCGCTCGGTAAGGTGTAGTAATAACCTGTTCCTAAGAAGGTAGTATCACCCGAAGCCTCGATACGATACCATTCTACTAACTCAGGATGCTCAGTATCGAGCGAGTCGAGATGCCATCCCGGGATCTCGTTGATCTGGTTACGGTTGATCATGATGATACGATCACCATAGTAACCCTTGATATCCAGCGTGGTCTCATACGGCACGTCGATCTCAACGGTCAGCGTAACGATCGAGTCGCAGTTCTGGTAGGTCTGGAACACGTGCGTGTAGGAGTTGATACCGCCATCGATGATGGTCGTATCTGCCTCTGCCCAGTAGTACATGTTACATTTCTTACCTACGTTAACTGTCTTCGTTACGGAATTGTTGATCGTCAAGTGGAGCGTTACGGTTGAATCACATCCTGCTGCGTTCGTGAACACATGCGTATAGTCGCCCGAAGTCGTGCATGTATGCTCATACCATACGAACTGATCGCATTCAACAGCCGTCGTATCGCCTACCGTTGACTTGTTAAGCGTCAAGTGCAGCGTTACAACCGAGTCACAACCTACGGCATTACCTCCAATGAAGGTATGTACGTAGTCGCCCGAAGCCGTGCATGTATACTCGTACCAAATGAACTGATCGCATTCAACAGCCGTTGTATCACCCGTAGACGGAGACAACAACGTGAAGTGCAGCGTTACAACGGAGTCGCAACCTGCTGCATTACCGCCAATGAAGGTATGTACGTAGTCGCCTGTAGAAGCACAGGTGTTCTCATACCAGATGAACGTACCGCAGTTCGATGCTGTCGTATCGCCTACTGTCGGCTCCAACAGCGTGAAGTGCAACGTTACGGTTGAGTCACATCCTGCTGCGTTCGTGAATACATGCGTATAGTCGCCTGTAGAAGCACAGGTGTTCTCATACCAGATGAACGTACCGCAGTTCGATGCTGTCGTATCACCCGTAGTCGGCTCTAACAGCGTGAAGGTCAACGTTACCGTCGAGTCACAACCTGCTGCATTGCCGTTCGGGAATGTATGGTAGTACGTACCGGTAGCAGCACAGGTATTTTCATACCAGATGAATGTACCGCAGTTCGTAGCCGTCGTATCGCCCGTAGTAGATTGGAGAATCTCAACCGTCAGCGTGACAATCGAGTCACAACCGCCAACATTCGTACCAACGTGCGTATAGGTACCGGAGGTGTAAATAGCCGAGTCGCCGGCGAATGCCCAGTAATATACATCGCATTGCGGTCCCGGATCCGGTTCTGTACCATAAGTCGTTACGCAAGCCTGCTGTACGTGCAACGTCAAGTTGATAATCGAGTCACCTGATGTACCTACGCGCGGGAGGATGAGTTGCTCGGTAGTATCCTTTACAGCTGTCGGTTTCATCAGATGGCAACCGAACAGGTAGGTCTCGCCCAACGTGATCGTCTCCTCGTAAGCTACCGTAATCGGCGCATTCTGTACGTGCAGTGTCAGGTTGATGATCGAGTCACCTGTTGTACCTACGCGCGGAAGCGTGATCTGGTCGGTTACGTCACCTGCAACTGTCGGCTTAATCGGATTACAACCGAACAGATAGGTTTCGCCCAACGTGATCGTCTCCTCGTAGGATACTACAACCACTCCACCAGCACCCGCAACCGTCAGGTTACAGATAATGATCGAGTCTCCCGCTGCACCTACGCGCGGAAGAGTCTGTGTCAACTGCTGCGGACCGCTCTCAGAGAACTTGTACGCCTGGCATCCGAACAGGTAATACTCATCAACCATGATCGTCTCATCGTACGTTACCGTAACATCCGGTACTGCTTGTACGTGAAGCGTCAGATTGATGATCGAGTCACCGGCCGCACCTAAGCGCGGAAGAGTGATCTGGTCGGTCACGTCACCTACGGCTGTCGGTTTCATCGGAGTGCAACCGAACAGATAAGTCTCGCCCAACGTGATCGTCTCTTCGTACGATACCGTAATATCCGGTACTGCCTGTACGTGAAGCGTCAGATTGATGATCGAGTCACCGGCTACACCGATACGCGGAAGAGTGATCTGGTCGGTCACGTCACCTACGGCTGTCGGTTTCATCGGAGTGCAACCGAACAAGTAGGTCTCGCCCAACGTGATCGTCTCCTCGTACGATACCGTAACGTCCGTAGAAGCCTGTACAGACAAGTGCAGAGTCACGGTGCTATCGCACGCGCAACCTACTTGCTGCAAGGTCTCCGTCTCCGTCGCATCCGCTGTCAGCTGCTGACATCCAAACAGATAAATCTGTCCGGGCTCGATGGTAGCGTTATAGGCAACATCCTTCTGCGAAGCGAAGAGCAGGTGAACAGTCACCGTGCTATCGCCGGCAGCGCCTAAACGAGGCATTGTCTCGTCGTAATCGCCTGAGCCAGTCAGTTGCTGACAACCGAACAGGTACGTACCGGGCTTACACAGCGTTTCAGAATACTGCGTATTAACAGCCGCGTTCAACGATACAGTGCTCAGTAGCGTCAGCAGGGTTAATAAATATAGTTTACTTTTGCACAACATTATATATCCTTTCTTTTATAGGAATGTATAGATGTTGACTTGTACGCAACGGGATAAACAAGCGTTATACCATTGCGTGCTCACCCTAAAAACGATTAGGAGAGAGCGGGTTTAATGGTAATTACGTACTCTTCGTCGTAGTTGGAGTCGCCATCCAAATCGATCTTAACGTAATATTTGCCACTTGCAAGTGCGCTAAGGTCAATCAGATAAAGAGCGTCGCCAACAACAGCCTCGCTCTTAGCAGGAGTAGTTGCACCATCTGCAAATACATCAACTTGTGCACCGTTATACATGGTGAGCTCGAGCTTCTCATACTTGAAGCAGATACCCTTTACCAGCGGAGCAGCCGGGTTAACTTTGTACTTAGCCTCATCACCTGCAGCAGGCAGTACACTGCTTGCATCCAGAGTGATAACCTCGCTCATACCATCGGTAACAGTATACTCTACACCATTGATTTTTACCTTGAACGGAGTAGCACCGCTTACATTTGAAGCTGTCAGCGTATAACTGGTAGCTGCATTGGTCTTGATACCAAGTTGGAGATCAGCCATCGTTGCCGCGTTGGACGCAAATTGCTGATATTTCTTGCCTCCGAACTCTACATACAATTGAACATCATATCCTTCTTCATTCAATATTGCATAATAACCATTGTTGAGACCGTCGCTGAGATCAGCGGATTCTCCAATTGTCATGGTACACGACTTATTATCCGAAGATGTCAAAGTCAGTTTTGCTTTGCTGGTATATGTAATGGCAAAAGCGTTTAACGATGCTGCTACCATGAGCAGCGAAATCATAATTTTTTTCATTGTTGTATTAATATTTAATCTTTACTTATTATTCTGCATTCTGACGAATGCCTTCCTTATCAATAGAAATCTGAGCGTCTAGAACGGTTTTCTTTCAGGAGCAGGCGTAAGTCCGCCTCCTTGAATTTTGTCATCACTGACACATATGATCGATGACAAATGGCACTCCTGAGTTTCTATTGCAGGGCTATTATAAATCTTTTTCATATCTTACAATATCTTAGCCGGCTCCGTGCTCACGCACGGAAACCGGTTAAGTGAATAAATTATTTTACGCGTTTCTCGCCGTTTACTACGTAGATACCTGCAGGAAGCGTATTCCATACATTCATCTCACCTACGTACTGACCGGTGATGGTGTAGATACCCTTAGCGCTCTTAACAGCCTCTGCGTTCTCGATAGCGGTAGTTACCTTACGCGGGCTAACAACCTCGAAACGATAGTCGTTTGCGCTGTTAGCATCAGCGGTGAACTCATAGGTAGCACCTTCCACCATTGCAACTTGTGCACCGGTCTCGTGGTCGATGAGGAAGAGTTCCTCGCCCTGAACATTGGCAAACTCAATGGTGTAGTTACCGCCCTTAACGGTCTGGAGACCTACATAGGTATTGTTCAGATCATCGGTAGCGAAGATTGACATCTTCTTATCTGCAGTAATATACATGTTTACACCATCGTTCATGTATTTAACTGCATCATAACCATTATCGAACTCTGCAGAGAACTCATCGTCCTCAGCTACAATTACGCGGTCAACACAACCTTCACCTTTAACAACCATCTTAGCTTTGGTCATGTAGTTAGCAAGACGACGAGCGGGCGCAGGATTTCCAATACCCATATTAGGATTGTAAACTGCGTACTCATAGCTTACATTTACATTAGCAGCTGCTAATTCATTACAAATCAAGAACGGCTGTAATGGAGCAATGTTTTGCATATTCGGCTCGTCTTCATTAAGATTTGTTCTCGGAATCCAAGTGGTCTGTTGTGCAGTAATATCCAACAAATAGATTGCTTTTTGAACAGAATTAGGAATTTCGCTCAGCAGTACATTAATATTCATAGGAGCGGTGCAACTATTTGCATAGCCATTCCAAGCATTAGCACGTACATTGAGTTGCGGAATTATATTACCCACCAAACTACCATTCATGATAACCTTTGTATTATTCATTACAGTACCATAGTTAATCATCTGATAGTAGTTGAACGGATCTGCCATGTCATTCAAATTTACAGCCGGGTTCGTGCTATTGATTTCGCCAATAACTTCCCAATCATGAATAGCATAACTATAACGACCAAATTTCGTGCGCACCTTCACAGAATAGTCATCTTTGTCAACAGCATCAATTGAAGTCATGGCCTGGTATGTCGGAATACCGAAACATTGACGAGCCCAATTAGAACCATCTACATACGACTTAGAAAGGAATTCTACAGTAGCCATCGGATGGGTGTTCGATGTAACTGCCGGATTGAAAAGGAAAATAGCTTGCTTCGACTCAGAGGCCTCAAGAACGAGGTTGCGCTCTTGGAAAGCAGCAAGACCTTGCTCACCGGTAACGATGAATTTGCCACCGGCCTTAACAACGATTTGAGCTTTTGCACCCAAAACTACACGGCCTACTTCAAGAGTCAAGCCATCAGGAACAATTAAGGTCTGGTTGTAATCTTGGCTAATTTGAAGCTCAGCAAGTTTCTTATTTGAAGTAAGCGTCTCAGTCGTAGTACCATCATTTTTCCAGTTAATAGAAGCATTCTCAGCTGCACCAATTACAGAATTAGCTACTGCAGGCTTATCTCCTTCAGAAATAACGATAGTTTGGTGACCTTGATCGTCAGTTGCAACAACTACGGTATGGGTGTTATCACCTGAGCCAGCTTGATCTACGAGGAACTGCTCCAAGCTCTTACCACCGAGGTCAATACCACCACCTGTTTCATTAGCATATTCAAAAGTACCACCATCGATAGAAACGACATTATTACCGCTTGTGGTCTGCGTGGTAACTACGATAGTACCAGCGTCGCCCTCTTTGAAGGTACCACCCTTAATATCTACGTTATCAACCTTTGTCGTGTCAGCAGCATTGGTAATCTTCTCTTCGATAGCAAAACCAGATGTCGGAGTAACGACCGTATTGCCCTCAATAGTAATATCTGTACCACCGGCATAGTTAGCAGAGGACTCGATTACGATACCGCTACCACCAGCGTCCACACCGGATCCTCTATCTGCAGTTGAACCCGAAGCGACTCCGTCGAAGTTAGAAGTGATTTGTGCGTTCTTAAGTTCAATTTCACCGGACTTAACGTAAACAGCTGTCGAACCCTCAACAGCACCTTCTACCAACCAACGAGCATAACCACCACCGTAAGCAGCAACAGCATCGGTTCTCAAAGTCTCAGTGGTCAGAAGCTTAGCTGTGCTATAAACGTGGATAAACGGAGAATAGTTCTTCTCATCGTCAGCTGCAATCACGTAACGAGTGCTGTTACGATCACTATACTGGGTTGCGCGATAGGACTCCTGACCAATTTTTTTACCACTATTATCTGCGGACCACGCCGGGGTACGCAAGTTACCATTTGCCTTGATAGCATACTTTCTTGCCTCAATAGTACCCTTTACGTCAATGCATACACCATGAGCTACACCATTACCTTTTGAATAGACATCAGTATAGAGCGCTAACTTATCAGCATCAGCAGTCGGAATGTTTTTATTACCGGCAGCCCAAGCAGATGCGATATCCCACGAACTAAATTTATCTACGACAATACCATTAACCGCTGCAACGAGCTTAACGCCTGCGCCAATGGTCAGGTGAGTGTAGTAAGTATCAGAGGTCTTTGCATCAATGTCCTTATAGGTAGAACCATAGACACGGAAGATCTCGAATTTACTTTGATACTCTCCACCCGAATAAATCGTACCAGTAGGAGCATGTTTGATACCACCATTGCCGGTAACATTCAACGAGCCATGAGTCAGCACAAATACTTTCTGTGCTGTTGATGTCAGGGTGTCACCATTCAGATCCAGCGTAATGGACAATGGGTTCTCATCTGCCATAGTGGTAGTACCTAACCAAAGTGTCGTACCAATCGTAATGTTAGCTTGGAGTTGAATGGTCTCGCCGGTCTTAACGGCTTTCCATGCAGCCTCGAACGTCTCATACTCCGTTGTACCAATCTTGGCAACGGTAGCAGCCGAAGCTGTTGTGCTTACTAGCAGCGCCGCTGCCATCAGCACGATTGAATAAAGTTTTTTCATAATTTAATTAAATAAATTTAATTTAATACTTGAGGGTCGTCCCTCGTTAATTAAAATTTAATTTTTGGTTAAATAAATTTGATTGTTTTTTTTGTTAAAAAATTTTTGTTTTTAATTGTTAATTATGTTTGTTGTTGTTAGTTGTTTTTACAATGATTCAAAATAGTCCTCTGCTGTCATTACCGGAATTTGAGATTCAACAAAGTCTTTCAAATTGCGAGTAATAATTATATCGGCTTTTGCATTTAGCGCAGAATAATACTGCATTGCATCTTCAAAATCTGCGAATTTAGAAGCTATAGCATTGTCCACAACGTGCTCGTCTTCTGTTGACACGCTAGTCAACCGACGCAAGTTCGCAAGGAGATTACGTACCTCTTCCAGGCTGTTGTGTCGACCAAGAAGATACGATGCGGTTGCGTAAGTGGTCGGAGATATGATCAATTGCACACGCTTATGATACGCCTCAGCAAAGAGTTTAGCAGCATCTTTACAGAAGGGCATGCGTTTATCCAACAGATCAATCACAATATTTGTATCTAAAAACAGACGTTTCATTTATACTTCTCCTCAATATACCCACGATATGCTTTTCTTCCATTCAGGTCATCATCCGCCAATTGTCCACCTGCAGCGCCCAACAAACTCTTTACGACATCAGGCAGCTCTTGATCTGCAACGGCTTCTTTCTCTTTAGCTGAGGACATAAATTTCACAAGAAAGTCCTCAATAACCGCAGTTATGTCAAGCCCCTTACGCTCTGCGTATACACGAGCCGGTCCATAAATATTCGGATTAATTGCTACTTGCATAATATCCTCCTTTCTATCTTATATTATTTATTTGCGTTATATTTGTATTTTTGATATTTTTGTGATGATTTATTATTAACTCTTTGAGTTGAGGATTATTTGGATAAAGTGATCTGTAAATGTATTTATGAGAGCACTTTAGCTAAATAAGACTCATGTACGCAGTACTAATCAATCATCTATTTTTTTATAATTTTTCTTTTAGTAGTGGTCGAAATTTTCGACTACCTCTTGTTTCTATCATGCTGCGATTCCGGTTCTCATTACCTCTTTATATAACATCGAATCCTCTCCGCGTTCAATGAGCACCGGCTCTATCAATAAGCTCACCTTGTCCGCATCCATTCCCAGTTGTACCGAAGCATCCAACCATTGGTCGTCTTTGATTTCCGGAACAATGACAGCCACATCAATATCGCTCCACGGATTGGCAGAACCTTTTGCATATGAGCCGAACATACGCACCTCAATTTCATGGTCGAAACGAGGAGCGATCACTTGCTTGTAGCGACGCACAAGCCCGAGGGCCTCATTTAATGTCAGAACCGTTGGAGTATCCATTGTTTCATCTGTTTAGTTTGTTCCAATAATTGATGTGTATTGGTTTCGTTTAGAGAGGCTGCAATCCTGCTTTTGTACTCACGATAACGTGCCTCAATATTCATCTCACGTATAGTTGTCAAAAAGATTCGTTGTTCCTCTGTTAATTTATCATATAACCCACAACCTTCTGCCAAACGTTTGTGATCATGAATATAAGGAGGATCATCATCACGAGTCGCTACCCAATATGCTTTCAGCGCCTTCTCCAATACCTGATGGCACATGAAAGCGGTATATAGCCAATGCTTGGTTTTGAACAAGTCTTCCGCCACACTCATATCCTCGTCCACCAATTCAAGCCACCTTTCTATAACACTTTCTTTTGACATCTACTAGTTATTTTTGATATTTTTGTGATGATTGATTATTAACTCTTAGAGTTGAGGATTATTTGGATAAAGTGATCTGTAAATCTATTTATGAGAGCACTTTAGCTAAATAAGACTCATGTACGCAGTACTAATCAATCATCTATTTTTTTTTATAATTTTTCTTTTATATAAACTACTCAACCATGATACCATCCGTAGTATACGTATGCCCACCACGAATGATATAAATGCGCCCATCAATCATGACCTTATTGGTGATCGGTGATTGGTGATCGGTGATTGATTCAAATCCTTCCGTCTTCTTATGCGCCGTGTATGTCGCATAATATGCCGCATCACTCGTCACAGCCGTCACTCTCGGCGACCAGCCTGCGAAGGTGTAGATATACTCTTCATCATCCTCCTTAGTCGGTGCCTCTCCTTGGTAAGCCGGCACTACGCCATAGGCTACCAACTGGTTCTCCAACTCCGTACCATCCTCATCCAGGAACTGCACCGTGTACATATTCACTACCGTCTTATAGACTGCCGTATAGGTGGCGTTACCCGTTACCTCGGCCAACTCCGGACTCCAGCCCGTGAAGGTATAGCTATAATGCGCATTACCTCTCCGCTCCGGTGTACCCGTATATTGAGGCACCGTACCATACGCCACGTTCGCTTTCAGCAACTGCGCACCGTTCCAGTCCTTAAATAGGATCTCGTACTCTTTCGGTTTCTTGTTAAAGTTCGCCGTATAGTTTACATCACCCGTTACCTCCGTTATTTCCGGACTCCAGCCGGCGAACACGTAGTAATAATGCTCTTCCGCCACACGCGACGGCGTGATATCGATGCTCGGCATCTCGCCATACGCCACTTCCGTGGACTTGATCACCGTCACGCCATCCTCAAAATAGAAGGTCACCGTGTACTTATTGATCACACTGTCAAACTGCGCTATATAGCTTGCCTCACCGGTTACGGTCGAAACCTCCGGACTCCAGCCCTTGAAGGTATACGTATATTTCGCCGTGCTCTCCTTATTAATATTCGCGTGCGCGGGCGTGCTGCCATACTCCACTTCGGCTTGATCGATCACCGATCCATCATCCATCAGCCACGTGATGGCATAACTCCGCTTTGTAGCCGTGAAGGCCGCCGTGTACGTAGCTTCGCCGGTTACCGCTACCGGCTCAGTTGTCCAGCCGGAGAAGGCATAACTAAACTCTGCGCTGCTCTCTTTCGTCGGTGTCTCTCCGTTATAGGCAGGGATCTCGCCGTAGAGGACTGTCGCCTGACTAAGCTGCGTGCCATCCTCATTCAGCCATGTGATCGCATAACTGCGCTTCGTTGCCGTAAAGGATGCCGTATAACTTGCTTCGCCTGTTACGGCTATTGGCTCAGTTGTCCAGCCGGAGAACACATAACTAAACTCTGCACTGCTCTTTTTCGTCGGTGTCTCTCCGCTATAGGCAGGAATCTCGCCGTAGAGGACTGTCGTCTGGCTAAGTTGCGTGCCGTCCTCATTCAGCCATGTGATGGCATAACTCCGCTTCGTAGCGGTAAATGCCGCTGTGTACGTCGCTTCGCCTATTACCGCTACCGGCTCAGTTGTCCAGCCGGAGAACACATAACTAAACTCTGCGCTGCTCTCTTTCGTCGGTGTCTCGCCGTTATAGGCAGGGATCTCGCCGTAGGCTACCGGAGCTTGACTAAGCTGCGATCCATCCTCGTTGAGCCACGTAATCATGTACTTTCTATGCGTAGCAGTATAGATCGCAGTGTATGTTGCATCACCGGTCGCTGCGACCACCTCAGGTGACCAATTAGTGAAGGTATATTCATGCTGGGTATCAGCTATCTTTGTCGGAGTCTCATCGCATGACGGAACCTCTCCTTCTGCTACTTGTTTTGCCTCCAGCAGAGTACCATCCTCATCCAAGAACCGAATGGTATGATAACGTGGGTCGCAAGGATAGAAATAATGATTGTCTTCAAAAGATATAAGCCCCCCGCTGTTCCAAGTACCTAATATCTCTCGACGAAGCTTGGCTTGCGCATCTTCATCATACGTCTGCTCATTGCGAGACTTATAAGTCCACGTATTATTCAGCCACGTATATTCGTTGTTTTTCACCAAAGTTCCGCCTTTATACTCTTTCTCATTTTTTGTTTGATTTACCCAACCATTATTTGCGTATTGTTCTACGATATGCTCTATTTCATTTTCCGAACCATCATAACTGAAACTATTACGATATTCGTATACCCAATCCGAACCGCCCCACTTATAAATTATATAGAAGTTAGTCGAGCCATTAGTATTGAATGTATATTCTGTCTTATTAGAACCTTTCCAATAATTGGTCGAGTTATCCCATCCCACGTATGTAGCTATCATACTACGACGTCCGCGCTCATCATATCTATACTCGTTACGGATATTTCCTTTCCAACCATTATTCCATAAAAAAGATTGTTCATCTATACTTCTTTCTTGCTCATCATAGTAAACTTTAGACATGGATACCGGCTTCCAATCATTATTCTGCCATCCTTTGTATGAAGCGGTATAAAGTTGTTTCTCCATGGTAGAATTAAGATAAAGAGCCGTGTCCTTTTTCACACCAATCCATACCGAATCGCTTCCGCAATTCCATTCTGCCGTAAGCGTCTGGCGCTGACCATTGACAACATGATCGACAATATCCTTTCTGGTCATCGACTTTAATGTCCAGCGATTATTGGTCCATGTCGCTTTATGCGTCATGATATTTGTCCCTGCAGCATTGAATCTGTTGATCGTGCGCTCCACAGGAGTCCAAACGACACCATCACTCGTATATTTCGTTATGGTATCATTCTTACCACTCGTCCAGTGATAGTCTGTTCGACCGGTCGTTTGCCATGCATCATTTTGCCACGCAGAGGTAGTTTCTTTCGTTTTATTCGTTCCCGTATACTCTGTCTCGGTGCGATTAGTATTCACCCAATCTTTACTATCTGCCGACCAGGACATCTCAATCACATCTATCGGATTGTTGCCCGAATAGGTTGTTTTCGTCCGGGTATACACACCAACCCATTCATCATTTTTCCAGTTGTAAACACAATTATCTATAGTCTTTGAGCCATCATAGGCCTTGACCGTCTTGATATTATTCTCCCAACTTGTACTTGCAGCCACCCATTTGTACTGAAGTTTTACAAGCTGCTGCGTAGTGTTGTCCTTTAAGGTGTATTCTTCTTTCTTGGATCCCGTTTTAAGTCCCGTCGACTTATTGAAAGTATAATTCTCAACAAGCGTTTGATTGTTGTACTCGTTATAGCCGGCAATCTCTCGTTTAACAATAGCCCATTCCCCATTATTCACTCCGTATTCCTCATAGAAGGTCTGCTTACCGGCAGCGTTATTAAACTCCCAAATCTTCTTGATATTCTTCACCCAGCCGGTATTAGAACCCGTATGCTTCTCGTAATACGTATTCTTGCCGGACGTATATTCCCAAATCTCACTGGTCGAACCGGTAGAAGCCACCCACGTGCCGCCATTATACGAAGCATAGTAGACCTTCGTCAACTGATTACCCGACGCATCGTATGTACTCTCTGTCTTTTTGCCGGCCGAAGGATTTCCGTTCGTATAAGCCGTATACTGGATATCCAATGTGGTTTTGCTGGCATTATACCATTCACGGATACGCTGTGCTGTAATCACAAGCTGGTTATTACCTGCATTGCGAATATAAGTAGTATACTCCCACTCGCGACCGGCTGCATCATATGTCCAGGTCAGCTGCGCATCAGCCATCCAAGCACCATTAATCCAAACATACGTGGTATGACGTACTTTCTTGCCTGCAGCCGTATACTCATCCTCCGTTTTTGAGGTTCCTTTCCAGTTATTGGTTGTATAGTCCCACTCATAGCTGGCAGTAAAATCGATATTGCCATTTGTGCCGGATTCTTCTTTCGACTCACCCACGCGGCTTCCATCAAGATTAACGAACCAAGTAATGGTACGGGTCGTATCTCCGTATTCATAGATGGAGACATGAGCAAGATTACCATTCTCATCGTAGGTCTGTATCGAATCAATCGGGCAGGTGCCTGCTGCAGCGCG
Organism: uncultured Bacteroidales bacterium; assembly: GCA_902798385.1. GTDB lineage: Bacteria > Bacteroidota > Bacteroidia > Bacteroidales > Paludibacteraceae > Colicola. Next base: position 41,105 of record CADBWK010000013.1, read on the forward strand.
CTTGGGCGCGCGTATAATAGCCCGATCAACCGGAGCTACATACCACTCCGGATCATTATTTACCATCGTATCCGCCACAAGAACATCCTCCTCATTGATGAGTGTATCTTCTATTGCAATCTCTTGGGCGCAGACACGAGTCGAAACAGCCGTCATCACAACGACTGCTATCGTAACCAAAATCATTTCTATGTATCTACCTCTGCGCATTTTGCGTTTAATCTTCTTTTATCTCTTATTTATCTACTTGCGTATGTAACGCTTTATTTCATCATCTACAATTCCCCAATAACACCATTTTCCATCTCCTCCCAAGTCCCAGGGACATGTCAGTTCGATTTGACGATATGGTATAGAATCTTCTCTTTTAGCGGCTACTGCCACGTGCTCACATCTACGAAACCGTCGATGACTAAGTTGTTTCCCTTTCTTTCTGGATTTACAACAGGTCCATGTACCGGAAGGAATCCTTTTTCTACTTTTACTCATTGTCTCTAATGTTGCGAGCCACACCGCATGTAGCTCTGTTAAACATTACGAGACAATGTGATTTTGAGTTAATATCCTTGTTGTTTTCTTCATATTTACCTTATATTATCTGCGTTAGACAAATATTTTTTGTATTTTTGTGATGATTGATTTTAACTCTTTGAGTTGAGGATTATTTGGATAAAGTGATCTGTAAATCTATTTATGAGAGCACTTTAGCTAAATAAAACTCATGTACGCAGTACTAATCAATCATCATGTTTTTTATGTATTTTTTTCTTTGCTCACGCGCTCGTATATACGCGTAGTATTCAAAATCGGGCACAAAATTACGAAAAAAAAATCAAACCGCAAAGAAAAAAAACAAAAAAATGCGAAAAAGTACGATTTTGTTATCCAAATTCAACAAAACTCGCTTTCTCTTCCGCCTTACAACATGAATGTTGCGTTTTTTCGCCACGAAATATTGCCTTTTGAAATGGAAAAGATTATTGATCAATAGTCGTTTGGTCTAATAGAAAATCATAGATACTGGCAATAGTAATGCCCTTCTCATTGCGATGTAGCTTGATTCGGTCACCCACTATTATCAGTTTGTGGAACTCATCTTTAATTTGGCATAAAGAGTTTTGTTCCTGTTTCATCTTTGCCTCGTCCGGCATACGCCATGCGGATTGGATATAATACCGTTTAGAGCCCATATTGCATACAAAATCCACCTCCAAAGTCACGCGTTGCTGAACGCCCTTTTCATCCCGTACACGAATATTCACATTCCCGACATCTACCCTGAAGCCACGTCCACGCAGATCGTTGTAGAGCGCATTCTCCATGATATGATTCTCTTCGAATTGCCGGAACGATAATATGGCATTTCTTAAACCGCAGTCTTTGAAATAGTATTTGGACGATGAACCGATATATTGCCTGCCTTTTATGTCATATCGCTCCGATTTCTCAATCAAGAAGGCATCTTGCAGGTATCCGATATAGGTATCAATGGTTTTATCGGTAATATTCTGCAGTCGCTTGATACTTTTGAAGGTATTGGCTATGGTGGTCGGACTCATCAGACTCCCGACACCGGAAGCCAGCACACGAACCAGTTCCTCAAACTCCGCTTTATTCTCGATGGTATGCCGCTCATATATATCCCTCAGATACACCGTTCTGTATAAACGCTCAAGATACGCCGCTTTCTTGTCATCGCCTTTTATGGACAACAATTTAGGCAGCCCCCCATACATGTAGTATTCTTGCAGACCATCCGCTTTGTCTCCATCGTAGGCAGTCATAAACTCTTCAAACGACAACGGGTATACATGTATTTCATCACTACGTCCTCTAAACTCCGTCGCTATATCCGAACTCAAGAAATGACTGTTACTGCCGGTTACATACACATCCGCATTCTCCTTAAGCACCAACGAACCAAGCATCTCCACAAAATCCACCACACGCTGCACCTCATCAATAATGATATAGTACTGCTCGTCATCACGCATCTTTTTATCCACCCACTCCAACAAATAATCAGGATCACGGAAGGCCTTATTCTGACGTCCTTCCAAATCAATCACAAGAATATGATCTGTCGGGACTCCTTGCTCTAACAAGTGAGCGCGGAACAAAGTCTTCAATAGATACGACTTGCCGGCACGGCGTATGCCGGATACCACTTTGATTAGACCATTGTTCTGTGCGTCAATAAGTTGACGCATGTAAGTAGGGCGTAATATATTCATGTTAATATATTTATTGGTTTCTTATAGTACTATTGTTCTACGAAAATCTGTCACATGTGACACTTTTCCGTAAAAATCCGCTGCAAAATTACTACAAATATTTGGAATACACAAGGATTTAACGGTAAAAAATTAAAATTATTTATATTTTTAGTGGGTTTACAAAAAAAAAACCGGCTCGTTAGAGCCGATTCTTTATCAAGGTGCCACGCGGTTGATGTCTCGTGGGAACATCGAACATTCTTTGACGTTCGCGATGCCCAAGAAGCATGCTGTGATGCGCTCCAAGCCGATGGCGAAGCCGCCGTGAGGGGGCATGCCGTTCTTGAATGTATCGAGGTAGAAATGGAAGGCGTCGGGGTTCATACCGCGACGGATCATCTTCTCTCGATAGTCGGCTTCTTTATGGATACGCTGTCCGCCGGAGGTGATCTCGAGGCCTCTCATGAGGAGGTCGAAACTGAGTGTCAGACTCGGATCCTCGGGGTCGTCCATCGCATAGAAAGCACGGTGCTCCGACGGGAAGTGGGTGACAAAGACGAAGTCCGAACCGTATTTCTCGAAGGCGTACTTGCATATAGCGCGTTCCTCTTCCGGCGCGAGGTCGTCTTCACCACGGTGGTCGGCTTCGCATAGGTGGTTCTCAAAGAGAATCTCATGCACTTCGCTCAGCTTCCATGCAGGAACCTGCTCTGGCAGCACCGGATTAACGGCGTTGAGGAGTTGCAACTCGTGTGCACAATCGCGCTCTACAACGGCTATAATGTGGCGCAGAAGGGCTGCCTCGAGGGTCATGACATCTTCCTGTCCTTTGATGAAGCCCATCTCGACATCGAGGGAGATGTACTCATTGAGGTGACGGGATGTCGCATGTTTCTCTGCGCGGTAGGCGGGCGCGATCTCGAAGACGCGCTCGTACACGCCTACGCCGATCTGTTTGTAGAACTGCGGGCTCTGCGCGAGGTAGACCTGCTTGCCGAAATAATCCATCTTGAACACGTTAGCGCCGCCTTCTGCTCCTTCGCTCACGATCTTCGGGGTGAAGATCTGGGTGAAACCATTCTCGCTGAGGAACTCACCGAAGGCACGTGCGATCGTCGATTGAACCTTGAGGATCGCCATATCACGCGGGTTGCGGAGGGTGACCTGACGGTTATCGAACTTATAGCGCAAGAGCGTCTCTTCGTCGCCGAACTTCAGGGCGTTCATGTCCACTACCTCAGCGGTGGTCGGACGGCTCAGGACGCGGACCTCGGCTACAGCGATCTCAATCGTGTTATAGAACGCTGCGGGGTCCTTGATCTTCGCCTCATTCACCGTACCGGTGATGGTGATCGCCATCTCGCGGCAGAGGTCGTTCATGGCTATCTCTGCGCCCTTCTCGTCGAAGAACTTAGAGCTCTCGTTGCTGACTACAGCCTGCAACAAACCACGCGATTTGCGGAGCACGATGAAGCCGCCCCACTTCGTGACGCGGACGTTATGGATCATACCGCTTATAGTAACAGACTCGCCAACTTTGGCGTTGGCGAGGTCCGTTACGTTAGCATTATGATTTTTGATATCCAAAAACATAATTGTTTAAGCGTTTATTGTGCTGACGCACGTTTATTCTGCTTTTGCTTCTTCTGCTGCGGGAGCCTCTGCAACGGCCTCAGCTACTTCTTCCTTAACGGCTTTCTTGCCGGCACGGCGGGTAGCTTTCTTGGTTGCTTTCTTGGTCTCCTTGAGCATGTTCTCATTGTAATCAACGAGCTCGATGATAGCCATTTCAGCAGCATCGCCCAGACGGAAGCCTGTGCGGAGGATACGTGTGTAACCACCCGGACGGTTAGCGATCTTCTCGCCTACATTCTGGAAGAGTTCGGTAACGACCTCTTTCTGCTTGAGCAGGCTGAAAGCCAAACGACGGTTGTTCATGTTATCCTCTTTAGCACGAGTGAGGATCGGCTCTACGTAGATACGGAGCGCTTTAGCCTTAGCGAGGGTCGTGCTGATACGCTTGTGGAGAATCAGCGAGCAGGCCATGTTGCTCAGCATCGCAGCGCGATGGTTGGCCTTACGGCTAAGGTGATTGAATTTTTTATTATGTCTCATAATAATTTAATCGTTAAAATTGTTAATTAATCGTTCACGTGATAACGTGAGATGTCCATACCAAAGGCGAGACCGTTACGCTCGAGCAGTTCGTCCAATTCGGTGAGGGATTTCTTACCGAAGTTACGGAACTTGAGCAGGTCAGCGCGGTGGTAGCGTACGAGGTCGCCAAGTGTATCCACCTCTGCTTGTTTCAAGCAGTTGAGAGCACGAACGGAGAGGTCCATATCCTGGAGCTTCTGGTTGAGCAGCTGACGCATACGGAGGATCTCCTCATCGAGTGCGTTGCTGTTCTTCTTGGTCTCCTCTTCGAGTACGATACGCTCGTCGGAGAAGAGCATGAAGTGGTAGATAAGGATCTTAGCGGCTTCGGTCAGCGCCTGTTGCGGCGTGATAGAGCCGTCAGTTGTAATCTCAAGGGTGAGTTTCTCGTAGTCGGTACGTTGCTCGACACGATACTGGTCAACCGAAATCATGACGTTGCGGATCGGGGTATAGATAGAATCGATAGCGAGCGTTCCGATCGGATCGTTCTTATGGCGGTTCTCATCACCGGGCACGTATCCGCGTCCCTTGTTGATGGTGATCTCAATCTCGAAGTCAGCACTGTCATCGAGTTCTGCGAGACGCAGATCCGGATTAAGTACCTCGAAGTTCTGGAGAACGGTATTCAACTCACCTGCGATAAACGAACGTTGTTTGCGCACATGGAGTTTAACGGTTTCTCCTTCCTCTTCGATACCCTCCTTACGGATAAGGCGCACCTGCTTGAGGTTGAGGATCAGGTTGGTAACGTCAGTGATTACACCGGGGATCGTAGCAAATTCATGATCAATACCACTGATCTTGATAGAGCAGATAGCGTAGCCTTCGAGGCTACCGAGCAGTACACGACGAATCGCGTTGCCTATCGTGATTCCATACCCCGGCTCGAGTGGGCGAAACTCAAAGATACCTTTGTTCGCACTCGAATCCAACATTATCACCTTGTCAGGT
>CADBWK010000014.1 GCA_902798385.1 uncultured Bacteroidales bacterium
GATAATACGCTCGACTACTCGTTCATCATCCCGCACGGCGTACAGATTAAGGGCGGATATACTACGGATTTCACGGGCCGCGACCCGCTGACCTATCGTACCGTCCTCTCCGGTAAGATCACTTCTTCTACCGGTGCGGAAGGAAATACCTTCCACGTAGTGACCTTCACGAACGACCTCTTTACGCCGGATGAGGAGTACTATATGGACGGAGATAATCCGATTCGCAATCAGTTAGCATTCATGACCGATGAGAAAGACCGCGCCGTGGTGGATGGTATCTTTATCATGGACGGTAATGCTAACTCACCGGATCTGCCGGACCGTATCGGTGCCGGAGCTGTAGTGACCGACTATGCCCATATTCGTAACTGCGTCATACAAAATAATACTGCTGATGGCTACGGTGGTGGTCTGTACCTCAAGCCGAAAGCTCTCGTCAGCGGTACAATTGTTAAATACAACACGGCCAACACCGGTGGCGGTATCTATGTGGAGGAGCCGGCTACAGGCCCGCATATGAATGACTCGCTGGCGCATATCTTCTATTCGACTATTTGCGAGAATACCGGTCGTGCTTCTGCCGGCGGTCTGTTCTACGCTAATACCTATGCGCGTATCAACAGTTCGGCTATCTGGCATAACAACGCGAACGATAATGCCAACGTGGCGGGTAACTTCGCTCGCGCGGAGGATAACTTACCGTACCCGATGAACTGCTGTGCCGTAGAGTCGCGTCGTCTGGAAGGACAGGGTAACATCGAGCTCTCACCGATGGAGACCGAGGGCGTGCGTTGGGATAGACAGGATCCGTTCGATGCCATCCTCTATTATCCGATCGAGATGTCGTCCACCTTGGCGCGTGCCGGAATCAGTTATACGGAATGGAATAATTTCTATATTAAGTTTGCTACCCTCGATAGTATCGATATAGCCGGAGTGAGTCGTAAACGGTGGACCTCGGACGGTTCGGTGCGTGGCTATGCATGGGGTTCCGAACCTGCTGATACCCTCGTGACAAAGAATAACGACATCATCGATATCGGCGCGCGTGCGATCAATAAGAACTTCGAAGTGCATGTGGATGCCCAGTATGTGATGCACCGTCTGTATGTCGTGCATACCGAGTTGATTGACTCCAAAGCCGCGCGTGCGCTGCAGGATAATACCAATACGGATGAAGTATCCAATATGTACCGCCAGATGGGTTCGTGTATCTATAACCCGTTCCACCGTCTGAGCGATGCCTTCGAATATATCATCAAGGCGCGTAAGATGAATCCGAAGATGTATCGAAACACCCGTTTCGAGGTCTTCATTGAGCAGGGAACTTATTATCCGGTGCGCGATGCCTATATGCGTCAGGGTACGGTGCGTATGAATACCTTCCTCGTGCCGGAGGCCATTCTGATCGTTGGTGGTGTGGACTCCCGTCCGGATGACCATAAATACGGTCAGGAGGGCTTCAAGTCGCCGTTCTCATCTGTCCATTTCATCGGTGATGGTAATGATGTACCAATCCCCGGTACGGGATATACGATTAACTTTGAATTCACCGACTCTATCCGTCTGCGTGATAGCCGTCACCGCCCGATGCGTGATAACAACCTCAACTCCGTCATTGAGCCTTGGGAGCTGGAGCGTCAGACTATCCTCTCCGGTAATGCCGTTTCCGGTGAAGACTTTACCCATATCTATCACGTCGTTACCTGTCATGCGGATACAAACTACATAGGTCCGCGACCATTGAAATTCGGTGCATTAAATCCGAACTATGGTCTCCCGGAACATGAGACTGAGTCTATCTTGACGGATACTCTTTGGGATAATGCCCCTTCAACATGGGTAGAGGAAAACGATCTGTCCGTTCTCGCTCGTACTATCGGTTTTGACGGTTTGCAGATTACCGGCGGATATGCCAACCGCGTGGATTCCTTAGATACAGTCGATGTGTTTGTGCGGAAGACTTATTTCCGCGGCGGCGGTATTTATGTGGACGGTAACTGGTGGGAAGGAGCCTACGAAAATCCGCCGGATATGACCCAACCGGCAGCCCATAATATCCCAATTGTGGTGGAGAACTGCTATTTTACCAATAATATGGCGGGTAACGGTGGTGCGATTTATTCCAACGGCGGTATCTATGCGTATGGTAACCGTTTCACGCAGAATTATTCGCAGGGCCCGATGACCAAGATAGACCAGAGGTATATCCCGTGGACGGCCGGCGGTTGTATCGCGACCAATGCCTTCTGCGGAGTATCCAACTGTTTGTTCGATAATAATGAAGCGCGCCGTGGACTCTTCCCGCTGAAAGCCGAATCGACCGATCCTATCCCGAATGCGGATGCCCGTCAGGGATTCGGCGGATGCTTGTCTATTGCCGATAAATCCTCCACCCGCGTCATGAACTGCCACTTTATGAAAAACAAAGCGGTGGCTTATTCCGCGATGTATAACTTCTTCGCCAATAACCGCTATTCAGTGGCCGACTCGATGCAGTTTGCGTTCAATACCATCTTCTGGGGTAATGAGGTGTTTGAGGTGGACCACCTGACGGACTTGGAGCACGGCACGGAGGGATGGGATGGCGAGGACCAAGCATTGCTGGAAGCCTCGAGCGCTACTTTCGATACGAACTATAAAGCGTCCCGTAAGGGTGTATTCCACTACGATGGAAAAGAGTGGGATCGCTACGAGGAGTTGTTCCATCGCTATGACAGTACGTATAACTACTGGGTAGCGCGGAATGATACGTTCAATAAGGCGGTCGTTGATACATTAATGAAGCTCCGTGCGCAGGGAAATAAGATGGAGGGTCTCTATTTCTGCTCCTATCGTAAGACTTACGGTCCGTCGGGTATGAAACCTACTTCGGACGGTTATCTCTTGACGCGAGCCGAGCAGCGCGCCTGGGAGGATCCTCGAAGCAAAAGGATAAATACAAAGACGGATGCGAATGACGATTTAGTAGAAAACTATGACACCCTCTGGGCGCATGTCCGTGGAAACAACAATACACTTATCAACCCTATCAATACCGCAACGGACGGCCCGAACTTCAAGCAGCCGACTTTCGTTGCCGGTATCGATGGATACATGCAGAATGCCGACTGGTTGCAAGCCCGTATGAATATCACCACCGACCAAGGTTGGGGTACGCTCAAGCAGAACGTTGTACGTGGTGTATCGTATTATATCACCCGTTATACCGGTACGCAGCAGTTTAAAACGGAAGCGGCTGCTCTTACTGCGGCTCGAGCTGCGCACCCGGGAGCAACACAGGCCGATGTCTTCCCTGTTCGAGGTCTGCCGGTAGCTTCGTTCACCGGTAAACCCAATAATACCGATTCCTTGCCGATGTATAACTTCCTCGCTTGGCGATACGGACGAATGATGTCCGAGTCCAACGCGCCGCTGCCGTTAGGTGATCAGTACTACATGCACTATACCCGTTCGGGCAGTGACAGCGAGATGTCCGGCAACATGGACCGTATCTCCAAGAACCCGAAGATGGGTGTTAAGGACGTGTATATCGACCTCGGTGTATACGAATACCAGTATGTGCAACTCGATATCAAGGGACAGGAGATCGATACCGTCTGGGTAGCGACCAAAGCAAAGGATCCGATTAAGCACGATGGACTGACATGGGAGACGCCGACGACGGATCTGCAGGCAGCGATAGACCTGCTCATGTCCTCGCATAACAACCACGATAAGTACGTCTGCTTCTTGGGTAACGACGAAGGGGAGACCTTCTCGCCGCTGAACGTGATCGATAACCGTCGTGCGTTTGCCATTACATCGAACTCTACTTCGCCGCTGCTGCCGGATAGTGCGATGTCGGACTTTGACTACGGTGTGAATAGCCTTACCTTCCTCGGCGGCTACAGTTATGACGTCAAGGGTGCTCGTAGAGACCCGCTGGCGCACCCGACGGTAATCGAGATGCCGAATACCGGAAACGAGAGTCAGCGCAACCAGCTGTTCGTCGTCGAGGATATGACGCGCCAAATGCTGCAGGCGAACTTCGTCGGTGAATACACCTCGCGCGACAGCGTCGTCATCCCGATCGTATTCGACGGTATCACGTTTATCAACCCGTACTCCACGAAGGAACCGGATCCCGAAGCGTATAGCAGCCTTGGTGGTCAGATGAGTAAGAAGGGTGGTGCAGCGATCTATTACCGTTGGCAGCGGCGTTATCAGGACGATGGTACGCAGACCGGTTCGCCGAATTTCAATTTGGCGCTCCATCCGGACTCCGCCCTCATCGATGGCGTCAAGGTGACGCTGCCGAAACTCACCATCTCTAACTGTATCTTCATGGATAACGGTAAACGCACGACGAACCATGCCGAGCGTTCGCCGGCAGTACGTATTGACCACGGTGGCGGTTCGTCCCTCATCGTCAATACGCTATTCCACTCCAACGCGGGAGCACCGGTCTATTCGCGTACCTTTGATGTGTTGACGGAAACGAATGATCTGGCATCCGTACCGAATGATGTACGTATCATCAACTGTACCTCGGCGCTCAACGACGGCCATATTCGTCTGGAGTCCGAGGGTAGTGAGGTACACAACTCCCTCATTTGGATGGATGACCTGGGTAACGATACGACAGTACAGCTCCAGATGGGCGCATCCGATCAATGGGACAAGACGACCAATAGGGAGCGAAACGGTATAGAAAACCGTATGACCAATAATGCCGTATGGGGATGCTTCATGCAAGAAGGAGAAGATCCCTGGGGCAATGACAGCCTCGTGACGGCCAACAATGATATCTTCGGCGGTCCGGGCTTCGTGCAGCCGTATGTATCGGCTTCTACCTCGGAGCAACGCCGCGAGCGTAGTTTCCGTCTGAACCCGTCTCTGATCACTCATGAGAAAGCGGATACCACGATTTATCGCGACCGCGTCTTCTTCCACACCTATCCGGACGATGGAGGTCCAGATCTTTACTGGAGAAGGTCGAACGGTTTCAAATCACTCACCATCGCCTCACTGGCGAACGACTCCGATTTGGCTGCTAAGCCTCGTCTGTCCGGTGAAGGAATGGAGCGCGGCGCCTACGAGTGCCTGGCTATGCTCCAGCGTGTGCTCTACGTCAATCCGACGATACCGGAGGAAAGTGCCGGTGATGGTTCGAACTGGGAGAAAGCCTTCGGACAAGGACAGTTGCAGAATGCAATCGATGCGGCTGCCGTGTATGCCTATATGTATCAGAACCTGCCGCGAGAGGACAGAAAAGCATACGTCTATGTCAAAGGTTCGGGTAATATGACCGACCACTATTCTATCACAGCGCGTGACGGTGTGTACGTATATGGGTCGTTGTCAGGAAACTTCACCGATACAGCATGGATTAATGGGGAGAAGAAGTTCACCAACGAGGAGTGCCGCCGGTTCAAGAACTACGTACGTGCTTCACGCTCCGGTATCGCGACATCGAATTCGCAGACGAGGATTAACTCCATCCATATCACGGGTGATGATTTCAGGACCGGTTTCCTCTTGGATGGCTTCGTCATCACGAACCCCAATGCGCATTTGGCCACATCGCCGGTGTTGATTGATAACGACATGGCGGTGGTGCGGAACTGCCTCATCGTCGATAACCATGTCATCGATGCCGAACACCCGGTTGCGGATGTGCAGCACGGCTTGCTCTATAACTGTCTCATCTACAATGACTCCGCGGATGTGCTTGTTAAGGTAGGTGCAAACGGTCTGGTGCTCAACAACACCATCGTGGCGGATACCTCTATTATAACGCCGCTCGATGCTACGGCTGCGGCGGATGGGGCGGTACAGAATAATATCGCGGGACAGCAATCCGAACTCACGTGCTTTGCACCGTATATGACGACCAACAACCCGTATGCACTGCCGGCATACCTGACGAATAACCCGTCGCTGGCATACCAATTGCACGAGCATAGCACGATGATTAACGCCGGAACGATGGATAGTGCACTGCCGGCGCTCTTTACGCCGTACAGGGAAGACAGTGTCATCCTCTTCAAGTGGGACCGCGACGTGCTTGGTAACCCGCGTAAGATCAGCACATCCGTCGATATGGGTGCACTCGAGACATGGTATGTGGAGAAAAACAAAGGCCAGGAGATTACGGCGCTCACCAATAAGGTAACGCATGAAGCAGATGCTCCTCTGGTACGCGATACGGCGTTTACCAAGAACTACGGCGGAAATTATTACCCGCATACGGGTTCTGTCGTTTACCTCATGGATAGCGCCGTGATGACGATGCAGTATAAGACCGCGAATGACTTCAAAGACCTCAAGGATGTCGATATCTTGCTGCGTCCGGGCTTCCTGTTGCTCAAACAGGGTGCATCGTTCTACGGCAACGGACATGAGGTGCAGATAGGCTATATCGCCGCAGAGAAGCGATTCAAGAACCAACGCTACACCATGACGGCCTTCCCGTTCAACTACAGCGTGGAGAATATCACTGTCACAACATATGACGGTACTACAGGGGCGCTCCATACGCAACTATCGCCATTCGCCTTCAATACGTATCAATACAACGGTGCGGCGCGTTCGGCGAAGGATTATGTATTCCAGACGGATAACTCCGATCTATGGACGAAGATCGATACGGTTAACCGTACCGCTACAGACGGATACCTGATGGACTTCGGTGCCACGCTTACCGATACCGTGATTCGCTTCAATGCGTTTGCCGAAAGTGGTACGTATATCTATACGGAGGGCGAAGATGCCGACGGGGACGGCTATGCGGATGATAAGAATATCTATCTCAAGCAATACGATAACCGCACGGCAGGTACAGGCGAGAGTTTGAACTTCACCAGCATGGAGAATATGGGATGGAATATGAAGGGTTTGCCGTGGCTCGTAACGAACTACCGAACCGATACTATCTTATGGGAAGACAACTTCTTGCGCCAGATGTATATCCCGCATGTGCTGTACCAGATGGACGGCGCGGGTGACTATATCACCGAGGGCGATAATATCTATACTTCCCGTTCCTGGGATCGCGGTACTGTCGTATCGATGGGTAATGCGTTCTTTACCCAGACGGCTACACCGAGAGACACCGAGACTGTTATCTTCCATATACCGTATTATGGCAGAAACGAGAAAGCTTCCCGTCCTATCCTGCGGCTTGTATCGCATCGACCGAATAACATGCTGCGTCGTCAAACATCGTCCGGCAATCAGTTCTCTTCGGATATCGTTAGCTTCAATCCGGATCCGAATATAGATAAGACTGTGCGCTATACCTATGGACGAGACGGAGTCAAATGGTTGACATCCAACCGCTCTGCGCAAGTCTATCTGTTGGATAACAAACGTACCGACCGGATCTCCCTGCTCGGCGCAGCGCCGACTGAGGTGGATATACCGCTCGGTGTCTCTGTGCCCGACTCATTGGATAACGCGACGTTCTCCTTCGATCTCCCGGAGAAGGAAGCCTTCAACGGCTACCGGTATGTATGGCTGATCGACTATCTGAAGAACCGTACCATCAACCTGCTTGAGTCGGATTATGAGGCCGAACTCCCGGCGGGTACGCTCAACACACGCTTCGCCGTGCGTATAGGCGGCTTCCCGATGACCGACAGCAAGGGCAAACGCGAGTATCTCGTCTTTACCTTTGACGGAATGCTATACGTCCGTGGACTCATTCCGGGCGATAAGATCACGGTTTATGCTACTACAGGACAACTGGTTACCCGTGACGTCGCGACCGACAACGAGTGGTCCGTTCCGCTCAATAATCAGACCTCTTATCTCGTCATGGTCAACGACTCCCCGCATAAAGTCGTGAATCTGTAATCCCATTTATTCGTTGCGTTTTTTTCGCTTTTTTCTTGCATATCTCATTTTTTTGTAGTAATTTTGCGCCGCAAAGATAAAATGTGTACCTGAATTTGCAAAAAAATAGAAATACTATGATAAAGACTATTGGAGTATTGACTTCCGGCGGTGATGCCCCGGGAATGAACGCAGCGGTGCGTGCGGTGACGCGTGCAGGTATTGCGCAGGGATTAGAAGTGAAAGCCATCTATCGCGGTTACAAAGGCCTGATAGACGGCGAAGTGAAGACCTTTACGTCGCAAGACGTGTCGGGTATCATCCAACGCGGCGGCACGATTATCAAGTCCGCTCGTTGTATGGAGTTTCATGAACCCGAAGGTCGTAAGAAAGCGTACGAGACCATCCAACGCGAGCATATCGACGCGCTGATCGTGATTGGCGGTGACGGAACGTTCACCGGTGGACGGGCTTTTGCGCAAGAGTTCGATGTGCCGGTGATAGGTATCCCGGGAACGATCGACAATGACCTCTGGGGCACCGACGCGACCATCGGTTATGACACCTCACTGAGTACCATCACCGAGTGTATCGACAAATTGCGCGATACCGCTACCTCACACGAGCGCGTGTTCCTTGTGGAAGTCATGGGTCGCGATGCCGGCTTCCTGACGCTGAACGCGGCTATCGCCGGAGGTTGCGAAGTGGCGATCATTCCGGAACGCGCTGCTGTAGAAGAGAAGGTTGAAGAAGCCATCGGTAGCGGACGCCGCAAATCGAAGAACTCGTCCATCGTGCTGGTTCAAGAGCATGCAGTCGAGGGTGGTGCCGCTGCAGTAGCCAAGATAATTGAGAAGGCACATCCCGAGTATTCGACCCGCGTCACGGTGCTCGGTCACTTACAGCGCGGCGGTAGTCCGTCGGCATACGACCGTATTCTGGCATCCCGCATGGGTGTAGCCGCAGTGCAAGCCCTCGTGGACGGTCAACGCAACGTGATGGTAGGTATCCAGAACGACGATATCGTGCTCGTGCCGCTGAGCAAGGCGATCCATCAGAAGAAAGATATCAAGGAGGACTCATGGCAAGCCATGAGCGTGCTTAGTATTTGAGTGTAAAGTGTAAGGTGTAAAGTGTAAAAAAAATCAGATATGAAAAAAGATCTTCTTTTTGTAGCAGTTGCCGTGATCTTGACGGCATGCGGTGGGCAGGCTCCTCAGGTAGTTCCCACTTCGTATGAGACAATGACCATTAGCAAGAGCGACATCTCCGTGCCGCTGAAGTTCAGTGCGACCCTCAAAGGAACCGCAGACGTGACGATCACGCCGCAGATCAGCGGTCAGTTGATGGAGGTGTGCATCACCGAAGGTCAGCAGGTGAAGAAAGGTCAAGTGCTGTTCCGTATCGACAGCCGCGACAAACAACTCGAGCTCGAGTCGGCTGAGGCTAACTTGTTGGCTGCTGAGGCACAAGAGAGTAGTGCGAAACTGGAGTTTGAGAGTAACATGAACCTCTATGCCAAGAAGATCGTGAGCAAGTTCGTGCTGGATAACTCCGAGAACCAGTACAAACAGGCGCAAGCGTCCGTAGCCCAATATAAGGCTGCAGCGAACCGTGCGCGCGTGAACCTCGGCTATTGTACCATCACCGCGCCGGTAGATGGTGTGATCGGTTCTGTTCCTGTCTATGCAGGCGACCAAGTCAGCCCTTCTACCTTCCTGACCTTGCTCAGCGGTAATGCGAAGATGTATGCCGAGTTCTCGGTGAGCGAATCGATCCTGGCAGAGCGTACGGAAGAAGAAGCCAGAAACCCGGAGAAGATGTTAGCGAGTCTCCCGGATGTATCGTTCCAATTCAAGAAAGGCGATGTGTATAGCAAACCGGGTCGTATCACGAGTATCACCGGTACGGTAGATCGTACGACCGGTGCGCTGACCTGCAAGGCTACTTTCCCGAACCCCAACGGCATTCTCTATTCGGGTGTGCAGGGAACGGTGGTGCTGCCGATTGACGTGAAAGACGTGATGGTGGTTCCGCAGAACGCTATCGTGCGTTTGCAAAACAAATCCTTGGCATATAAAGTAGGTCCGGACAGCTGCGTGACCAGCGTGATTGTAGAGACCGCAGGGATCAGTTCAGATCGCGACTTAGTGGTGACCAAAGGTCTCGAAGTAGGCGATGTGATCGTGACTGTTGGCGCGAATAACCTGGTAGAAAATCAGCGGGTGATTTTCTGATTTTAGATTTTAGATTTTTGATTTAAGATTTAAAATTTTATGAAAGAGAACATTTTCATTAAGCGAAGTGTGATGGCTATCTCGATAGCGTTGGTCATCATGCTCGTCGGATATATCAGCCTCAACACCTTGCCTGTTGAGCAGTATCCGGATATAGCACCTCCGACGGTAACGGTAACAGCCAACTATGCCGGTGCGGACGCCAATACCTGTATGAGTTCGGTGGTTCGTCCGCTCGAAGAGCAGATCAACGGCGTGCAGGACATGACGTACATGACCGCGAGTGCTACCTCGACGGGTGATATCACGATCACCGTCTATTTCAAGCAAGGCACTAACCCCGACATGGCGACGGTCAATGTACAGAACCGTGTGACGCAGGCGCAATCCTTGTTGCCGAGCGATGTGCTGCAGACGGGTGTGACGGTGAACAAACGTCAGAATAACATCCTGCAGATCACGGGTCTCAAATCGACCGACGGTAAGTACGACGAGGACTTTATCTCGAACTATATCGATATCAACATCAAACCGCGCGTGCTGCGTGTGACGGGTGTTGGCGAGGTGAATAACTTAGGTAACACCTATGCGCTGCGTGTATGGTTGCAACCGGACGTGATGGCGCAGTATGGTTTGACGCCGGAAGATATATCGAGTGCTATCAGCGCGCAGAGTTTCGTGACCTCTACCGGTACACTCGGTCAGCAGTCCGAGAACGCGTATCAGTACCCGATGGAGTACAAGGGTACGCTCAAGAGTATCGAGGAGTTTGAGAATATCGTGCTTCGTACGCAGGATAACGGCAACGTGCTCTATTTGCGCGATGTAGCGACGGTAGAGATCGGCGCCAAGAGTTATACCATGACTTCGCTCATGGACGGTAAGCCCGGTGTGTTCTTTATGGTCTTCCAGTCGCCGGGCGCGAACGCTACGCTGGTGAACGAGAGTCTGGATGAGTTGTACGCACAGATCAAACCGACGCTGCCGGCAGGTCTTGAGTTCGTGACCCTGCAGACCAGTAATGACTTCCTCTTCGCTGCTATTCACAACGTGGTTGAGACGCTTATCATCGCGATCCTGCTCGTCATCATCGTGGTGTATTTCTTCTTGCAGAACTGGAAAGCGACCTTGATCCCGTCTATCTCTATCATCGTATCCTTGCTCGGTACGTTCGCGATCGTGCAGGTAGCAGGCTTCTCCCTCAATATCATCACGCTCTTCGGATTAGTGCTCGCCATCGGTACCGTCGTCGATGATGCCATCGTCGTCGTCGAGGCCGTGATGGCAAAACTCGAAACGGGTAAGATGAAGGGTTCGCCCAAAGACAAGGCTACGCAAGCTACCCGCGAGGCCTTGAGCGAAGTGTCTACAGCCGTTATCTCGTGTACGCTCGTGTTCATGGCGGTGTTTATCCCTGTGACTTTCATGAGCGGTACGTCGGGAACGTTCTTCACGCAGTTCGGTGTAACGCTGGCGGGTGCCGTAGGTCTGTCCTGCGTCTGCGCACTCGTGCTCTGTCCTGCCCTCTGCGCGATCCTCATGCGACCCGATGATGAGTCGAAAGAGAATGGCAAGAAATGGAAAGGTATCGACTACTATACCAAGATTGCATACGAGGCAAGTTACAATGCGATCCTCGGCAAATATCAGGGAGCCGTGCAGAAATATCTGAAACGTCCTGCCGTGTCTTTCGCTTTGTTAGCGGTCGCTGCCGTGCTGTTCGTGCTCTTTATGAAGATCCTGCCTTCGGGACTCGTTCCGCAGGAAGACCAAGGTGTTATCCTCTGTGAGGTCCGTATGCCGGAAGGCTCCACGCTTCATGAGAACGCCGAGATCATGAAAAAAGTAGAAGAGAAAGTGCAAGCGATACCGGAAATGGAGAGTTACGCGATCTGTAGCGGTTACGGATTTATCTCGAACGCCGGATCGAGTTACGCTTCGCTCATCATTCGTCTCAAGAACTGGGACGACCGTAAGGGTAACGAGCACTATATCGACAATGTGATGTATCGTTTCTACTTTGATTGCATGTCGATTAAGAATGCGCAAGTGCTGCCGTTCCAGATGCCGCAGATTCCTGGATACGGTACCTCCAATGCAATCGATCTGCAAGTGCAGGATCGAAGCGACGGAGACTTCTCTGATTTCGGAAACAAGACCAATGCGCTGATGGTGAAACTCATGGAGCGGCCGGAGATCGCGAGCGCGATGTCCACCTTCTCGGAGCGTTTCCCGAAATTCAAAGTGCATGTAGATCCTGTACAATGCGAACGCGCGGGTACGACCGCCAAGGCAGTGCTCAATACCCTCGGCGCGTACTGTAGCGGTTCGTACGTAGGTAACTTCAACCAGTTCAGTAAGGTCTATCAACTATGGATAAGCGCTTCGCCGGAGTATCGACTCGATCCGTCGTCGCTGAACAATATGTACATCAAAGTGGCGAACAACAAGATGGCGCCGCTGTCGCAGTTTGTGACGCTCGAAGAGATTGTCGGTTCGTCTTCACAAAACCACTTCAACCTCTTCCAGTCTATCTCTTGCTCTGTAACACCTGCGAACGGCTACTCGGAGGCGCAGGCACAACAGGCGATCGACGAGGTGTTCAAAGAGAACATGCCGACCTATTGCTCGTACGAGTACGGTTCGATGTCGCGCGAGGTGGCATCCAGCGCGAAGGACAACACGACGCTGATCATCTATCTCATATGCGTTGTGCTGATCTACCTCATCCTCGGTTCGCTCTATAACTCCTGGCTCACGCCGTTTGCAGTCCTCCTGTCCGTTCCGTTCGGACTCATGGGCTCGTTCCTCTTCTCATGGATAGGAAACAAAATGGGCTATCCGGGTATGGAGAACAACGTTTATCTGCAGACCGGTGTCATCATGCTGATCGGTTTGCTCGCGAAGACGGCGATCCTGATTACCGAGTTCGCGTCCGAGCGTCGCAAGCAAGGTCTGTCGATCTCCGAAGCGGCTTTCGAGGCATGTAAAGAACGTCTGCGTCCGATCTTGATGACCGTCATCACGATGATCGCCGGAATGATCCCGTTGATCATAGAGGGTGGTGCGGGTGCAAACGGTAACCGTGCGCTGGCACTTGGTGTCGTAGGCGGTATGTCGGTCGGAACAATCGCTCTGCTGTTCATCACCCCGGCCTTCTTCATCATCTTCCAGACGCTCGAAGAAAAAATCAACGGATCACCTGTTAAAGAAGAAAAGGAGGAAGCAAAATGAAAAAGATTCTAACGATAATTCTCGCAGGTGTGGTTTTATCCTCCTGTGGCGTATATAAGAAATATCAGTCACAGAGCGATGCTCCGTCCGACCTGTTCGGTAGCGGGGACTCAATCGCTCAAGTGGCGTTGAACGAATCCTCTATCGCTTCGGTTTCGTGGCGGGAGTTCTTCTCCGATCCGCTCTTGCAGCAACTCATCGACTCGGCCCTTGCCCGTAACACGGATATGTTGGCGGCTAAGTCGGCTGTGCTCCAAGCACAGGCTTCGCTCAAAGCAGCCAAACTGGCATACCTGCCTTCGCTCAGTCTGAATCCGCAAGGCAATCTGAACTGGTCCAAGTTCGGTTCTGCCGGTAGCGGAACGGGTATGAATTATTCCTATAACATCCCGCTTCAACTCGATTGGAACATCGGTATATCGGGTTCGGTGACAGTGAACAAGCGCAAAGCGCAAGCCGTGTTGGAGCAAGCCAGAGCGGCTCGTGAGGCTACGCAAGCGAACCTCATCGCTACCGTCGCACAGTATTATTTCCAATTGCTGATGCTCGACAAAGAACTCAACATCCTCATCGAGACCGATAGCCTCTGGAACGAGTCCTTGGAGACCGAGCGCGCCCTCTGGGAGAACGGACAGGCATATTCCACCGCTGTTAACCAGATGGAGAGTTCCTGTATGGACGTGAAGAGCCAGATCTTCACTACGCGCCGCAGTATTCTGTCCGCAGAGAACGAACTCTGTAAGTTGCTTCGTATGACCCCGCGTTCGATTGCCCGTACGGCATGGGGCGATTACCAGCTGCCGGAACGTTTCGGAACGGGTGTGCCCGCTACGCTGCTGGAGAACCGTCCGGACATCAAGGTGGCTGACCAGATCCTGGCGGAAGCGTTTTATAACACTGCTGCTGCCCGTGCGCAGTTCTATCCTTCGTTCAACCTGACCGGTTTGCTCGGATGGGTAGGGGAGAACGGTGCCGATCCGGGTGCGCTGCTGATGAAAATAGCAGCCTCTATCATGCAACCGGTCTTCGCGCAAGGTAAGCTGATCGCGCAATTGAAGATCGCCAAACTCAATCAAGAAGATAAGCTGATGGATTATATCCAGACCGTTATCAAGGCCGGCAATCAGGTGAACGAGGCATTGGCAGACTGCCAGGTAGCCAAGGACAAAGATGGACTGTACAAGCGCCAAGTGGAGGTGCTTCACGACGCTTATACCGGTACCCACGAACTGATGAACGCCGGTAAGGCTACGTACATCGAGGTGCTCAAAGCACAGGAGTCATTACTCTCCGCTCAACTAAGCGAGGCAGAGAACCTGTACAACGGTGCACAAGCACTAATCGGTCTGTACATCGCCTTAGGCGGCGCAACGAAATGATAAAAGAGGACTAGCGGACGGTTTGACCGAGCAGGTTATATACTCGTCCGTCACACTCGATCAACAGGTGACCATCGCGTAGGATCTTATGTCCGCGCGATGGTTCTTCTTGGGTGCTCTCGATATCCCACGTGTTCGGTTCAGTTCCCTCATTCCACTGCGAATACAGCCAATTGATACGCCAATCGTAGCGGCGGAAGAAGCGGTCACGGACGTCGGAAAAATTGCTGTTATCGCGGTAGTTCTGCGTGTTTTTCCATACCTCTGCATCCCGTTTGGCAGCCGACTCAATCTGGTCTGCAAACGCGCGAATGGTCGAACGCACCGAGTCTTTGTGCGCATGGTAGTAGATCCACCAATACTCACGTACTTTCTGCTGAAACTCCGGCCAGGTAGCCAGTTGACCGATCCAATACTGCGCAAAAACGGGGGTATCGTATATCCAAGTCTCCTGATGACGGTCATAGGCATTGCCAAAATCCCAGACCGGACCGAACTTCCATTTGTCGGTCTGACCGTTGCGGTCGCGGTCCTTATAGAGGAAACAACTTCCGTGATACGACTCGCAGTCCTCCATGATCTCTTGCACGAGGTAGAACTTAACGGCTTCGTCCAGATCCAAACGGTTCCATAGATCCGTGGACGACGAACCGTAGATAGCATCATTCAGACCGTAGATTTGGTTCTCCAGATAGGTCCGCTGCGCCGAAGAGAGCACTTCCGGCTCTTTGAGCGAGACCATGACGTGCTGACCGTTGCCTTCATCGAACTCGATGTTGTTCTCCGACCAATAGTTATCTATCTCGACGAGCCAACCGCCGGTGACCGAATCGGTCGCATTGTCAGCCTGCTCGGTGATATGCACACGATTACCGGCGATACGTACGTGCTCCGTGAGGAAATACAGTCCCTGATACTGATTGTTGATGACCAACTCTACCGGTCGGATACGGGGCGTCCAGCGCAGTCCTAATGCCTCACTGATGATGAAACCCGCCGGACCCTTCAGAAATCCCAGATAGTCATCCGCATATGCCAAGAGGCACCAATGGCGGTTGTTGGGCATGCCTAATACGGCTTGTTTAGTGTCGAACTTAATGCGATACGGCTTCTTGTCAAAACCATTCCATGTCCAGTTACCGCGACCTTTGAACTGCGCCGGAACGGACGCAAGGGCAGGGTAGCCGGAGTTCTTAGGATCGATACGCAAGGACCCCGTCACATACGTCTCCTTGCTGTCAATGGCCTGATTATTGGTGGTTGTGATATAGACAATAGGCAAGGTGTTCGTCGGGGTAGCGGCGAAAGAAGGAAGAAGACAGAGTACAAAAGCCAGAATACAGGCTGAATATGTCAGAAAGCGGTGCATATCACATATTGGCGTTATAATACTGCGGTAAACCCGTCACTTCGTCGCCTAACCAATCCGGATGCTCGAAAGGCTCGTTCTCGTTACCTAACTCCAGCTCGGCGAGTGCTTTACCGGCCATCGTACCGCTATGGAACACATCGACCTCCCAGCAGCGCGTTTCGCCTTCAAAGACAGGCGCAGGGATGATATAGCGCGTCTTGGAGATAACGCCCGGCAGGCAGAGTTTCATCAGTTCGCGGGCATCGTTCACCTCAATCTCCCGTTCCCACTCGAACTTAGCCAGTCCTTCACGCAGTTTACCGGACTTAATGGTAAGGAACGCGCGTGCATCGCGTATGCGCACACGAATGGTCTTACCGGGCTCCTTGCAAAGATAGCCCTGTACGATCTCATAATGATGCGTCGCTTGCGCCATAAAGGCATCCGACTTCACCAAAAACTTACGCTCAATCTCTGTGTTTTTAGGCATAACGAATCTTATTTGGCTGCAAAATTACAACTTTTTTACGAAATGAACAAAAAAAAATGCAAAATTATTTGGTCATATCAAATTTTTGTTGTACCTTTGCACCCGCTTTCGAGATTTAAGCTACGGAGAGGTGGGTGAGTGGCTTAAACCAACAGTTTGCTAAACTGTCGTACGGGTAACTGTACCGGGGGTTCGAATCCCCCCTTCTCCGCAAAAGACACTTTCGGGTGTCTTTTTTTTGTTTATAGCCAAATGCTTGGCAACGAAAGACAAAAAAAGAAGGTTGCACTTCTTTTACTTTTGTAGCCAAATACTTGGCAACGAAAGAAAAAAAGAAGGTTGTCTCACGACAACCCAACCTTTTCATTTAACCTTAAATCTAATACCATGAAAAACACGGTGCAAAAGTACTGCTTTTTGATCAACTGACCAAATATTTTTGTAAAAAAGTGTTAAAAATCTAAAAATTGCTAAATTTGGTTGACAAAATGGCAGTATATGCAGGTGATCAGTCGCATAATGAGAATAAATCTTCCCTCGGATTGATCAACATGACAGGTACAAGGGCCCGTTGTATGGCCTTTCGCTCGGGTGGACCGAACAAAATGTCATCTAATCCGTAATCACGGCTGGCAGTAAGAATCAATAAGTCATGCTGAAAATCGCGTTGTCTTTCAGAAGCTTCGCGTACCAGTCCAAAAGAGTCTTTGCGCGCCATACATACCTCGTAAGAGATGTTTTCGCCTGATTTTTCTGCTACCGCTTTGATGTGCGTCACGATCCGATTGACGTTTTGGCGGGCATGCGAACCGTAGTCATTGGCTTGCAGCAAGATGATATGCGCGCCCGTTTTACGTGCCAGATACGTACAAATCTCTGCTTTATATGTCTCTTCCTCCAACATGGAGACCGGCACTAACAGTCGCCGCAAGGGTTTGATATTCATCGTGTTGGTCACGAACACATACGGACGACGCTCCTCGCGGCTCTCGTTGAGGTGCTTCTGAATGACACGACCGTTATTGGCGCATTCGATCAGTTTGATATCGTCATTATTCTCCCAGATCATTCATTATAGGTTCTTGGGGCGCATTGAGTCGATCCCAGTTAATAGTGTCCATCGTGTGGCGGTACTGACGTGCTGCAGCGGCATGACCGGCATAGGTGGAGGAGAAGATATGTGTGTTGTTGAGTTCCGGACTGGCGCACATGTACAGGTAGTCTGTCTTAGGCGCATTGAGCACAATATCGATGGTTTCCGGCGCCGGACAACGGATCGGTCCGGGCGGTAAACCGGGGTGCTTATACGTGTTATACGGTGAATCCACGTTCAGGTGGCTGTACAGAATCCGTTTGAGTTTGAAGTCTCCTACCGCATATTTGATAGTCGGACAAGCCTGCAACGGCATGTTCTTATGCACGCGATTGAGGTACAACGACGCGATGAGGGGCAATTCGCGTTTGTTATGACTCTCTCCTTCAACGATAGAGGCCACAATGGCAATCTCAATCGGCGTGAGTCCGATCGAATCGGCTTTCGCACGGCGCTCCTCGTTCCAGAACACGTTATACTCGCGCTGCATGCGGGCGAAGAGTTGATCGGGGGTGATGTTCCAATAAACCTCGTAGGTGTTGGGGATAAACAGGCATCGACTCGTCTCTTTGTTGAACCCGTACGGTGCCAGATAGGCATCGTCCTCCAGCAATTGCAGCAGCGTGACGCTGTCCATTTGCAGATGCGTTGTTACCTTACCGGCTAACTCCTCACGGGTACGAATGAAATGATTCCAGGTGATACGTACGGGCGTTTGTCGGCCGTATTTGAATTTCTCAATCAGTTCGCGGTCACCAATCTGCGCAGGAACGGTGTAATGACCGGGTTCGGGATAACGGAAAAGCAGAATACGCATGTGCCAATTGAGATCGGTCTCGGCATCGATGTCGTAGTCCTGACGCAACATACTCATCAACGAGTCAATTGACGTGCCCTCGTAGATGTTATACACGTGTGCTTCTCCGTCGCGGGACGTGAAGTTAGACACCTCCCAGCGGTAATACTGCTCGGTGACGAACAATAGGATCATGCAGAAAATCCATCCGGAGATACCTAATGTCCAGCGCAGAATGCGGGTCTTTGTCCATTCGTATTTTGCCATACTATTTTCCTCCTACGAGGCGTTTGATTTCCGACAGTTTATTGAGAGCCTCCAGCGGCGTTAAGTTGTTGATGTCGAGCGATTTGACTTCATCACGTATCTGCTCGAGTACCGGGTCATCCAATTGGAAGAACGACAACTGCATTCCCTCTCGCGACTCACCGATATGATCGATGGGTTTGGCGATATCGCCGTTCTTAGCGGCGCGTTCGAGATCGGCGAGTATCTGATTGGCGCGCTCCACGATAGATGCCGGCATGCCGGCTAATTTCGCTACATGGATACCGAAACTATGCTCCGAACCGCCGCGTACCAACTTACGAAGGAAGATGACCTTACCGTTCACTTCGCGTACGGAGACATTATAGTTGCGAATCCGCTCGAAAGTCTTCTCCATTTCGTTCAGTTCGTGATAATGGGTAGCAAAGAGCGTCTTGGCATGTCCGCGGTTCTCGTGGATATACTCCACAATAGCCCATGCAATACTTATGCCATCGTAGGTGCTCGTTCCGCGACCTAACTCATCAAACAGCACGAGACTGCGTTCACTCAGGTTGTTCAATATCGATGCTGCTTCGTTCATCTCAACCATGAAGGTCGATTCGCCGAGGGAGATATTATCGCTCGCTCCGACGCGGGTGAAGATCTTGTCCACGACACCGATGGACGCACTCTCGGCAGGTACGAAAGAACCCATTTGTGCGAGCAGTACGATGAGTGCCGTCTGGCGGAGTAGAGCGGATTTACCGGCCATATTCGGTCCGGTGATGATGATGATCTGCTGACTGTTATTATCCAGCAGCACGTCATTGGCGATGTATTGTTCGCCCGGCGGCAGTTGTTGTTCAATAACCGGATGCCGTCCCTGACGGATGTCGATGACGAGGCTGTCGTTTACATCCGGACATACATAACGGTGCTCAGCAGCTACCGTGGCAAACGATAGCAGACAATCGAGTTGGGCTAATACATTGGCATTTAACTGCATCTGTGGCACCCATTCGGAGAGCGCAAGCATCAGTTCCTGATAGAGCCGGTTCTCGATGATCTGGATACGTTCTTCTGCCGTGGTGATCTTCTCTTCATAGGTCTTCAGCTCATCGGTAATATAGCGCTCTGCGTTGACGAGTGTCTGCTTGCGGATCCACTCCGGCGGCACCTGCTCTTTGTAGGTGTTACGCACCTCCAGATAATAGCCGAAGACGTTGTTATAACCGATCTTGAGACTCGTGATTCCTGTTCGTTCTATCTCGCGTTGTTGGATCTGCAGCAGATAATCCTTGCCATCGGACTGGATGGCACGCAGTTCATCCAGTTCAGTATCCACGCCGCGTGCGATGATATTTGGTCTTCCCTGCGCGATAGGCGGATCGGGTACGATCTCGCGTTCGATACGCATGCGCATTTCAGAGCACGGATCGAGTTGTTCGCCCAGCAGGGTGAGGTAGGTGTTGTCATGCGCCGCCTCGCAGACATCCTTGATGGGTTTGACCGCTTTGAGTGCACGACCGAGTTGAACCATCTCACGGGGACCGATACGACCTGTAGAGACCTTGCTCACGATACGTTCGAGGTCACCCACTTGGTTGAGCGCTTCGCGCAATGCCTCACGTGCTTCCGGTTGTTTGAACAGGTGCTCGACCACGGTCTGACGGTTGCGAATCGGACGCACGTCCTTGAGCGGGAACGCCATCCAGCGATGTAGCAGACGTCCACCCATAGGAGTGATCGTGCGATCGATGATGTCGTAGAGGGTAGCGCTGTCTTCCGTCTGACCGCGCATCAGTTCGAGGTTGCGGATCGTGAACCGGTCGAGCCAGACGTATTTGTCTTCTTCGATACGACTCAGGTGCTGGATATGCCCTGTTTGGAGGTGCTGGGTCATGTCGAGATACATCAATATGCCCCCTGCTGCGGTCACACCCGCCGGCATCTTCTCCAACCCGAATCCCTTCAGACTCGATACGCCCCATAGTTTCTGCAGACGCTCTTTGGCAGTCGATTCAACGAGCATCCAGTCTTCCAACTCAAACGTGAAGTATTTGCCTCCGAACAGGTTTTCGATATCCGCTTTGCGTCCTCTGACGTATAGTACCTCTTTGGGCGCAAAATTCGTCAGCAGTTTGTCGATATAATCACTGTCGCCTTGTCCGGCAAGGAATTCACCCGTAGAGATATCCAGGAAAGCAACGCCGATGATATGCTTGTCAAAATGCAGGCATGCTACCCAGTTGTTCTCTTTCTGCGTGAGGGTGGTGTCTGAATAACTGACACCCGGCGTGACAAGTTCGGTCACACCGCGCTTGACGAGTTTCTTCGTCAGTTTGGGATCTTCCAATTGATCGCAAATCGCCACGCGAAGACCGGCACGAACCAACTTCGGCAGATAAGTATCCAAAGCATGGAAGGGGAAGCCCGCCATTTCTAAAGGTTGCGCCGCGCTACTGCCGCCGTTACTGCGGTGCGTGAGCGTGATATTGAGGATCTTAGCAGCCTTGATAGCATCTTCTGCGTAGGTCTCATAGAAATCGCCGCAACGGAAGAGCAGCATCGCGTCGGGATACTGCGTCTTGATGTCGCGGAACTGCTTCATCATAGGTGTTAACTCGTCTGCCATTTTATCTTAAATCAACTGTTATTTTCAAATTATATCGTCTTCCTGTCAGGTAGTTAGGACTGGCCCACTGATTGCCGTACGCATCGGCTACCCAGAAATAGGAGTTGACGTTTCTCCATCCTACAATATTAAACACCTCGAACTGGATGGCCCATTGTTTGACGTGCTTGGCGGAGGGCTTGCGCATGAACTTAGCCGTTTGGGCATTGAAGGTGTAAGTAGCACCCAAGTCAATACGTTTGTAGGTCGGCATGCGTCCCCATGTCTGGTTATTACGGGGCGCGTAGAACGGTTGGCCGTCGGCAAACTGCATCTTGATATGAAACTTCAACTGCGGTAGTTGCGGGATGTAGTCCTGAAAGAGCATCGAGAAATTCCACCGTTGCTCGGTAGGACTCGGAATCCATCGATTAGAACCGATAAGACGCTGCCGAGCTACCATCGTGCTGAACGATATCCAACTGTCTGCACCGGGCACTAACTCACCGTATAACTTCAGATCCAATCCGCCCGCATAACCCTTCGAGTCGTTCTTACCCGAATAGCGTACGCGCACATTATCCACGGTGTAACTCTCCATGCGGTCGATATACTTATAGTAGCCTTCTGCGGTGAACTTAAACGGCCGTCCCCACGCGCGGAAGTAATAATCGCCGCCTAACACCACATGCACCGAACGTTGGGCTTTGAGGTTCCTGTTCAGTTGAATACGTGTTACACCGAGTGTGTCCGTAATCGTGTCGCGCAGTTCCTTATAGAACGGTGCCTGATAATAAAGACCGGTCGCCAAACGGAAACAGAGATCGCGTTTCCAACCGGGGATCCATTCCACGCTTGCACGGGGCGAAGGGAGTACTTCGTTATTCCAAGACCACCACTGCAGTCGTCCGCCTACGGTCAGGATCCATTGTCCGGAAGCGGTGTTCCATTTATGCTCGTTCTGAACATAAGCCTGCACGCGTGCAGAGACCATCGAGGTATCGCCTCGAAGCGCATAATACAGTTCCATCGACTTGCCGTCATTGGGTAGCGAGTAACCCGCCGAGTCGCGCCATTCCCATTCGCTGATATGATCGCGGATGAGTTCCGCTTGACCGCTCACACCCCATTTGAGGGTGTTGTTGCCGCGTTGCCAGCTGCCGTTATGTGCCAGTGTGACCACACCCGCTTCGAGGCTGTTACGTGCATGCTGATGGAACAAACCCGTACCTAAAGCATCTGTGATCTCACCGGCCGGTGCATTGGACAGCACGTATTCACCGGTGATGTCGAAGTTCTCCCGCTCGTTGGTATAGAAACCCGACACATCAAATCCTATCTCCACTTCATCACTTACATGTCCTTTGGCACTCAGTGCCGCAAAAGCTGTCAAGAACTTATCTTTCTCCTGTCCCTCGTAATAGATGGTTAGATTCTTCGCGTCTTGACCACCGAACGATTCACTCAAACTGTCCGGCGTAAAACGGTAGTCGTTCTGGCTGATATTCCCGAGGAATGACATTCCCCATGCCGGGGCAACTTTCCACGTGATAAACGTCTGATAATCGACGTAAGTCGGTTGATAATTGCCTGCTGTGGCAAGTCCGCCAAGCATGTATTTGCTGGTCTTATAACGCAGTCCGTGCATCTGAGAGTACGTACTGTCTCCGTGTCCCACGTATAATTGTGCGCCGAGCAAACTGGCGCTGATACTGGCCTCAAAAGCACTCGGACGTTTGTACGTGATATCCAGCACCGAAGACATCTTATCGCCGTACTGCGCACTGAATCCGCCGGAAGAAAATTGTACGTTCTCCACCATTTCGGGGTTGACAAAACTCAAACCCTCCTGTTGACCGCTGCGAATGAGTAGGGGACGGTGTATCTCAATACCGTTTACATAAACGGAGTTCTCGTCGAACGATCCGCCGCGCACGTTGTATTGACTACTCAGCTCATTGGTCTGACTCACACCGGCGAAAGTGATCAGCAAACTCTCGATACTTCCGCCTGTGGCATCCGGCATGAAACGCGTCGTCGTAGCATCAATATAATCCATTGTGCCTTGCGCATGCTTGATACCGCGCACCTCAATCTCGGTCAATAGCTGCTCATCAGTCAGCATCTGCACGTTGATATTGATCACTTCGCGCACGTCGATAATCCGTTGTTGCACAGAAGTATATCCGATCATTGAGAAATTCAATACTACCGTATCGGCTTCGTCTAACAGCAGTTCATAATAACCGTTTTTATTGGTTGATGTACCGATCGGTTTATCGGCGTTCAGCACAACCACATTCGCTAACTCGATACCTACATTATCCTGATCCGTCACATACCCGTACACACGAGCGCTGCGCGCGTACACTGGCGCACAGAATACGGCAAAAAGCGTACAGACAGATAATACTATGTATCTAAGCGACTTCGGCATTCAATGATTCGATGTAAGCGGTCAACTCTTCTCCGCCTAATTTGGTTTCTGCAGATGTCACAAATACAGGTGGCAATTCTTCCCATTCTTCGAGCAGCCGTGTCTTGTATGCCTCCACATTCTCTTTCAGCCGCACTTTACCGAGTTTATCTCCTTTGGTAAAGACAATCGCAAATGGCACGCCGTTCTCTCCAAGCCAGGTAATGAACTCCAAATCGATCTTCTGCGGTTCGTGACGGCAGTCAATGAGTACAAACAGGCACACCAACTGCTCGCGATACAAGCAATATCGCTCGATCATCGTCTTCAATGCCTCGCGTTGTTTCTGTCCTGCCTGCGCATATCCGTATCCGGGCAGATCGACCAAATGCCACTCCCCGTTAATCAGAAAATGGTTAATCAATAAGGTCTTACCGGGCTTCTGACTTGTCTTCGCCAACTTCGGGTTATGGCAGAGCATATTGATCAGGCTGGATTTCCCGACATTACTCCGTCCGATAAACGCATACTCCGGTAATGTACTCTGCGGACAGTCTTTCACATCCGGAGAGGAGATAATATATTGTGCAGCTGTAATCATATGCATACAAATTGCGTACTGAAGTTATTTCCTTCTCTGCCTCCTGGCCCAGATGGTGAAGATATCAAGGCACACAATCGTCATTATACCGGCAATGACGTACCCTAACCATCGCATATCCGGGGCGATATTCAGGCCCTCCGGAGCAATCAGGATATAACTGCAGCAAACCATCGTCATAAATACAGCCGGAAAGAGCGCTATCATATACCCGTAGCGGTACTTTGTACTTTGTACTTTGTCACCTTGTCCCTTTTTATAGAGCCAAACCGCGCCGGCCCAGAGCGTGAAGCACGCAAGCGTCTGGTTTGTCCAGGCGAAATAACGCCAAATGACATTGAAATCCACGAAAATCATGCCAAAAACGCTTATGAACAGCGGTAAGGCAATCTCCAAACGGTGAGGTATCGTTCGTTGCTCAATGTGCATAAAATCAGCTATTATCAGACGTGCGCTGCGCAATGCCGTGTCGCCGCTCGTAATCGGAGCTGCTATCACGCCGATGATGGCCAACAGACCGCCTACTGTGCCTAACCAGCTTCGGCTGACTTTATCAATCACCAGCGCTGCGATATTCTCTCCGGGATGTTCTGCCGCAAATGCCTGCAGACCGTCAATGCCGTATAAGCCCTTCTCGGGATCCGCGAAGAACGTACCTGCTGCAGCTGCCCAGATGAGCGCGAGAATACCTTCTGCCACCATTGCGCCGTAGAAGATCCATCGTCCTTGACGTTCGTTGGTCATGCAGCGTGCCATGATAGGACTTTGTGTACCATGGAAGCCCGATATAGCACCGCAAGCGATGGAGACAAACATCATCGGGAAGAGCGGCAAACCGTTCGTCTGCCGGTTATGCAACCCGTCAAAAATCTCCGGCATATCTGCGCTATGCCCCCATAACATAACGACCATGATGCCGATACCCATAAACAGCAGGATGCCGCCGAAAAAAGGGTAGAACCGGCCGATCAGTTTATCTACTGGTAAAACGGTAGCTAACGCGTAATAGCAGAAAATGATGAGCACCCAAGCGATTGGAATAACATGCCCGTGGTATGGGATGGCTTGCAAACTCTCCAAACCTTGCAGCAGCGTTGCCGGACCGCTCAGAAAAGTGGTCGTCAGCAATATAAGCAGTACCAGACTCAGTATGCGCAGGAACTGCTTCGTATGCTTGCCCAACTCGTCACCCACAATCTCAGGCAGCGATGCGCCGCCTTTGCGGATGGACAACATGCCGCTCAGGTAGTCATGAACACCGCCGGCAAAGATTGTACCGAACACGATCCACAGGAAAGCCGCCGGACCATAGAAAATACCCATGATCGCGCCAAAGATAGGACCTAAACCTGCAATATTCAAAAACTGCACGAGAAAGATACGCCACGGTGCCATCGGTACAAAATCCACGCCGTCCGTCTTCGTCAATGCCGGCGTCTGACGATCCGGTTCAATGCCGAAGATCTTCTCTACCAATACGCCATAGGTAAAGAACCCGACTACCAGCAGAATCAATGCTACAATAAATGTAATCATATGTCAACAATTTTGCGGGTGCAAAATTACTAAATAATTTTGACATACGCAAATAAAAAAAGAAAAAAGAGACTTTTTCAAGTCTCTTGTGTGGGCGTTTACGGATTCGAACCGCAGACCCTCTGCTTGTAAGGCAGATGCTCTAAACCAGCTGAGCTAAACGCCCTCAAATCTGCTTCCTTCTCGAAAGCGGGTGCAAAAGTACTGCTTTTTTTTGATATAACCAAATTTTTTTGAAAAAAAATGCATTTTACCCCTCATTTTTTTGCAAAAAGGCGGTAATTGTACCATTTTTTGTCCTCATATCGGTAAAAAATGGCATAACAAAGGATGGTAATCAGTGTCCCTACCAAGATCCCCGCACACACATCTTTTGCGAAATGTTGGCTCAAATAGATACGGCTGTATCCTCCCAACGCCGCCAAAGCAAATAACACGATTTGAATCCATACTCCCTGTTTGGACCATTTCTTGGTCAAAAGAATACAGACTACAAACGCTAATGCAAAGAATGAGGTGGTGTGTCCGGAAGGGAAAGAGAACCAATGATTCATGCGAACGCCCTCTACCAGCGGCAGTTGAACATCGGGCATAAACATCTCAAACCAAGTGACAGGACGCGGAGCGTTGACGATATGCTTGAGTAACTGTGTGGAGAGCGCAGACAAGATCATCGCCGCCGAAGCAAAAACGCCGTCGCCGATACGGCTGAAGAGCAGCAACGCTACGCATATAACATAAGGAAACCACTCTGCCACATGCGTGTAATACCTATAGAATATATCGCGCGCGGGCGTGTGACGATCGCATAATAGCAAGTGTAACTCGCCTTGAGGGAGGTTCAAAAGCGCTAAGCCCAATGCTACAACGAGCATCAGGCTTAGTGCAATAAAAATAGCGTTTTGCTTAAATAAACTCTTCACCTTGGTGTTTATTTAATCTTCTGACCGTAGATATTATAGTTCTCAGCACCCTTGCGAATGACAATCTGACGATTGATCAGATGTTTCGTGGCCGGAGCTTGATGTAAGTCGCTATAATCCGGTATATCCCCGTCTTGTATCGTTTGCGAACAAGAGGGCAGGGTAAGACCGCTGGTGTTGGTCAGCATAACGAAGTACTCACCGGCTTTCAAAGGTACATCGGAGTGATAAACGGAAGTGTTAGCTCCTTCAATCTTCTGACCGTTGTAGTACCACTGATAAGCGGTGAAATCATAACCGCCGTTATACTCCTTGTTATAAACGGCCAATACGTTGTTGAACTTAAACTTGAAGATATCGCTCGGATAATAAACTGTTATATCCAGCGGGAACTCCAGTGTTTGTTCGCATACCACGTCATAAACGGTAATCTTCGCTTGATGAATACCCGGCTTCAGTTGCTCTGTAGGCAGCGATACAAAGCCGTTTCGCGGATCGAGTACTACGTTGGTCGAACCGCAGATAAAGCGCATTTCACCCATTTGACCCTTTATGAGCGAATACTGGAGATCGAGCGGATCGCCCGGACAGATATGCAGACTCTTCTCCGGAAGCTCCATGACAAGGCACATCAGGAGGGTGAGTTTGCAGATACGTATCGAATCACAACCAGCTGCATTAAAGCCTACAAATAAGGTGTCTTCTTGGTACGAATCGGTGTACCAGTGACCATTCAACTCATAGCCGTCTGTAACTTTGGCCGTCAATTCGTACGATGAACTGCTCTTCTTAGAATACTCATAGCCGGTAATGAGCACCGTGTCACAATCGCCGATCCAAGTGGTATCGGTGGCAGTAGCAGGACCGGTGTAGTCTTCCTCCATACAGATCAGTTGTTGTAACTTCACCGTATCCGGACGTACTACGCGGAAAGCAAAATGCATATCTTCGTTATGACGCTGTCCGGTACACGAGTTGATATAAACAGCAGATACCGTCAGATCATACCAACCCGGCGTGGTATAAGCGTGCGAAGTTTGTTTCTTCTCCTCGTTAGACGCATTCGGATCTGCTGTCGCCGTTATGCCATCACCGAAGTTCCATACGATGCTCTCATAATCGTTGTTACCGATATTGAGTTTCATCTCTATATCTTCATTCAGACAGAACTTACCCGGATAGATACTGTCAATCATGAGCGGTTGTCCATTAAATGTCACGCTACGTTGAATAGTCGAGGAACCGCAGGAGTATGCGTACGACTCGCGCTCTCCGTATCCATACACGTGCGCCAAGAAGCCGCCGTAACCCTTTATGTTATGGTGTCCGTGCTGTATTTGAATACGTGCGAACGAATAATCGGCATTACCACTGAGCGGATGGAAATACTGCTGAATAGCATGTTCAACATCGTTCTGATCCGTCCATGTCATATTGGGTACGTTTGCCGTCGTGGTCACGATGTTCATGTAGTGTTCTTTGGCTTGCTGGGTCTTGTATGTAGCGAAGTTAATCTCTTTGATGACCTGCTCAATCGGACTGATCCATAGCATTGCCGGGTCGCTTACCAAGGTATCGGAGTTGACGGTTGGAGTTAAGTTGTCATAACGGTTAGATACCATAAACAAATGAACTCCGGCCGGACAAGAGGTGGTTAGATAGCACGAGGAATCAATCACCAACGGCTCCGGAAGTTTGCCGTGAGAGGGAGATTGACCCGCATTGTCTGCACAATAGGCCAATGCCTCACCAATCTCAAACGTCCAATAACGCTTTTTATCTTGGGTGAAATCGAAGGTATGTACCAATACTTTCTCTCCGTCTTCATCGTTGATATAAACTTCCGTACCATCATTAATCGCCATGACAGCAATGATATCGCGGCGGTGGTGACGCGAAGCGGTGATGGCAAACTCAGATCCCCAATAAGCCGTAGGCATGGCTTGCGAGAAGATATGGTCGCGGTCACGAACGTGATTCGGAAGGTTCGTGTGAGGACAGCCTTGGAAGACCGCAATTTTCTTGTTATTGCGCGCTTTCACGGTTGTTCCACTCAAATCTGCGGCATCATCTTTGTTGAGTCCTGTCCATACGTAATACACCTGACCTTTGCTGAGTGTAACCGAATGCGCACCGATCGTTTGACTATTGGCTGCTGCAGTCAGAGTATAGTCTACGGTCGTCTGACCATCCTCTACGGCAACAATCGCAAAATGGCTACCTTGCGGATTGTCTTCGTGATCAGAAGGCGGATAGGTCTGCACGAGATAATCGTCCAATAACGCTGCTGTCGGTAGAATGTTGGCAGCATCGAAAGACTTGTCACGATAGTTACCTGCGAACAAGGAAATGTCTTTGGTCGCAGTCACATGCAGCGCCGTGTAAGTGGCTTGCGAGTTGTTTGAACTGTAACAAAGACTTTGATCCAACGTTTTGTTCCTACCATTCACATCTTGTACTCTGGTATTGGTACCAACTTCTATACAACTGTTGTCACCAACCTTAAAAGTAAAAGAGGATTGAGCATCGTTGGGATTCGCGATGGTCACTAAACATGAATCTTTAGCAGATATGGTTAACTTCAACTCGGTCGGATTATTATCTGCGGCACGCAAGAACGTAACCCAGAAGTCCTTACCTTCGGTAGACGGAGCTTGTCCCCACGAAGGTATTGCCATTCCGGCGAAGAGAGTTACCAATACAAGCGATTTAATGAATCGTTTCATATCTATAATTGTTTAATTTCTTAGAGTATCTCGATCTCTACACGACGGTTGTTCTGACGACCTTCTTCGGTATCGTTCGTGTCAATCGGTTGCGTCTCACCGCGGCCTTCTGCCTGGATACGATCAGCTGCTATACCGCGTTCGATAAGGTCTTTCATGACCTCGTTGGCACGTCCGTCGGACAGTTTCTGGTTCGCTTCGTCTTTACCTACGCTGTCGGTGTGACCAATAATCTTGATACGTACCTGCGGGTTACGCGCGAGATACATATAAAGGTCATTAAGCGCCTCTTCCGAGGTCTTCAAGATACGGGTCTTGTTGGTCGCAAAGAACAAGTTCTTAACGATGAAGACTTCACCTTTCTTAATCGGCATAAGCTGGATGTTGAGCGAATCACCGATATTGGTAATAGCCATATCCACCGTGTCATAACCCATCTGAGCGATATGCAAACTATACTTCGGACCTTCTTCCAACATCTGACGTGTCGTACCGGTCGTCGAATCCGTTGCCAGACTGTATGCGGGCTCTGCTACACCGCTCTTGCGGATCTGAACCGTAGCCGGCACAGCAAGACCGGTCTCTTTGTTCGTCACGCGGATACGGAGTACCGGCATATGACGCAAAGCAATCGTGACATACTCGGTGCTACCCACTTTCTCAATCGAGAACGGGAAGGAAACAGGATAATAGTTCTCTGCCTTTGCTTCGGCGGTGAAGTTACCCACCGCATGTTTCTGACGGAAGCCTTTCGGACCAATCTGTTTCTCCCGCATAGCGATCTTACCGCTCTCAGTGCCGCGTGTCTCAATGAAGGCTTTCTCCAAAGGTTGGTTCGTCTCTGCATCTACTACGCTGTAGATTGCATAGGAAGCAGGAGGCGGAACAGGACGAGCTTGCTTACCCGGAACCTCAAACTGGATGGTGAATTTAGCTCCCACAAAGAGGTTGTTGAGTTTCGTGTCACCGTTCATCGCCAATAAGGTGTTCGTCTTCGATACCTCTACATCGGTTGCATTGAACTCCACCGGATTGTTTTTCGGCGTCGCATTCGTGTTCAACACACCATACTCGGCGAACAACGCAACGCGATAGTGGATATGCTCACGACCGAACGGCAGACGCTGACCGGGTTTAACCTTGTCTTTCTTGGCTTTGGGATCCGGCTGTTTCTGCAACCATTCGTCCAAATCCAAACCAATCTCGGCTGCCACGCTGACATCCAAAGGCTTGAAAGCCATCTTTTGGTTCGTCTCTCCATTCAGATCATAGATGCCCATACCATAAGGTTCCATCAGCGCCGGATCATTTACTGTGATATCGTATTGACCTTTGTGGCTGTATCCGAGCGGCAGACCGTAATGAACCTTTGCTCCCAAGAGGAAGTAATAACGGCTGAACTGTGCACCGAACATCACCGGAATACCGATCTCGAACATGTTACGCATTTCGCGTACATTGTCGAACCAATAGTGATACTGCGTGCCCGGATAGGCTTTATCGAGACGTGTTACTTGGAAGCCGTATGCTGAAGTGGAGTTGAGGAAACGGAAGTCCAGACCTGTCTCAAACAGGAAATGACCGTATTCGAGGTTATAGGTCACGTCCAATCCTGCGCCGGGACCACCCTTCAGTTGCTGCAACGCGTTACTCTGATTGAGCGTTCCGGCACCCATATAAGCTCCGTTGAACTTATCCATCATAGCGGCGTATCCAAGACGGAAACCTAAGTTAAAATAGGAGATTACCTCTGTCTTCGGGTTCTCTAAACTCTCCTGATACTTCTCATAATCACGGAGCGCTTTCTCTTCTTTAGCTTTTGCTTCAGCCTCTTTCTTGGCTTGTGCCTCTGCGCGTTCCTCTGCTATTTTGGCACGCTCGGCAGCCGCTTTCTCGCGTTCTGCTTGTTTCTTGGCGTTCTCTTTAGCGGTGGCAGCTTTGGCTTTCTCTGCCTCTTTCTTCTTTGCCTCGGCGGCTTTCTGCTTTTCGGCTGCAGCTTTTGCTTTTTCCTTGGCCTTAGCGGCTTTCTCTTTCTCCTTAGCCTTTTGTGCTTTTGCTTTCTCCGCCTCTTTCTTCTTCTGCGCGGCGGCTTTCTGCTTATCCGTCTGGGTAGCAGGTACCGGCTCCGGCATAGCGTAAACAACTATCGGCGCGCAGCTCAAACTAAGAACAACACTCGCAATCAGAATATTGTGCAATAAGTTTTTCATATCTGTGTCCTCCTTAGTTTTTATTTGTTAATGATAAATTTGAAACTACGGCTCTTGCCATCTGTTACCACGCGGAGCAAGTATAGACCGTTCTCATTCGGCGTCGGAATCGTACATCCGCCATCGGGGATGCTGAATTTCAGATCTTGATATACATTTCCGCTGGCATTGATCCATTGCGCATAGCACTCGATATCTTTCTTACCACCCCAATTGGCGTTCACAAAGACTTTATCCTCTTGGATATCGTAGCCGGCAGTGATAATAAGACTTTCCGGATTAGCCTCAAACTCATGTTCTTTCTCCGGATCACCGAAGCCCTTAGCACACGCGCAGGTATAACGCTCATCCGCCTGACCCTTATTGATCGTGTAGCAGATATAGAACTCATCGTTACGGTACGTCGCTTCCGGCAGATCGTACATGTTGAGGTTAGACGAAACCTGTCCTTCGATAGCCGTACTGTCGCTCTTACGATACCATTGGAAATCGCTCAAGGTTTGACCGTCAAATCTCGAATCGTTCAATAAACCGAGCACATTGTTATAACGCTGGGTAATCACATCGTTGCCAATCGGTAACTGGAACAACATTGTGGTGTCTTTATCACCGCAGGTAGAGGTGATCTTGATTTTAATACCATATGGAACGGATGCTTCTGCAGTGGAAGGAATATTCAGTTCAAAGTAACCATCTTTAATGGAAATATCGCTTTGTTTGAAACCGGCCGCTTTAGCTGCTGCATCGAAGTCCACCGTTACATTATCACCCTTCAAATCAATGGAACTGGTGTAGGGGATACGTCCGGGTTGCTGAACACCGTTCTCCGGGCAAGGAATATTGGCCTTACCGATGGAGAAGCTATATCGTCCGATGGTCACTTTGATCTTAATAACAATAACGGCCGACTGACCTTTGCACAGGTTACTGCTGCTACGATAGATAGAGCAGGTGGCATCGTAATCACCGCCGTTTTGATAGTAATGAGGTACAATAACTGCGGTGTCTGTAATAGTTACATCCGGTGTCCCATCGCCGAAATGCCATACCACTTGCTCGATCTCATAATCCGGTTTACATGCAAAATGTACGGTGTCTATACCGCAGAGCTTATTCTCTTTATCCGGCGAGAATACTTCTCCGTTGATGGTGATCGATTGTGTCAACGGTTTCGTAGCGCCGCCGGCATTGTATCCGTAACTCTCGTTACTGGTGTATCCGTAAACATAGGCGGTAAAGCCCTCACCGGCTGTCGCTCCGTCCAAAAGCAGCGTATGCGAAAGCGGTTTGCTGCCCTTCGCTGTGGTTCCTAAGGCGTGACGAACATAATAGTAACGATATTGACCGTCGCCGTTATTATCGCTTCCGACAACAGGCTCCCATCCCGTGAGAGGAGCACCGTCCAACTTCATTCGGTTGTTGGTAAGAACGTTCACGCTATCCGTCACAACATTCACAAAGTGCTTCGTGCCGGAACCTTTGCTGTTCTTACTCGAATAGGTGGAGAAGGTGATTTGGTCAATACGTTGCTCAATCGGGTTTACCCACAACATAGACGGGTCACCGTCGTTATTGTTGCGCTTGCCGTCCCATTCTTGCGAAACGATGAACAGGTGAATACCTGCCGGACAAGAAGTCTCAATAAAACAACTGCCACCCGGCACTTCTGCATCAGGACGTGTCTCGTTGCCTTCTTTACCGCCATTGGTGATAGCATCGCCCAACTGAATCTCCCAGTATTGTTTGCGCTCAGTCGAGAAATCAAACGTGTGTCTCAATACACCGTTGATACGCACTTCGGTCGAATCATTAAGTGCCATGATACGAAGCACATCACGCTTGCGGGCACTACGAGTGATTGCGAACGTATTTCCCCATGTAGAGGTTGGCATGGCCTGTGAGAACAAGTGGTCACGTTGCTGAACAGGATTACTCAGCCCCTGATCTTTGTAGAAAGGCAGATTCGTGTGCGGGTTTCCTTGGAAAACGGCAATCGGTTTGTTAGACGAAACAAATGAACCGCTCAAATCATAATCATGATCCTCGCCGTCACCCGTCCATACGTACCAAACCTGACCGGCTTTCAGGGTGTCTGTCTTAACGGGCTGACCCTTGACGCTGTAGTTTGTGCTTTCCGATAAGGTGTACGTAACTACAGTCGAATCCTCTACTGCCACAATGGCAAAATGGGAACCTTGCGGTTTGTTGCCATGGTCAGACGGAGTATAGCACTGAATCAAATATTCATTCTGTAAGGCTGCAACCGGCAAAACATTGGCGGCATCGAAAGAAGCCTCTTTATAATTACTTGCGTATAGGGAAATGGGTTGTGTTGAGGTCACATGTACCGCCGTCTGATCCACCGTCTCATTTCGTCTGGTGTAGCAGAATTCATTCTCCGTGTTTGTCGATTGCGCGGTTCCGCTGTAGAGCTGAATCTCTGTGGCTTGATTGGCTACGATGCTGACTTGGAACGGCAAGGTTGTTTGTGAAAGAACGCCATCGATGTACGCATCAATCTGTTTGCCGACAAAATACGGATTGGCAATCGTTACCTCGCAGTTCTCACGTGAAGAAACAGTCAACGATAATTGGATGGATTTGTTGTCACCGTCGCGGTGATCTGCTTGTAAAAACGTTACCCAGAAGTCAGTTCCTTCCGTCGATTGACCTTCTACTGCGGTATCTGCTTTGGCTCCCATGAACGGTACGACCATCAGGCAGAAGAGTAGGGTGTTGAATAGTTGTTTTTTCATATTAGTTGTTGTGTTAAATGTGTGCGATATCAAATCGACTGCAAAATTACAACTTTTTTCGCACACGCGCGTACACATATTCACGGAAAGTGTGTAAAAATTGACACACTTATCGTATCTTTTGACCTAAAGTGCTAAAAATTGACGCTCCGCGTACAATCACCATACGTCCTTCCCGTATTTCTTTGCGCGTCACCCCTGTGGGATCTTCCACTTGTGAGATAGCATGCGGATTCGGCTCCGGAGCTTTGGGCGAAAGCAAATATAATTCCTGCATACATGCGCGTTTAGAGGTACCGCCTCCGACTGAGACAAGTTTAATGCTTGTGACGTTTGAAGGAACAGGGATCCTGTAGCGAACCTCATGACGCGTCTCCTTTACTACCGCGACGTTGATGCTCGTGTCTAACTCATCATTGAAATAGATATCCAACTGCATACTGGTGGCACTATTATAAGGCGAGGCTCGAAATGCCAGTACACCTACCGTATCAAGACTTATTTCTGTAAAACTGATTTCGCCATCGGTTGTACTCTTTCCCATCGTAATGGAGGCGTTTCCATTGGATTGGATACCACTATTAGCGCTTCCTCCCGGTATGGCATTCACCAAGGCTGCTGTTAGTGCCGGCAGGTTGATGATGGTGTCATACTGAACGGTGTCGGGCTCGGGAATAATTGGATCAATGCATGTGCCGCTTGCAAAGGTGCAAGTTAGCGTTGACAAATCAACGGTTTGCCCTTTTTTGTTTCCCCATATATATTCTACTAACTCCGGGTAGTCAATAAACGGATTTCGGTTATGCTGAATAGACGATATCTGATCGGCACGGCATACCTCCTTATCGCTTACAGGATCGGCGCGATGCCAGTCTAATAACACCTTCTGGATGCTGTCGGAGAACATCAGATAGTTCGTGTCACATATAAACTGTGGGTACGCATTCCATTCCAAGTACTCGTACGCGGTAGCCATAAAGAAATACGTGCGTGCGAAGTCACCGCGATATTGGGCTTCCGGTTCAAAGCACATGTAACCATAACCGGAACTGGTGGCTTTGTCCATTTTGAAACTGCCATTATCAAACTTATCGCCTTTTTTGACATGTCCCGGGGGATAATTGCTCTTCTGGCTGTTAGCGCGCTGATCAGATGGATTGAGGTTGAACAAGTCTTTGTATGCCTCATTGTTTGCTCCTCCCCACCAACTCTTAGGCAGACAGTGCTCAATATTGAGCGAACAACCCGAATCTCCTAATTTATTCGGATAATAGCGCACACAGTTTGAATACATATCCCAAACGATACCATCTGGATGCATATCGGTGAAAGGCAGAGCCTGCCACGTGCCATAAGCCTTCAGATCTCCTGCCATCCACTCGGGTGGATTGTCTGTGCTGTGATATGTAGTTGCACCGTAATCATAGCGATCGCCTCCGCGTACAATAAGGCTTAATGTCGACTTCAACATGGAGTCTTGCTTGCCGTCAATGGCACTATAGTAATCCGCAGGGATATCTTCTGCAAAAAGAGTAATCGAGGCAAAAATTGCCGCTAATGATAAGAGGAGTTTTTTCATGGTATCGAGTATTTGTGAACGTATGTATTACCTATGTATTACCTATGTTTTACGTATGCATTACGTATGCATTACGTATGACCAACACTTATTGGTTCTTTTTTGTGCATGCCAACAGCAGATTCAGCAGTACATACCAAAGGATACAACCTGTTCCGCTAAAGAGAGCAAACTCAATATACTTAGCCACAACCGCCTTTGCTATGCAAAAACCGATAATGATCACGCATCCTACAAGGAAACTGATAATCACTGTCTTCTCTTTTGCCCAACCCTTGAAACTGAAGAACGGAATCTCGGCGTTGAGCAGATAGCAACTAACCAACGACAATCCGATCAGCACCCAGGCCATCCAATCGTACGCTAACATAGCCAACGGCATACAGCATATGCCACCCCAGAATATAGCATTCGCCGGCGTAGCCAAGCCGATAAACGAATCGTGCTGACGCTCATCCACATTGAATTTTGCCAAACGCAAAGCCGAAAAAGCCGCCATCAGTAAAGCCAAAGCAGCCCACCAACCGAGTATCGGACGCAGATAGCAGAACACCATCATCGACGGTGCGAGACCGAAGGTGATATCATCAGCCAACGAATCCAACTCCACACCGATCGGGCTCGGAGCCTTCAAAAGACGGGCACTCAGACCGTCGAAGAAATCAAAGAAAGCGCCTGCCAAAATGAACACAAATGCCCATATAAAAGCTCCTTGTGTCGCTAAAAAGACTGCTATACTGCCGCAAAGCAAATTGCAACTCGTGATAGCATCAGGGATAATTCGTTTACAATTCATATCTATTTGTCTAATTTTCTATAAACCAACCATGTAACGGCGATCGAAGGCACGCAACATGCCATGACAATCCAGAAAAAGCCCAGATATCCCGTCGCTTCCTGTATATATCCGGCTATCATGCCCGGTAACATCAGCCCTAAAAACATGAACGCCGTGCAGATCGAAAAATGTGCTGTCTTATACGCTCCGTCCGCTACATGGATCATATACAGCATACATGCCGTGTAACCCAAGCCGTAACCCAACTGTTCCAAACCTACGCAAAGACTCAATATCCAAAACGCAGTAGGCTGAAATTGCGCAAAATAGACGTACACAATGCAGGGTAGGGTAAGACACAATGCCATCGGGATAATGGCTCTTTTTAAACCTGTCTTACTGGCCCATATGCCGCCGCCTATGCCTCCTAACAGCATCAATACAACGCCTATTCCCGTGATTTCACCAATCGTATCGACTGTGATTCCCAAACCGCCTTGTTCACGCGTTGCCAAAAAGAACGGATTGCATAATTTGAGCAATAAAGCCTCCGGCAACCGGTAGATCAGCATAAAACACAATGCCAATACAATGCCCGGTTTCTTAAAAAACTCCGCAAACACCTGTCCAACTTCTCGCCAGATCTTTCCACTTTCCACTATCGACTTTCCACTCTCTACCTTCGGCATCTGCCATGTGTGCCACAGTGCTATGAGTGCCAGCAGACCGCTGCAGATCAGCAACGCGAACGTCCAGGAACTCGGTATATCCGTGCGTTTCTGCATCCATCCGACTAACATCAGCAACAAGGACTGACAGAAGATGTTCGCTATTCGATAAAAAGTTGATCTTAGTCCTACGTACGCCGATTGATCATGTTCGCTCAAAGCGATCATATAATATCCGTCAGCCGCTATGTCGTGTGTTGCCGAGCAGAATGCTGTGATAGTGAACAAGATCAATGCTATCGTGAAATGTCCTTGAGGCGCTAACCATGCCAAAAGTGCCACCGTCACTGCCATCAGAATCTGCATCGTCAACACCCACCAACGTTTCGTGCGAAGTACGTCTACAAACGGGCTCCAGAGCGGTTTGACCACCCATGGAAAAGCGATCAGCGAAGTAAATAACGCCATCTCACTGTTGGGCACACCCAACTGAGCAAACAGCGTCACGCTTATGCTTGTAACCAAAAAGTATGGGATACCCTCCGCTAAATAGAGCGTTGGCACCCATACCCATGGTGAAATATGTGTTTTCTCCTTATTTATAACACACACGCGCGCGCATTATTGGAAGTTCGCGCGGTTATCCGTTACTTCAGCCTTGTCTTCCACCAGTTGCATTGCCTGATACGGCAGATATGCATAGCGGCTTGCCAGTTGGGCTTCTTCGCTCTTTGCGTCAAACGTACCATCCAGTTTGTTGGCTGCGCCGGTCTTAACCATGAACACACCCATATTGCCTTGGATAGGCTCGCTCAGCGCATTCTCGCCCATAGCAATCGTTGCTCCGATAACAGCCGGCTCCATGCCTGCGTTGCCGAAACGACTGTCGCTAAGAGCTACACGCTCTACGTTCTGAACTTGCTGACCCATGATCTGAGCAGCAGCCTCCAGACTCTCTACGCCCTTCAACTGTTTGATGATATATTTGGCTTTCGCATTGTTCGTAGCCTCATAGTTCAACTCTGCACGAACAGCCTCCAACGGACGATACTCGCCGTCGTTTACCTCTGTCAGAGCAGCAACAATAAACTGCTGACCGCACTCAAATACATCACTAACCGCACCTTCTTTAGCATCAAATGCCCAACGAACGATAGGACGGCTGGCCTTCAACTGACCTACTTTGTCCGTGTTCTCGGTCAAGTTGTACTGCGGAATAACAGCCATACCTGCCTCTTGAGCAGCAGCCTCCAATGCCTCGGCATTGTTGTTATTCACGACAAACTGCTTGGCATTGTTATAGATGATCGAATAGGTCTTGCTCGACGGAGTAACCTCACGTGCCAGGATTGCCAACTTAACTTTCGGGGTCGGTTTGCCGATCTCCATGATCTCGTAGGTCTGCTCGCCCATACCCATAGCCACCGTGAATTTCTCGCCGCGCTTGCCGCTCAGAGCCGGTTCAGCGATATTCTTCGGCAGATCAGCTGCTTTGAACCAACCGAGTTCTTGATCCTCGCCGTCCTCCACAATAGCCTTCAATTCTACGCTATCCGGAAGCGAATAACCGGCCTGCATGATACGAGCCATAGCATACGTGTTGTTCTCGAAGAGGATATCGGTGCAGTCACCTGCCTTAGCGCCCTTGGCGAACGCAAACTCTTTGAATTGAGCCGGAACGGTCTCCTCCGAGTAGTCACGACCGTCGTACATAATATCCGAATTGGTATTAACCACCAGACTTACATCCTCTGCGGTACGGAACTCCTCTTGGAGGTTGGTCAGCAGAGTCTCTGCAGCTTTGAAATCGTCCTCA
The DNA here is from genome assembly GCA_902798385.1 of uncultured Bacteroidales bacterium. GTDB lineage: Bacteria > Bacteroidota > Bacteroidia > Bacteroidales > Paludibacteraceae > Colicola. Next base: position 39,274 of record CADBWK010000014.1, read on the forward strand.
CTCGGTACAATGTCGAATGCTACGTACTTGATAGCGCGGTTCGGAGTCTGCTTGAATTGCTCTTTGTGCTGCTTGTACAGCGCTTTGATATCGCTCTCGCTCACCTTGACCAAGCTGTCTGCTACGGTGAAATACGGTTGCATTACATACTCTGCACTTACACCGTTCTGACGACCGTTAAACGCGAACTCTGCATCCAACGAGTTAGCCTTGATGAGATGTTGGAGGAGATTCGTGTATTTCTCTTGCATGTAGCTGATACGAACGGCTTTCTCCCAATACAGCCAATACGTCTTAGCCTGCTGCATGTTAGCGTTCTGTGCTGCATCGTCACTACCCTCGTTGATAGCGGCAATGAGGTTCTTTACGGCTTCGCGGTTGAATTGACCGTTCTCGTCCATGAACGCACGGCGACTGCGAAGAATCTGGTGAATGTTCTCACCTACGCACAACTCTGTTAACTCATCCGGAGTGATATCCATACCGATCTTCTCTGCCTGTGCACGCAAGGTGTAGTCCATGACGAACATGTTCCATACCTGATTGCGAATCTGTGCATGCGTGTCTTCGTCGAAGTCCGAACGACCACTCTCAATCTTGTACACTTCTGTCAATTGGTCTTTAGCTGCCTCATACTCCGTGTAGTGAATCTTCTGACCTTCAACAACACCGACATTCTCGCGGCTGCGATTGAAGAAACTGCTACCGGAGTTCAAAAAGTCTCCGAGGATAAATGCTAACATGGCGAGACCCACAATTGCGATCAACAACGCGCCATGATTTCTAATTTTTTGTAAACTTGCCATTTTTTTATATGAAATCTTTTAAACTTTGTTTCGTTTAGAAATTCGGGTTGCTCGACTCGATCATCACCGCACGGTACGGCTCACAAATACCGCCGTAGTTCTGAATAACACCTTCTACCAGTACGGTATCGCCTACAGCTACCTGATTGAGGTTGGTGAACTTACCGCTCTCTGTCTTGTGGAACGTTTGATAGCAGGTTGCGTATGTGTCACCGTCTGAGATATTGAACGTGATATTGCCATATTGCGTGTTCAGAACTGTATCCGATACATAAGCTACCACGCCACGAATCTTCACAGGATCATCCGAAGTCGCTCTGTCTGCCAATGTGTGAGCAAAAGCTTCTGCCTCCGATACGGTCAACTCATCCTCTGCTTGCGGCTCTGCCCAACCAGGAATAGATACTTGCTCGGCAAACATCTCACCGAAATGCTCGTTAGTCGAACCTACCTGGTAACATACACCGCTCGACTCAATCGTTCCGCCGTAATTGGTGATATAGCAACGGATCACAATAAAATCTCCCACCTTAACGGCGTCCAGATCGGTGTATTTTGCACCGTACGGGCCTAACAAACGATAGGCCAGGAATTGACGTTTGCTGGCGATAGGCGCATCCGGAGCTGTGGCTGTGATATAGACGAAATCATTACCGTATTTCGGGAAGTCCTTCTCAAAGCTGTCACTACGGTTGAAACCGGTCACCCATCCCTTGATATAGTACGCTTGCTCGCTTACTTCACTTCCATGCAGTTTACGGGCGATAGCACAAGCCTCGTGCACATTGATAGTGCCTTCCGGTAATACAGCACCTTCAGGATCGGGACTCGGCTCCGGATCAATAGTAACGGGTATAGAATCCGGCACAAGCGCGTTCTCTCCCGGAGACGGCATGTTCGACTTCTCCTCGCAACTAATCATTACCATCGCGGAAACCGCGATAAACATAAAAATACTCTTTTTCATATTCTTTTAGTTTTTAGATATTATCTTCAAGGTACGCTATTATCCATAATTCCCAAAATAGCGCACAAAATTACAAAAAATATTTCACGCGCGCAAGTATTTAGAGGAAAAAAGTAAAAAAAAATAACAAAAGCACAATTATTCTTTGAATTTTCTTGCGTATATCGTAAAAATGTAGTATCTTTGCACGCTTTTTCGATTGTAGGGCATAGTGTGCCTAAGCGAGAAGTTAGTTATTAACTTAATAATTGTAAGCATATAGCAACTATTACTCCCAGACCGCGTGGCGGTCGTGTCATCAAAGAGGACCCGCATCGTATCAACGATAAGATCCGCGGTGTCGCTCAAGTTCGCCTCATCGGCGACAATGTAGAGCAGGGCATCTACTCGTTTCAACAGGCAATGCACATTGCCGATGAGCAAAACCTCGACCTCGTCGAGATAGCGCCTACGGCTAACCCGCCTGTCTGCCGAATTGTTGACTACCAGAAGTTCCTCTATGCGCAGAAGAAAAAGCAAAAGGAAGCGAAAGCCAACCAGAAGAAGCAAGAAGTGAAGGAGATTCGTTTCGGTCCGCAAACCGACGATCATGACTACAACTTCAAGCTCAAACATGCGCAGGAGTTCCTCAAAGAAGGCAATAAGGTCAAAGCTTACGTCTTCTTCCGCGGACGCTCCATCGTCTTCAAAGAGCAGGGTGAATTGCTGCTCGCGCGCTTTGCCGCAGACCTCGAAGAGTACGGCAAAGCAGACAATGTACCAAATCTCGAGGGTAAACGAATGATCATGTTCGTTTCGCCTAAGAGTAGTAAATAAACAACCGCAAGTCGTAGGGCTTACCTTGGAACCCCCATGAACTGGGGGCGGCTGCCTGAGACTGCGTATTATTAACAATTAATTATTATTTAAAATGCCAAAGGTAAAAACGAACTCCGGTGCAAAAAAGCGTTTTACGCTTACCGGAACCGGTAAAATTAAGCGTAAGCACGCTTACAAAAGTCACATTCTGACGAAGAAGACTAAAAAGCAAAAACGCAACTTAACTCATGTTGCTATCGTTGATCAGTCGAACATGCGCTCCATCCGTGAGATGTTATTGCTTCGATAAGTACTAACCATTAAAGTGAAAGGACAGAAACATGCCAAGATCAGTAAATCACGTTGCTTCGCGCAACCGTCGTAAGAAGATCATGTCGCTCACCCGACACATGGGAGAAAGGTTTGCAGTATGCTTACCGCGATCGTAAGAACAAAAAACGTACATTCCGCGCACTGTGGATCCAGCGTATCAACGCTGCTGCTCGCCTCGAAGGTATGAGCTACAGCCAGTTGATGGGTGCACTCAAGAACGCAGGTATCGTTATTAACCGCAAGGCACTTGCTGACCTCGCTATGAATCAACCGAAAGCTTTCAAGGCTGTCGTTGATCAGGCTAAGAAGAAAGCAGAGAAAGCTGCCAAGTAAGGTTTTAACTGAGTAATCAGTACATCTAGCTAGATGTTCTTACAAAATTTGAGCTCGCAATCATGCGAGCTCTTTTTTTATCTGTGCCTGTAGTTCGGCGCTTGCCGGAACTAACGGAAGTCTCAAGTTGTTCTGAATAATCCCTTGCTGCGCCAGTACTGCCTTGATCCCCACCGGATTGCCTTCCTTAAACAAGAGCCGTATCATCTCAGCATACTGTGCCTGTTTTACTTGGTCCTTTTTATGCACAATATCATAGAAATCCTCCGCAAAAGCGTTACTTGCCACCGATATCAATCCTGCCCCGCCTGCTTCCATGACCTCGCACGCGATACCGTCGTCGCCGCTAATGACCAAAGGTAAGTGTAGTGCTCCTTTGGAGCGTTTATTGTCTTCGGCGTTTATGAGGTTTATCAGATGTTTAATCTGCTCGAGATTGCCGCTCGCCTCTTTGATGCCTGCAATCTTCTTCGGCTGTGCCTCGTAGATACGCATAATGGTTTCCGGCAAGAGGTTCACGCCTGTTCGTCCTGGGACATTATATAGTACGACCGGTATGGGACTTGCCTCTGCTACGGCACAGAAATGTTGATACAATCCTTCTTGGTTCGGTTTGTTGTAGTACGGACATACGCTAAGGATAGCGGTAAAGTCTGGGATAAGTTCGTTCCGCATAGCTTGTAGGTCCTCAATGAGTTGTGTTGTGTTATTTCCTCCTACGCCGAGTACGAGCGGTATGATTTGACCGTTTGGAAGCGGGTGCTGCTGGGCGTATTGCACGATGAATTGTCTCACTTCGCGTTTTTCGTCTGCCGTCATCGTAGCCGCTTCGCCTGTCGTACCTAACACAACGATATAATCGACCGCACCTGTCAACTGCGTATCCAATAGCCGTGCAAGCGCCTCAAAATCGACGCTCTTGTCTGCCTTAAACGGTGTGATAAGTGCTGTGCCAAGTCCCCTTAATGCCTTCATTTCTTCACTTATTAATCGTTAGACTTAATCGTTGTTAAGTATCCCATAATTTGATTGAATAGCCACGACGATTCAATAGCTGCCTCTTCCCCTTGTTCCGGCGTGAAGTCGGGTAGGGAGATGAGCATGTCGTGTACTCCTTCGCCCAAGTTCATACCCACTTTAAAGTCCGCATCTGTGTACATCGCAATATAGCGAAGCGGTAATAAAGGTCGTGTCGTAAGGTCAATCAGCAGATCATAATGCTCTGTTGCCAAGTCCGTCAGGACGTTCTCTCGCGGCTTGCCAAACAGATTGTAGTCGTTCAAACCCAAGATACGGCTCTGCGGCAGAATCAAGGTAGTGATTTCCTTTTTCTCTACAAATCCCCACATCGTCACGTCCATCTGTCGGCGCAACAACTCCTGACGGATAGACTTAATACTGTCATTTCGCTCCAGCACGTCACTCTCATAGATGATCATGACTTTGAGCGGTTGGTCTAAATGCGGGAAGCGCGGATTGCGCTCTGCCTGCTTACCGAGCAAATAATCAAATATACGTTGTTTTAAACTCATAGCATTTCTAAAAAATCATCTTCCGATATCATCTTTATTCCCAAATCTTCCGCTTTCTTCCGTTTCTCGGGACCCATATTCTCTCCGGCGAGGATAAAACTCGTCTTCTTGCTGACGGAACCTACGTTCTTACCGCCGTTGGCTTCAATCATCGCCTTGTACTCATCGCGGCTGTGATGGCTGAAAGTACCGGAAATAACGATACTTAATCCCGCCAACTTATCACTTGTCGGTTCGGGAGCTGCTTCGCCTTCCATCTGCAGACCTGCCCTGCGCAAACGGTCTAAGATCTCCAGATTGCGGATGTCCTCGAAATACTTGACGATATTCTCCGCAATCTGCGGTCCTACGTCCTCAATAGCGCAGAGTTGCTCTGCCGCTGCCCATTGGAGGCTGTCTATCGTGTTGTATTTGCGGGCAATCTTCTTGGCTGTTGTTTCACCTACCATGCGGATGCCTAAGGCAAACAGCACTCTTGCCCAAGGAACGTTCTTCGAGGCCTCTATGCCGTCCAAGATATTCTGCGCACTCTTCTCTCCTAACCGCTCTTGCGCCGCGATATCCTCTAACTTCAGATCGTAGATGTCGGCGATGTTATGCAATAATCCTTTCTGGTAGAACAAATCAATCGTCTCTTCTCCCAGACCCTCTATGTCCATCGCTTTTCGGCTCACGAAATGCTCAATCTTACCTTTGATCTGCGGGGGACAACCGCTTTCATTCGGGCACCGCCAAGCCGCTTCACCTTCTACGCGCACTAACTCCGCGCCGCATTCCGGGCAATGAGTGATAAATTGGTAATCCGTGTCCTGTACCCCGTTGCCCGTATCCTCTTTCCCTGTGATCTTCGGAATGATTTCACCGCCTTTCTCCACCCACACGCGGTCTCCCGGACGGATATCAAGCGACTTGATGAAATCTTCGTTATGTAAGGTCGCGCGTTGAACCATCGTTCCACTCAACTGAACCGGCTCGAGATTTGCTACCGGCGTCACCACACCCGTTCTACCTACCTGATACGTGATCTCTTTCAAAAGTGTCAATTGCTTCTCTGCGGGGAACTTATAGGCGATTGCCCAACGAGGAGTCTTGGCTGTATAACCGAGTTCTTCTTGTTGCGCTAAGTTGTTCACTTTCAGCACGATACCGTCTGTCGCAACGGGTAGGTTCTTGCGTTCTGTATCCCAATAAGCAATATACGCCATCACTTCATCCACATTCTTGCATACCTTGATGGCTTCGCTGATATGAAATCCCCATCGGCGTGCGGTGTCAAGTCGCTCGAAATGTGTACTGCCGGGCAGGTTTTCGCCTAACATATAGTACAGATACGCCTCCAGTCCGCGCCGTGCTACTTCTCGCGGATCTTGCAGTTTCAACGTTCCAGAAGCGGCATTTCTTGGATTCGCAAATAGTGGTTCTTCCTGCTCCTCGCGTTCTTTATTCAACGCTTCAAATCGTTCCCATGGGAGCAGCACTTCCCCTCGGAGTTCAAAGAAGTCCGGGATATCGTTTCGCTCAATCTTCCATGGGATCGAAGGAATGGTCTTGATGTTCGCGATCACATCGTCTCCCTGCTGTCCGTCGCCCCGTGTGAGCGCTCTGACGAGTACTCCGTGCTCATACCACAGACTGATACTCAAACCGTCGTATTTCAGTTCGCACACGATCTCCACGCCCGAAGGCAATTTGCGCAACCACTCTTCAATCTCTTCGCGCGAATAACTGTTCGCCAAGGATAACATCGGGTACTTGTGCTTGACTTGCTCAAAGCCCTTACCTGTAACCCGTAACCCGTAACCTGTAACCGCTAAATCGCTACCCACATGTTGCGTCGGGCTTTTAGGATCGAACATATCGGGGAACTGCGCCTCAAGAGCTTGCAATCGATGCATCTTCTCATCGAACTCACGGTCGGATAGAGTAGGCATATTCAGTACATAGTACTTATAGTTCGCCTCCTCTAACTCCTTACGCAACGCACGTAGTTCCTCGCGTTCCGGCTCTTCTATTTCCGAAAACAGATCCAGCATCAAGGTACTATGAATTTATGCTGATACACTTGATCATCGGCGTAGATATAGAGCACATAAATACCCGGATCATCCGGTAACTGCACTTCCTGGAAAATGCTGGTGATAGGTTGTAAGTCTACACGCCCGCCTTGCATCGTGTAGATGGCGTAATAACTGGCTTTCCCTTCATTATACGCATCGCGGATGGTGATGGTGTTCAGGTTATTCGTCAGCACTTCAAACGTATTGATCGACGGCAGCGGATCCACTAGAAGCGTGCTGTCTAACTTCAAACCAACCAGTACCGGGTCATGGTCTGAACAGCGGAACATCGTCTGGTCGTTGGAGCGCTCATAATTATAATTATCATCCTCATCGGAATTGATATGATAGGCAGACATACCGGTTATCTGGCGATATAGGGTAGCGTTGCAGAGTGCGTGGTCAATATAACTGGCCATACCACTGAACATATAACTGTAACTGCTGTCGTTATGGAACGCACGATGCAGATCGATCATGCCTCTGTCCGTAAACTGCTTGATCGGCGCGGTGAAGGCATAGCAGTTAAGATCGCCCATGAACAGCACATCTTTGTCGCGGATCTTTGGGTTTCGGCTATATTGTTGATAGAGATCCACCACCGCCTTGGCTTCGTTGACACGACGGGATTCGTCGCCGGTGTTCATGGCTTTGAAGTGGTTGATGGAATAGATGAATTTCTCCCCTGTGGCGTTCTCTCGGAAGAGCATCATCTTTTTGCGGTTTTGTACTTCCACATTCGACTCGGCAGGTTTTTCGCTAATCGGGGTAACCGTGTTGGCATCATACACGAAATCCACTTTCTGGTATGTGCCTTCTTCGCTGTCATGGAAATATTTATAATTGCGACCGGGTAGGTTGGCGTTCATATCGCTCACGATCTCAGCCACGGCTTCGTCACCTTGTTGCAACTCCACCAGACCGAATATATCCGCATTGATTTTCTTCAGCGCCTTGCTGATCTTAGCGCGCTGGTCTTGGTGTTCCGTATAACTGCGTGCGCCCATCGAACCCCAAGTCATGTAGTAGTTCTCAAGGTTGAATCCGCAAACCAGCAATCGGTAGTTGCCTAAGTCCGGCAAGCTGTTCTCCACGTCCGCGCGTGTGTTTCCGCTCCATTCGCCGCCTTCCCACGTCAGACTACTGGTGCTGTTCACTTTGGCTTTCAGACCGATGATACGCTCGCCGCAACGATGTCTCTGCTCTTTTGTCTCTGCCTTAGGAGCAGGTACATTGGTGATGCCGAACATACAACTGCTGTTAATACGCACTGTCGAACGGTAGTCCGCTGTGCCGGCAAAACCATGGCTCTCGGGCTGGTATCTGCGCCAAGGGGAAACGGTATAATTACCGTCCCTGTTGCCGCACACAATCATCGGCACATCAAAGATGACCGTTTGACCGATGTAGGGGCGCAATTCCTCTCCGGACCATGTATCGGGGTTGTCTACTGTGATGTGCGTCTGAGCAAAGACTGAACTGCACATCAGCAAGGCAATGAAGATCCCTCCAAAACGAGTTTTCATGTGGCTAATTTGTTAAATCGGCTACAAAAGTACATAAAAATTTGCATATATGCAAGTTTTTTCGTAACTTTGCGCAAAATTTTGAAGATACAATGACTTTTTCTGAGTTTTGGGAGACGATTAAGATCCGCAAATGGGCTAAGTACGTGATCACGCTCTTGGTCTTTTTGATGGTGTTCTTGTTCATCGGCGATCAGAGTGTCATTCGGTTTGTGCAGCGCGGTCGGGAGATTCGTCATATGGAGGAGCAGCGGGATATGTACCGCGAGGGAGCGGAGAAAGCTCAACGTGAGATCCAGACCCTCAACCAGCCCGACAGCCTCGAGCGCTACGCGCGTGAACATTATTATATGCATACCCCCAACGAGGATATATACTTGGTAGATGAAGTTAAGTAATATTATATTGATTATCGGTCTGGTCATTCTGGCCGCAGGGGCCGCGCTGAGCGTGGCGAAGATTGAACCTTGGGCGGATTACACGCTCATTGCCGGAGCGATCGTGGTCATCATCCGCGGTTTTATTCGCAATCACGAGAGAGATGATAGATAAAATCCGGTCGGAACATATCATCTTAGGCGTGGATCCGGGTACGCTCTTCATGGGCTACGCACTCCTGCATACCGTCGGACAACAAGTCGAGATTTTGGAGTTCGGCGCGTACGACGTGCATAAACTCGAGGGGCAATATCCGCGGCTTCAAAAAGAATTTTTCTTTTTGCAAGACCTCATTGACAAGTATCATCCTACCTCTCTGGCCATCGAGACGCAGTTTGTCGATAAGAACCCGCAGACGATGATTAAGATTGTTCATGCGCAAGGCGTGGCGATTGCGGCAGCGCTCAGCAAAGATGTACCGATCTACGAGTACTCGCCGATGAAGATTAAGATGGCTATCACCGGTAACGGGCATAGCTCCAAAGAGCAAGTGGCGGGTATGCTTCAACGTTTTATGCATATCCCCGACGAACAGATGCCCAAGAAACTGGATGCCACCGATGCCCTGGCGATCGCCTATTGTCACTACCTGCAATTAGGGATGCCTGTCTCGGAGGGAGGAGCTAAAGACTGGACTACTTACGCCAAGCGTAAAGGGCTGACAGACAAGGGATTAACAGGTCCTGCTGCCCAACTCGCTGCAGCACTGGCTACGGTCAAAAAGACAAAAAAATAAAAAATCTATCCCTAAAATTTGGTAGTCTCAAAAAAATGTACTACCTTTGCAGCGGAATTCATCATTGAATCATTAAAACATTAAATCATTATAATCATGGCTTACAAAATTTCAACTGACTGCATTGCTTGCGGTACTTGTATTGACGAATGCCCGATGGGCGCTATCTCTGAAGGCGAACACTATTCGATTGATCCGGACGTTTGCACCGAGTGCGGAACTTGTGCTGACGTTTGCCCGAGTGGAGCAATCAGCCTCTAAAAAGTGGCAATAAAAAGGTGTATTTTTTAACAAAAATTGTGTAATTTTGAGGGACTACCTATCGTAGCCCCTCATTTTTTACAAAAAATGTAAGGTGGGTATTGCAAATATCAAAAAAAAATAGTACCTTTGCCGCGAATTTTCAAAATTTTGAGTAAAAATGGAGAAAAATGAACCATTGTTAGACGCATTCTTTAGGATTCACGACTTTCTGGTCGCGCACTCCTCTATGCCTATCCGCCGAAAACTGATGGACGAGATCAATTGGAACGATCGTCTGATTGCCATCAAGGGCGGTCGTGGAGTAGGAAAGACCGATTTCTTACTCTCGCGCGTGAAGGAGATTGAGACCGAGTGGCGGAACATGCCTGTTCCGATGACCAAGAAAGGACGTCCCTGCAAGCGCAAATCCCTTCGTGATGTTCGTCCGTGCTTGTTTGTGAGCATGAACGATTTCTATTTCACCAAGCATACCTTGATGGAGTTGGCCAGCGCCTTTGCCGCTACCGGAGGACGCTATCTCTTCCTCGATCAGTTGTTTAAGTATGAGAACTGGTCGCGCGAGCTCAAACGCTGCTATTCCAAGTACAAACACCTGCATATCATCTTCTGCGCTACGCCGGTCATGCCGATCGACGAGGATAACCATGACCTCGAGCGCATCGTGCATACCTATAACCTGCGTGGGTTCTCCTTCCGCGAGTACCTCAATATCCAGACGGGTCTGAAACTGCCGTCCTATACGCTGGAGGATATCATGCAGCGTCATGCTTCTATCTCCCGCGAGATTTGCGAACGCGTGCAACCGCTCAAGTATTTCCAGGCTTACCTCGATCATGGTTATTACCCTTCCTATCTGGAGAGTAAGTCCTTCGAGGCAGCGTTGCTGAAGGTGATGAACTCGCAGCTCGAGGTGGACGTGCTCATGATCAAGCAGATAGACGTGGCGTGCTTGCATAAACTGCGCAAACTGCTCTATATCCTCATGCATGACGCGCCTTGTGCACTCAATATATCCAATATATCCGAGGAGATCGGCCTGAGCCGTGCTACGACGATGAACTACGTCAAGTACCTCAAGGACTCGCGTCTGATCAACCTCCTCTATCCCGAGCACAAGAACTTCCCGATGAAGCCGACCAAGGTCTATATGCATAACACCAACGTAGCCCGCATGGATTTCACGCGTGAGATTACCCCGATGGATATGTACGAGACCTATTTCTACATGGCGGTACATGGCGCACACCGGGTGAACGCTACCGAGCGTTCGGCGATGTTCATCGTGGATAACCAGTATTATTTCGACGTCAAAGAGCAGGTGTCCATGCGTGACACGATTCGTCCGACAGCTGTCGGCGAACTCGAGACCGGTCGCGGCAACCAGATGCCGCTCTGGTTATTAGGATTCTTATACTAATCAACATTATAAAACTCAACAACAATGGCAAAAGAGAAAAAATTCTTAACATTGGATGGTAACGCAGCTGCGGCACATGTGGCTTACATGTTCACCGAGGTAGCTGCTATCTATCCTATTACGCCGTCGTCTCCGATGGCGGAGAACGTGGACGAGTGGGCTGCCGTAGGTCGCAAGAACCTGTTCGGCGAGACCGTACTCGTGCAGGAGATGCAGTCTGAGGCTGGTGCAGCTGGTGCCGTTCACGGTTCGCTGAACGCAGGTGCGCTGACCACCACTTTCACGGCGTCGCAGGGTCTGCTGCTCATGATCCCGAACATGTACAAGATCGCCGGTGAGCTCATCCCGACCGTCTTCCATGTATCGGCTCGTACGCTTGCATCCCACGTGCTCTGTATCTTCGGTGACCACCAGGATGTCATGGCTTGCCGCCAAACCGGTTTCGCTATGCTCGCTGAGGCTTCGGTTCAAGAGGTAATGGACCTCGCAGGTGTGGCTCACCTCGCTACTATCAAGAGCCGCGTGCCGTTCCTCAACTTCTTCGACGGTTTCCGTACTTCTCACGAGTACCAGAAAGTAGAGGCGATGGATATGGAGGATCTCCGTCCGCTCGTTGACTACAAGGCACTCCAGGAGTTCCGTGAGCGTGCCCTCAGCCCGATGCGTCCTGAGATG
>CADBWK010000015.1 GCA_902798385.1 uncultured Bacteroidales bacterium
AGAACTCGAAGGACACCGTTTGGTGGACCACCGAGGGTTACAAGAACGATAACCACCCGATGTCCGAGGAAGTTTGGGCTAAGGTAAAAGAGTTGGCTATCAAGGAGCTCTGCAACAAGAACCTGTACGTAGTGGACGCTTTCTGCGGTGCTAACAAAGACACCCGCATGGCTGTTCGTTTCATCGTAGAGGTAGCATGGCAGGCTCACTTTGTAAAGAACATGTTCATCCAGCCGAGCGAGGAAGAGTTGGCTAACTTCGAGCCGGACTTCGTGATTTACAACGCTTCGTTGGCAAAGGTAGAGAACTACAAAGAGCTCGGCCTGAACAGCGAGACTTGTGTGGCTTTCAACACCACGAGCCGTGAGCAGGTGATTCTCAACACCTGGTATGGCGGTGAGATGAAGAAAGGTATGTTCTCGATGATGAACTACTACCTGCCGCTGAAGGGCATCGCTTCAATGCACTGCTCGGCGAACACCGACATGGAAGGCAAGAACACCGCTATCTTCTTCGGTCTCTCCGGTACCGGTAAGACGACCTTGTCCACCGACCCGAAACGTCTCCTTATCGGTGACGACGAGCACGGATGGGACGACCAAGGTGTGTTCAACTTCGAAGGTGGTTGCTATGCAAAAGTTATCAACCTCGACAAAGAGAGCGAGCCGGACATCTACGCTGCTATCCGTCGTAACGCCCTTCTGGAGAACGTAACGGTAGATGCTAACGGCAAGATCGATTTCGCAGACAAGAGCGTGACCGAGAACACCCGTGTATCGTATCCGATCAACCATATCGAGAAGATCGTTAAGCCGATCAGTGCAGGTCCTGCTGCTAAGAACGTGATCTTCCTCAGTGCCGACGCTTTCGGCGTTCTGCCTCCTGTATCAATCCTGACTCCGGAGCAGACCAAGTACTACTTCCTGAGCGGTTTCACCGCTAAGTTGGCTGGTACCGAGCGCGGTATCACCGAGCCGACCCCGACTTTCTCCGCTTGCTTCGGCCAGGCCTTCCTGGAGTTGCATCCGACCAAATATGCGGAGGAGCTCGTTAAGAAGATGGAGAAGAGTGGTGCGAAGGCTTACCTCGTGAACACCGGCTGGAACGGAACGGGCAAACGTATCTCGATTCGCGACACCCGCGGTATCATCGATGCTATCCTCGGTGGTGACATCCTTACCGCTCCGACGAAGAAGATCCCGTACTTCAACTTCGAAGTACCGACGGCTCTGCCGGGCGTTGATCCCGCTATTCTCGATCCGCGTGACACCTATAAGGATGCTGCTGAGTGGGAAGTTAAGGCAAAAGACCTCGCTGCTCGCTTCATCAAGAACTTCGACAAATATACGTCGAACGAAGCAGGTAAGGCACTTGTTGCTGCCGGTCCGCAACTATAAGCAGTTATCGATCATCGAAAAAATCAGGCATCCTTTCGGGTGCCTGATTTTGTTATTCTTCTTTTTCTTCGTTAACGTCTTCCGCCATGATGGCGCGGATCATTTCGCGTCGTATCAACAGCATCAACTGGAGCACGATAGCCGGCAGAATCGCTATCCAGCTGGGGGAGAGTGTGGCGAAATAAGCCTCCTCTATACGCAACGCGTAGTATATTAAAAAGACATAATATGCGCCCGCGAAGCCAATGGTGATAAAGCAGAGGGCGATACGCCAGCGTTTCTTGAAGAAACACAGAAAACACGCAATACTCGCAGCCAGCATGCCCCATGCGCAATAATACAAGCCCTTGACCGACATCGTATCAACCACCTGTTGCATGTTGGTACTGATTTCGGTTTGTATAACCTCAAAGGTCTCCTGATCCATAGAAAAACTACGAACATACAGGATACCTTTATCCTCCTGAAAATGAAAAACAGGAGCCACGAAAAGCAATGCTGAGGTAATAATGGCCAACACCATATATGCCCAGCGACGAAGCATCGGATAGATACTATTTTTCAGTTCTGGTGTCATAAATCGGCTGCAAAAGTACTATAAAAATTGGAAATACGCAAGTTTTTGCTTTTTTTTCTTGCGTAATTAAATTATTTTTTGTAATTTTGCGCACTTTTTGTGTGTCGTGCGCAGGTACGCGCCATATGTACACACGAAAAATACATGCATATAAATAAAAATTAAATACAAATAACTATTATGCAAAACAAAGGACTTGTTAGAATTTTGGCGGTGTGCCTTGCGTTGGTATGCGCCTTCTACCTGTCGTTCTCTTTGGTGACGAATCATTATGATAAGAAGGCCAAAGAGTATGCGGCAGGCGATGATGCAAAAGAGTACCTGTATCTGGACTCGATTGCTGCTAAGAAAGTTTGGTTCGGTTACACGCTCAAAGAGTGCCGTGAGAAAGAGATCAACTTGGGTCTTGACCTCAAGGGCGGTATGAACGTGACGATGGAAGTGTCTGTTCCGGACATTCTCGATGCGTTAAGCGGTCACAACGAGACCCCGAACTACAAAGCAGCTTTGGCTGCAGCTAAGCAGAAACAGAAATCGAGCGGAGCAGACTTCGTGACGCTCTTCATTGAGTCGTACAAAGAGATTGATCCGGAAGGTCAATTGGCTTCTATCTTCTCGACCTTCGAGCTCAAAGACAAAGTAACCTTGACCTCGACGAATGCAGAGGTGGAGAAAGTGATCCGCGAGGAAGTGGACGGTGCTATTCAGAACTCGTTCAACGTGCTCCGTACGCGTATCGACCGTTTCGGTGTTGTTCAACCGAACATTCAGAAACTCGCTCAACCGGGTCGTATCCTGATTGAGTTGCCGGGTATCAAAGAGCCGGAGCGTGTTCGTAAACTTCTCCAGGGTTCTGCTAACTTGGAGTTCTGGGAGACCTACGATCTGTCTGAGTTGCTGCCGATGTTGGCGCAGATCAACCGTGAGTTTGCTGCCGGTGCTCAAACAGAAGAGGCAGAGGCTGCTGCTGAAGAAGTAAAAGCAGAAGAGGCTCCGAAGGCTGAGGCTGATGAGCTCGCTGAGTTGTTAGGTGACAGTACTGCTGCTGCTGAGGCTGATCAAGCCGCTCAAATTGCTGAGTACAAGAAGAACAACCCGCTCTTCGCTATCCTCAACCCGTCGATCAACCAAGCCGGTCAGGCTTATCGTGGTCCGGTAGTAGGTACTGTTCATTATACAGATACCGCGAAGGTAAACGCAATGCTCAACTCGCAGATCGCCAAAGCTGTTCTGCCGCGTGATGCTCGTTTCTTCTGGACGGTTAAGGCCATTGATGAGGCGAACGCATACTATCAACTCGTAGCGCTGAAAGCACAGCGTGACGGTCGTGCATCGCTCGAAGGTGATGTAATCACCGACGCACGTGCCGACTTCTCGCAACTGAGCGCGTATGCGAATGTATCGATGTCGATGAATGCCGAGGGTGCTAAGACCTGGCAGCGTCTGACCAAGGACAATATCGGTAAGTCGGTAGCTATCGTACTCGACGGATATGTTTATTCGTTCCCGACCGTACAAAGCGAGATCGCAGGCGGTAACAGCCAGATCACAGGTAACTTCACCGTAGAAGAGGCAAAAGACTTGGCTAACACTCTGAAGTCCGGTAAGATGCCGGCTCCTGCTCGTATCATTGAGGAGAGTGTGGTTGGTCCGTCTCTGGGTCGTGAGGCTATTCAATCGGGTCTCTGGTCGTTTGCGCTTGGCTTCGTGCTGATCCTGATCTACATGATCTTCTACTATGGTTGGATCCCGGGTCTGATTGCCGATGCAGCTTTGGTTTGCAACGTCTTCCTGCTCGTTGGTATCCTGTCTTCGTTCAGCGCCGTGCTGACCTTGCCGGGTATCGCAGGTATCGTCTTGACGATGGGTATGGCAGTCGATGCGAACGTGCTTATCTACGAGCGTATCCGTGAGGAGTTGCGCGCAGGTAAGGGTATGCGTAAGGCTATTGAGGACGGTTTCAAGGGTGCCATCAGCGCCATCGTGGATGCGAACGTAACGTCGTTCTTGACCGGTGCTATCTTGGCTATCTTCGGTACCGGTCCGATCAAGGGCTTCGCTGTTACCTACATGATCGGTATCATCTCTTCGTTCCTCACGGCTGTGTTCATCACCCGTCTGTTACTCGAAGACTACAGCAAGAACGAGAACGCTAAGGAGCTCAGCTTCACCACGAAGTTGATGCAGAACTTCCTGCAGAATATCCACTTCGACTTTGTGAACGCACGTAAGATTGCATACTGCGTATCGGGCGCGTTGGTCATCTTCGCTATCCTGGGTCTGGAGCCGCACTTGTTCGGTAAACTGAACCTCGGTATTGACTTCTCCGGTGGACGTAACTATGTTGTTCGTTTTGACCAGAACATCAATACCCAGGATGTACGCGAGAGCTTGGACAATGTCTTCAAAGCTACGCTCGAAGAGGGTGAGACTTTTGGTCTGAATGTCATTACGTTCGGTAACGATGCTAACCAAGTTCGTATCTCGACCAACTATCGTATCCACGAGGACAATGCTGAGGCTGACGAGGCTATCGAGGCATTGATTTACGAGGGAAGTAAGCCGTTCTTGAGCGAGGGTATCACCTTTGAGGACTTCCGTTCGACCGATTCGAACGCTGAGGTAGGAATCATGTCGAGCCAGAAAGTAGGTCCGGCTATTGCGGATGATATCAAGACGAGTGCCGTTTGGGCAATCTTTGCTGCACTCATCGTGATCTTCCTCTATATCTTGATCCGCTTCCGTAACTTCGCTTACTCGGTAGGTGCGTTGGTAGCATTGGCTCACGATACCGTTATCATCCTCGGTCTGTACGCTATCCTTTGGAAGATCATGCCTTTCTCCATGGAGATCGACCAAGCGTTTATCGCTGCTATCCTGACCGTTATCGGTTATTCGATCAACGATACCGTGGTCATCTTCGACCGTGTACGTGAGTACAACGCCCTCTATCCGAAGCGTGAGAAGAAAGTGAATATCAATGATGCGTTGAACAACACGCTCAGCCGTACGTTCTCGACTTCTATGTCAACGTTCGTGGTATTGCTCGCAATCTTCATCTTCGGTGGTGAGACCATCCAGGGCTTCGTATTCGCACTGTTGATGGGTGTGATCGTAGGTACCTATTCGTCTCTGTTCATTGCTTCGCCGATTGCTTATGACATTCAGTTGGCTCAGGCAAAACGCGCAGCTAAGAAAGCAGAGGCTAAAAAATAATGGCGAAAAAGGATTCAAATAGTTCCGTTTGCGGCTTCTGCGGTCGCTCCATGCCGGAGATGTTCTCCGGTATGGATAAAGCCACGCTCATATGCAGTGAGTGCATCGAAGAGGGACACCGTATTCTATCTTCGCGTCCCAAAGCGCGTTCGCTCAATAGCGAAGAACTGAGCGTAGAGACATTGCCTATTCCGCAGAAGATAAAAGAATTCCTTGACCAGTACGTCATCGGCCAGGAGGAAGCAAAACGCTTCCTCTCGGTCGCTGTGTACAACCACTACAAACGCGTGCTGCAGGAGATTACCAACGATGATGTGGAGATAGAAAAATCCAATATCCTGTTGGTGGGATCGACCGGTACGGGCAAGACGCTCTTGGCGCGAACGATTGCTAAGATGCTCAAAGTTCCGTTTGCTATCGGTGATGCCACCTCCTTGACGCAAGCCGGCTATGTGGGTGAAGATGTAGAGACGCTTTTGGTACGTCTGCTTCAGGATGCCAATTATGATGTCAATAAGGCACAACGAGGCATCGTCTTTATCGATGAAATCGATAAGATTGCCCGCAAATCCGAGAACATGTCCATCACCCGCGATGTGAGCGGCGAAGGCGTTCAGCAGAGTCTGCTGAAGATGCTGGAAGGTTCGATCGTGAACGTGCCGCCTCAGGGAGGACGTAAGCACCCGGATCAAGAGCTGATTCATGTAGATACAAAGAATATCCTCTTTATCTGCGGTGGTGCATTTGAAGGCATAGAGAAGAAGATCGCCCAGCGTATGCATACGCAAGTCATCGGCTTTAGTGCGCAGCAGGAGACGGAACTGGTGGATAAGAACAACTTGCTGCAATACATTGCTCCTCAGGACCTGAAATCGTACGGTCTTATTCCTGAGATCATCGGCCGCTTACCGATACTGACCTATTTGGAACCGCTGAATCGTGAAGCGCTCCGCAGTATTTTGACCGAGCCGAAGAATGCGCTCACCAAACAATATCAGAAACTGATGTTAATGGACAATGTGAATCTGCTGTTTGATGATAACGCATTGGATTACATTGTGGACAAAGCGATCGAGTATAAGTTAGGTGCTCGCGGCTTGAGAGGATTGATGGAGACAGTGATGGCAGACTTGATGTACGAACTGCCTAACAAGAAACATATGGGAACACGTCAAGTCTTTACGGTCACACGCGATTATGCCCGAGAGAAACTGGACAAAGCCGATTACGTGCGACTGAAGAATGCAGTGTAAAAGAAAACGCGACTTGAAAAAGCCGCGTTTATTTTTTTTAGAATCCGCTATATACAAGCTCCAGCCTCATGCCGTTCTTGGCCGACCGGATCTTGGTGGCAGACATGGTCTGTTGTTGCTTTACGGAGGATACTACCGTGGTGGAGGAAGTGGTAGATGTACTGATGGTGACCGGTACTAACAGCATGTCCAGTATCTCATCATTGGATTCTTGGCGTAACTGGTTCGTCAGGAAATCCGACAGGTCATAACTATAGTAGTAGATTGCGTCACCTACCGAGTCCACACCTTGGGTTAACTGACCCAATAACGCACAGGTGTCCGATGGCAATTCCTTGTTCTTAAAGAATCGCTCCATACTCTGCTCGCGGATAAGGAGCATGTATGAGGCGGGTTGTAACCAATCATTGCGGGTGATGTCGCTGCTCGAACCGTTGAACTTATTCTCGATGTGTACACGTACCTCCGCTTTGTTGACGTAGGGGCGCTTGAGGGTGTCACCGCTATTGTCCAAGAGTTTATTCCAAATAGCATCCTCCATCTTTTCCATCGGGAAAGATAATCGCGTGTACGCGCCCGCGGGCGCGATAATATAATTATAGGTGTCGGAGTCGCTTTGCAAGGCCGCGATGAGAGCCGCTTTATCCTCATACTGCAGATGATTGACGGTACGTACTTCGGAGTTGGCATAGAAAGCTTTCATGTCATGCACGATCGTGTCGCGGCCGCCTTTATCGTACTTGAAGCGGTAATAAACGCCTAACGCTATATCGGATACATTAAGCATGGTGGAGGATCCGAAAGAAGTCTCAATGAGCAAACCCTTGAATAATTCATTAAAGGCATCCTGGCTGTTAAACGAAGTGATCGAACCGAAATAAGCCATGAAATCGTCATTCACTCGCATGCGTACCATCGGAACGTACGTGCCGTTGGAATCTTGGATGGAGTCCATTTTCTCGGATGCTACGACAATTCGATGGTTCGTGAGCACACTCTTGTTGCGTGTACAATAATCGTCTATATTCAGATCCGTAGGATAGGTGCCCGAGTAACTGAAGGTCTTTTTGTCCATCATATAGGCATTGATCGCCAAAGGCGACAAGGCATCTCCCGTCCAACTGGAGTAGGACATGAACAGACAAATCGAATCAATCGAGTCTACGTGAAAATCAGCCGGATAGGAGTATCCTTCCGGACAAGCCAACTGTGTCAGGATAGAGGCGCGTAATACACCATAATCGGATTCCACCTCTCCTAATAGGAATGAATCGGCTTGCGAGATAATAGCCTCGCAACTATCTACCATAGAACGGATATCGAATGTATCTACCAATACGATAATCTCATCATCAGGAGTCAAAACCGATTGACCGGTGTTGGCGACATCATCCTTACATGCCGTCCAGCAGCATGCAATCATCATCAAAACCCCTATGAACGCAGAGCGTTTATTCATCCTCTTTTTGTAACAATGTTTGGTAAAAATCATACTGACGTTTGCATGCCGCAGTCAGATCTTCCGTCTCTTCGTAAGCCAAGACAGGTTTGCCTTTCGTTTCTGCATAATTGGCAATACGTTGGTTCACCTTCGGTGTCGCATACACGATAGCATCCGAGAAATCAACAGCCAAACGCATCAACTCTTCGTATCCAACGGGGAAATCAGCGATCGAACGCACATCGGTATTACTGATGCCGTTGATACGCAGTTTGTCTGCAAACTTGGTGGAGAAAGGTTTCTTGTACTCGTTATCATCGAGCATCAATACGATCTTCGAGTTGGCGAAGAACGGCTCGTCATTGAATGCTTTCTTAAGGTACAACGGTGCGAGCGCACTCATCCATCCTGAGCACAAGATGATATCCGGCGTCCAACGCAGTTTCTTGACGGTCTCGATCACACCGCGCGCATAGAAAATGACACGATCGTCATTGTCCGCATACTCCACGCCGTTCTCATCCGCTACACCTTTGCGGCGGTGGAACAGATCATCGTTGTCGATGAAGTAGATCTGGATACGTGCCGATTGGATAGAGGCTACTTTGATCAGCAGCGGATGATCCGATTCCTCAATAATCAGATTCATTCCGGACAGACGAATCACCTCGTGTAACTGATTGCGGCGTTCGTTAATCTCGCCGAACTTAGGCATAAAGGTACGCGTCTCATAGCCATGTCCCTGGAAGTACTCCGGGAGCTGACGATTCAGAAGACGAATAGGACTTTCTTCTGCCAGATAAGGGCTTATCTCCTGTGAGATAAAAAGGATACGTTTTAGCTCTTTCATAGGCGTGTACACATTTTAGCACTGCAAAATTACAAAAAAATTTTGATATATACAAAAAAAATATTATCTTTGTGCGTTTTTTTGAAAAAATTAATGAAATTATGCAAATAATTACTACAAAAAGTGCATTACAGGAGGCGGTGAAAGCCTGTAAAGCAGCAGGTAAGACCATAGGTCTTGTTCCTACGATGGGAGCCTTGCATGAGGGGCATGCTTCGTTGGTGAAACGTGCGGTGAAAGAGAATGATGTGTGTGTGGTTTCGGTGTTCGTGAACCCGACGCAGTTTAACAACAAAGAGGATCTGGCGAAGTACCCGCGTAATATTGAGCGTGATGCCGAATTGCTTAGTTCCATCGGTGCGCATTATGTGTTTGCGCCTACGCCCGAGGAGATGTATTCGACCGAAGAGATGAATTCTATGTTTGAATTTGATTTCGCGGGCTTGGACAAGGTGATGGAAGGCAAGATGCGCCCGGGACACTTCAATGGCGTGGTACAAGTAGTAAGTCGTCTTTTCTATCTCGTTCAACCGGATAAAGGCTATTTCGGAGAAAAAGACTTCCAGCAATTGGCAATCATCCATCATATGGTGGAACGCAGTTCGATGGCGGGTACATTCGGTAATCTGAAGATCATCGATTGTCCGATCGTGCGGGAGGAGTCCGGTTTAGCGATGTCGAGTCGTAACGAGCGTCTTTCGGCGGAAGAGAAACAGACGGCATTGGCTATCTCCAAGACCCTTTTTGATTCGTTGAAATGGGCAAAAGAAGAGGGTGCTACCGTTGCTGATGTGCAGCAAAGAGTGATCGATGCTATCAATGCCGTTGAAGGCTTGGAAGTAGAATACTATGAGATCGTAGATCAAACGACCTTACTGCCTACCGATACCTTCAACCACGCCATCGGTTGTGTTACCGTTTATTGCGGTCCGGTACGTTTGATTGACAATATCAAATATTAATGCGCATTGTCTGCGATACATATGTCCCGTTTATCGCTGAGGCTGTTCAAAACGAATGGCCTCATGTCGATATTTGTTCGATAAAACCGGAAGAAATCAATGCTGAGGCGGTCAAAAATGCTGATGTGTTGATTGTGCGAACCCGCACGAAAGTGAATGAGGCTTTATTGAGCGGTTCCAAGGTACAATTGGTCTGCACAGCTACCATCGGTTTTGACCATATCGACACGGGGTATTGTGAATCGCACGGAATCCGTTGGATGTCCTGTCCGGGCTGTAATGCGCAAGCGGTTTGCGACTATATCGAAGAGGCGTTGAGTGAAATTACCAATTGCCAATTGCCAATGACCAATACGCCGATTATCGGCGTAGTCGGTGTCGGTCATGTGGGTTCGTTGGTGGCTAAGATGGCAGAACGGAAAGGGTTGAAGGTCTTATTGAACGATCCGCCGAAAGGAATCGGCGTTTCGCTCGATTTCATCGCACAAAATAGCGATATCATCACCTTCCATGTGCCGCTCGACTCCTCCACCTATCATCTCTGCGATGAGGCATTTCTCAAGAAATGCAAACCCGGTGCACTCATTATCAACGCGGCGCGCGGGGGTGTGGCGGATGAAGCGGCACTTCTGAAAAGCGGACATCCCTATATCTTGGATACTTGGGAGAATGAACCGAATATCGATGTGGAAGTATTGCAAAAGGCAGAGTTTGCATCTATGCATATTGCCGGTTATAGTGTGGAGGGGAAGCGGAATGCAAGTCAGATGTGTCTCGATCAAATCGCAGAGAGTTTTGGTTTAAAGCGGATAGATATCTCGGGATATCGGTACAATGTCACCTCATCAAAAAAAGAAGACTCGGCGCCAGGTTGGCTGTCCCGAGTCTCCGAATTGCTTAAAGCTCATCCTACTGCTTTTGAGGCGCTGCGCAAATCCTATCCACTGCGCGAAGGATAGGTTCGATAGAGGGAGCCTCTCCTACAGCTTCGATCATCCATTGTTTCGGAGTCAGACAACCTAAACGATAGATGCGCATATATTCTTGCGCAAACTCCAATTGGTTCTTACTTTGTGCCAAGTGCTCCTCTAACTGGTACTGCACGATATGTCCGAGCGGATAGTTCGGCAAGTACATCGGCGCGTTCACCATATGGCTGTAAACGGCCAGCAGGATACAATCATGTTCGCCGAGTACCGGTTCGTAGTACTGATTCCAGATATCTTTGGCAATCTGTTGGGTCGCCTCGCAAAGTTCTTTGGCAGTAGCCTTCGGATGCGCATAGATCCATTTCCACATTGCCATATCCACCAGACTCACACCCATGATCTCGTACATCGACCAGAACTGATCCAGCACTTCGTTCGGGTCATTGATGCCGTTACCCATCCGGGCGCCGGGCAATAACTGCAGATCACGGTGTTGCCAAAGGAAAGCGGATGCTTCGGTGTAGGCCGTGTTGGGTACGCCGAAAAGCATGTAGTGGTCGATGAAGTACATATCCAGCACTTGTTCTACGCAATGTCCGAACTCATGGACGGCGATGTTGTAGCCTTTGTAATCCATGCCGTTGGCAGGAATGCGGGTGCGGAGTCGGGCATCTTCTTTACGTCCGAGACACGGCCATGCGTGCCCCGAGCCGCGGGCGGGTTCCACTACGATATGACGGGCGATCGCACGCGCGTCTTCCGAGTAGAAACCCATTTGTTGAAGCAGACGCGGCATGTCGGCAGCAAAAGCATTGGCATCGGGATAGAGTTGGCGGGTCTGGGCACTCAGTTCATCTTCGTTGAGTGCTGCACGTGCTTTGAAACCGTCATACCAGATATCGTACGGGCGCAGGTCGCGACCTAAGCGCTCACGGATGATAGCAGCTACTTGAGCTACTTGCTCCGATCCGACCAAAGCGCGGAAGAGGCTGTCCAACTCGGCCGCAGGAATCTCTACACCGCCTTCAAAATTACGAATAATACCCGTTGGCATCGACGGACAATAAGCGTCCTCGGCAAAATACGCTTGGGCGATATCGAGTATCTTCTGATAGCGGGTATAGGGTTCATTTTTCTCGATTTCATCGGAGAAAGGTTGCCATATATGGTCCGGATTATTGATGGCTTTCTGCGGGATGGTTTGTGCGACGATCCGTTGCATCACCTGATAGATCATCTCCTGTTTCTCTTGACCGTTCTCGGCGCCATAGAGTGCTTTCAGTTCGTCGCGCAGGTTCCAGTGACTCAGCAGCACTTTGTCATTGTCCCAGAGTTGACGACCGTCTTCCGTGCGGAGGTTACCCATGTAGATGTTGTAGTCAGCGATGTAATTCTCCGCATTGGCGTTGACTTGCGCTATGCGGGCAATCACTTCGGCGGGTACGCGGGTAGTAAAGACGTCTCCCATGCGGGCGTAAGCCCATTCCTGACGCGTCCAGTTCTTACCGAGCGTGTTCTTCTCTTCGAGCGTATAATGCGGGAAGTTGATGATCGTGATGAACGCCAATTTGTTGGCGAACATATCATCCAAGAAATGCGCCAAGGGGCTGTAACCGGACATGATCCAATCGGGGGCTTGCGGTTCAGAAGCATTGGTCAGCTGAGTCGGTTTTAGCAGATCGACCGTCAGCATGTCTGCCGATTGGTAAACGTTCTCGAGAATGCGACTCAACGACTCGAAGAGCGCCAACCTTTCGCTGTCGGAGGTACAGTAATAGTCTGCTACAAGTTGATCAAAATCGGCTTGCGAACCGTCTTTTTCTGTCCAAAGAGCTGCGGCTTGTTGTACGCCAAGAGGCGCATTTTCTTCCGTTGAAACCGAAGGAATCGCGCCCTTTTGCGGCAGAGAAACCGGACTTTTTTGAGTACACGAGGCTAAAATCATACAGCCAAGAATAAAATGTTGAACTTTCATATTATTGATTTTGTCGTTTGGATTTGAGTTCTTGCATAATCATTGTACGAACGAAGGCATCGAAACGTTTGTAGCGTTTCTTGGTGCCATTTGGTAGTGTGACAGCAAAGGGATCCGGTTTGGAACCTCGGGTAGCAGTCAATTGTGCCGTAAAGCGTTGCTGCCAGTATTCGTATAGTTTGGGATCGTTAAGGGCTTTGTCGGCTATTTGTGAGGCTTCTTTGAAGAGTTGTTGGTTAACTTTTTCTTCGCCTTTCGCCGGTTTTTGCTTCCAGTTACGGGGATGAAGGACATCGTATGTTTCCTGAACACCGAGTCCGATAATACGTCCGCGGGCGTCACGAAAACGTTTGACACGATGGATATGTCCGGGCGATGTAGCGCCGTTTACTTCTTCTATTCCGGGAGTAAGTTTCTCTCTTGCCATAACTGATTGATTTTAAGGTACTTATAAGTATTTGCTTTTGCGTAGGCTGTTGCGAATCACGCACTAATCACACAATAATCACGCATTAATCACCCAATATACATCCGGTGCAGCCCTGATTTTTAGGGCGTTCGGGCGTGATTTGTGGTTGGGAACCATTTCCGGGTGCAAAGGTACAAAAAAGATTTGGAATATGCAAATTTTGTTGCAGAAAAGTTTGGAAATGAACGAAGGTGAAAAGGAAGCGCGAAACTTTTGTGGTCTCGCGCTTGCGGTAATGGAGTATGGAGGTAGTTGTTATATTCTTATTTGATATCCCTTACTAAGCGGACAGCACGTCCATAGCGTCTATCATATGATGGATCATCGAAAAATGTCAATGAACTTTCATTAAATCTCATATACCATCTATATGTAGATGACCAATAATGGCCTTCATAGTAATCTAAACCAATATTACTTTTAACATAAACTATATTGTCATCTGGATTAGTTCCTCTATCACCTGTCCCTGGCAAAAACACAGCTCCCGCCTTCTCCATTTTCTTCCATTCGGCTTCTGTATAAGAGTTGTGATTGTAATTGTCATTTCGGCTATTGTGATAATCAGGATCCATTCCCTTTTCGGTACTTGCATTAAATGTAAGTCCTTCTGGAGTAGTCCATGCATCTGGAAGTAAAATCACTCCTTCAACATTGTATACTTTACCTAGGCCAAATAACGTAGACGCATTTGGACGTCCCTTAAATATATACTGCCATTCACTATTCGTCAGTGTGCGCCATAAGCCTGCTTCATTACCGCCATTACTGATTTTATTATAAACACCCCAATCGTAATCAGTACCGGTAATATCTTTATCACCATCGCCATAGCCATACCCGTTACTATTATATTTTGTTTTATCTGGTGTCATCCCTGTTCCCCATCCAAACAAATCCATCCATCCGCTATAAGAACTTATATTAACATCACCATTCGCATAGCCAATCTTGTCATATTGATGTTCTGCAAAACGGCAGGTCTTGGTGCTTTTTTGATACTGAAAGTTACCAATGGAAAAATGCACTTTTAAGCTTGGGCTAACAGAAAATACACCTGTTAACTCTCCCTCAATCGTAGCGGGGCTTGTCGCGGAAGAATCACCATTTTCATTAGGAGCGTTCTTGTCTGTGCATGCTAGCATTCCTAATGCTGCGATTGCAAAAATAAATAACTTTTTCATTTTGCTTTTATTAATTAGTTAGATATACACAAAAAACGTGAACTTTTGTTCGCATCCTTTGAGTTTTGAGGTCTTCGACTACCTTGTGAATCAAATTCTACGCAAAAGCCCACGCCGATGGCGCGAGCGCATAGGCTTTGCTTGATTCACATAGAATTTTTGAAAGTGTCGAAGTTTCAAAACTCAAGTTCTGCTTATAACGCTATCAAATGGCACATAAGTGTGCCCATTATTTCAATACGGCTGCAAAGGTACAAAAAATATTTGGAATATGCAAATAAATCAGCGAAATTTGCATGAACCAGCATAGAATTGTGGGAAAAGAACGAAGATATCATCCCCTACTAATAAACAAAAAACAGCCTCACCACCGGAGGTACTTGCCGGAATACACTCGCATTGAGACCGAAGCGGGCGGGGCGGTGTTTTCTATCCGCCAAGATTGGACGGATGCAAGAGAAAACGCCGAACGCGAGGGCGAACATGGCGCGGTGGAGGATAAGGAGAAGGAGCGCCGGCGAAGCGGTAATCCGCCTACACCGCGAGCCTAAAAAAGAAGAAAATCGCACGCGGGCTTGCGTATATGAAAAATAAGTTGTACCTTTGCGGTCGGAAAGAACCGCGGATGGATGGCCGGAATGGTATTCCGGATAATAAACGAAGCCCAAAACTATAATACAAGAATGAACAAGCATGGCAGAGAACGACAATAATAAATGGCATTGGCAGGAACGGGGAACGGCATGGAAAGGCGTGGGGATTTATCACGTGACGTTGGTCGTGCCGAGTCGTGAGCCGTTGTTGGGGGAGCTCATTATTCCGGAGGATGATCCGAGGAAAGCCTATGTAAAGAGGACGGAGATGGGGGAGGAAATAGTCCATACTATCTTCCATATACAGGATATCCATCCTGAAGTCCGCGTCCTGCAATTCTGCATTATGCCGGATCATGTACATGTCATACTACATGTGATACAGGCAATGACCGCTGGTATCAAAACGGTAGTGCGTGGGTGGTGGCAAGGAGCGAAAAAAGTATCCGCTTCGTCCGTTGACTCGAATACTATTCGAGATAATAAACGAAGCCTATCTCCTATTTTGACTGAGTTGCCATTCATTCGCCCGATGTCTCGCAAAGGCCAACTTCAGACGATGATTCGCTATGTGCAGATGAATCCGGAGCGGTTGGCGACTAAGCGGTTGATGCCGGAGTATTTCCGGGTACAGGAGGGGATAGAGATAGCTGGGCGGATGTACTGCGGGGTGGGGAATGCAGACTTGCTGCAAAGGGAGAAATATATGCCGGTTCATGTACGTTGGACAATGGTAGATGAGGCGGAGCACGGAGATAATAAGCGGCTACGCGATTATATGAACGGCTGTGTTTTGGCGGCGAGAAATGGGGCTGTGATGGTTTCGCCGTTTATTAGCAAGCAAGAACAGGCGGTAATGGAGGTGCTATTGAAAGAAGGTTTGCCGTTCATCTATATAGCCGATAATGGATTTCGGGATTATTACAAACCGCAAGACAGTTTGTTTGATGCGGTTGCAAGAAAGCAGGTGCTCATCTTGAGCCCTTGGGAGTATGACCCGGACAAGAAACATGTTAGCCGTGCGGAATGTGTGGAAATGAATAAAATGGCGGAAGAAATATGCGCTTAGCGCGCGCCAGATCGCGCAAAAGCGAAAAAAATCGCGAAAAGAATGGCATATGCTTGCATATGTCATTTTTTTTGTGTAATTTTGCGGCGCATTTTATGTGAAGCATTAAAAGAATACAAAATATATGGCAAGTTTTCAGAAGTTGACTCCTCGTGGAGAGGATTATTCGAAGTGGTACAATGAGTTGGTGGTAAAAGCCGACTTGGCAGAGCAGAGTGCCGTTCGTGGTTGTATGGTGATCAAACCTTATGGTTATGCCATTTGGGAGACCATTCAGGCAGAGTTAGACCGTCGTTTTAAGGCGCAGGGTGTGAAGAACGCTTATTTCCCGTTGTTGATTCCGAAATCGTTCTTGAGCCGTGAGGCTGAGCACGTGGAGGGTTTTGCGAAAGAGTGTGCGGTGGTAACCCATCACCGTCTGATGAACGACCCGAACGGAAAGGGTGTGATCGTGGATCCGCAGGCAAAACTGGAGGAAGAGTTGATCATCCGTCCGACCTCGGAGACGATCATCTGGAGTACCTACAAGAACTGGATCTCGTCCTATCGCGATCTGCCGATTCTGTGCAACCAGTGGTGTAATGTAATGCGTTGGGAGATGCGCACGCGTCTGTTCCTGCGCACTGCCGAGTTCCTCTGGCAAGAAGGTCACACGGCACATGCCACGAAGGAGGAGGCAGAGGATTATGCCCGTCAGATGTTGGACGTGTATGCAGATTTTGCTGAGAACGTGATGGCTATTCCGGTGGTAAAGGGCGTGAAGAGTCCGAACGAGCGTTTCGCGGGTGCGTTGAATACCTATTGTATCGAGGCGATGATGCAAGACGGCAAGGCGCTGCAAGCCGGAACGAGCCACTTCCTGGGTCAGAACTTCGCGAAGAGCTTTGACGTGCAGTTCTTGAGCAAGGAGAATAAATACGAGTATGTTTGGGCAACCAGCTGGGGTGTTTCGACACGTCTGATGGGTGCGCTGATCATGACGCACTCGGATGATAACGGTCTGGTACTGCCTCCGCACTTGGCTCCGATTCAGGTGGTTATCGTGCCGATCTTCAAGAAAGAGGAAGATTTGGCGAAACTGATGGAGAAACTGAATCCGATTGCCGATCAGATGAAAGCGCTCGGTATCCGCGTGAAGGTAGATACCGACGAGAAATACACGCCGGGTTATAAGTTCGCGGACTATGAGTTGAAGGGTGTACCTGTTCGTTTGGCCATGGGCGGCCGTGATCTGGAGAACAACACGATCGAGATCGCACGCCGCGACACGCAGAGCAAAGAGACCATTTCGCTCGATGGCATCGTAGAAAAAGTACAAGCCCTGTTGGAGGAGATCCAGAAGAACCTGTTGACGAAGGCTCTGGATTTCCGCATCGCCAACACGCGCGAGGTGAACAGCTACGAGGAGTTCAAAGAGGAAGTGAAGAAAGGCGGATTCATCCTGGCACATTGGGACGGCACGGCAGAGACCGAGCAGAAGATCAAAGACGAGACCAAGGCAACTATCCGTTGTATCCCGTCGATCGAACTGCCGGGACACAAGAACGAGCCGGGTAAGTGCATGGTGACGGGCAAACCGTCCGCAGGCCGCGTGATCTTTGCGCTCAGTTACTAATTGGCACGGTATTTGTCAGTAGCTCGGTAAGATGATGAGACGACTACTGTACATAGTACTATTGGCAGCCCTCGGGTGCCAGGCTTTTGCCGCCGATCAGTATCTGGACTCCTGTATGATCCGTGTTCAGGACGGCGATACGATCTATATGGCGTATCTGCACGAGTTGTGGGTGTATCCACCCATGCAGTTCAAGAACAAGAAACAGGAGAAATTCTACTGGCGGACGGTGCGCGATGTGAAGAAATGTCTCCCGTACGCGAAGAAGATCTCGAAGGATATGGCGTATGCCGATCAGGAGTTGGCGAAGATACCCGATAAGAAAGCCCGCAAGAAATGGTGGAGAGCCTATGAGAGATCGCTGTTCAAGAAGTACGAGAAGGACTTCCGGGGCATGTACGCCAGCCAGGGAAAGATGCTGATGAAACTGCTGGATCGGGAGACGAACAAGACGAGTTACGAGTTAATCAAGCAGTACAAGAGCAAGGCTGCGGCTGATTTCTGGCAGGTAGTGGCGAAACTGTTTCGGAATAACCTGAAGGACGAGTACGATGCTGCGGACAAAGACCGTATTACGGAACGCGTGATCAACCTCGTAGAGGCAGGTCAGTTGTGAGATAACAAACAATTAAACTATGATATACAGATTTACTTTTTCGTGTGAGGAAGGCGATCCGAACTTCCGCCGCGTGTTTGAGGCTGATGCAGATGCCACGTTTCTGGATCTGCATGAAGCCATCTTGAAGAGTGTAGGTTATCCGGACGATCAGATGACCTCCTTCTTCCTTTGTAATGATGAATGGGAGAAGGGTCAGGAAGTGACGCTCGTGGAGATGGACTCGAACTTCGAGTACGACAACATGGTGATGAACGAGACGCGTCTGAGCGATTTGATCGAGGAGCAGGGTCAGCGACTGATCTATATCTTCGATCCGATGTTCGAGCGCTATTTCTTCGGTAGCCTGAAGGAGATCAAAGCAGGTTCGATGAACGGTGTGGAGTGCGTGGAGTCGACGGGCAAAGCGCCGAAACAGTTGAAGAGCGAAGATCCGTTGGCCGGTGTCGGTGGCAAGGGCGCGGACGATGACTTTATGTTCGACGACGAGTTCAAGGACGAATACGACCTCGGCGACATCGACATGGAAGGATTCCAGGATCTATCCTTTGATGATGGTACTATGTTTTGATGCCCACGCTTCTGCTCATAGTGGGTCCGACGGGTGTCGGTAAGACGGAGTTGTCGCTACGGGTAGCGGAGCATTTCGGATGCCCGATACTCAACTGCGACAGCCGTCAGATTTACCGGGGTATCCCTATCGGGACAGCCGCACCGACCGAAGATGAGCAAGCACGCGTGAAGCATTATTTTGTGGCGACGCGTGAATTGGAGGAAGACTATAATGCGGGGCAGTACGAACGTGATGCGTTAGCGCTTTTGGAGGAGTTATTCGCAACCCATGAGGTGGTAGTGATGACCGGCGGTTCGATGCTCTATGCCGATGCCGTTTGTAACGGTCTGGACGACCTGCCGAATGTGCCAACCGAGATACGGAAGCAGGTGAAAGAGGCGTACGAGCATGGTGGTTTGGAATGGCTGCAAGCCGAAGTACAGCGCCTCGATCCGGACTACTGGCAGATCGTGGACCAACAGAATCCCGCACGCTTGGCACATTGTGTGGAGCTATGTCTGACGACCGGAAAGGCTTATTCATCGCTCAGAACCAACACCCGCAAAGAGCGTCCGTTTAGGATCATCAAGATTGGTCTGGAACGTCCCCGCGCAGAACTATACGCGCGCATAAACAGGCGCGTAGATCAAATGGTGAAGGAGGGGCTGATAGAGGAAGCTCGATCGGTCTATCCGAAACGCCGGTTGAACAGTCTGCAAACCGTGGGCTATCGGGAATTGTTTGCACATTTTGACGGAGAGTACGATCTGAATCGTGCCATCGAATTGATACAACAAAACACGCGCCATTACGCCAAGCGACAGATGACTTGGTTCCGGCGCGATAAAGACATACATTGGCTAAATGCCAACGATGATTATGAAAAAAATTTACATCTTATTGACACTCTGCTTGGCGCTGATAGCGTGCAAGAAGCATACCATTGATTTTTCGTTCTCTCCGCAGCAGCCGAGAGCCGGACAGAGCGTGACTTTTGGTAACCTCTGCTCTACGGGCGAGGAATGGGAATGGCAGTATGGTGATGGGGCTACCTCGACACTCAAGTCGCCGTCGCATATCTACAAACAGCCGGGTACGTATACCGTGACGCTGAAGGTGGATAAGAAAAAATCATGGACGGTGACCAAACAGGTGACGGTTACGGATACGATACCTACTTTTACGGCATCGGATACCACGTTTGTGATTTACAAGGACTATACCTTCACCGCCAATGTCTATAATCCGTACAACTACGATTTGGAACTCATATGGGACGTACCGGATCCAACAGCAATCATGAGCGGCATGTCGATCACATGCTATTTCACCGAGCCGGAGAAAGAGACAGAGGTGAGCTTGGCGGTAATCCTGAACGGTGATACGACAGAGATCGTTAAATCGTTCTATATTCACGACCAAAAGACCAACTCCGTGCTGATGCGAACACCGGACGGAGATTACAGTCAACGTATCTTCGACGACAGAGCAGAAGATGTAAAACCATTAGAAGACCCATCTCCGGTTTTGAATAAAGAACAGGACACGGCGCAGGTATATAACGGCTATGAGTTCAGGTTGTCGGAATTGAAGACCGTCTTCCCGGAACTGGAGGGCTTTAAGATCGCGAGCCGTAAGATATACTATCGTGCCAACGGTCTTTGGGTATCGAATATCGACGGTTCGTATCCCGTGCAGATCGATCCGCTCCCCTGTGCGGCGCTGACCTTGGAGACTCAGTACAACAACCGTATCTATTGGGCCAACGAGCAAGGCGTTTGGTACATGCCGTTTGTGGGGTCGGATAATAACAAGTTTGTTACCACGCCCGTTCTGTTGAACGCTTATACAGATGTAACTAAATTAGCCGCTGACGGCGAATTGAAATAATGCAACCTGATTATATTTTTGAAACCTCTTGGGAGGTATGTAACCGCGTTGGCGGAATCTATGCCGTATTAAGTACACGTGCGGCTTCGATGCAAGCCGAGCACCCGGACAAGGTCTTTTTCTTCGGGCCTGATTTCGGGGAGCATAGTGATATTTACTTTAAGCAAGACAAATCGTTACTCAAGGAATGGAAAGCTCCGCTGCCCGTCCGTATCGGTCGTTGGCAAGTGCCGGGCGAGCCGATGGCGATTCTGCTGAAGTTCGATTCTCTCTGGCCGAAGAAGGATGAGATCTATGCATGGGCATGGAATAAGTTCCAAGTGCAGAGTCATGCGGCGTACGGAGATTACGATGAGTCTTGTCTGTTCGGCTACGCCGCAGGCATGGTGATGGAGAGTTTGTACAAGTTCCTCCTCAAGAGTCTGAAAACCCGCGGTAAGAAACCGAATTTCTGCATGCACGCGAATGAGTGGCAGACGGCTTTCTCGATCTTCTATCTGGAGGATCATTGCCCGCAGATTGCGACGCTGTTCACGACCCACGCAACATGTATCGGTCGCTCGATCGCCGGCAACGGCAAACCGCTGTACGACTATTTTGAGGCGTATAACGGCGATCAGATGGCGTACGAGTTGAACATGGTTTCCAAGCACTCCGTGGAGAAACAAGCGGCGCATTGGGCAGACTGTTTTACGACGGTCAGCGACATTACCGCGCGCGAGTGCAAGCAGTTGCTGGACAAACCCGTGGATATCGTGACCCCGAACGGTTTTGAGCCGACCTATGTGCCCAAAGGAGCGGAATTCGATGCCCGTCGTGCCAAAGCTCGCGAGGCTTTGCATAAGGTTGCCGGCAAAATGCTGGGTGGTGTCGTTCCGCAGAACGCCTTGCTGGTAGGTATATCCGGTCGTTTGGAGATAAAGAACAAAGGTATCGATGTGTTTGCTGAGGCTTTGGATAAGTTGGCGCAGAAGATCTATCACAGTGACCAACCGGAGAAAGAGGTGGTGGCATTCGTGATGATTCCTTATCTGGATCGTGCGCCGGCTCGCAAAGGCAAGGTGAGTGCGGTGTTTGTGCCGTATTATCTGGACGGCCAAGACCCGATGTTCGGTATGAAATACTATGACCTGCTTTTGGGTCTGGACGTGACAGTCTTCCCCTCGTACTATGAGCCCTGGGGGTATACGCCGCTGGAGTCCTGTGCGTTCCATGTGCCGACGATAACGACCTCATTGGCCGGTTTCGGTGCGTGGGCAGCCAAGCAGAAAGACCAATTCGGTGTGGTCGTTATCGATCGAACCGACTCGAACTTCAACGAGGTGGCGGAGAACATAGCAGACGCCTTGTTGCGATACGACCGTCTGTGTGGAGAAGACAAGGCGCGTGCTCGCGCTGAGGCAGAGGCGGTGGCGAAGAAAGCCGATTGGAAACATTTCTTCAAGTACTACCGCAAAGCTTATGAGATCGCGTTGAAGAAACGGGATCAACGAATGGACGAATTACAAAATCCTCGCTTATTATGAGAAAAAGTTTATTGATGATGGCGTTCTTGCTGCCGATAGCAGCATTCGCATGTACGAATTTTTTAGTGGGCAAAGCCGCTTCCGCAGATGGCAGTACGATGATCTCGTACGCCGCTGACTCCTATGGTATGTTCGGTTATTTGCATTTTTCACCGGCTGCCGACTATCCGGAAGGCGCTATGCGTGAGGTCAAAGACTGGGACACCGGACGTCCGCTCGGGCAGATCCCGCAAGTGGCACATACCTATTCGGTAGTGGGTAACATGAACGAACACCAGGTGACCATCGGTGAGACCACATGGGGCGGTCGCGAGGAGTTATGGGACACCGTAGGTATCGATTACGGATCGTTGATCTACATCGCGTTGGAGCGCTCCAAGACCGCTCGCGAAGCGATCGAATGGTTCATCAAACTGGTCAACGAATATGGCTATGCTTCTGAAGGCGAGTCGTTCTCTTTCGGTGACCCCAATGAGGTCTGGATAATGGATCTCATCGGTAAGGGACCGGGTAAGAAAGGTGCTAACTGGGTAGCTGTTCGTATTCCGGACAACGCGATTGCCGGTCATGCCAACCAAGCGCGTATCACCACGTTGCCGATCAGCAAGAAAGCGAAGATCAATAAAAAACTGAATTGTGTGATCAACGGCGATTGGATGTGGGATAAAGACCTTATTACCTTCGCGCGCGAGAAAGGGTTCTTCACCGGCGCGGACAAGGACTTCTCTTTCCAGGCTGCCTATAACCCCTTCGACTTCAGCGGACTCTATGTCTGCGAAGCACGTGTATGGTCGTTCTTCAACCATTTCAGCGATGACATGGAGCGCTATTTTGACTACGCGACAGGAAAAACTTTCCGCGATTCCAGCGGGAAAAATGAAGGCGAACATATGCCGCTGTGGATCATCCCGAACCGCAAAGTAACCGTTCAGGATATGAAGGAATGTATGCGTGACGAGTACAAAGGTACGCCGCTCGATATCACCAAAGGTACCGATGCCGGTCCGTGGGAGAGTAAGTTACGTTTCGGCGGTCTGGGTTTCAAGTGCGCGGTGAACGGAACCGATACGTTGCAATACTGGTACGAGCGTCCGACGGCTACCCAGCAGACGGCTTGGTCGTTTGTGGCACAGATGCGAAACGGTAAGAAAGGTATCTTCTGGTTCGGCGTAGATGACGCAGCATGTTCGTGCTATACCCCGATGTACTGCTGCATCAACCATATACCCGAATGTTTTGCAGAAGGCAATGGAGACAGTTATACTTTCTCGCCGACCAGTGCATGGTGGACCTTCAACCTTGTGGCTAACTGGGCGTACACCAAGTATAGCCGCATGTACCCGCATGTACGCGAGAACCAGCAGATCTGGGACGATAAGTTCAATACGCAGATCGAAGGTGTGGATGCACAAGCTGCCGAACTGAATGAGGAAGACGCACGTGCGTTCCTTACTTCTTATTCATGTTCGCAGGCAGAGAACCTCGTGGCGGATTGGCAACGACTTTATATCTACCTCGTCACGAAGTTCATCGATGGTCAAGAGCGCAAGGAAGAGAACGGACAGTTCAAGCGTAATCCGTACGGACAGAGCTGTGGACCGAACCGACTTCCGTTGCCGGAACCATTCCTCAAGATGGTCGCACCGGAAATTACGCACGAATAATTGATAGTATGTTTAGTCGCTTGTATGGCATATTGCTGCCGTTCTTTGTGAGCTTTTTGCTGGCGTGGTTGCTGGACCCGTTAGTGAGTTTCATCCAGCATAAATGCCGCGTTAAGTTCCGTATTCTGTCGGTGGCGATCACGCTCATTCTGTTTGTGGGCTTGATGACCTTGGGCGTTTATCTGCTGATTCCTGCCGTGGAGCGGGAAGTGAAGAAGTCGGCCGTGGCCATAGAGCAATACTTCGAGACGTTCG
Source organism: uncultured Bacteroidales bacterium (assembly GCA_902798385.1). Classification (GTDB taxonomy): domain Bacteria; phylum Bacteroidota; class Bacteroidia; order Bacteroidales; family Paludibacteraceae; genus Colicola. The sequence goes on from CADBWK010000015.1 coordinate 24,035, forward strand.
ATGCGAGCAGATATCTCACGGAAGAGCAGCAAGCGAAGGTGCAGGAGACCTTAGGCGGACTTAATCTGCAGTCTGTGCTCTCCTATCCGGAAGTACGCGACGGCATCAAGAGTTTTCTCCCCGAAATAGGAAGTTGGATCACCGGTGGTCTGAGTTGGTTGAGCGAGTTGCTCGTGATCTTTATCGGCTTGCTCTACCTCATTTTCCTGTTAATCTCTTTCCCTTCCATACGCGCCCATTGGCGGGATTATGTTCCCAAGAAACATCTGCCGGCTGTGTCGACGATTGTCCATGAGTTGAGCGTGAATATGAACGCTTATTTCCGCGGACAAGGCTTGATCGCGCTGTGTGTGGGAATTCTCTTTGCAATCGGTTTTACACTCACCGGCATGCCGATGGGGTTTGTGATGGGTTTAATCATCGGTGTGCTCAATCTGGTACCATACATGCAGGCTTTGGGTATTCCGCCATGTATCATTCTGTGTCTGGTGCAATCGGCGCAGACCGGTCAACCGGTGTGGTTAACCTTACTGCTTATGGCGATCGTGTTCATCGTGGTACAGACCTTCCAAGATATGGTTCTTACGCCGAAGATCATGGGTAAGGTGACGGGTCTTGGGCCGGCAGCCATCCTGCTCAGCCTCAGTTTCTGGGGAGCATTGATGGGTGTGGTAGGAATGATCATTGCTTTGCCGCTCACCTCACTTGGTATCTCCTGCTACAAACATTACGTGCTGCACGAACCGTTTGCATCCGAACAGCCGGCAAACCGGAAGAAATGAGACGCTTCAATCGAATAGTATTGCTTGTCGTGATTGTAGTGGGCGCCGCCATAGTGATTGCTTATGGTGGTCTGAGTGCTACCTTATCTCGTGTGGCTACGCGCGAAGCGAGTAAGTTCCTTGCCCAACTGCCGGAAGGCGAAGCGTCTTGTGGTGAGATATCTTTCAGTCTGCTGACCGGCACGGCGCATATCAACGATGTACGCTACACCTACCGTGCAGACGTGCCGGGTAGCCCTGCCAAGCGTCCGGGGATGGAGGTGCATATCGGTTGTGTTGAAGTTGGGCGTGTGCTCTACTCGCTGCTGCGCGGCAATACGATCTCTGTGAACAGCGTCAGTGTGCAGGAACCCAGTATCGAACTATGGTTGGATGAAAAACATCCGAAGGAATGCCTGCCGCCCTTTATGATCGACAGTGCTGCCAAGCCGCTCCAGATGCCCTTTAAGCAGATCAGTTTGAACAAACTGCTTATCGAGGATGCCTCTTTGGCGTTGCATAGTACGAGTACACCTCTGGACGTCGCCGTTCACCATAGTTCGCTGTCTATGCAACAACTGGTCTACGACTCCGCTTTTCATTTCAACGACTCGGTATATAGTTTCTCGCTGGAGCGCGCTGCGGTCACTCTGCCGGACGGTCGCTCACGTTTCATCACGCAAGACATACGCCTTCAAGCGATGGGGGTACTCAGTGTTGGGGCTACGCAATATGTCAATATGACCGACCAAACGCTGGCAGATAATATTCCCGGCGCGGACATTCGCATCAAGTGCTTGGAAGTAGGACCGCTTTCGCATTCCAGTTTATTCAAGGGTGAACTGCTGGTACAGGCGATCAAGGTGCATAGTCCTCACATGGAACTATGGATGGACGAAGAGCATCCTGAGTTGTGCTTCCCGCGTACGAAAGAAGGCAAGGCCCAGACGGCGATTATTCTGCCTTTCCACTATGCGGAATTACGGCATCTAATTATGCACAACGCCTCTTTTGCGCTGCATAGCACCCGTACGCAACTGGACGTGAAGGCAGATAGTTGTTCGCTCGCTTTCCACAAGATGCAGTTCACTGCGGATGCGATGCATTGCGACACGGCTTATGATTTCTCGGTGGCATCGGGTACGGTAGTACTGCCTGACGGACAGATGAAACTGGCTACGCGGCAAATCCATCGTGACAAGCAAGGCATCTTCTCCGTGGGCGAAACACGAATGGCGTACCATGCTGACGAGGCGCGTGCCGGCCAAATGCCGGGCGTAGATATGAGCGTTGAGCGTATCGAGATAGGTCCGTTGGCGTTCAATAAACTATGGGACAGACAGGTACTCTTCGAGTCGGCTCGTGTCATTCGTCCGCAGGTGGAGTTATGGTTGGATGAGGAGCATCCGGAGCGATGCTTCCCTTCGTACGAGAAGAAAGAACCGAACGAGCGTACAGCCAAACTCAAACAGAAGATCCAAGAGCGGCTTCCGGAAGGCGAATCGCTGATCCACTTGACGGCGCTTCATCATGCACAGATAGAGAATGCATCACTGGCGCTGCATAGCACCCGTACGCAACTGGACGTAGTAGCAGACAGTTGCTCGTTGGCTGTACATGACCTTAGTTTCGACAAGACTTTCCATTTCAACGACACGGCCTACAGTTTCTCGCTGGCACATGCCGCGGTAACCCTGCCCGATGGTTCGATGAAGATGGAGACGCGTGATATCACGCACCGCGACCAGGGAGAAGTGCATATCGGTGCGTCACGTATTGTGCATAACATGGATAAACTGGCCTTGGGGGATATCGTACAAGAGCCGGTGACATGGATAGACATGCAGTTGAAGCGTTGCGTTATCTCACCGCTCAACCCGATTCGTAAGGCTCTCAATAAAGACTATACCATTCGCCATATAGATGCCGAAGTAAGCTTCATGGACATCCTTCGTGACGAGCGCTATAAGCTGAAACACCCTACGGTAATGCCGCAAAAACTACTGGCGGAACTGCCGATGACTTTTTACGTAAAGGATGCTGATGTGCAGATCCGGCGCATTCATATTGGCTTTGCCATCACGGACACGCATATCGGACATCTGGACTTGGGCGATATCAATGCTCGGGTGGAGCATATCACCAACCGCCAGGGCTATACCATGCGTCTCGACGGTTCCTGCCAGATGGGAGAAGGCGTGGTCAACGCACGATTTGATATGACGATGAACTGCGAATGCGGTTTCCGCATACAACTCAAGGGCAAAGGACTCAACACCTCCTTCCTCAACGGCTTTATCCGTCCGTTTGCGGGGATCACTTCGGATTGTAAGATAGACTCCATCTACGCCAACTACACGGGAAACAGCACGCGAGCAGATGGAACCTTCCGCATGGTGTACCACGATTTCAGTATGAAAGTGAACAAAGGCGACGATATCCCCTTTGAGATCATCACCAAGCATGCCGGCGTGATCACCCGTGTGGGGAATGCACTGGTGCCCAAGAACAATCCGCCTACCAAGCATCTTAAGCCGCGCGGATATCAGGTTTCGTGGATACGTAATGAGAATAAAGATGTCGAACTATATCTGTTCGGACCGATCCTTGACGGTCTAAAGAAAACATTCCTTCCTGGCTTATACGTTCACCTCCGCACCAAAGAAGGAGAGATCCTCGACTAAATTAGAATTTATAACAGAAACTTACAAACCAACCCCATTCAGACAGGTGCTGTTTGGGGAGTTGTTTATGTCGTACGAGATTGTTCAGACCGAAGTCATAACCCGATTGCAAACGGTAACGATCCCATTCCAGACCACCGCCTAAACCCCATTGAATATTAGCGCGAATCAGTTCGTCTGCATATCGGTCATAGGGCTCGGTGGCTACACCGATCGTTTGCAACCATGCCTCGGTCTTCGTGCTCAGCTGCTTGTCCATATAATCTTTCTGCGCCAAACCGATATGTAACTGCGGACCTGTATAGAAGAACAGGTTCAACTTCTTCCAGAGAGGAATCGTATAGTAAACGCGCACGGGAATCGTCAGATTATGCTCCAGCACACGGTGGTCAATATACTCCTTCTGCACACTCGGTGCGTCCATGGAACGCCAGTGTTGCTCGTTGTGACCATAAAGCAGCGTGTAATAAACGCCTGTCTGCAAACCGAAACGAATTGGCAGATTGAAGGTAAAACTGGCACCCAAGCGAATGCCGTGTAAGTACAAACCCGGATAAGTTAACTTGCGAGTACGCTGCTCATGTTGTGCGTATCCCACCTCAATACGGTACTCCACGCCGAACTCATAACTCTTCTCTTTCTCCACTTTGCGCGTGGGGTCGAAGAAGGTGTTATCGGCAATCTGATACGCCGGTTGTTTGGTGTCATCCGCCCACAACGCACACACGCTGAGGCTCAAAAAAAGCACTATTAATCCGAATTGTCTCATAAATCGGCTGCAAAGGTACTATAAAATTTTGAAATATGCAAAAAAAGTTGTAACTTTGTGCCGAATTTGATAATTTAAATAGAATAGTATATGGAACCGAAAGCAGTTTTTGACATTTTTGCGCAAATCAATCAAGTACCTCGTCCGTCTAAGCACGAAGAGCGAATCAGTAAGTGGTTGCAAGATTTTGCCGCATCCCATAACATCGAATGTGTGGCTGACGAAGCGATGAACGTTATCATGCGTGTACCCGCTACGCCAGGTTACGAGAACCACGAAGGCGTTATCCTTCAAGCCCACATGGACATGGTTTGCGAGAAAAACGGCGACGTGCAGCACGACTTTATGACCGATCCTATCCAAACCTACGTGGACGGCGAGTGGCTCAAAGCGAAGGGAACGACCCTCGGTGCAGATGACGGCATAGGTATCGCCATGGCACTCGCTGCTATCACCGATCCGAACCTGCCACACCCGGCTATCGAGTGCCTCTTTACGGTAGATGAGGAGACCGGTCTCACCGGCGCGATGAAACTGCAAGACGGTATGCTGCAATCCAAACGTCTCATCAACCTCGACTCCGAAGATGATGGTCAGATCTTCATCGGTTGTGCCGGTGGAATCGACACCCTCGCGAAAATGTACTACGTGCCTACGATAATCGATAATCGAGAATCGAGAATCGCAATCCGTCTCTCTGTGACAGGATTGCTCGGCGGTCACTCCGGGGATGATATTAATAAAGGTCGCGCGAATGCTAACCAGTTTATCGTTTGGTTCCTCGCGCGCATCTGGCCGCAGACGGAGATCCAACTCGCATCTATCAACGGAGGTAACCTCCGCAATGCTATCGCTCGCGAAGCCGAAGCCGTCATCGCGATCCCGATGGCGTACAAAGAGCAGATCCGCATCGAGTGGAATCATTTCGTGGCACAGATGGAAGGTGTCTTCGGCGAAGTGGAGAAAGACATGCGCCTCGAACTCGAGACCTGCGATATGCCCGATATGTTCGTTCCCGCCGACAAAGCCTATCGTCTTATCATGGCGCTCTGCGAGTGTCCGCACGGAATGATTGCGATGAGTAAAGAGATGCCGGGACTCGTGGAGACCTCTACCAACCTTGCGTCCATCAAGATGAAAAGTGCCGATTCCTCCGATTTCATCGAGATAAATACGTCTCAGCGCTCCTCCAAAGAACCGGCTAAACACCACCTCAAATGGGCGGTGGAACAAGCCCTCTCTTTGGCGTGCGACGAAGTGACGCACGGAGACGGATACCCGGGTTGGGCACCGAACCCCAACTCTCCCTTGTTGGAGGTCGTTAAGAAGTCCTACACGGATCTCTTCAAGTCCGAGCCGCAGGTGCTCGCTATCCATGCCGGCCTGGAGTGCGGTCTCTTCCTCGAGAAATATCCCTACCTCGACATGGTTTCCTTTGGTCCGCAGATGGTTGGAGTTCACTCGCCCCAGGAGCGTCTCTCTATCCCTTCGACGGAGCGCTGCTATAAATGGCTCTGCCAGACATTAAAATCCCTATAATTAGGTATTGTGCGCATCGCGAAAAAGCAGTAATTTTGCAGCGTGATTCAAATAGGTGTCATAGGACTGCCGCAGAGCGGTAAGAGTGCGTTGTGTCAAGCCCTGCAGAACTTGGCAGGCGAAACCATGCAATTTGTCGAGGTGCATCACTCCGATGAACTGCATGGACATGCCTATGACGTCGTGCTGCAGGTGGTTGATGCTACGCGTTTGGAGGACTCGCTCATGCTCACGCCGCATATCATCGATGAGCAGCAGAAGATCGTTTTGGCCATCGGACGCTACGATTTGTTACTTAAAACAGACCACTCCCTCAACCTGCCTAAGTTGGAGCAACTCATCGGTGTTCCCACCTGCCGTGTCTCTGTGCGCCTCAACTACGGTTTGCCGAATTGTTTGTCCATCCTGCGCGAAGTGGCTGCGCGCCCTGCATCTACCGCGCACCCGATCTACCACTTGCGTGATCAAGAGGGCGATGAAGACACCTATCGCGCGTACGTGCACGGTATATTAACGGAGACGCTCACGCACGCGAAGGACGACAAGCACCAGACACGCCTGGAGCGCATCGATAAGGTGCTGACCAATCCCTGGCTCGGCTTCCCCATCATGATGGCGATTCTCTATTTCGTCTTCTGGTGTACCTTCACGTTGGGGGCCTACCCGCAGGCTTGGATAGAAGGGGGCGTCGACGGATTGAGTGCATGGATCTGGACGCTGATGGAACCGAGTTGGTGGTCGTCCTTGCTCATCGACGGTGTCCTGCAGGGCGTAGGCGCTGTGTTGGCTTTCCTGCCCAACATCATCATCCTGTTCTTCTTCATCTCGCTCATGGAGGACTCGGGATATATGGCGCGTGAGGCGTTTATCATGGATACGATCATGCACCGCGTCGGCTTGCACGGCCGTAGTTTCATCCCGATGCTGATGGGCTTCGGCTGTAACGTCCCGGCTATCATGGCGGCACGCGACATACCGAATCCCAAAGACCGTGTGCTCACCATGCTCATGGTACCTTTCATGTCTTGCTCGGCGCGACTACCGGTGTACATGCTCTTCGTGGATACGTTCTTTGAGCACCACAAAGCCCTCGTGATGATTTCGCTCTATGCCATCGGCATTTGCCTGTCGGTGATTTTTGCCATCATCATGAAACGCACCAAGTGGTTCCGGCAGGATAACGACGATACGGTCAACGAGTTGCCGGAGTTCCGTATCCCCAAAGCGCGTAACACAGCTGCGCATATATGGGAGCGCGTGGCGGATTACCTGCAGAAGATCTGCACGGTTATCCTTTGGGCGTCTGTCATTATCTGGGCACTCGAGTATTTCCCGACTCAGGACCTCAATGACCTCGAGCACTCGTATCTGGCGTCGATCGGGCAGTTCGTCTCTCCGCTCATGGAGCCGCTCGGCTTCGATTGGAAGATGTCCGTCTGCCTGCTCACCGGCCTGCCGGCGAAGGAAGCCATCGTATCCACACTCGCCATCCTCTACGGCGGCGACATCAGTGCGGCTGGTTTCACACCGCTGACGGCTTTCTCGTTCATGCTCTTTGTACTGCTCTACTTCCCCTGCGTAGCAACGATTGCTACCCTGCATCGCGAAGCCGGCAAACAATGGGCTTGGTTCACGGTCTTCCACAGCCTCTTCTTGGCTTGGTTCATATCATTTGTTGTTTATCAAATAGGTAGTTTGTTATGAGAAAATATCTGTTATCCTTGTTCTTTGCACTTTGTTCTGTAATCGTGTTCGCCGCTAAGGCCGACAAACAAGTGGTGGTCCTCTCTTGTGACCTGCATTGCCAGGGGTGTTGTGATAAGATCATGAAGAATATCGCCTTCGAGAAAGGAGTCAAAGATATCGTTTGTGACCTCAAGACCAAGACCGTCACCGTCACCTTCGATGCCGCCAAAACCGATGTCCCTACGCTTCTCAATGCCTTCGATAAGATCGGCAAACCCGCGAAGGTGAAAGAGACTCCTGCACAAAAAGAAGCATCGGCTCCTAAGACAGAAACCGATGCTAATTCAGGTGCTTCTCAGCCCTACTAACGTTTCATGATCGCTTCTTTGAGCCGCAGAGCTTCTTCCATAGCCTGCGTCTCATTCATACCTTTCAGCCGCTCTGTGAGGTTGGGTATCTCCAACTCGATACCCGGCGTCACATTACTCGGATCAGATATCTGATCACGGTTGGCTTCATAGATAAATACCCAGTACTCGGGGTTGCCGTAATGGCGTCTTGCGATCTGCGCGAGGCGTGAACCCGGGCGTACGATCTCGGTCGTCCGATAGGTCGGCACGATCTCCACGCGACGGTCTTTGCTCAGCTGGTGGTGACCGTTATAGCGATACGGGATGTCCTGACCAAGGCCGGCTACGATCATCTGATCTTCGCGAACACCGAGTGCTTTCAGTTGGTCTGCCACCGCTTTCGCGCGGCGTAATGCCAGACGTTTGTTGTATTCCGGCTTACCGAGTTTGCAAGCGTGTCCGTTCACATGAATCTTCTGATCCGGATGACACTTGAGGATCTCTGCGATGCGTATCAGAATATCTTCCGGTTCGAGGATAGGTACCGCTTTGTCCAGATCGAAGAAGATGACGGCTTTCATCAGCATATCATCCAGCTGTTTGGCCACGGTGTCCTCTTTGATGACCGGCGTCGGTTCCGGATCGCGGTACAGATAAACGGTGTCGTGAATCTTACAGAACACCTCGCAGATATTGATGCCGTTGGAGTCGGCGATCGCACGGATGCGACGGATAGCCTCTTCGCGCGGGTCAATTACCTCTACCGGTTCTATTTCTGCTTGAACCACCTCTAACGTATCCTCTTCCACTACCTCCAAAACGGGTTCTTCTTCCTGCTGTTGTTTGCGCAGTCTGCGTTGCTCGCGGTCGTAGTCACGCTGTGCCTTCGTGCGGTTCGCATTGATCTGCACGCCGATCTTCAGACCTACTGACCACGGATGGAGGGTCTCTACTTCGTTGGTACGCAGTACGCCGTTATAGGAGGTGGTGTACGGTAAGTCGTACTCACCTGTCTTGCGTCCGTCTGCAAAGGCCAAGGGCGTCGCGCTGTGTGTCTCCATCACATCGTTGATGTAGTAGTTTGCATACGCGGCAATCGCCAGCTCTACGCGTTGATGCACGCGGATGAGCATACCTAACTCCGCATACGCCGCGTAGTTGATGGACTTCCATAGACGGGCTTCGTATTTACCCGACTGACCATCGATAGGTAAGGTCTCCACAACCGTCGGCACGTCCTCGATCGTCAGGTCGTAGAACGGGTAATAAACGGAGTTATGCATCGCGCCGTTATCGCGCAGACGGTAGTTATTGGCCATCGGCAGACCGATCTTCATACCCGCGGTAGCCGTCAGACCTACTACGCCCGGACGATAGCGGAACTTCAGCGCGATAGGAATCTCCAGCATGTATAGCGTCTGATCTTCCGACAGGTTCTGCGGGGTCGAGGTCAGCACATAACTGTCGCCGAACGGATCAACGAGCATGGGATCCCGCGGCGTGGACCAAGGCTCGGTCACAGCTGCTTTATTCGTATAAGCAGAGAACTGAACACCCGTTCCGAGACCCATCCAAGGCACGAAGTAATAACTTAAACCAAAGGCGGCGTTCCATGAGGGGAATTGAATCTTGTTGGTTACATGGCGGTCGTTATTCGTCCACGAGGCACCAATCTGCCGGTATTCATACCGTCCCACACCGAGACCACCGGTGAACTCGAAGTTCCAGCCGTATGCGATATTGGGTTCTTCGCTGCTCGCTTGACGTACGGAGTCGGGGTATTGTTTAGCCGAGGTGGTAACGGCTACGATAAGCATCGATGCGATGATAAAGATCTTTGTTTTCATATCCGTTCCTCCTTATTTAACAATCAGTTTATGAGTTTCTACCGTCCCGTCCGCAGCGGTGATCTGTACGAAATAGACGCCTTGCATCGGTGGCGCAATCATCGTTGCCGATCCTTCCACATGCCTCAACGCACTCACACGCTCGCCGTAGAAAGAGATGATCTGTACATCGCCGAAGCACTCTATCGTCAGCGGCTGACCCGCTTCGACAGGTACCGGATAGATTTGGGACATCCGAGGTGCCGAACCGGCTGCCTCCGTTGGCAAGGTGATCTCGCACGAACGATACCGATCGCCGTTCTGTGCCGTCAGAAGGACGTAGAACGTACCTACCAGCGATGCGCCGCCTTGGTGGTAATACTGTTTGGTCTCGCCTTCCAGGATATGTCCGTCTTTGTACCATTGATAAGTGATGAACTTCAGTTTCTCTGCGCCGCCGGTTTCCAGACCGTTATCGGGGTTGTTATCCACGAACAGCACGCGGTCGTACTTCGTATGCAGGTATCCGCCCAGGCTGAACGTCACTTGCAGTTTGCTCGGGCTGCTGTAGCATATATCCTCCGTCTCCCCGTTGACGGCATAACCGATCTCCAGATTCAGATAGCAGTCGCCGACACCGATCGGAGGCATGTTCGTCATCAGAATCAGACCCGGAGAGGTGATCGTTCCTACGGTGTCCGTACGACCCATGTAGAACGACATATCCTCAGAGAACGTGATACGGAAGGTATTCGCCATACCCGCTGTCTGCTCGAACTCCAACGCCATCGTACCTGTCTCTTGGCACACATGTGCCTCGGTGTCGATGCGGAACGAAGGAATCTCCGTGATGAGGATGGTAAAGGAACTGTCAATCGGGCATTCGCCGTCTGTATCCGTGAAAGACCACGTCTCGCCGTCCTCCGTGAAGGTATGTGAGGTCTCTTTTCCGTCTTTGCCCACATGCGTGATGGTATATGGCATCTTCTCGCGGCATATACTGCGTGTCACGTGGGCACTCGTTGCCTGACCGTAATGCTGAGTCACCTCGCCGTCAGACTTGCTCCAATCGCAATCTGAATGAGCCGGACGCACATAACGGATATAGGTGTAGGTCGTACCCGGATCGATCTCGCTCATACGGAACGTACGGTTGAGGTTCGCTTGCTCGCCGATCACCTCATCGCCCGGTACACGGACCCATTGATACTCCAGACCGTCCGCACACGTGGCAGCGGTGGTCTCGTTGATATGCACCGTAACGGTGGCTGTTTCTTTGGCATCCTCGTCGAAGCAGTAGGGTGAACGCGCTTGGTCTTCGATAGCACCCGGACTCAACGCAGAGAGGATAGTCACCTGAAGCTCGTAACGGCTCTTGGTCCACGTAGTGAAGCGGGTGTCGTCCTGTACCTCGCGGGTAAAGACATATTTATGTCCGGCTTGCAAACCGATATTACTCAGACTCAGGTCGCGACCGGTAGCTTGCGGTATAGCATTACCGTCACGAAGCCAACGGTATAAAATCGTTCCCGCTCCGCCGGTTGCCTCTGTCGCTTCAATCACATACTTCTCGGCATCAGCCACCGAGCAGAAAGTCTTATTTTCGTGGTCGGTGATCTCTCCCGGATCCAACGCATTGAAAGCCACCACGATGTACTCGCCTAACTCTGATACGGCATGTTCCGGTACGTAGCACACACTGTCCCGCGTGCCGCGCGTGAACACATACTCACCGGCCTTGGTGATCGCGTATTGACTCAACTCCAACGAGGTCTGCTCATGAATCGAATCGCCGTTCACGAACCATTGGTAATAAACCGGTCCGCCACCTCCGTACGAGGCCTCGCTGCCCGATGTGCTCACCAGCGTCGGGATGGTATTCAAGAGGATCGTGTCGCGTTTCGTTACGATCATACCCGGAACGAACTCGCCGAACACATAGTACTCAAAACCGGTTTTGTTCTCGCGCCAGTCGGTCATACAGCCATTGTCATGTACGTAACTGCGTACGATATAATGACCTGCTTCATCGGTCGGTACCTTACAGGTGTCAAACCAATTGCGATAGTCATCATGACCGCAGTCCGGCAGCATCGTATCGATCAGCACCGTGTCCGTGTCCGTGATACGGTAGCGCAGCACCTCATAGTGGTAGTCGCCATTACCGATCCAGCCCTCTTCGGCCATCGTCATATACGCCTCCTCTTTAAACTCTTCATAGGAGTTGAAGCAGTAATAATGCGTATAATTGAGCGTATCCGCCTCTTCGTCTCGACCTACAAACACACCCGGTATCAGATCCTCCACGCGGCGCGGGCTCATATACACCACGCGCGTCTCGTTATGCAGTTGGGCATCTACGAGTACCACCGTCGGTGCGCACGGACGCGTCACCTGCACGCTGCCGTTCGGGCTGATGGCTATCCACTGCTCATCCGCCTCTTTCTGACACGTCCATGTGATGCCGCCTTCTACGCTCACACTAAAAGACAACGTGATATCATTCGCGTGCTCTACCGGATCCGTGCTGTTCGTCTCCAAGAACATCGGTGCTGCAGACAGCAAGGCTGCATCCTTGTCGGCGAAAGCACTCAGGATCGGATAGCGCGTCGTGGCGCTCGACCACGTAGCATTTCCCGCAAACAGCGAGAAGAGCAGTGCCGTGCTGTCGATAGGCGTGATGCTGTTGCCATCGATGCCGGATTTCTGCAGATATGCCTTCCGGTCGAAATAGCACTGGTTGTACGATCCGCCGTTGTCTTCGCCTACAATCGCATGACCGTCCTCACTCGAAGCATAACCTATATTAAAAACGCGTACGAGCGCGCCCGCGTTACGACCGACGATACATCCGACGGTGGTGGAGACATTGTTCAGATAACCGGACTGATAGCAGTCGGTGATCGAACCCGAAGCCGTCAATTCGCCTACCAGACCACCGGTCACATCGCCTGTCGCTACGAACTGCGCCATCGACCAACACTGGAGGATGGTTCCGGCGCACACACCCGCGAGAGCACCAACGCGCGTCTTGTTCTTCGCCATGATCTTGCCGCCGCTGATACCGACTTGCTCAATCACCGCATTCGGACCTACATGACCGAACAAACCCACGCCGTCCGTCGCACCGCTGAAGGTGCGTAGACCGCGAATGAGATAACCCGAGCCTTGGAACGTTCCTTGGAACGGCTTGGACGAACTGCCAATAGGCGTCCATGCCTGCCCGTTCAAGTCGATGTTCGCATGCAGCGTAATGGTCTTTCCTGCAAAATCCTCCGTCGCACTCAATGCCGCTATACCTGCCAGGTCAGCCGCCGAATGCACCTCGATCGCATCCGACAAAACCATCGGTGTGGCGTCCGTACCGTTCCATACACTGTACGTCTCATTGGCTGCATACGCACCGAAAGAGCACACGCATCCCAACGCCACAACTAAAATAAAAGAGAGTAATTTATGCTTCATACTGATGAAGGTTAAGTAATTCGGGTGCAAAGGTACAAAAAAAAAATGACATACGCAAGCGCGCACGTCATTTTTTGCATCCTAGTCCCCTAGTTTCCTAGTTTCCTAGTCTCCTAAGTATTACTTCAGCTCTGCCAAGTACTTAATCGTACGAACCATCTGGCTGGTGTAGCTGTTCTCGTTGTCGTACCAGCTAACAACCTGTACCTGATAGGTGTCCTCGTCGATCTTAGCTACCATCGTCTGGGTAGCATCGAAGAGCGAACCGAACTTCATACCGATAACATCGCTCGATACGATCTCATCCTCGGTGTAACCGAAGCTCTCGGTAGCAGCAGCCTTCATCGCAGCGTTGATACCCTCTTTCGTGATGTCTTTACCCTTAACAACAGCAACCAGGATAGTGGTCGAACCGGTCGGAGTCGGAACGCGTTGTGCGCTACCGATCAACTTACCGTTCAGCTCCGGAATAACGAGACCGATAGCCTTTGCAGCACCGGTGCTGTTCGGAACGATGTTCTGTGCACCTGCA
>CADBWK010000016.1 GCA_902798385.1 uncultured Bacteroidales bacterium
TTGTGACCGAGGGAGAGACGGCGGTTAGCTACGTCGATGTCGAGCACGACAACTTCGATCTGTGCGCCGATCTGGGTGAACTCATTCGGGTGTTTGATCTTCTTGGTCCAGCTCAGGTCGCTGATGTGGATCAGGCCGTCAACGCCCTCTTCGATCTCAACAAAGACACCGAAGTTGGTGAAGTTACGAACCTTAGCCCAGTGGCGAGTGCCAACTGCGTACTTGGTCTCCACGTTAGCCCACGGATCAGCCTTGAGTTGCTTGATACCGAGGGACATCTTACGCTCAGCGCGGTCGAGCGTCAGGATAACAGCATCTACCTCGTCGCCGACTTTGAGGAAGTCGTTAGCGGAACGGAGATGCTGGCTCCAGCTCATCTCGCTGACGTGAACGAGGCCTTCTACGCCTTCTGCGATCTCCACGAATGCGCCGTAATCAGCCATCACAACAACCTTACCGTGTACCTTGTCGCCTACTTTGAGGTTCGGATCAAGCGCATCCCACGGGTGCGGAGTCAACTGCTTGAGACCGAGAGCGATACGTTTCTTCTCCTCATCGAAGTCGAGGATAACGACGTTGATCTTCTGGTCGAGTTGCAGCAACTCGTGCGGGTCGTTAACGCGTCCCCAGCTGAGGTCGGTGATGTGGATAAGACCATCCACGCCTCCGAGGTCGATGAAGACACCATAGTTGGTGATGTTCTTAACCGTACCTTCGAGTACCTGACCCTTCTCGAGTTTGCCGACGATCTCAGCCTTTTGAGCCTCGAGTTCAGCCTCGATGAGTGCTTTGTGGGAAACAACGACGTTGTTGACGTCGATCTGGCTACCCGGGAGGAATGCTTCCATACCGAGTACGTCCACGATCATGCCGCCTTTCGAGCGCCATTTGATGTAACCGTTAACGATCTCACCTGCGTTGTAAGCCTCGTTGACGCGGTCCCAAGCCTTGGCTGTGCGTGCCTCATTGTGGGAGAGCACGAGCTGGCCCTTCTTGTCCTCCTGGCTCTTGATGTAGACTTCTACTTTGTCGCCTACTTTGAGCTCGGGGTTGTAACGGAACTCAGCAGCCGGAACGATACCGTCCGACTTGTAACCTACGTTGACAACAACTTCGCGTTTGTTGATACTGATGACCGTACCCTCAACGACTTCGTTGTCCTTGATGGCGCTCAGGGTGTCATTATACTTTTGGATTTCTTCTTCGTTTTTTGTGCCTTGCTTTTGTGCTTCATAGGCATCCCAGTCGAAGTTCTGGAGAGAAAGATTTTCTGCCATGTTGGTAGAATGTTTGGGTGGGAACCAGGGTACTAGGATTCTAGGAAACTAGGACACTAGGATTCCCGTTAAAGGGTTAAACATGTTAGCCTCTTTTCACTATCTCAGCGAAAAAAGCGTGCAAAGGTACGATTTTTTTTGGATATGTGCAAATTTTTTTGTAATTTTGCAGCGATTTTTTGAAAATTGACAAATAAACTATATACTATGGCTGATTACAAATGGAGTTTTGCGAATGTGGGTGGTGTGACCCGCGTGCGCATACAATCGGCGGAGGATATCCGTCATTTAGGCGAGTTGGATAAGAAGATGTGGACGGTGCTGAGTTGTCCGACCACGGGTCTGGAGATCAGCAGCGATTCGCTGAGTCTAATGGATATTGACGGCGACGGAAAGTTGCGTCTGAAAGAGGTGGTTGCTACGGCAGAGTGGCTGTGCAGCGTGCTGAAGGATGCTAACTCGCTGTTTGAGCAAAAGGACGAAATCGCCCTCGATAATATCGCGGACGAGGCAATCAAAGCTGTTGCCGAGAAATTGGCGAAAGACGGCAAGGTGGCTCTCGCAGATGTGCAGGCAGCTATTGATGCTGTGACGATCGAGGAACAACCGATTCCGGCAGCGCCGTTAGAGGCTGATGTCATCGCCGCTTATAAAGAGAAACAGGCAGAGTACGCCGCTTATTTCGAGCAGGAGAAGTTGCAGAAACTCGGTCTGGCGCTTATTCCCGAGGATGCTCCGAAGCCGGGTATGACGGAGAAGAAGTTCCTCGAAATGGGCAAGCAAATATCGGACTGGGAAGCCGCTAAGGCTGCAGCCGAGACGGCGAATGCAGACGCTTTGACTGCTGCCAAGGCAGAGTATATGCCGCTTCGTAAGTTGCTGTTGATCCACCGTGATTTCTACCGTCTGTTGCGTAACTTCGTGACGTTGGAGGACTTCTATGACCGCGATGATGCCACGGTGGCTTCGTTCGAGGCCGGTACACTCATTATTGATCAGCGTGCGTGCAAGCTCTGTATCCGCGTGCATGATCTCGCGAAGCACGATGCACAGGCTCCGTTGAGCGGTATGTACCTGATCTATTGCAACTGCGTGAACCAGAAGACAGGCAAGACCGCGCAGATCGTAGCGGCTATGACGCAAGGCGAGGTAAGCAACCTGAGTATCGGTAAGAACGCCGTGTTCTATGACAACGACGGTCTGGATTACGACGCAACGGTGACGAAGATCATCGAGAATCCGATCTCTATCCGTCAGGCATTCTGGACACCGTACCGTAAGTTCGCCAACTGGATCGAGGAGAAGATCAACAAGTCCGCGGCGGAGAAAGACGCGAAGGCATTCGGCGATATGACGGCGAAGGCAGATGCTGCTGCCGATCCGAATGCGGAGAAACCGCAAGCGTTCGATATTGCGAAGTTCGCCGGTATCTTTGCTGCCATCGGTATGGCATTAGGCATGATCGGTGCCGCATTGGTGAGCGTAGCAGAAGGTATGAGCGGTTTCAAATGGTGGCAGTACCTGATCGTGTTCGTTTGTATCTTGCTGGTGATCAGCGGTCCGAGTATGATCATGGCGTATCTCAAACTGCGTCGTCGTAACCTGGCTCCGGTGCTGAACGCCAACGGCTGGGCTGTCAACGCCGACGCGATCGTGAGCGTGATCTTCGGTCGTACGCTGACCGAGCAGGTAGCTTTCCCGATCGTTAAGTTACCGAAGGTAAAGAAAGGCATGGCGACCTGGAAGAAATGGCTCATCGCTATTTGTAGTATTTTGGTTGGATTAGCAATTGTATGCGGTATATTACATCTTTGTGGATTCTGCTGGCACTGTCTGTGCTTCCATTAAAAGCAGATAATGTCTTCACGGAAGACTTGGGGCTGAATACACCTATTGACACGACGTCCGCAGACAGCGGCGATGAGTTGGAGGAGTTGGATGATATCGACGTTCGGGCAAGTCAGTTGCCGGAATGTCTGGCAGGTTTATTCTCGCACGACACCTTGATTCTGGGTTGCGACCTGGACCTGCTGCCGCAGAAGATCGTGGTGAAGACAAAGGACGGCGACGTGGTGTATAAGATCGCGCCGCAGTTCATGCTGGACACGAACCTGATCAACCATCACCCTGCCGACAGCCTGTATTATTTCATCTGGACAGACGAGCGCGTGAACCCGTACGGGACGCTGTTTGACAGCTTGAAGAACGACGTGCATATCCCGATGGCGGGCTTTGTGCTGCCGGCTCCGGGCTACGTGACGAGTCCGTACGGATGGCGCCGAAGCCGCATGCACAAGGGTACGGATATCAAGGTGCAAGTGGGTGACAGTATTCGTTCGGCTTGGGGCGGTCAGGTGCGTATCGTCGGCTGGGATCCGCGAGGATACGGTTATTTCGTAGTGGTACGTCATGACAACGGTCTGGAGACGGTCTATGGTCACTTGAGTCGTTCGTTGGTGGACGAGTACGAGATGGTTCCGGCAGGATATGTGCTGGGCCTGGGTGGTAATACGGGTCGCTCGACCGGTAGTCACCTGCATTTCGAGATCCGCTATCTGGGCGAAGCGATGAACCCGGAAGGTGTGATCAATTTCTCGACAGGACAGTTGCGCAACAGCGAGGAGTACGTGATCGGTATCAAGGCGATGAAGCAGGCTCGTGCTGAGGCTGCGGCGATGAAGTACCATAAGGTACGTCAAGGCGACACGCTGAGCGGTATCGCCAAGAAATACGGTACGACGGTCAAGAAACTCTGTGCGCTGAATAAGATCAAAGAGACGAAAGTGCTCCAGATCGGGCAGAAGATACGGGTACGCTAGTTACTCATGGTGGTAAGGCTCGTTACGAAGAATGGTCATTGCGCGGTAGATCTGCTCGATGGCCATTATTCGTATCATCTGGTGGGAGAAAGTCATTTGGGAGAAAGACAGTTTGCCGTTGGCACGGTCATAGACGGCTTGTGAGAACCCGTAAGGACCGCCAATGACGAGTGCAAGATCCCGACCGGAAGTCATCTTCTTCTGGAGGTAGTCGGCGAACTCGATGGAGCGAAACTCGCGACCGTGTTCATCGAGCAGAATAACGTCCATGGCGGGCGTGAGGGCCTGCAGAATGAGGTTGCCTTCGGCGGTTTTTATCTGGTCCTCGGTGAGCGCTTTGGCGTTCTTGAGATCCGGCAACACGACGATCTCAAACGGCACATAGTGCTTGAGCCGCTGTTGGTAATCGTCGATGAGCGAGGCGAAACGCGCGTCACTCGTCTTCCCGGAAAATAGCAATGTTATCTTCATCCGTGAAATAGGCCTCGAAGTCCTCGCCGGTCCATGTGAACTTATAGATGACATTATTGCCCATGAAACCGTCGTGGCTGACGATGGCGGTGTAGTAGGTATGATTGACTTCGAAGGGTATACTCGTTCCGCTACCGTCGTTCTTGACCACCGTGACGCCATAGTGAATGGACGACTCGTCATGGATTTCGGAGATGGTGATGAAGAGGTCATTGAAATAGTCTTCGGGCGAGATGCCTCCCCATATGTCTGTGAGCGTGGCGCTATCGACGGTGGAGGCGAGGTAGGGCAGTTTGCTGTTGATCTTATTGTCCGGATCAAGCGGATATATGTAATCCCATATGCCGCGCACGCGGTAATCGAAATGCACGTCCATGATACTCTCGGCGGTGGTCTTCACGGTTTCGATGAACAGTTTTCCGACGGGTTGACTCTTCTCCGGATCGACCACGAAGGCAAATATCCAGTAATCCGTATTGGGCTTGAGGTTGGTGAAGAACTTGTCTATCTTACCATACTGCAGGCAGTGGCTCGCGAAAGGCGCGATATTGAACTCGCCATCTTTGAGCAGGTTATACCGCCATTGGATGTACTCGGTATATGCGGAGTCCAGCGCGAGGGTCATGAACTGCTTCTGGTTGTCCATGGGGTTGACACCTTTCCTCGCGGGCTCGCAGGCTACGAAGTAATACGCGTCCTTGTCGGGCGAGAAAGCGCACTCAACAAAACCCGCCGAGACGGTATAGGGCGAGATCTGAATCGATACGTCCTTGGTTGTCCAACTGGCGTCGGGGTCGCAGGAAGCGAGCATTATTATGGATAATAATGCAATTGGAAATTTGAAATTTGAAATTGGAAATTTCTTACTCATATTGCTTCCTTTCTTCCTCTTCTTTCTTGAGGAGTTCTTGAACGGCCCCGATAAAGCGGAGACAGGTCATGACATGTCCGCCGTAGTGGCCGAAGTTATAGGTGATGTTGGCATTGGTCCATCGCGCTTTGGCGTTCGAGGCGTTCTGGAAAGAGACCGTCTCGTCATCCATGGAGTGGGCGATATATACGGAGGCTTCCGGCGTCCAAGAGAACGAGACGATCGAGTTCGCCACCATCGCTTTCTGGAGTTCAGACACCTCCCACGAGGTCTGGTCCAAGGCTTTGGGCGTGAGCAGCTCATGGGTGACATGGGTGCCGATGAGTTTGTTGACCTGCCCGGTGGTGTATTTCTTGGAGTTGATCCAATCGTCGAGGTGAACATATATCCACTCTTGCATCAGATCGCGCATGTCCATCTGCAGTTTGTTTCCGATGATCATGCCTTGTACGACGAGCGGAACACCGACGGGGTAGCTGGCGAGGTCGGTGTTGACAAACTGCTCATAGGTGGCTTTCACGTCATACGGACCACCTCCGGCAAAGACACGGTGAATTTTTACCTGCTTCGGGTTCTCGTCTGCGTAATATTCGGTCTCGATGAGGTGCTCAACCGCCATCGTGTTCGCGCCGCCCTGGCTATATCCCATGAGGATGAGTTCATCGTGCTCGGGTTCCATGCCGACCGCTTTGAGCCAGGGTTTGACAGCGAGGTACATATCAAGTACGTTCCGCGCCGTGAGGTCCATGACGAGGTAGGGGTGCACCTGATTGGCTGTGATACCGTATCCCATATAATCGGGGATGATCAGGCCGTATCCTTGCTTGACGAGGATGCCTTCGAGCGAGAAGCAGTTAGAGGGGGCTTCGGAGTTGGAGCAGACGGTATAGTGACTGACGAGGATCATTCGCTTGGGTCGCTGTCCACGGGGAAGCATGACCTTACCGGAAAGGATGACCGTGTCCCAGTTCAGATCGATGGTAGGGTAGGTACCTACTATCTCGGTCACTTTATTCTGATTGCCGTACTTAAGCAGTTCCTGCACAATCGCGGCGCCGGTGACGCTGCTGGTCTTGCGGATAGCCGGTCCGTTGGCCGGATCGGATGATTCGTACTCTTCCGTCCACTCGTTCACCGGGATACCATCCGGCAGGTAACAGTTGCTCGGCAGACCTTGCTCGAGGTCGGTCTCGTGTTGCCCGATCACCTTAAAAGCCAAGCCCTTCGCCGCTTCGATGTTCGCGAAGTCCACAAACTCATCCTGACGGAAGTGGCAGGAGGTGAGCACTATTGACAATAGTGCTATTTGATATTTTATATTTGATATTTGAAATTTCATTTAAAAACGTGCACCTATGCTGACATTGATTATTCGTGAGGAAGCCATGAAGATATAGTTGGAATTCTTGAGGGCATATAAGCCACCGAACTCCACGGTGGCGAACCAGCGGTCGTAGTTGGCACTGACTCCGAAGACGGTGATGTTCACCGCTGCTCCGACATCCGTGTGCCATCCCTTGGCGTTCGTCTCCGTTCCGCCGTTGATATCCATACCGAAACCGAGTCCGGAAAAGAGATTGACGTACTCATGGTGGTAGTACGTGAAGCGGACGGTCGGCATGATCACAAGGTTGTAGAAATGTTCCCCGCTTTGGCGTGCGAGCTCTTGTCCCTTGCCGTTGCGGGTCACGTTGTCCCAGCTGACACCACTACCGTCGAACAAACCACCCAAGGAGAACCAGTGATTGAAGCGCCATTGGTACTCGATCCATAGATGTTGGTAGTACTTGAAGTTCTCGCGATAGACCTGCTCGTAGGAGGCGGGCATCGTATTGACGACATAGTTCTGCTTATGCCACATCAAGGTCTCGAAGAGCTGGTCTCCCCAGCCGATACGGATCTCGTTCCGGCGATCGAGGTACGCCATTTTGTCCTCTGCCAAAGCGGTTGTCGTTAACCCGCAAAGGAGGATGAGTATGTAAAATTGCATTTTCACGCTGCAAAATTAGTGAAAAATTTGCACATATGCAAAAAAAAGTGTAATTTTGCACCGCAAAATCGTTAATTTATGAAAAAAGAAGAACTTCGCAAGCTTATTGCTATCTGGTTTGAAGAGGATATCCGCGATGGTGACCACACCTCGCTCAGTTGTATTCCGCCGACTCAAATGGGTTGCCAGCAACTCATCATCAAGGATACCGGTGTGCTTGCCGGCGTAGAAGTGGCGAAAGAGATCATCAACTATTTCGACCCCGAGTGCCGCTTCGAGCAGTTTTTGCATGACGGCGATCACGTGAAACCGGGTGACATCGCTTTTAAGGTGTACGGCAAGGAGTTGAGTCTGCTGCAGATCGAGCGCACGATGCTCAATATCATGCAGCGGATGTCGGGTGTTGCTACGACCGCGCACAAGTACCAGCGTCTGATTGAGGACACGGGTTGCCATGTGCTCGATACGCGCAAGACCACGCCGGGACTGCGTTATCTGGAGAAAGAGGCGGTGGTGTTAGGCGGCGGTATGAACCACCGTATCGGTTTGTTCGATATGATTCTCTTGAAGGACAACCACGTGGATTTCGCCGGCGGTATCACGAATGCGCTCACGCGTGCACGCGATTATTGCAAAGCGAAAGGCAAGGATCTGAAGATCGAGATCGAGGTGCGTAATTTCGATGAGATCAACGAGGCTTTGGCAACGAATATCCCCGATCGTATCATGCTCGATAATTTCAGTCCGGCGAAGACGAAAGAGGCGGTGGATATGATCCGTGCATGGGAAAAGACGGCAGGTCGTCATATGGAGATCGAGTCCAGCGGTGGTATCACGATCGATACGATCCGCGACTACGCGATCCAGGGCGTGGACTTCGTGTCCGTAGGTGCGCTGACCCACAGCTACAAGAGCCTCGATATGAGTTTCAAAGCGGTGAAGGGTTAAGCTTCGTCCACTAACATCTGACAGTTTTTGCAGTCGAAGGTAAGGCGAAGGACCTTACCGGTACGCAGACGCAAGTAACGCGGTTCCTTATCTTTCGGATAGGGAGCCGTTTTTCTACAATGCCCGAGTTCAAAGAGCAGGCAGTAGCGGCAAATCATCAGATGATCGTATTGCGTCTCCATTCGTTGAGGATGCTAATGGGTATAAAATAGGGCTTGGTGTCCAACGTGATTTTGCGGGCAATATAGGGTGTGTCGCCGAGTTTGGCTAACTGCGTCCGAATGGTCTCGAGGGCTTTGTCGGTATTCTTAGCCGGCTCGTGCGGATAAACAAAAGAACGCTCTTTATCTCCGATACGCAGTTCAAAGCCCTCTTCGGTCTCGCGGAAGACGATATCCACGGGAATACGTCGTTCGCTCTTTAGATTCTTGGCGAATTCGACGTCGAGATTTCGGTATAGTCGTTTAAGGTTTAGCGAATTAGCGTTTAGGGGCTTGTTGATCTTGATGAGGTTGCTTTCGATACCGTTGACCGAGAAGCCTTCGCTGCCGATGGTGAGACCGTCGCCGTTATGGAGAACGATGCCGTCGTTGAGGCGCACACGGAGGGTGTTACCGTGCGCTTCGATCACTTCGCCCACGTACTCACCGGTCGATTTGGGTGTGTCCCAATTGGCCATAGGACGTGTGCGACCATGGAGGAAATAATCGGTGGCTCCGCGGTGGAAGGTCTTGGAAGGATCGGGTACAAAAGTTCTTTTGTACACAGCCCCATTGGATATTGGATATTTGATATTGGATATTTGATTTAATTTCTCGCGGTAGTACGCCACGATATTGGTCACGTAGTCGGCATCTTTGAGTCGGCCTTCGATCTTGAAGGTAGTCACACCGGCATCGATGAGTTCGTTCAGATACGCCGAGCGGTCGAGGTCTTGGAGGGAGAGTACATGCCGCTGGTGAATCGGTTGACCGGCCTCGTCGAGCACTTCATTCATCGACTCGTCCAACACATCGTAGGCCATGCGGCAGAACTGTGCACACGCCCCGCGGTTGGCAGAGCGGTTGGCAAGCACTTCGGATATATAACAGCGGCCGGAATACGAAACGCACAAAGCCCCATGCACAAAGGCTTCGAGTTCGATATCGGGTACGGCTTCATGGATCGCACGTATCTCGTTGATGCTGAGTTCGCGTGCCAGGACGACCCGTTTGAAACCCATGTCGCGCAGGTGTGCCACCTGTTCGGGAGTGCGGTTGTCGCATTGCGTGGAAGCATGCAGACGGATAGGGGGAAGGTCGAAGTCAAGCAGGTGCAGATCCTGAATGATAAGGGCGTCGACACCTATTTTATATAACGCGTGCGCGAGTGCGAGCGCGTGCGGGTACTCATCGTCATGGAGTAGGGTGTTGAGCGTGACAAGCACCTGAACACCGTAGGTATGGGCATAGCGAACCACCTCCGCTAAGTCCTCCAGCGAGTTGCCGGCAGCCTGTCGCGCACCGTAAGCAGGTGGCCCGATATAGATAGCATCGGCGCCGGCCTGGATGGCAGCGATCGCTACTTCTTTGTCGCGAGCCGGAGCGAGGAGGCTAAGCGGTACATCACGATGCCTGCCGTAACCGACACGTTCATCGAGTGCTTCGTTCCGTATTGGGGTATCTCTATGCATTGACTGCAGTTATCTACTACTGATTGTTGAACACCGAAGACTTCGTGTCCCAAAATCACAGCGATTTTAGGACCCACCTTCTCCGCGATTTCTTCGAGGGTGACGGAGTCATGTGCCTGCTCGACGGCATAGACGGTATAACCCTGTGCCTGCAGGTCATGCACGGCATCGAGTGTGTCCTTGTAATATTGCCATTCGACTGATTCTTCGGCGCCGAGTGCGGTCTTGTGGATCTCCTGATTCGGCGGGCAACAACAGATACCGCATAGCACCACTTTCTCTATGCGCATGGCGTCGGCGGTGCGAAAGACCGCACCTACGTTATGCTGACTGCGCACATTATCGAGCACCACGACCAGCGGCAGTTTGTCGGCTGCGCGGTATTGGTCGACATTCATGCGACCCATTTCGGCGGAAGTCAGTTTGGTACTCATAGGGCAAACGGTAAGTGGACGCGAAGAAGTTTGGCGTCTTCGTCTATCTCGGTAATGAAATCTTCGTGCAGCGGTATCATTCGGCCGTCTTCCAACTCGGCGAAGATATTCATCGTGCTGTCATCAACTCGCACGATCTTGCCTATGGTCTGATCGCCCTCTTGCAGCGTCCAACCTTCAAAATCCACCCATGCCATTTCGTCTTCGTTCGTCACCATGTCGCTCCGTAACACAAAGCCTTCTTCGCCTTTGATGTCGGCGATGTTCTCCGAGCGGAAGGGCACGAACAAGCCGTCGCGCTGCACGAACACGAATTCCGGCAGGTCTTTGTAATGGGTTCTTTTGAGAACGCCGATGGATATGAGATCTTGTGCTGTTATCATTGTTGTGTGACAGTTAGTGTGTTACCCGAGCGGATTAAGCCGAGCCGACGAAGGGTCTCGCGGATGAGTCCTTTCTGCGGTGCTGCCGTTCCGGAAGCGACGTCGTACTCTTCGCCGCAGACCGGGCAGACGGCATACATTCCGTCAATTGTGCAGGTTGTGCGCTGCCCTTTGCTGGCGCAATAGGGGCAGCCTAAGTCATAGGCATCGTAGCCGTTCATGCTCACGTACACCAGTACACCTCCGTAGCCGCAGGCATTAACACCCAGCGGTAGAACGAGTTCGTCGTGATAATGGAATCCGTCCGACAGCACGTCGATATGATCGCCCGGAACCTGATTCTGGAAATGCACAAACGATCCTAAGTCCATGTTGATCACCACATGCACCGGATATGCCGGCACGCTGGACCGGAAGGTGGAGTCCTCACAGGAAGCGAGGATCCATGCCATGAGGCAGCACCCTATAACCCTTAATTGCCGGAAACGCTGCATATATGCACAGTGTAGATGAGCGTGGAGTAGGGCGGTATATAACTCGTTGTACCTTCGGTACCAAAACCTTCCGCCTCTTCGTATTCATCCGATTGATATTTCGAGTAGTCATAACCCAGGGAGGCGGGGACATAGAGCTCGATATCGCCGTTGTTATGGATCTTATGACATCCCTCGGAGAAGCCCGGGATGGTGTTGGCGAGCGAGAACGTGACATGACTACCTCCATCGACCTTGTAGCCGTTGATCAGTTTGCAGGTGTAGTCGCAGGTGACGTAACTGTTTGCGTTCGGTTGCGCATCGTTGGGAGTGGGGTCGGCGATGATCTTATAGAGCAAACCGGTGCTCGTTTCCACCACGCCGGGTTCTTTCGCTTTCTGCGCCAACCATAACTCGTTCTGCACCTTCCATTCCGTCCAGTTGTTTTGCTTACAACCGACCAAAAGGACTACCAGTAAGAAAAATATTATTTTGCGATCCATACTTCAGGATTTAAAATGTTTCTGTCTTTGTATATCTGGAAATAGAGTTCCGTTTTCTGATCTTGTTCGGTGTCGGTAAAGATGGTTCCGATGGCTTGCTTGGTCTCCACCTTATCGCCTTGCTTGACACTCAGTTTGCTGAGGTTGGAATAGACCGTGCGGTAGTTACCGTGTTGGATGATTACGGCGTACGTACCGGCCACCATGAAGCAACTAGTCACCTCGCCTTTATACACCGCACGCGCTTTGGCATTGGCGACCGTCTGCAGGTAGATGCCTTTGTTGTCCGTCACCACTTGCGAATAGACAGGGTGTTGTTGCTTACCGAAATGTCCGCTGATCATACCTTTCTCCACCGGCCAGGGCAACCGTCCTTTGTTGGCCTCGAATCCACCGGCAATCAGTTGTTGCTCTTTGGTGAGCGAGGTCTTGGATGCTTTCTCGGTCTGCTTGCGCACCATATCATCGATCTTGCGGTTCAGTTCATCCACTTTCTTCTGTTTCTGCTTGAGTTGCTTGCTCAGGTCTTTCTCTTTGGACTTGAGTTGATTGAGCATGTTCTGCTGCTTGCGCTCGTCGCGTTTGAGATTCTCCTGTTCCCGCTTACGCGAAGAAAGGGCAGTCTGTTTGTCGGCTTTGTTGGCCTGCAACAACTCATTCTGTATATCGATCTCCGCCTGGGTGTTCTCAATACGACGCACCTGTTGTTGACGGAAATGCGCGAACTCCTGCAGATACCGTGCGCGGCGGGCGAGTTGCTGAAAACTGTCGCTGCTCAAGAGGAATAACAAGGGTGACTGCTGCATGCGGGCATAATGGCTTTGACGCACCATCTGGGCGTAGTCGTTTTTATAGCCCTCCAACACGATCTGCAACGAGTCCCGTTTGTTATTCAACACGTTCATCTCGCGGTTGAGTGCCGTGATCTCGTTGTCCAGCGTGCGAATGAGCTGTTTCTGATTCTTGATGTTCTGACCGATCAGATTCAACTTATTGAGCGTTGCCGTCTCGTCTTTCTTCGTCTGCTTGAGCATCTTGTTGGTCTGCTCTATCTCCTGCTGTAGTTTCTTCTGCTTCTTCTGCAGGTCCTTCACGCTCTCGCCAAAGGCAGGGAGACAGAGGAGCATGGCTATAAGGAAGACAAGCAGTCTTTCTCCTTTCACCTTTAATCTTTCACCTTTCATCTTTATCATAGCCATTTCGATATATCTACTTCCGTGTATTTCTTGAGCGGTTGGTTCGTGACCCGTACCGGTACGTCTATTTTTCGTGGCGGGTAGTTGATCACGAGTTCGATGGTCTCGTTGCCGAACGCGTAGAGTAGGCGTGCTTTGTCGTTGCCGGTCGGCAAGTCCGCGGAGCATATCTGCTGCAGGATATCCCAGTTGAGATTCGGCGTCAGCTGGCGGTTCAAGTCAGCGAACGTGGCTTTGGCATAACGACCGTGGAGCTTGTCTATCGCAATCAACTCTGTCGGTGTAGCCTCTAAACGGATCATCTCCATACCCAACATCGGCATGACGCTGATGACAAGCATCGAGTCCCGTACGGCCTGCATGGTCACACTGGCGCTGAACCGATCGGTGTTCGTGGTGATGGTTGCTACCGCCCCTTGTATGAGGCAGGTGTGCCAAGCGGGAGCGCTCTCTGCTTTTGACGCTTGACTCTTGCCTATCGACTTCTTCGCCCCGCATCCCACCAGCACCAGTACCGCCAGCAACAATACTATGTTATTTAATCGCTTCAAGATGTGATTTTATTACTTCTTTATTGGCCTCATTGGTCGCGTTCCACAGCGCTTTGTTGAGGTAGAACTTCGCCAAATCGTCCTGTCCTTTAAGGTACATGATCCAACCGTAGGTGTCCAAAAACGTCGCGTTGTTCGGTTCTTCGCGGATGGTGATGGCACTCATCTGCTCGGCTTTCGTCAAGTCCCCGCCGTGGGTCGCCAGATGGTAGGCGTAGTTATTGAGCACCATCGTGTTGTACGGGTCGAGCTCCAAGGCGCGTTCGTACAAGGCGTAGAGTGTCTTTTTCTTGCCCTTGGTCAGTTCTGTCAACTCAATTCGGAAGAGCAGGAATCGCAGATCATTGGGATCTGTCTCCAAGTAGCGATCTACTTCCTTGATGGCTTTCTTGGGCAGGTTGGCCATCGCGTAGATCCGGTACCGGGTGATGGCGCTGTAGCCGTCGTAGCCGTTAATCTTATCGATGGCATCCTGCATCTTGATCGCCTTGCCCCATTGCTTCTCGTGGATGTAGATGACCTTCAGCCTTTCCGGCAGCTCTTCCGACATCTTGCCTTTGGGCGCTAACTTATACGCCCGCTCGTAACAGTCTTTGGCTTCCTGGTCGTGCTTAAGCGCCTCGTGCATGGCTCCTAAGTAAAAGAGCGTCTGCACATCATTCGGCTTTAACTCATCGCAGAACTGAAGCAACACGTACGCTTCCGGATACCGCTCGTTCGAGATAGCCTCTTTCGCCGCGTACCAGTAGTACGTGAACTGCTGTTCCTGCTCCACGGTGACCGCTTGCATCTTCGGAACAAAGAGCAAGGAGCAAAGAACAAAGATGAATATGTAACGCAGTTTATTCATTTATTTTCTCCCACTGTGTCCGAATCCTCCTGCCCCGCGCTCGGTGTCGCTCAACTCTTTCACTTCCACCACCTCCGGCGTCTCATGTTTGGCGATGACCATTTGGCATATCCGTTCGCCGGGTTCTATCGTCTGCGGCTCGCCGCTGAGGTTGATAAGTATCACGCCCACCTCTCCGCGGTAGTCAGCATCGATCGTACCCGGGGTGTTGAGTACCGTTAGACCGCGCTTGAGTGCCAGACCGCTACGCGGACGAATCTGTGCCTCAAAGCCCGCCGGTAACTCGATATACAAACCCGTCGGAATCAACTTCCGCTCCATGGGCGCCAACGTGATCGGCTCTGCGATGTTACACCGTATATCCATCCCCGCCGCCTGTTCACTCTCATATTTCGGCAGCGGATTATTGCTCTTATTGATGATCTTCAGTTTCATTTTTTAGAATCTCTTTTCAACGAGCACTCTCAACCCGTCGGCAACGATTTTGATATGTATATCTTTCTCCATCTCCACGGGGTCTCCGTCGATATGGAAAGGCGCCGGCTCTTCGCGCTCGAGCGTCACTTCCTTCGCGCGGATCGTATTCATGAAATGACTGTCATCGATGCTTCCTGCAAACAGACGCAACGCCAGACTGGCGCTACCCAACAGCGCGTTGCTCGACATCATCATGATATCCATCTTACCATCCTGCAGACTCGCTTTGGGCGCAATCATCGCCTCGTAGCCCCATTGGTTGGCATTGGCGAAGGTGATCAAGAAGGCTTTGTGCGTCACATCCAGCCCATCGCCGATCAGGTGGTAGGTCTGCGGGTGATACGAGAACACGTCCTTGATGATGTTCTGGAAATAGGTTGCAAACCCGCGTTTGTTGCTGCCTGCAAAATGATCGGCTATCACGGCATCAAAACCCGTGCCACATGTGCTGACGAACATCTTTCCGTTTGCCAGACCGTAGTCCACGGAAATAGGTTCGCTGCGGTTGATCATCTCCAGCGCCTTCTGCGGCTTGATCGGGATATTGAGGTGACGTGCAAAACCGTTACCGCTACCCATAGGGATGATACCGAGTGCGGTCTGACGGCTGATAGCTGACGGCTGACAGCCTTTAACCAAGCCACGTGCTACTTCATTCACCGTGCCATCACCGCCGACAGCTACTACGGCGTCAAAGCCCATTCGGGCAAACTGGTAGGCCATCTCCGTGGCATGGCCGGCATGCTCCGTGAATACGATGTTCGGCAACCACTGCTCCGCATCCAGCGTCTGCATGATTAGTTTCGGCAACTTACGCTTTGCGTTCTGCGTCTCCTTACTTCCCGATACCGGGTTGATGATAAAAGCTATATTTTTCATAAGCACATATTTATGCAATCTAAATTTGGCGCAAAATTACAAAAAAAAATTGACATACGCAAGCGCGCACGCCATTTTTTTGAAATTTTATCAAGATGCCTGACCTCGCATGTACTCGCCGGGGGTGATGCCGGTTTTGTTTTTGAACATGCGCGTGAAATGATGTGGGTAATCGAAGCCGAGCATGTATGCCGTTTCGCTGATACTTCGGCCGCTCATAAGGATATTCTTCGCGATTCGGATGATGTACGACTGGATATATTCCTTGGCAGAAGCGCCTGTCGCTTGCTTCACCAAATCGCCGAAATAACCGGCTGAATACGCCATCTCCGAGGCGCAATACGCTACTGTCGGCAGGCCCTTCTCGGCTTGCCGGCCTTCGTAATAATACTTGTCCAACAAGGCGTGAAACCGTTTCAGCACATCCGGCTCGTTCGCCGTAATCCGCGCATTCTGACGCCAATAGGCACGCTGGCAATAATCCAAGATCAACCGCAGATAGCTGACCACTATATTCCGTAGAGCAGCGCTGTCGGTGTGCGTTTTCAGTTCCTCGCGCAGCGCGCTCAGAAGCGTCTCTATCGCATCCCATTCCTGCGGCTCCAAAGGCAGCGAGTCGGTGAAGAAATACGAGAAGAAATTATACTCCGAAATATGCGCCTCCAAATCGGTCTTGCTCATCAACTCCGGTGACCATAGTACCGCCCAGCCGTTCAGAAAGAGCGGTTTGCCATCATCTTCCCTGCCGCCTATTTGCCCCGGTGCGACAGCGATTACCGACCACTCGCTCACCTGCATAGGTCGCACACCGTAAGACAGGTTCTGCGGAAACTCCCGTTGAATAAACAACCCGTACACGCTGTAGTTATTCAAACTTGTCCGCACGCCTTTCTCCAGTTCATCGAAATGAACGACACTAATCAGCGGGTGAAGAACCTCCGCCTCCAGATGCCGCGCATACACATTCGGCTCGCGTATATTCAGGACTTTTTTCATAAGGGCTGAAATTTGCCTGCAAAGATACAATTTTTATTCGAGATATGCAAAAATGGCGGCCCGAAAATGATGTTTTTCTTCGTTTTCTGCAAAAATGGTAGTTATTCGGGTGATTTATGTTTGTCCGTATATTGGAAAAGCAGTATTTTTGCAGCAAATTTTAAAAGAACAGTTATGAAACATTTTGTAACACTTATTTTTGCGTTGAGCACAATGACCCTTATGGCACAAACACCGATTAACATCATCATCGGCTCGAAGGCCTTTACCGCCACGCTTGCAGACACCGAAACCGGCGAAGCTTTTGCTGCATTGTTACCCCTTTCCGTCACGATGAATGAACTGAACGGCAATGAGAAATACCATTACCTCAGTTCCTCTCTTCCCACCGCCGCATACCGGCCCGGTACCATCCATGCCGGCGATTTGATGCTCTACGGCAACAACTGCGTCGTCCTTTTCTACGAGACTTTCAATAGTTCGTATTCTTATACCCGAATAGGCGCAATAGACAACCCTTCCGGTTTGGCTGAGGCGCTTGGAGTAGGTAATGTGTCTGTCCGTTTTGAATTCGGAACCACTACTGAAAACCTCATCCCGAATGTACAAAGTGACGAGGTACAAAGTACAAAAGTTCTCCGCAACGGACAACTCTATATAAGGTACAATGGAACAATATACAATGTACAAGGAGTAAAAGTAAAATAGTTTTTTTGCCCGTTGTGTTTGCAAATCTCAAAAAAAAGTAGTAATTTTGCAGCGTGTTTTCAAACAGAACAGAATTATGAAAAAATTCTTCCTTTTTGTATGTGCGGCGGTGATGATTGCTGCATGTGGGACGAAGAAGCCAAACGAAGAAGCGGCTATCCGTTCGATGTGCGAGGAGATAGCGCAACGCTATCCTCAAGCCACGCTACAGGATATCTATAAGACTTGTTTTCAGGATTTCTTCGGGGCGGAGCATCTGTTGAGTGACACGACTGCGGCACATCTATATCTGAAGGCAGAGATAGAAGCTACTCAAGCGCAAGATCTGAGTGCTATGCCGCTGTATGAGCCGACGGGTTTTCGGCATCGCTTTATGCGGGCTAATCTGTCACTCGTTCATAGCGGCGAGATGAGCGAAGATGAACTGTTTGCGCGATTTGCGGAAGCGGCAGGTACGAATAACGCTCTTTCCGACAAGTGGGAAGAGGAATGGCAAACGATTGAGACGATTGCTCTGGAGGTTCAACCGGCATGGGCGGACTCTACGCTACAAAATGAACTGCGATATGCTGCATCGGTTCAGAGCCCGGTAAGGCATAGCGAGACGTTCAGACAAGCATATCATCCACATTACCGAATAATTGTAAATCAACATTAAATCTGTAAACATTATGAAAAAGATGCTCTTATTTTGTGCCTGTGCGGCACTATTAGCGGGATGTTCATGCAAACCCGCTGAGGACCAAACACAACATTCCGAGGACAAGCCGGTTGTCTATATGACCCGTGACATTTCGCCGGAATCACTGGTTCGTATCTACGAAGCGCTCGGCCGGAAGGCGGAAGGAAAAGTGGCTGTGAAGATTTCTACCGGAGAAGCGGGCGGTCATAACTACCTCAAGCCTGCTCTCATCGAGCAATTAGTGAAAAAAGTGAATGGTACGATTGTGGAATGCAATACCGCTTATCCGGGCAAACGCAACACGTTCGAGGCACATTGGCAGACCATAAAGGATCATGGTTTCTTGGACATCGCGCCGGTGGATCTCATGGACGAAGAGGGCAATATGACCATTCCGGTACAAGACAGCACATGGATCAAATATGACATCGTCGGCACACACCTTGCGAACTATGATTTCATGATTAATCTGGCACATTTCAAAGGGCATGCCATGGGCGGTTTCGGGGGCGTTCTCAAGAATCAATCTATCGGAGTCGCTTCGGCTGCAGGAAAGGCGTATATCCATTCCGCCGGCGTGACGGACGATGTGAATGAGTGTTGGAAACATACGGGTAATCAGGAAGGATTCCTGGAGTCCATGGCTGCTGCAGCACAAGCCGTACATGATTATTTCGGTCATGGAGAGCGCATTCTCTATATCAATGTGGCCAATAATCTTTCTGTCGATTGCGATTGCGACAGCCATCCGGCAGACCCCGAGATGAATGATATCGGTATTCTCGCTTCGCTCGACCCTGTGGCGCTCGATCAGGCTTGTGTCGATCTCGTTTTCCATTACCCTTCGAAAGAAGGCGATGATGCAGCGGCTCTTATCGAACGTATCAATTCGCGCCACGGCATTCATATCCTTGAGCAGGCGGAAAAGATAGGTCTCGGTTCCCGCGAGTACCAATTGGTTTCTATTGATGAGGAAGGCGAGAAATAAAGTTTACACGGAATAAAACGTATAACAATATGCAGAATTTTGATTATCAGACCCCGACACGCCTTATTTTTGGTGAAGGCGTAGTAGAACAACTGCAGAAAGTGATGAGTGCTTTCGGCAAGAAAATCCTCCTGACTTACGGCGGAGGCAGTATAAAGAAAATACCGGCTTTCAGAAATCAACCCGCAGCGGGCAGCCTTTATGAATACGTTCGCGAGACACTCAAGGATTTTGAGGTAGTTGAACTGAGCGGCATTCAGCCGAATCCGAAATATGATCCTTCGGTATTGGAAGGCGTGCGGCTGTGCAAGGAACATAAGGTGGATGTGATCCTTTCGGTCGGCGGCGGAAGTGTGTTGGATTGCTCGAAGGCAATTGCAGCAGGTGCTTGTTATGAAGGCGAGCCGTGGGATCTCATTTCGTACAAAGTGAAAGCGCAAGCTGCGCTGCCGATAGTGGATATTATCACGTTAGCGGCTACGGGAAGTGAGTACGACTGCGGCGGTGTGATCTCGCGCACGGAGACGAATGACAAGATCGGTTATTTGGATCGGCACTTGTTCCCTGCCGTTTCGTTCTTGGATCCGACATACACGTTCTCGGTTAGCCGGAAACAGACCGCGGCGGGTATTGCGGACGCGATGAACCACACCATGGAGCAGTATTTCGTGGAGGACGCGACGCTGCTGAATGACGGTTTCTGCGAGTCGATGTTGCGTAGTCTTATGGCGAACGGACGCAAGTGTATTGAGAACCCTGAGGATTACAAGGTGCGCGCAGAGATGATGCTGGCTTGTACGTACGGTTGCAACGGTATTTTGGCACTCGGTAACAGCGAGAGCGGATGGCCATGTCATGGAATTGAGCACGCTTTGAGCGCTTATTACGATATTACGCACGGCGAGGGTTTGGCGATTATCACGCCGAGGTGGATGAAGCATATTCTGAACGAGCGCACCTTGCCGCGGTTTGTTAAGTACGGTGTGAATGTGTTCGGTATTGACGCTTCGCTGGACGAATGGACGATTGCCAATAAAGCGATTGAGGCGACATATGCGTTCTTTGAGTCGATCGGTATCCCGATGCACCTGCGCGAAGTGGGTATTGACGAGAGCCGCCTCGACGAAATGGCACATCATATCGCTGTAAATGAGGGACTTGAGAATGCCTACGCGGCTCTGACTGAAAAGGACATCAAAGAGATTCTGGTGGCAAGTTTGTAAGATGAGAAAGATTTTAATCTTTGCCTTTGCGGCAGTTATGTTTGCAGCGTGCACAACCCCCGATAGGAAAATGACAAATGACCAATTACAAATGACAAATGATTTAATCGTTCGTATTGCGGAGATTGAGGTGAATGAGGGATATTTGGAGGAATATCTCGCGGCGGCACATAATGTGGGTACGAAGTCTGTGGAGAGTGAGCCGGGCGTGATCTGTATCTTCCCGATGCAGGTCAAGGACTCGCCGAACACGATTCGCATTTTGGAGATTTACCGTAATGACGAAGCGTATCAGGCACATTTGCAGACTCCACATTTCCTCGAGTACAAACAAGGCACGCTGCATATGGTTAAGTCGCTTCAACTCGTAGCAACGGAACCGCTGGCACCGGAAACCATGCCGCTGATTTTCAAGAAGTATTAACACCGCCAAAATCGACGAGCAGAAAACCGAAGCTACGAAGCAAAAGATCGTTGAGTTGGTAGCGAAACTGTAAGAGAAATCATTAAAATCTGCATCCCAAGTGCAGATTTTTTTGTATATCTCAAAAAAAAGTAGTACCTTTGCAGCCGAAAGTTGCAAAGATGTCCGTTCAAAGGAATCATATGGCTAAAAAACAATCGCTCTCGAAGCAGTTGTATGATAGTGGTTACTTGTGGTCCTATGAGGCTGCGAGTAAAGACGCTCTGCTACCGGATGAGGAGCTGATTTTGAACGGTTTGGCACATCTTGAGTTTGAAGACATGCCTATGCTTTTTGCGGCTTTCCCGTATCGGCAAATCAAGTCTGTTTGGCAGCGACGCATGTTGCCTTACCCCGATTACTATGGAACTCTCAACTTGCTTTTGGCAGCACTCTTCTTCCATATCAAGAGCCCTAAGAAATATACTTCCAAATATGTGGCGTAGCGGACTTCGTGATAATACATTGGATGTGTTCGAACAAGTATCCCGTTTGAATTGCATCAAAGACTTGTACCTCTGTGGAGGAACAGGGATTTCTTTGCTCTTGCAACATCGTCAGAGCGAAGACTTGGACTTTGAACTCCTGAACTACAGGGGTGACATTCGACATTTGGATGTTTCTAACATCAATAATGAATTGGTCTCTGTTTTTCCGGAATGCAAGCGTGAGATATTAGGTCCGCAACATATCCAGTACTATGTTGGTAATCATGTGAAGTTATCATTCTTTGAACCAAAAAACCGAGTTCCTGCCTTGCATACCGGCTTTACATACAACAATCTCAAAACGGTGAACGAACAGGATGCTTTGGGAATGAAACTTTTCACGATTACCGTCAGGAGTCTGTATCGCGATTACTACGATATCTATTCGTTGCTGCAAGCTGGTTTTTCTTTTGAGGAAGGTTTGGATTATGCCTTGAAGTTTACTCGGCATCAGGTTCATTCGAAGGCGATTTTGTCGGCATTGATAACTCCCGCCTTGTATCCAATGCCTCAGGACTTTGACATTATGCAGCCGAAATATAATGTCTCTGCTGAAGAAATGGCGGATTACTTTATGCAAGTAATCGCGTCCCGAAAAAAGTGACACAATAATCATCGTCCTCTCTCCGAAACGGTGCTTCCGAGCACTCCGAGAAAGGAGCAAAAAATAACATCCATTATGTCCAAATCAGAAAAGCGACCACTAGGGCTTTACCTTTTTCTTGTTTACATTTGTCTTGAAGCCTCAATAACATTGTGGCGTTGGTTGTTCTGGGACTCTGATTCTCATTATACTTTTTTTTCATATTTTATCTTTGAGGGTCTGCCTTTTTTGTTTTTAGCAGCTATTACAGTGGACACAATCGCAAGACGGAAGTCGAATGCAATCTTTTGGAGTAAAACAACACTTATCTATTTTATTGTTGTCAGTTGCCTGAATCTGCATATATGCAACTTTAACAACTTGGATTTCAACTTAGTACGCAGAGTATGTACTTTGTTCATTTCTTTTGCATGGATATTATACTTTAGGTTTTCAACGCAAGTAAACCAAACTTTTCCTAAAGAAGAACGTATAGTTTCAAGACGAGACAAAGTGTTGCTTGTTCTACTATTGATTATTCCTAATGTACTTGGATTTTTTGCAGGCGTAGTAGATGGAGTTAAGAAAGCTCGTAATTATCATGAGAAAATACTCGTTGATGCAAGCAACGAATATACCGACGGAATTATAGTTTTTTCCATTCCGGACGGCTGCAGTTGTAAAGAAAAATTAGAAGGTAGAAATATGGTATCTTCTATAACAAAAGATAAATGGGAGGTGCTCGTTTCAAGTGGTACTATTTCAGATCTTAATGACGATAATTTGAATAGCATAGCTAAAGAAATTTTTGAAGAAATGCGACGAGAGCATCAACTAAGGGGCAAAGAAACCATAACTTTGTCTGTTTTTGAGCAAAGAGAGAATTCGTATATATTTCATAAAAAATTCGTGTACTCGGATTTTAAAGGTGGTTGTGACGCATTGGAGATGGATGCTTATGTCTTGTTATGTAAAGGCAGCAATAAATATGCAAGCGTCAAAGAGTTGCATCCGGTTAAATCTGCTCCTTCGGATATAGAAGCGATTGTTGGGACATTGCGATTCAAATAAGTTGCATTTGCCTTTTAACTTCTTTCCAAGTAACTCCAAATCAGCAGACCTTGCGCTGACGTTGCGCAGAGGTTAGAGGGATGGTGGTATGATGCCAAAAATCTTAAAAATCGTACATTTCTTGTGCGATTTTTTTCTTTTCTGCGAAAATGGTAGATATTTAGCTAATTTATGTTTGCGTATCTCAAAAAAAAGCAGTAACTTTGCAGCAAATTTTCAAATGATACAATATGAAAATGAGAAAATGTAAAAATATTTTATTCTTTATGCTGGCGGCGCTTACTTTTGCGGCTTGCAACAACACAAATGAGAAAATGAGTAAATGTGAAAATGAGAAAACGGAGCTCAGTTTTACGGCTGAGCAAGCGGCGTGGATGAGTGTTATCGCTTGCGATGAGGCCAAGGGAGATCTCGTGTCATTGGAATCGGCTATTCATAGCGGATTAAAGGCTGAATTGACGGTTAGTCAGATTAAGGAAGCACTCTCGCAGCTGTATGCTTATACGGGTTTTCCGAGAAGCCTGAATGCGTTGGGCGTGTTGCAGCGCGTCATAGGCGACCGTCAGGCGAAAGGGGTAAAGGCTATTATGGGGGAGGATGCAAGTCCGCTTGGCGAGAATTACGATGCACTTAAAGAAGGTACGCGCGTGCAGACGCAGTTGGTGGGCAAGGCTTTCGAGTATGAGTTTGCGCCGGCGACGGATTATTACCTGAAGGCGCATTTGTTCGGAGATATTTTTGCCCGCGATAACTTGACGTACGCCGACCGTGAGTTGGTGACCGTTTCTGTCTTGAGCGGTCTAGAAGGCGTAGAGCCGCAATTGAAAGCGCACATCGCCGGTGCACGCAATATGGGTGTGACCGAAGAACAACTGCAAGGTATTGTAGTAGCTCTCGCGGCAAATGGTCTTCTGGCGGAAGCCGGACGCTTGGCAGGCCTGCTCCAAACAGAGTGGCCGCAAGGCAAATCGAATGATGCTTATGCGCAGTATTTCACGGGGCAAAGTTATCTGCAACCGTATTTCGGCGGTGTGGCAAATGTGACGTTCGAACCGCGTTGCCGCAATAACTGGCATGTTCACCACGGAGCGGTACAAGTGCTAATCTGCGTGAGCGGCAAAGGTTGGTATCAGGAGTGGGGTAAACCTGCAGTTCCCCTTACTCCGGGAACGGTGATTGCTATTCCGGAAGGCGTCAAACACTGGCATGGAGCAGCGGCGGACTCGTGGATGCAGCACTTGGCAATTCATACCCAAGAGCAACCGGGTGCCACGAACGAATGGCTCGAACCGGTTAGCGATGAACAATATAATTCCGTACAATAATGAGAAAGTTTTTCACCCTTATGCTTGCAGCCCTTACCTTTGCTGCTTGCACAAATTCAAATGAAAAAATGAAGAATTGTGAAAAAGACACATGGGACAAAGTCTTCCCGTTAAGCGAGAAAGTAAACCACAAAAAGGTATCCTTCGAGACCCAGTACGGCTTTACGTTGGTTGGCGATTTATACACGCCGAAGGCAAATGACAAATCTCAAATGTCCACGGCTCTGCCGATCGACAGAAATCACAAATACGCCGCTATCGCGGTGTCCGGTCCTTTTGGCGCAACGAAAGAGCAGAGTTCGGGTCTGTATGCGATGAAGATGGCAGAGCGCGGATTTGTTGCATTGGCTTTTGATCCTTCTTTCACCGGTGAGAGTTCGGGTGAACCGCGTCGTACGGCTTCGCCGGATATCAATACCGAGGACTTCATGGCAGCAGTCGATTTCCTGAGCAAACTGCCCGAAGTGGATGCTGATAAAATTGGTATCATCGGCATCTGCGGATGGGGAGGTATTGCCCTCAATGCGGCGGCAGCAGATACACGCATCAAAGCGACGGTGGCTTCGACGATGTACGACATGACGCGTGTGTCGGGCAACGATTACAACGATGCTTTCGACGACGAACAGTGGCGTCATCGCAATCGTGAGAACCTCTCCCAACAGCGTCTCACTGACCCGCAAGCCATGGCTGGCGGTGTGTTAGATACCGTTCCTCCACAGGCTCCCCGTTTTGTGCACGACTACTACGATTACTACAAGACTCCGCGCGGCTACCATGCACGTAGCGGTAACTCGAATGACGGTTGGCGTGTCATCGGCACGCAGGCTTATGCCAATAGCCGTTTCCCGTATTACATCAACGAGATCCGTTCTGCTGTTCTGATCATGCATGGCGCGGACGCTCACAGCCGTTATTTCGGCGAAGCAGCGTACCATTATATGGTGGATGGCAAGGCGGAAGGTTACAAGACCGTGGTAGCTCCTAATCCATGTCCAGAGAACAAAGAGTTGCTTATCATCCCGGACGCCTCGCATTGCGACCTCTATGACGGTGGCTATACCGAACCGGCAGGCAAAGGCGAGCCTAAAAACCTCATCCCGTGGGACAAATTAGCCGAGTTCTTTGAGAAAAATCTAAAGTAAAAAGTCTCAATGGTGAGGTTATAGTTTCGCCTGAATGCTCACTTTTGCCCAAGCGCCGGGTTGGAGGATTCCGCCGTAGTCGTAATAGCGCGTATGGGTGATATTTGTACATTCGGCAGCGACACGCAGGTAGCGGTTCTGCCAATAGATAGAACCATCCAACAGCCATACGGGCTGATAGTCCTGCACAGCCCCTTCGGCATTGTTGAACTGACCTTCTCGTTTCTGAAAGCGCACCGTCCATGAAGCGCCAAAACCTTTGTAGATACCATGCTCCAGACGGATAGACAGTTTATGACTCAGGTAATCGAGATAGCGTGAACCCGTCTCTTTGAGGTCCAAGTTCAGATAGGTGTATGCGTAATCGACCGCCACACAACGCAGCCATTCGTTAAGCCGGTATGCGATAGAAAGTTCTATACCCGTAGCATCCACACGTTGCTGATTCTGTGCGTGATACGGTCGTTTCGTATC
This sequence comes from uncultured Bacteroidales bacterium, assembly GCA_902798385.1. GTDB lineage: Bacteria > Bacteroidota > Bacteroidia > Bacteroidales > Paludibacteraceae > Colicola. Next base: position 25,941 of record CADBWK010000016.1, read on the forward strand.
TTCCGGCACATACACCCAATCGATGATGTCTCTTCCCCATCGGTAGTACCAATCGGCGGACAAAGTGAGCATGCCTTTGTCCGATTTGTCATTTGAGATTTGAGATTTGAGATTTCCTAATTTCCATTCTCCTTTGTAACCGACTGAGAGGAGCCATGCTTTTTCGGGATTGAGGTTGCGGTTACCCAGTTGGTTTCCGGCGTTGTAATAGAGATCGGTGAACGTGGGCATGCGCAGCGAGCGGTTGGCATTCAGATAAACGGTTCCACCTTTTTTGAAGTCATAGCCGATGTTTGCTCCTCCACCCAGATGGTGTCCGAATTGGGAGTTGTATGTGCCGTTGATGCCGATGGAAGCGGCTAAACCTGCATAATAGAAGCTTTGTTCGGCATAGTAGTTCGTATGGAAACGATTACCTCCTTTGACCAGATCCAATACGCGAACTTGGGATAGCGGAAAACCTTCTGCATTCGGTACTTGTCCGTTTGGATTGATGGTGTCACCAAGGTTCGTAGAGTGCATGTTTTCATTACGGATACTGATTCCGAAGGATGTGGTTCCCACACGCGAAGCATAATGGGCAGCCAGCGTGGCGGAAGCGGTCTGCGCGAAGTGGAAATTGCCGTATAACCGTTGCCCGCGATGCCATTCGTAGCGGTCGTAGTTAGCGCGATAAGCCGCTTGAGCGTCTAAGCGCCATGCCCCCCAGCGATGTGCGTACTTGGCGGACGCAAAAGCGGTACGCGTGGCGTCAAACTGGTCTTGCGACCCAAAACCATAACCCATTCCCAACCCCGCATCTTTCCATTGCGCACCGGCCTGAACGTCAAGTCCTCTCCATCGTGTCTGGAAATAGAGGTTCACCAGTTGAAAATCCGAGTTACGGCATGCAAGGGCTTCTTTCTCCGTGGGTCGGGGCGCCAGATAGCCTTCTGCTCGCGAGTAATCCGCTGCTATATTGAATTGCGCCTCTTTGCGTGCCACGGACGCCGCCACCTGCGGATGAACCAAACCGTTCATGCCCCCGTCCAGACGTAAAATAGTTTGCGCTTCGTTGTTTGAAACAGTTTGTTTCGTGACGATATTGATTGCTCCGGAGAAGGCTCCGTGCAGATGTGCCGAGGTGCCTTGCAACACTTCGATGCGCTCAATCATCGCAGGCGTAATCGGTACGTTCAGCGCATAGTGCCCGGTGTGGAAATCGCTCATACTCACGCCGTTAAGCAGCACAAGGACTTGGTCGAACGTACCGCCGCGCATACTGATGTCGGCTTGGGAACCGTTGGCACCGCGTGTACGCACATCCACCCCAGGCAGGTATTGCAGAATATCCGCCACAGTCTGTATCGGCAACGCCTCTATCTCGGCGTGCGACACCTGTGTGACAAGACGGAAGGCTTCCGAATGAACTTCAGCTTTCTGAGAAACGACCAACACCTCCTGAAGACTAAGTTGCCGGTCGGTTAAGGGGATGGAATCCGCCGTTCCCGATGAACCTTCCGCCATTACCGGTACGCAGAACAAGCCGCTGAGAGCAGCCACAGCCACACTCTTGCCATGCTTGAGCATCTCCAGATCGGTCATATAACCCGCCACATGTCCGATGGTCACCTCGCGGTGAAGTGAACGGAAAGCGGCGTACGCCTTGTGGCAGAACCGACGGAAACGGATTCCTGTTTTGAATGAATAATTTTTGAACATTTGAATAGGTGCTTTTTGTAAAAAAAAGCGCGCAAAGTTACAAAAAATAATTGAAAGTTGAAAATAAAAAACAGGAAATTTGCATAATTCATGTTTTTTTTGTACTTTTGCATCCTCAAAGTATAAATTATGGAATCGTATACTCATCGTTATTCGCTTACGGCGGCAGACATGGACACGCGTTACCGGATGACGCCGAACGCCGTGTTGCTCTATTATCAAGATTGCTGGGCACGCTATATGTCGTGCCTGCATCTGGCTGCTTTTGACGTCATCAAACAGAACCGCATCTGGGTCATTACGGAGTTCAACGCGTGGTTCGAGGAGCAGACAGCCCTTTGGTCGGACGATATCGATGTAACCGTTTGGAACAGCGAAGTGGGCGCTTTGCGTCTGTATGCCGAGTTCCGTGTGCATCGATCGGATGGGGTAGAGGTGGCGCATGGCTACGGCTGTTGGACGTTGCTTGATACCGAGGCACATCGCCTTGCGCCGATGTCACCTTTCCAACCGCAGATACCCGTCCTGCAGGAAGTGACATCTGAGACCCATAAGAAACGCCGTTTTCCGACGGATGGCACGCCGCTGCAACAGATTGAGCACCGCGTCAATCCGATCAATCTCGATTTCAACGGTCACGTCAACAACCGCACGTACCTTAGTATAGCCATGCAGTCGGCGGACGAGGCGTTCATGGATGCACATGCCATCCGGTGTCTGACCATTCATTGGCTCAAGGAGACGTTCCTTGGCGACACTCTCTTATGCCGTTTGAATCTGCTGCCCAACGAGACAGACGAAACCGTCTATCACTATCTCCACACGATAAGTCGTAACGATGCCGAGACAGCTGCGCAGGTCTATTCCGAATGGATCCCGCGTAAGGAACAGATAGACGTCTCGGTTCATGCATCGAGAAAATAATAGTTTAAACACTGAATCAGGAAAAGACAAAATGAACTCTATGAAAAGTAACAAAGTCATTCTCCTTACCGGAGCCAGTAGCGGCATCGGCTATGACACCGCGGTTGCGCTGGCGCAACAGGGACACAAAGTGTATGCGGCAGCCCGCCGTGTGGAGCGCATGGAGCCTCTTCGTCAGTACGGCATCGTGCCGCTGAAGATGGATGTGACCGATGAAGCATCGATGAAGGAGGGCGTGAAGACGCTTTTGGATGCCGAAGGACGCATCGATGTGCTCATCAATAACGCCGGTTATGGTTATTTTGGAGCAGTAGAGAATGTGCCGATGGATGATGCCCGTAATCAGTTAGAGGTCAATGTGTTTGGTCTAGCTCGCCTTTGTCAGTTAGTGCTGCCGACGATGCGTGCCCAGCATAGCGGACGGATCATCAACACAGCTTCGGTAGCCGGCAGGTCGGTCTTCTATTACGGCGGTTGGTATCATGTGTCCAAGTATGCCGTGGAGTCGCTTAGCGATGCGATGCGTATGGAACTCAAGCCGTTTGGCATCGACGTGGTCATCATCGAACCCGGTGCTATCAAAACCAATTGGGGCATCATTGCTGCCGATCACCTCATTGAGTCCTCGAAAGGAACAGCCTATGAACAGACAGGAACGATGATGGCGAACAACCTGCGGAATATGTACCTCTCCAATACGATCTCCGATCCGGCTGTGGTACGCAAAGCGATTGTTCGTGCGGTGAATGCACGTCGTCCTTGTACCCGTTACCGCATAGGCAGAATGGCAAACGCAATCGTTTTCTTCCATTGGCTGCTTCCGACACGCTGGTGGGATGCCTTCCTTCGCCTCATGGGAAAACGTAAATTGATGTAAATCCTATCGTATATGATTCTTTATTTTTCAGCAACAGGAAACAGCCTCGCCGTTGCACGACAGCTGGCAGAACGGCTGAACGAGCAGCTCATGCCGTTGATTGAAGCGGTTCAGCAGGACCTGACAAACGAGAAACGTATCGGTCTAGTCTTTCCGACGTACGACTTCAATCTGCCTCCCGCTATGCCCGAAATGATTGCGCAATTGAAGATCAGTCCGCAATCATACGTCTTTACGGTCGTCACGTGCGGCAGCATGGCGGGCAACTGCATCTGGGTGTTACGTCGCATTCTGCGCGAGAAAGGTATCGAACTGGCGTACAGTCATAAGGTAAGCGTGCCCGATAATAGTGCGCTGGCTTTCGGACGTAACCCGAACAAACAGTTGGGCAAGTTCGAACGTGTGCCGGCTCGCATGGAGCAAATCATCCGCGAGTTGGAGGAAGAGAGCCACGTGCTGCACTATAGTTGGTTCGGCCTCCTCTCATGGCTCCTTGGCCGCCCGGCAATAGAGAGAGGAATGATTCATTGCCTGGGTCCGAAAGTGATTGCGGACAAGTGTAACGGTTGTGGCACTTGCGTGCGTGTCTGCCCGATGGAGAACATCCGCCTGACGGACAATAAAGCCATTACCGGAGACCATTGTACCGTGTGTCTCGCGTGCGTACATGCCTGTGCACAACAGGCTTTCCGTACGAACGGGCAAGAGACACGCAAAGAACGCCAGTACCGCCATCCGCAAATCAAACTGAAAGACCTGCTGCTGAGATAGACCTTTGCAAACTGACATGATTGATGTTCTTCCTGGGCGGTTGTACGGAGATGGCAGCATGGTCGGCGACGCGCGGATTTATTCCGAATGGATTCCTCGCACCGAGCAGATAGATGTATCGGCTCATGCTCCAAGACGTTAAAGCCAAATACACCAAGAAAAAATGATGACAGAATACGAAAAAATGCTTCATAACATGCCGTATGATTATACGGACAAGGAGGTCCAGGCGAATATCCTGCGGGCGTATTATGCGATGCGCGACCTCAATCAATGCGGCGCATGGGATATGGACGAGTTACATCGTTGCATCAAAGCCCTCATCCCTGATGCCCATCCTTCGGTGATTATTTGTCCGCCATTCCACTGTGACCACGGCAACCGAATTAGCATAGGCGAAGGTTCGTTTATCAATTTTAACGGAGTCTTCTTGGATGGTGGAGGTATTACCATCGGCGCCCACACGCTTATCGGGCCCAACTGCCAACTGCTGACACCTGACCATCCGCATGATTATCTGGAGCGCCGCCAGACCATAGAAACAGGTCTGCCGATACGGATAGGCGATGACTGCTGGTTGGGCGGCGGAGTAATCGTTTGTCCGGGTGTCACCATCGGAAACCGTGTGATTGTAGGAGCCGGTTCGGTCGTTACGCATGACATCCCCGACGATGTGGTCGTTGCCGGTAATCCTGCGAAAATAATAAAGAAGATAGAATAATAAAATCATTCCTTCTAATCAAAATTTCGGTTTTTACACATTTTTCGGTAATTAATGTACAAGCGTTTGCAAAAATAGCACTACCTTTGCAGCATCAATTCAAAAACTTGACTGAACATGAAAAAGGTAACACTTCTTGCTCTTTTTAGCCTGATCACTCTCGGAGTTCGGGCTGATCTTTCGGAGGACTTCAACTCTCTTAGTTCCGGAACATGGTCCACGGAGACGAATGTAGATCTTCCTTCGGGTACATGGTCGTTTGGTGGCGGGGCTCAGTATAACAAGTCCAGTAATGTCATCGCCATTAAGTTCAACAACGAGAACGCATATATGATCTCGCCTGCGATGGACAGCCTTGCTACCATCGAGTTCAAGTATCGTTCCGGCGGTAGTAACAAGAAAGTGGAGATTGCATACCAGATCGGTTCAGAGGCATGGCAAGTGATAGATACCCTTTCTATTCCCTCCTCTTCCTCGTCGTTCTCCTCGTATTCTCATGCTGTTCCGGCGGACTCCTCTTTAAATGTGCGCGTACGTATAAAAGGTCTTGCAAGCAGTATATTTATTGATGATGTTCTCCTCAAAAACCCCGTGCAGGGTCAAGGAGGCGGAACGGTTGTGCCCGGTGAACCTGATCCGGAATTTACCCGTCCGGAATATGTAGCTACACATGCTACCTATTATATCTCTCCGGAGGGTAACGACGAGACAGGTAACGGTTCGTTTGAGAATCCGTGGTATAACCTCGGTAAAGCTATCTCTGTAGCACAGGCAGGCGATGTGATCTATTGTCGTGGCGGACGCTATATGATGTCATGGCGGGGAACAGACGGCAAGCTAACGGTTCGTCTCTCGCAGTCCGGAACTGCAGCTGCGCCGATTGTCATCTCTGCTTATGAGAACGAAGCTCCGATCTTTGATTTCGAGCAGCAGTTATTGGATTGTAATCGCAATAAGAACAATGTGGGAGACCGTGGTATGCTCATTACCGGTAATTACTGGATCCTCTTCGGTCTGCATCTCATGCACGCTGCCGACAATGCCATCAAACTGGAAGGATCGCACAACCGTATTGAGCGTTGCGAGTTCTCCTATAACCTCGATACCGGCATCCAACTCGGTTTCGGACATAAGTTCTCCGACACATTCCCCGGCATAAGTAAGAATGATGGCAGTTATTGTGCCTATAACGATATCGTTGATTGTGACTCGCATCATAACTGCGATTACGATGCTAACTACGGTTCCGATGCCGATGGTTTTGCCTGCAAGATGCACAACGGTAAAGGTAATCGTTTCATCCGCTGCCGCGCATGGCGTAACTCCGATGACGCATGGGATCTTTTTGAGACCGATTACGATGTGATCCTCGCAGAATGCTGGGCATGGGAATCCGGCAACGCTTCTGACCATCTCTGGGTAAAGCAGTATTTTGATGGCTCGGCTTCCTTCTCCGGCAACGGTAATGGTATCAAATTAGGCGGCAACGGAACCGGTGGCAGCAGTCAGGGTATTCACTATGCCTATCGTTGCGTAGCCTTCGGATGCGATATCACTTCGTCCGTGAAGGGCTTTGATTGCAATAGCCACAAGGGCGGACACGTGCTCATCAACTGTCTCGCGTTCGATAACTCCTATGATTTTATGTTCGAGTCCGGTGGTTCGGATGCCAACACCTACTATTACAACAATGTCTGCTTCGGCAAACAGGAGGCATGTGTCGGCACGGATGATTATAATGCCCTGGGCACCTCGCTTTCCAAGGATGCCTGGACGAACCATCTGGTGACTTCTTTCTCGCGTTCGGATTATGTCTCGCTCAGCGAAGCAGATGCTATAGCTCCTCGTCGTGGAGACGGATCGATGCCTTCGCGTTTTGCACGCCTTCTGCCGGGGTCTAATCTCGTTGACGCCGGTTGTGAAGTGCCCTCGTCCGTTACGCCTAATCTGGGTCAGATGCTTACTGACTTCCCCTTCTTGGCAGTAAATGTTAGCGGCACAGCACGTGATCTGGGTCCGTATGAGTTACCCCAAATAGAAGACACCACCACCTCACTTACTCAGGTCATCGTTAATCCGGAAAAGCAAGGCTCTATTGATGTTATCGCCGGTAACTCGGCTAACGAGCGGATTGTTCGTTTCTCTGTTCCCAATGCTGTTGCAGAGGCAGAACTTGCGATCTTTGATCTCAGCGGACGCTTGGTTCAACGTATTCCGCTGTCGCATCTGAGTTATGGAGCCGAGTACTATCAGCCTCTCGAAATGCCCGAAGGAAACGGTCTGTATGTCGTACGCCTTACTGCCGGGACGTACTCTGCTTCTGCTAAGTTTACGCGGTAAACGCGGATTTCTTATGCGGGCATAACCATGAACAATCCCGCATGAGCGGCTCACAGCGATGTGAGCCGCTTTTTTTTTTTCTTCTTTCAGGGAAAAAGCCCCGCGGTTTACCGCGCCAACAAGCCCGCGAACGTAGAGAGATAATCGACAGAGCGTAGCGGAGGAGGATAAATCAGCCGTGAGCGGAGCGTAATAATCGACAGAGCAAAGCGGCGGAGAACACCTTATAAAAAATGGGGGAAAGAAAAAATCGAAAAAACTAAATAGCAACAATAAAAATGTAATAAATCAGGGCAGAAAATGTGATTTTTTATGGCAATTTTCATTTTTTTCTTGCATAATTAGGAAAAAAGTTGTACCTTTGCAGCGGTTTTTATGTCACGTTGTATGTGTAAGTTCTCAAAAAGCGATAGAGCCAAGTTGGGAAATACAGTAGTGTATATCTCAAATAAAGTACAGCATCTTCACAAAACGAAGTTGCTCAAATTGCTGTATTTGATGGAAGAATCCATGGTTAAAGCATACCATGTGCCATTCTTGGCAATTCCGTACGAGACATGGAAATTAGGTCCTGTACAGAAGGATGTGTTTGTGGAAATATCTGATGGAGCGAAGGATTTGCTGGCGGAATATATCAGCGTCAATTCTGACGAAGAAATTGTTGCACGTGCAGCATTTGATGATAGTGAGTTTTCAGATGCCGAAATCGGCATGATGAACTCTGTTCTGAAAAAGTACGGTAAGTATTCTGCAGAGCAATTGGTAGATCTGCTGCATCAAAAGGACGGATTATGGTATCAAACAGCCAGTGAGCATGGTTTGATAGAAGCGTTCAATGATAATTTAGAGAACAATTCCGATGTGCGTTTGGAATTCTCGAATCTATTGTCAGGCTGTGAGCGTGATTTCTATGAGGAAACGCTGAATGTCAAACTCAATGCGCGCATGATGCGTTCGGAAGCACATGTTTAAAGAGGGGCAGTTGCTGCGTTTCGACCCATTCATCTTCAAGAACGGGGCGAAGCCGAAACCGAAATATTTTCTGGTATTAGCTATTCAAGACACATCAATGTTGTTGGTATCGTTACCAACATCAAAAGACCATGTGCCAGCATCGTTGGAGCACTTGAGCGGCTGTATTAATGATGATTCGGCATGTTTTAATGCTTATGCTTTCAATGCCGGCGTGCCGGTAGCAGTAAACGATAAAGGAACTGAATTTGCATTCCCTATACGGACATACATCTACGGCGAGCAATTGGACACATACGTCACAGCATCAATTGAGGCGATGGCAGCAAGACCAGATGTACAAGTAGAGGATAAAGGCTTTTTGAAATCTGATATACTAACTGATCTCAAAGCTTGTTTAAAAAACTCTTCCCGCGTCAAACGAGGATACAAGCGAATACTTTAGTATCCGTATATTGGTAAGTCCAATATCTACACTTAAACGACACTCCACGTTGGGGTGTTGTTTTTTATTTCTGCAACAAGTTACGATAGTTTTTTGACATAGGCAAATAAATATTCCGATTTAGACGGAAATGCAAGGCAAAGGCGGAATACAACGCAAAAATCAATTCATTTCACTTGCAAAATCAAAATTTTATTAGCATATCTCGAAAAAATATTGTACCTTTGTGCAGTTTTTCGGAAAAAAAATGAAGTGTGGTTGTAAGATTTGGGCGGGAAAATCGTATTACATATAGAGAGGCTCTACAAATGGTGGCAAATGGCACATGATTTGAGGGTTAAAGTTGAAGAGTTTTAGTACAAATGACGCACGAGCAGTTTACGCAAATATATTTACCGTTTAGCGGAAAGATGTATGCGCTTGCATACAACTTGCTCCGTAACCGTGACGAGGCGCGAGACTGCGTGCAAGATGTGTACTCCGAGTTATGGGTCAAACGG
>CADBWK010000017.1 GCA_902798385.1 uncultured Bacteroidales bacterium
TTTTTGCACATAAGTGTGCAGATATTCAAAAAAAATGTGTAAAAATTGACACAAATGACGAAAATTTCCGCGCGCGAACATTATTTATTTGCATATGTGAGATTTTTTTTGTACCTTTGTGCGGTTTTTCTGAAAAAACCGAACAACAAACGTATAACAAACAATTATTTGAATACAATGCAAAAGAAATTTTTATCTGTAGCGCTTTGCCTTTTTGCAGCGCTTACAATGACCGCACAAGAGGTGGATAAAGCCAAGGTGACTACTAATGCAGACGCGGCTGCCAAAGCAGGCGCAGATCTGAAGAAACTGGAGGCCGGAGAGAAAGCATGGAAATTCGATGGTGTAGTAGGCCTTAACGCTGCCGCAACAGGCTTGGTAAACTGGACTGCCGGCGGTAAAAACAATGTGAATGGTATCGCATATGCCAAGTTACATCTCCTTTATCATAAAGATGCTATCGCGTGGGAGACGAACTTCGACACCGATTTTGGATTGACATGGATTCAGCAGAAAGAGGATCCGTTCCAGAAATCCAGCGATAATATCAAGCTCGCTACGAAATTCGGATGGGAGTTCTACAAAGATTTCTACCTGACTATTCTCGGTTCGTTCCAGAGCCAGTATGCGCTGGGACGTCAATATCAGGACGGCTATAACCCGATCGTCTCCAAATGGCTGGCACCTTCGTACACCGATATCTCTGTCGGTATTGACTACAAGCACAGCGTGAATGGTGCGGACTTCTCGGTATACCTGTCGCCTATTGCGGGGCGTATTACCACGGCATACACCGGGAATGCATGGAACGAGCGTTATACGAAAGAGATGTGGCTAGAGGACAACACCACTCAGACGGAAGCCGACTGGACGCAGGCTGTTTATCAGGAATTGATGGACAAACATCTGGACTTGCGCAGTATGCTCCAGGATCAGCACGGAACGATCAAGTATGACGAGAACGGTGACAAAGTGTACCGTAATGCCCGTGCGGAGTTCGGTTTAAGCTTCAAGGGCTCTATCGCTTATACCTACAAGGATTTCAAGCTCAGCACGACGCTTGCTCTCTTCACCCCCTATCAAGGCAAGGGATTCAACGTGTATGAGAAATGGCTGGAGAACAACCCCGGTAAAGGCAGGGACGATTATAATCAAGCGGGCTATTATTTTGACTATTCGAACAACAACCGTTTCTTCGGAATGTTCGATGTAGACTGGGATGTAGCGCTGAGTTATCAGTTCCTCAAATTCCGGGCACGCTGATCGCTGCCGAGGAAGGCGGTAATCCAATTGAAAAAGAGCGCGTGCAGTTCAAAGGTATTCTCGGTATAGGTGTAGGCTATAGTTTCTGATGCAGGCTTTAGATGATCTTTCGCAAAATGTGCACCTTCTTCTGGAGCGCTATGAAGCGTTGCAGCGGGAGAATGCGCAATTACGTGAAGACATCGAGCGTCAGCGTAACGAACTGATACGTACGCATAGCGAACTGGTCGAATTGCAGCAGAAGAACCGCCGTTTGGCAGTCGTTAATTCGATGACTTCGGCGGAGAACAGCGAAGAGGCCACTAAACGTCTGAACGCCCTTATTGCGCAAGTCGACCGTGCTATAACCGCATTAAAGAAATGATTTCCGACAAGCAACATATCAATCTTCATCTCGATGCCCATACCGTAGGGCTCGATGTACCGCGCGATCAGGAACCCAACTATCGTTTCGCGGCGGAGTTGCTCAATAAGCGTTATCAGTACTATCTCAAGTTGCGTCCGAATGCCTCGGCAGAGCAGTTGTGGATGTACACAGCGCTCGAGATAGCGGTGGCGCTGCAGTCGGATGCCCGCGAGAAGAGTCTCGCGCCCGTAGAGAAAGAACTCAAAGAGTTAAATCAATTAATAACAGAAAAACTATCGAAATGATCACAGCAATTATTTGTGCAGTAGTCGGTATCCTTGTGGGAGCCGGAGGCTACTACTTCATTGCTCGTCTGATGGGAGCTGACCTGGTACGGAAAGCTACCGAAGAGGCAGAAGTGGTGAAGAAAAACAAGATTGTTGAGGCTAAGGAGAAATTCATCGCCCTGAAGTTGGAGCACGACAATAGTGTGCGTGAGCAAGACAAGCGCTTGCAGCAGCAAGAGCAACGTTTGCAACAACGCGAGCAACAGCTCAATCAGCGTCAAGGAGATGTACAACGAGCCCTCAACGAAGTAAATCAAAAAACGCAAGCTGTAGAGCAACGTCAGCAGGCGCTGGACTACAAGCAGCAAGAAGTGGAGAAAATGCACCAGCAGGCCGAGAAACAGCTCGAGCAATTGAGTGGTATGTCGGCTGAAGAGGCGAAGAAACAACTCGTGGAAGCTCTCAAGGACGAGGCTAAGACATCGGCGATGTCATACATCAACGAGATCATGGATAACGCACGTCTGGAGGCTAACAAAGAGGCGAAGAAGATCATCATCCAGACCATCCAACGTGTGGCTTCTGAGACTGCAGCCGAATCGACCGTTTCGGTCTTCCATATTGAGAATGACGAAGTCAAAGGTCGTATCATCGGTCGCGAAGGACGTAATATCCGTGCCCTTGAAGCCGCTACCGGTGTGGAGATCGTCGTAGACGATACCCCCGAAGCCATCACGCTCTCTGCGTACGATCCCGTACGTCGTGAGATAGCGCGTTTGGCCTTGCATCAACTCGTTCAAGACGGACGTATCCATCCCGCGCGTATTGAGGAGGTGGTTGCGAAAGTGACCAAACAAGTGGAAGACGAGATCGTTGAAGTAGGTAAACGTACGACCATCGACCTCGGTGTGCATGGTTTGCATCCTGAGTTGATTCGTCTGGTAGGTAAGATGAAATACCGTTCGTCCTATGGTCAAAACTTACTCCAGCACAGCCGTGAGACCGCTAACCTCTGTGCAGCTATGGCCGGGGAACTCGGACTCAATGTGAAGGCTGCTAAACGTGCAGGTCTGTTGCACGATATCGGTAAAGTAGCGGACGATGATGTCGAACTGCCGCACGCAGAACTCGGTATGAAACTGTGCGAGAAATACGGCGAGAAACCCGATATCTGCAATGCTGTCGGCGCTCACCACGACGAGTGTGAGATGAAATCGCTCATCGCGCCGATTGTACAAGCTTGTGATGCTATTTCCGGTGCCCGTCCGGGTGCACGTCGTGAGATCGTGGAGAGTTATGTGAAGCGTCTGAACGACCTCGAGAACCTCGCTATGTCGTTCCCGGGTGTTGTCAAGACCTACGCCCTCCAAGCAGGTCGTGAGTTACGTGTCATCGTCGGAGCGGATAAGATCTCCGATAAGGATACCGAACTGCTCTCGTTCGACCTCGCCAAACGTATCCAAGACGAGATGACCTATCCGGGACAAGTCAAGGTGACCGTCATCCGTGAGGTGCGTGCCGTGAATGTTGCTAAATAATCAGAGATAGAAATCTCTACACAAATTTTGATAAGGGAGGCTTCGGCCTCCTTTTTCGTCTTCTAAGACAAGGGAGTCTTCTACAATCTCCAATCTAAAATCTTCAATCTTCCATTTTGCGAAGCAAAGTAATACGCGCCTTGCCGGCTTTGACTCCTTACTATATACGCGTGTTGCGCGCGTGAGATAAAGATCCTCTGCCGCTGCAAGTTGGCGCACTTCGTTCTCTGCCTCTGCCGGCAGAATAAGCGCTAATTGACCGTTCTCTGTCAACAACCGTGCGCTGTGATGAATCAGTTCGGCATAACTCAGCGTATCGGTATGCCGCGCGGTCTTTCTTCCTTCATCGGGATTCTTTAGCGAGTTCTGGAAATAGGGTGGATTACTTACGATTAGATCGTACGAGCCTTGCCAATCTTGCAATCGTGCTTGTAAAGCACGTACCCCGTTCTCACAAGCTTGTTCAACAGCCGCTTCGTCGATATCAATGCCTTCCACCTCCGCTTCGGGACAGCGTTGCATCAGCATCCGCGCAATCAATCCGCTGCCTGTGCCTACATCGAGAATACGGGTGCCCGTAGGCGCCCACGCGCCCAACAATACGCCGTCCGTGCCGACTTTCATCGCGCATCGGCTGTCCTCAATGAAGAACTGTTTGAACCGGAAGCTCATGTTCGCAACAATGATCGTGCTCGTGATATTCTATCACGCAATGAATGGTCAGATAAACGCCCAAAACCAAGAATAATATCGCGCATATATGCCGGAACCATTTCTCGAAAGTACCCATTTTCTGGGTCAGATTACCTATGCTGACCGCACTGTAACTAACCAACCAAGCGATCAGCATGATCGGCAGACCTGTTCCTAAACCGAACACGATGGGCATCAGCCAGTTCCAACTGCTCGGAAGGGTCAGCGTGATATCAATCATTGTCAGGAAATACACCAATCTGTGCGGGCAGAACGCGATCGCAAAGAAAATACCGAGGATAAACGACCAGAGCCAACTCTCTTTGCTGTCCGTCTCTTTGAGCCATTTGCTGATGCCGTGATCGTGCTCATGGTGATGGTGACCGCTAAAAAGCAGTACAACACCGCAGATCAGCATAAATCCCGCCAAAATCGGTTCGCCCCAATGCCCTAACACGTGTTGAATACCCTCCGTCTGGGCACCCATCAGGAACGGAATACTCAGCAGTACATAAGTTGCCAACTTGCCCAAAACGAACATCAGACCGTTCGTCAAAACAAGTCGTTTGTTATTAATCTCCTTATCGATGTACCCGATCGCCGTGATACTTGTCATTAGCGTACACGGGTCTAAAATCGTCAGTAATCCCAGCAATAATGCCGTCAAAATCTGTATCATAGAAAAACTCTTCTCAAAAAAATCGTGCAAAATTACAAAATTATTTTTATATATGCAAATTTTTTTGTACCTTTGCACTCGCAATGCGAAAAAACGGAAAAGAGTTGGTGTTTATACGCAACATGCGGATCTCGACACGTATCATGATCATCATTCTGATGAGCGTGTTGGCTGTGTTCATTTTTACCTACGTCATGTCGGTTCGTTACGTGCACACCAGTCTGGAGCAACGGCAACGTCAGGAACTGACCATGCGGGCGGAGTATGTCCAAGCCTATTTGCGTTCGCTCTATTATTGGGATATAGAACTGACGCCTATGCAGGCACAAGGTCTGGCGGTTGATCTGCGTGATCTCAGTTATGATATGCACCAAGATGTGCATGTCTATTCCTTATCGGGCGAACTGCTCGCTACGTCTTCCCAAGAACTGTTGAGCAAAGGCTTGTTGCCGACCAATATGTTGAGTACCCAGCCATTCTACAGCGATGAGCATATAGCGCTGTGCTATGAGCATATATCGGAAGAACCGTATATGGTGGCCTATCTGCCGTTCCACAACGGTGCTTTTGTGCCGATCGCATACATCGCTGTGCCGTATTATCTGAGTGAACAGACACGCAAAGAGGAATTGGAGGCATTGTTGTCGCAGTTAATTCCGCCTTTTGTTATTGTGTTGATTTTGGCGCTGGTCTTCTCGTTCTTCGCCGCGCGGTCAATGCTCTCTCCGATATCCATGCTCACCGATAAAATGCGCCGGTTTGAGATAGGCGCCAAGGACAATCATATCGACTATCCGTATCATGACGAACTCGGTGCGTTGGTAGAGCGCTATAACCTGTTGGTGGATCGGGTAGAGGAGAGTGCGGAGAAACTGGCGAACGCCGAGCGCGAAGGAGCATGGCGAACGATGGCGCGGCAGATTGCGCACGAGATCAATAACCCGCTCACACCGATGAAACTGTCTGTGCAAAAATTGCAACTCAAGCGAGGTACAGATCAGTTTGACGAGTATTTCGAGAAGACCACCAAGATGCTGGTGGAGGAAATAGACAACCTCGCGCATATAGCGCAATCCTTCTCGGCGTTTGCCAAACAGCCCGAAGTGGTGACCACCGAAGTGGATGTGGCGGAGAAACTGTCGAATGTCATCATTTTGCAACGCGAGAATGATGAGCAGATACCCGTTCGGTACGTAGGCGCGGACTCGGGCGTTATCGTGCGGGCGGACAAAGAGCAGATTTCTCAAGTGTTCGTCAATATCATTAAGAATGCTCTTCAGGCTTCGCCGACGGATATCATCGTTGTACTGAATGCTGCCTATTCGGAGCGCGAAGTGCAGATCTCTATTTCTGACGATGGTTCGGGCATACCGGAAGACATCCAAGCCCGGATCTTCCAGCCGAACTTCACTACGAAGTCCAACGGCAACGGTCTCGGGCTCGCCATCTCGAAGCATATCGTTGAAGGTTCAGGCGGACGAATAGAATTCGAGACGTCCCCGAAAGGCACGACGTTTTACATTTATTTGCGCAGAAAGTAATGTATTCCCAAATTATCAAACCTACACCGTTTCTTAAACCTTATATAACGCGCTACGTGTTTGTGCGCGCAGAGGGTTCGACAGATACGATGGCTCCGCCGGCGGATGACCCGCGATTCGTGAACGGTAAACATGTGCAACCGTTACTACCAAATTATGGTAGTTTCGTGTTTATGCGTAACACAAAAGTGGATATCAACGGTGTCCGGACAGACGGTTTGGTGTTGTTGGGTTCAAATCAAAAAACAATAGGTTTGACAACGCTCAGCGGGTGGTTCGAGGGCATGTTGTTGGACTTTGAGCCGGGTGGAATGCATGCTTTGTTAGATATCGACCTACAGCAATTAGCGGGGAAAGTGTTAACGGCGGAGCAATACGGCGATGCAGGGTTGATGCAGTTAGACCGAATCTTCAAAAATTCGCCTACAGCGGAAGAGATTGCTCCGTTGTTAGATGCTTTCTTCTTAGGCCATTTGCTGCATAAGGAAGATATTAACTATGTGCGTTTGCAAAAAGTGATAGAAGCTTGCGATGCTGCGAAAGGTGGTATCTCGGCATCGGAGATGGCTGGTGTGGCGTGTTTGGGAGAACGGCAGTTCTTGCGTGTGTTCCGCCAGTACGTAGGGATTGCGCCGAAGCAGTTTATTCGTTTGCGCCGTTTCCATAAAACGATTCAGGAGATGCAGATGAAAGCACATAGCGGTCAGACCATCGACCTGATGGCTGTCGCTTTGAACCACGGCTACTACGATCTGAGTCATATGGCGCTCGAGTTCCAGCAGATGGGATGTGTCTCACCGAGTCATTTCAGAATGTTAGGTATCCCTTTAAGTGCCGATTTTTCCATCTTTTTTGCATAAAATAAAGCGAATGTCCGTTTTTTCATATACCATTTGACCAAAAAGCAGTACTTTTGCACCGAATTTTAAAACTGACATGTAATGAGAAAGATTATTTTCGGATTCATGATGATGATTTCTGTGGCTATTTCCGCCGAGACAATTAGCGGTAATGTCAAGGACGCCAAGGGCGAACCTATGCCTTTCGTGACCGTTTCCGTTCTCTCGCAGGACTCCGCATTATTGACTGGTGCGATCACCGATGATGATGGTAAATATGCCCTCGAAGTGAACGTGCCGAACTATATCATCCAAGCCTCGTACGTAGGTTATCATACCGCATTTGGCGGACCGAACTTCGTGCTCCGCGAAGAGACCGAACGGCTCGAAGAAGTAGAGGTGAAGGCCAAGAAACCGCTTATCGAACGCCAGATGGACAAACTGGTGGTGAACGTCTCTGCTTCGCCGCTCGCAGCAGGTTCCAACGGAAACGATATCCTTCGTCGTGCACCGGGTGTTCGTATTGATAAAGACGGAAACATCACCGTCAACGGTAAATCGGTCGAAATTTGGGTGGACGGCAAACCTTCCTACCTCTCCGGTCAGCAACTCAAAGCCATGCTCGATGGAACAGACGGTAACACGATTGAGAAAATCGAAATAATCTCGAATCCTTCTGCTAAATACGATGCTTCGGGGCAGGGTGGTATTATCAATATCAAGACCAAGCGCAACATGATGAAAGGCCTCAACGGAATGCTGTCTGCCGGTTATGGTGGCATGTATTTCGGCGATGTCAAGCGCTGGCTGAATCAAGAAATGTTCTCGCTCATGCTCAACTACCGCGGCGAGAAAACCTATACCTTCGGTCAGTTCACGCAGGTCTATGCCGAGAATGATATCGATTTTGAGAGTTACCGCGAGACACCGCTGCTCAAAAATTATTCGTACTCGCATTACGATGTGAGATTCCAGTATTACATGCTCAAAGTGGGCAACGACTGGTACATTGACTCGCTCAATACGCTCGGTTTTATTCTGCAAGTGCCGTATATGAATGTGAATCAGAGTATCGTTCCCGATGATAACGCAGCCTACACGATCGATAAGACGCTCGCCGATACGACGACCAGTATCACGAATTCGAGCAATCGTCTGAAGGCACCGCAACACACGGCGAACCTCAACTTTACGCACACCTTCAACGAGGCGCTGGAACGTGAGATCACGGTGAACGTGGACTATAACCGCTATAATAACGGCGCGACCAATTACCAGAAGACGGATTACAGCAAGCCGCTTGCGGGCTACGGTTACCAATCGCTCGGACTCGATATCAATAGCCGTCAGATCGTGGATATCTACAGTGCCAAACTGGATTTCCAGACCAAGTTCTGGCAAACGGGTATGATCGAGTGCGGCGTCAAGTACGGTCTCTCAACCACGAACAACAATATGACCACGGATTCGATCATAGACGGAGTTCGCATTCCTACCACGCCTTCGGACTTCATCTACGATGAACACGTGGCCGCCGCATATATATCCGTCGGAAAGCAGTTCGGCGAGCATTGGTCGGTCAAACTCGGTCTGCGTGGCGAGTATACCTATAGCCACGGAAACTGGAAATCAGCGGATTCCATCACCAATAAGTCCTATTTCGATCCCTTCCCGACGGCGTATATCGGCTATACGAGCAAACCGCTTGGCAAACTGCAACAACCGATCTCGGTCAGTGCCAGTTACACGCGGCGTATCAAGCGACCGAACTACTGGATGCTGAATCCGTTCAAGAGTTATGTCGATGCCTATTCCGTCCAGATGGGTAATACAGAACTCAGACCTGAGTTCAATAACGATGTGGAACTGCATTTCTCGTGGACTCAGTACTTGAATATGACCTTCAACTTCGCCCACACGCAGGATATGTTCTCTTCAAAGTTGACGATCATGCCCGATGGTATGGGCTACTCAAAATGGGTCAATTTCGGTACCTGTACCACCCACGGTGTCAATGCCTCGTTGACCGAACTACCCCTCGTGCCCAAGTTCGATGACGAACACAAAGTGAACGGTGCATGGCTCGCGTTGACGGTGAATGCCGGTTGGCTGCATTTTATCAATAAATCCTACGAGAAACAAGCGGATGGCAAACCGGTTTATGAGAACCGCAGTCATTACGGCTATGCCGGCGGTACACTCTCTGCCTACCTGCCCAAAGACTGGACGCTCACCTTCGACGGAAACTGGTCATCGCCGATGACGACCGGTTATAACAAGCAGGGAAGTACGTATTTCCTCAGTTTCGGAGTTCGGAAGATGTACATGGCAAAGGGCTTGATCTTCAATCTCAATATCCAGGATCTCGCGCGTTCGCTGTCCTTCAGCACCGAAGATATGAGTCAAGGAGCCGGTTATCACAGTTGGTACAAGAATACCGTTCGTCAGCAACGGGTGATGGTATCTATTACCTGGATGTTCGGTCAGTATCAGCAGCATAAGAACCGTAAAGTCGGTGATATGGACGAACTCAACCGTCTCGGCGGAGGCGGCGGAGTAGGGGGCGCAAATTAATAAAAATTGAGAAAAAATTACGAAAAGTGGCATACACTATTGTGTATGTCATTTTTTTTTTGTAATTTTGCATGCAAAATTGAATTAAACAACCAGAAAAACACATTAAACAATGAAAGTACAAACAATTATGCAGCAATTAGCTGCAAAGCACCCGGGGGAAGCAGAGTACCTACAGGCGGTTCAAGAAGTGTTGGAGTCGATTGAAGAGGTGTACAATCAACATCCTGAGTTTGAGCAAGCTAAGATCGTGGAGCGAATGGTCGAGCCCGATCGTATCTTCACGTTCCGTGTGACGTGGATTGATGACCAAGGTGAGGTGCAGACCAACCTCGGTTACCGCGTTCAGTTCAACAGCGCGATCGGCCCGTACAAAGGCGGTTTGCGTTTCCACCGTGCTGTGACGCCGTCGATGCTTAAGTTCTTGGGCTTCGAGCAGACTTTCAAGAATGCCCTGACAACTCTCCCGATGGGTGGAGCAAAAGGTGGTTCGGACTTTGATCCGGTAGGCAAATCCGACGCGGAGATAATGCGTTTCTGCCAAGCCTTCATGCTCGAGCTCTGGCGCTGCATTGGTCCGGATCAGGATATTCCGGCCGGTGATGTAGGCGTAGGCGGTCGTGAGATCGGTTTCCTCAACGGTATGTATCAGAAGCTCGCGCGCGAGTATCATACCGGCGTGCTGACCGGCAAAGGTATGACTTGGGGCGGTTCGATCCTCCGTCCGGAGGCAACCGGCTTCGGCGCACTCTATTTCACGCAACACCTCCTCCACGAGGCAGGCAAAGATATCAAGGGTAAGACGGTCGCTATCTCCGGTTTCGGCAACGTAGCATGGGGCGCGGCAACCAAGGCTGTTGAACTCGGTGCTAAGGTAGTGGCGATCTCCGGTCCGGACGGCGTCGTAGCCATCAAGAACGGTATCACCAAAGAGATGATCGACTACATGCTCGTTATGCGTGCTTCCAACCGCAATAAAGTACAAGACATGGCAGATAAATTCCCGAAGGATTGCGTCTTCACAGCCGAAAAGAAAGCGTGGTCGATTCCGTGCGACATCGCGTTGCCGTGTGCCTTCCAAAACGAACTCTCTGAGGACGATGCAAAGCAACTCAAGGCCAACGGTTGCTGGTGTTGCTGTGAGGTATCGAACATGGGATGCCAACCGGGCGCTATCCATTTCTTCCAGAATAACGGCGTACTCTTTGCGCCGGGTAAGGCGGTCAACGCAGGTGGTGTGGCTACTTCCGGTCTCGAGATGACCCAGAACGCTGAGCACCTTAGTTGGAAAGCCGAAGAGGTAGATGCTCGCTTGCATCATATCATGGAGTCTATCCACGAGCAGTGCGTCAAGTTCGGTCGCCAAGCCGACGGACATATTGACTATGTCAAGGGCGCGAACATTGCCGGCTTTATGAAGGTTGCGACAGCAATGCTCGAACAAGGGATTATCTAGAATCCTAGGCTCCTAGTTTCCTAGGTTCCTAGTTAAAAAACAAAACTATGTACGATTCTTTTCAAAAACATCTGCAATCGACCTTGAATGAGATCAAGGAGGCAGGTTTATATAAGAACGAGCGCGTGATCATCACGCCGCAATCGTCCGGTATCGCCGTAGAAGGCGGACAGGAAGTGATTAACTTCTGTGCGAACAACTACCTCGGTCTGGCGGATAACAAAGAACTCATCGAGGCTGCCAAAGCCCGCATGGATGCGCGCGGCTACGGTATGGCTTCCGTACGTTTCATATGCGGAACGCAGGATACCCATAAAGAACTCGAGCGTGTTATCTCCGATTTCTTCGGCACCGAGGATACGATCCTTTATGCAGCTTGTTTCGATGCTAACGGTGGTTTGTTTGAACCGCTGTTGACCGAAGAGGATGCTATCATCTCCGATGCGCTGAACCACGCGTCGATCATTGACGGTGTACGTCTGTGCAAGGCGGTGCGTTATCGCTATGCGAACGGCGACATGGCGGATCTTGAAGAGCAACTCAAGAAAGCACAAGCACAGCGTTTCCGTATCATCGCTACCGACGGCGTCTTCTCGATGGACGGCAATGTGTGTCCGCTGGATAAGATCTACGAACTCGCGCAGAAATACAACGCACTCGTCATGGTGGACGAGTCGCACTCTGCCGGCGTAGTAGGTAAGACCGGACACGGTGTGACCGAACTCTATGATATGCGCGGTAAGATCGAGATCATTACCGGTACACTCGGCAAGGCTTTCGGTGGATCGGTAGGCGGCTTTACCACAGGTCGCAAAGAGATCATCGACCTCCTTCGTCAGCGTTCGCGTCCGTACCTCTTCTCGAACTCGATCCCGCCGATGATTGCAGCCGCAGGTATCAAGACCTTCGAGATCCTCACGCGTTCCAACGAACTGCAAGATCGTCTCCATGCCAACACCGCTTACTTTGTGGAGAAGATGAAGGCGGCAGGTTTCGACATCAAACCTACGCAGTCCGCTATCTGCGCCGTGATGCTCTATGACGCCAAACTTAGTCAGGTGTTTGCAGCCGAACTGCAGAAAGAAGGCATCTATGTCACGGGCTTCTACTATCCGGTGGTTCCGAAGGGTCAGGCACGTATCCGCGTGCAGGTTTCTGCGGCGCACACACGCGAGCAGCTCGACAAATGTATCGCAGCCTTCACGAAGATTGGCACGAAACTTGCTGTACTGAAAACTGAATGCTGAAAACTGAAGGCTTATGAAAGCATTAGTTAAGAAATATGCCGAACCGGGTATCTGGATGGAGGATGTCCCGACGCCGGAGATGGGAGTCAACGACGTGATCATTAAGGTCACCAAAGCCGCTATCTGCGGTACAGACCTGCACATGTACAAATGGGACGCGTGGTCGCAGGCGCACTGCAAACCGCCTTATACCATGGGGCATGAGTTCGTAGGTGTTGTAGCGGACTGTGGTCCCGGTGTGCGGAACTTCAAGATTGGCGACCGTGTGACGGCTGAAGGACATATCGTCTGCGGACATTGCCGTAACTGCCGCCGAGGCATGGGACATGTCTGCGAGAACACGATCTCGCTCGGTATCATGGGACGTGACGGCTGTTTTGCAGAGTTCGTCTCTGTCCCGGAATCGAATGTGGTACACGTACACCCGCAGATCCCCGATGACTTTGCAGCCATCATGGATCCCTTCGGAAATGCGACCCACACCGCCCTGGCTTTCCCGCTTCTGGGCGAAGATGTCCTCATTACCGGCGCAGGCCTCATCGGTACGATGGCAGCAGGTATATGCCGCTATGCGGGCGCAAAGAATATTGTGGTGACCGACATCAACCCGCTTCGATTGGAGATTGCCAAGAAAATGGGAGCAACGCTCACCGTCGATGGCTCCAAAGGGGAGACTATAGAAGATGCGATGTTCCAATTGGGTATTCGTGGCTTCGATGTAGGACTCGAGATGTCCGGTGCACCCGCAGCCTTCAACGATATGATCGAGCACATGTACAAGGGAGCGAACATTGCCCAACTCGGTATCCTTCCTTCTGACACGCAGGTCAACTGGTCAGACGTCATCTTCAACGCCCTCACCATCAAAGGTATCACAGGACGTCGCATGTGGGAGACTTGGTACCAAATGGAGCAGATGTTGCTCGGCGGACTCGATCTCTCGCCGGTTATTACCCACCGCTATAACTTCCGCGATTTCCAACAAGGATTCGATGTCATGGTTAGCGGTCAATGTGGAAAGGTGCTTCTGGAGTGGTAGCCTAGAGCCCTAGAATCCTAGTATCCTAGAACCCTAAAATAAATATTTTTAAGTTATGAAAAAGATTTTACTTAGCGCTCTGCTGCTGGTAGGCAGCATCGCCATGAGCTCAGCCCTTACCCGTGAGGGATTGACTGAGTACAAGTTAGACAACGGCCTCACGGTGCTCTTGTGGGAAGACCATGATGCACCGGATGTAACCGGTTATGTCGCTGTCCGTGCAGGTGCAGTAGATGAACCGGCTGAGTACACCGGATTGGCGCACTACCTCGAGCACATGTTGTTCAAAGGTACGCAGAAAATCGGTGCGCTCGATTGGCAGAAAGAGAAACCGATCTACGATTCGATCATTGCGCTTTACGACCAGTATAGCGAGTCAACGGATCCCAAGGTACGCGAGGACTTAGCGACGAAGATCAACGAGGCCTCCATGCGCCAGGCCGAGATCTCTTCGCTGGAGGATTTCTTTGTGCTGCTCGACCTCATTGGAGCAGAGGGTGTCAACGCCTTCACCTCCTATGATCTCACGGCATACCACAACTCCTTCCCTGCTGCTGAGATGTACCGCTGGTTGACTATCTTCTCCGATCGTCTCATTGACCCGGTGTTCCGTACCTTCCAAGCCGAGCTGGAGAACGTGTTCGAGGAGTACAATATGTACGCCAACAACCCCTCTTCTCAGGTGCAG
Source organism: uncultured Bacteroidales bacterium (assembly GCA_902798385.1). Lineage (GTDB taxonomy): Bacteria > Bacteroidota > Bacteroidia > Bacteroidales > Paludibacteraceae > Colicola. Next base: position 14,191 of record CADBWK010000017.1, read on the forward strand.
AAACAACTCAACGAGGATATCTACAAAGGATCTCCTTACGAGCGAGACGTGATCGGTCTGCCCGAGCACCTCAAGAACCCGCGTTTGTCCAAACTGATCGAGTTCTACAACACGTGGTATGTGCCGAACAACATGGCGCTGATCATCGTCGGTGATTTCGATACCGAGAAGACGAAGCCGATGATTGCTCAGACCTTCGGTCGTCTGCAAGCGAAGGCACTGCCTGAGCGTCCGTCCTATCCGGAGGTTTCGTTCGCCGGCAACCCCACCAAGCACTATAACCTCGGTTATAACCCGCAGGTGGCTTGGATCTATCAGGGTGTCAAAGAAGGTGACCCGGATGAGGAAGTGCTCGATTTCGTGTGCGCGCTCCTTTACAACGGTACCATCGGTCTGCTCGATAAGGTGAACACCAAGGGCGACCTGACCGCTTCGTTCGCTTACAGCGACTCACGTCGTAACACCGGACGTATTATCATTGAGGCGATCCCGTACTATGATGCGAACCAACAGCAGTTCGAGTCCGACAAGGCTACCAAGGCTATCGTCATGAAAGAACTCGATAAAATCAAAAATGGCCAGATCGATGACGCGATGATCGCGAACATCAAGCGTCTCTACGCGCAGTCCTATAAGGTACAGGAAGAGAATCCCGAGGCGAAGATCAACAGTCTGTTGTATTCGTTCGTTTACAACAAACCGACCGATGATATCTTCACCGAGAGCGAGCGTATCCAGAACCTCACCAAAGAAGAGATCGTGCGCGTGGCAAAGAAATATTTCGATGCTCCGTATATGACCATCTCCTTCGATGAGGATACCAAGACCCCGAAGCCCAAGACCCTGCCGAAACCGAACATCAAGCCGGTAGAGCCTTCGCACGAGGAGACTCCGTACGCTAAGGCGTTCAAACAACTGCCGAACGAGCAGCTCAAGCAGACCTTCAATGACTTCAACGATGTGAAGGTTTCGACGATCGCTGAGAATGTCAAACTGCACTATACGCCGAACACCAAGAACGATGTCTTCACGCTCAATCTGCGTTATGGCGTCGGTGCACATGAGTTGCCGCTCCTTCCGTACGTGACAGCGCTTATGGAAGATGCCGGAATCATGGGTAGCCCGGCTACCGAAGGTAAGGACTTCGACCAGAAGATCGCCGAACTCGGTGGTTCTGTTTCCTACGGTTGCAGCGATTCGTATTTCACGATCTCTATCTCCGGTGAGGATGAGAACCTCGGTAAGATCATGAATATGGTTAACCGCCAACTCCTCATGCCGTACCTCGAGCAGAAACAGCTCGACAACCTCAAGGGTGGTGAGTTCTTTAGCCGTCTCAGCCGTCAGAAACGTACTGCCGTGCAGAAATCTGCATTGCTGCAATATGCACTCTACGGTAAGAAATCTGCCTTCTTGGATGAGGTGAAGTTCATCGACATCTGGAACCTCGACGGAATCAAAGTGCAGCAACTCGTGGCTTCCGCACGTACTTATGCGCTCGACGTGTACTACTGCGGTACCGTGCCCGAGGACAAACTGATCCCCGAACTGCCGTTGACAGAGGGTATGCGCCCGTCCAACTCGCCGTTCATCCAGGATCGTCAGTCCTATGAGAAACCGACTGTCCTCTTCTTGCCGAACAGCAACGTACAACAGGCGGATATCTATTTCTACATCAACGGCCGTCCCTATGACATCGCTTCGGATGTACAGTCTGACGCTTTCAACCAGTATATGTCCGGTGGTTTCACGGGCTTGGTCATGTATGAGATCCGTGAGAAACGCTCGATGGCTTATACCGCGTATGGTGTGGACGCTACGCCTTCGCTCCCGGGTAAAGAGTGCTATTTCTACGGCTACATCGGAACCCAGAGTGACAAAGTCGTAGATGCCATCAGCGCATACATGGATATCATCAACGACATGCCGAAAGACTCCACCAACCTCGTAGCCCTCAAGGCTGCGCTCAAGCAGGCTGGACAGACGGCTAAACCCTCTATGCGTGGTAAGGCATCGACCTTCGAGTACTGGCAACGTCTCGGTTACAAGGAAGACCCGGCTAAGATCAATGCAGCTGCTATTGACAACCTGACCTTCGAGGATATCGAGAAGTTCTACGAGGCAAATATCAAGGGCAAACCGATGACCATCGTGCTCATGGGTGACCCGAAGAAGATCAACCTCAAGGAGATCGAGGCAAAGATGGGTTGCAAGGTAACCAAACTCTCACCGGCTAAAATATTCAACTCGGTTGATGAGCTCTATGACGCCGTCATGTAATAACCATAAAAGCGGATTTGTCAACATTGTGGGCAACCCCAATGTTGGCAAGTCCACGCTTATGAACGCCCTCGTCGGCGAGCGCCTCTCGATCATCACATCCAAGGCGCAGACCACGCGTCACCGTATCATGGGCATCGTTAATGGCGAGGACTTCCAGATGGTCTATTCGGACACGCCGGGAGTCCTCTCGCCGAATTATCGCCTGCAGGAGAAAATGCTCGAGTTCTCGCGCTCAGCCCTCGTGGACGCCGATGTGCTGCTCTATGTCACGGAAGTGCAAGACAACCCCGAGCGCAATGCCGATTTCCTCGAGAAAGTGAAGCGGATGGCTGCCTCAGGCGTGCGCGTGTTCCTTATAATAAATAAGATCGACCTCACAACCCAGGAGACCCTTGAGAACCTCGTTGCTTTCTGGCATACCCAATTGCCCGAAGCCGAGATCTTCCCCATCTCCGCACAAGAGCGCTTTGGTGTGGATCAACTCTTCGAGGCCATCAAAGAGGCACTGCCTGTCGGGCCGCCCTTCTTCCCGAAGGACCAACTCACCGACAAGTCCGAGCGCTTCTTTGTCAACGAGATCATCCGCGAGAAGATCCTCCAGAACTACGACAAAGAGATCCCGTATTCCGTGGAAGTGGAAGTCGAGTCTTTCGTCGAAGAAGAACTGATCATCCGTATTTCTGCGGTCATCTACTGCGAACGCGACAGCCAAAAGGGTATCATCATCGGCAAAGCCGGTTCTGCTCTCAAACGCGTTGGTTCCCAAGCCCGCCGCGAGATCGAGGACTTTTTCCAAAAACAGGTCTTCCTCCAGTTATATGTCAAAGTGGACCGCGACTGGCGCTCCAATACCGGTCGCCTCAAGCACTACGGCTACGATTTGACATGACACGCCGCATGGAATATCCGGGTGTCAAGCCTCTCGACCTGCCAATTTGGCAGGTTTTTTTATGTGGCATAGTATTTGTCTCTTTTGGAGTGACTAGGTTCCTGGTATCCCTAGGCTCCTAGAACCCTAAAAAACAGAAAATTTTAAAAGAAAGGAACTATACTATGTCTAAAATTATTGGAATTGACCTCGGTACCACGAACTCGTGTGTAGCCGTAATGGAGGGTAACGAACCGATCGTTATCGCGAACGCTGAAGGTAAACGTACTACTCCTTCTGTAGTCGGATTCATCGAGGGCGGTGAGCGTAAAGTAGGTGACCCTGCGAAACGTCAAGCTATCACAAACCCGACCAAAACTATCTATTCGATCAAACGTTTCATGGGTGAGACCTATGATCGTCTTGCTTCTGAGATCGCCCGTGTTCCGTATAAAGTAACCAAAGGCGACAACAACACTCCCCGTGTGGACATCGACGGACGTCTCTATACGCCGCAGGAGATCAGCGCGATCATTCTTCAGAAGATGAAAAAGACCGCTGAGGACTACCTCGGACAGGAAGTGACCGAAGCTGTCATCACAGTGCCGGCATACTTCAATGACTCGCAACGTCAGGCTACTAAGGAAGCCGGCGAGATCGCAGGTCTCAACGTACGTCGTATTGTTAACGAGCCGACCGCTGCTGCCCTGGCTTACGGCCTCGACAAGAGCAATAAGGACATGAAGATCGTTGTCTTCGACTGCGGTGGTGGTACCCACGATGTCAGCGTCCTCGAACTCGGCGACGGTGTATTCGAGGTAAAAGCTACCGATGGTGATACCCACCTCGGCGGTGACGATTTCGACCATCGTATCATCGATTGGCTCGTTCAGGAGTTCAAGAACGAGAACGGCGGTGCCGATCTGAGCAAAGACCCGATGGCTATGCAGCGTCTGAAAGAGGCAGCAGAAAAGGCTAAGATCGAACTGTCGTCTGCAACGACCACGGAGATCAACCTCCCGTATATCATGCCGGTTAACGGTGTTCCTGCACACTTGGTTAAGACCCTGACACGTGCTAAATTCGAGCAACTGATCGACGATCTGATCCAACGTACGATCGCTCCGTGCCGCACGGCTCTGCAGAACGCAGGCCTCACGACCAGCGATATCGACGAGATCATCCTCGTAGGTGGTTCGACACGTATCCCGGCTATCCAGGATGCCGTACAGAAATTCTTCGGCAAAGCTCCGTCGAAGGGCGTTAACCCGGACGAGGTAGTAGCCGTAGGTGCAGCCATCCAAGGCGGTGTCCTCACAGGCGATGTCAAGGATGTCCTCCTGCTCGATGTAACCCCGCTGAGCCTCGGTATCGAGACCATGGGCGGTGTCATGACTAAGATGATCGAGGCCAACACCACTATCCCGACCAAGAAGACTGAGACCTTCACCACCGCGGTGGATAACCAGCCTTCTGTAGAGATCAAAGTGCTCCAAGGTGAGCGTCCGATGGCAGCTCAGAACAAGCAGATCGGTATCTTCCACCTCGATGGCATCATGCCGGCCCGTCGTGGCGAACCGCAGATCGAAGTGACCTTCGATATCGATGCGAATGGTATCTTGAACGTCACCGCTAAGGATAAAGCTACCGGCAAGGAGCAGAAGATCCGTATCGAAGCATCGTCTGGTCTGTCTGACGACGAGATCAAGCGAATGAAAGCAGAGGCTGAGGCGAACGCTGAGGCTGATAAGAAGGCCAAAGAGCAGGCTGACAAGCTCAATAAGGCGGACGCTACGATCTTCCAGACCGAGAAACAACTCGCTGAACTTGGCGATAAGATCCCGGCTGACAAGAAAGCGCCGATCGAGGCAGCACTCAAGAACCTCAAAGAGGCTTACGAGAAACGTGACGCCGATGCCTGCGAGAAGTATAACAACGAGCTGATGTCTGCTTTCCAAGCCGCTTCTGCCGAGATGTACGCTGCGCAACAGCAAGCACAGCAGAATGCTGGTCCGCAAGGTCCTCAACCCGGCGCTGACAACTCCGGTTCCAACGGCTCCAACGGCTCCAACGGTCCTACCGCTGAGGACGTCGACTTCGAGGAAGTGAAGTAACCTTTGTTAGGTGCTCGGGGCGTCAGACCCGAGATAGAATTCCCCCTCTCTCCCGTAGAGTGGGGGATTTTTCGTGTTCGTTCCTTGCCGGCGGATTCTATCCGCCATTTTGAGTTGTTTACCTTCGGTGCTGCTTCCATTTTGTCTATTAGTAGGGGATGCCATCCCCTTTTTCTATGTCTGTTTTGCCGGATATTATCCGGCGTCCTTTGTCCATTTCCCCGGCATTGTATGCCGCGTGTTCGTTCCTTGCCGGCGGATTCTATCCGCCTTTTTCGTGTGTAGGCTCGGGCATTTGGCGGTTTAGCCCTCGCCGCCCGTTCTCTACGACCGGTCGAGTTCGCCCTCGCGTCTCGCTCTCTACGAGCTCGCCCGCCCGCTTCGGCCTCAATGCGGACGTAGCCCATGCGGCGGCGCGTATGTCCATTCCGGCGGATTCTATCCGCCATGTATTCCCCGCTTTGGCTATTACCTGCGGTGCTAATCCTGGCTTTGTTTATTAGTGCGGCATATCATGTCGCGAGTTTCGTCTATTGCGTCTGGATGTGATCCGGACATTTTTCGCAGAAAATTCCTCTTTCTCTTGCATATATGAAAAATATTTCGTAATTTTGCAGTCGCAAAATTGTACTGACAATAAACTATAATACTATGACAGAATTCCACGAATGGTATATGGTATTCGCTACAAAAGAGGATGCTGCCAATAATGGTCATCCTGACGCTCCGTATTTGGAAGACTATGGGTTGACATATGCTCAATTTTGTAATTATGTAAGTAAGCATCATAAAATTCGTGATGAAAGGGCATCGGAGTATAAAAAGGAGGATAAGAGGGTAGAAATATATGCGCTTATATTTAGTTTGGCTCCAATTATCTCTTGTATCGTTTGTAAAATAACGGGAAGTCTGGCTGCGGGATGGATATTTTTAGCTTTGTATATTTGCGTTGCTGCTATCGGTGTATATTGGTATTCTCACCTACCATACAAGACTTATAATGAAAAGTTTCAGAAAATCCACGATGAAAACATTGAACTATATCTAGCGAATTTAAGGCGATACCAAGAGAAATACAACGAACAACACAAAAATGAACAACAAAACAATTCGCCTTCTGTTGATAGATTAAGTCAATGGACAATAAAAGAAAGTCGCTCCTTTACTCAGGAAGAAATCGATTCAGTTACGTCAAACATTATTGTTGAATCTGAGTACGGAAAGTCTGTTTGTTTCACAATGAAATCTGGTGGTCAGACATACATTCCTCTATATACTTCATCTGCCTCCAATGTAGGTGAATCTATAGACATGGGACAAGTCAAAGTACTAACAATAGGAAAAACTGGAGAGGCAGATATTTTAAGAATAAAGGCATAATAAAAACCCATTAGATAAGAATATTGTTATATGATACTTTCAGAACCTCTTAACGGTATTGATAAAGAAATGTGGCCTTTACTGGACTTTGTAAAGTTGCATGGCCAACCACGGTATGTGGATGACTTTACTGACAAGAACGGCAAGAAATTTTCTGCTATTTCCTTTGATGCGAAATCATTTACTGCAGATGAAATAAGAACATATACAGATTTGAATGGCGAAATCCACACAAGCGCGTTTGTGATAGTATCATTTGCTCCGACCATGCCAGATATTAGCATGCGATACATACAAGAACACTACAAAGAACTACAAGTGAGAGAGGTTCTTAGAGAGGGGAAAATGTCCTTTGTTCTCGAACCAATTATGAAAAACGATAGTCTAAAACCACAAAAAGAAGTAGGATTCAAGATGACTAAAAAGAAATTTCACATAATATTAATACTCGCTATAATTATTGATTTCGTGCTATCAATCATTGTCGGAGTACAAACTTATGCATTTGATATAAAATTAAGTGATCCAAATAATGTAACCTCTTGGTTCAGTCTATTTATACCATGTGTTATATCGTATGCAGCATATCGGGGGCTTAAATATTTATTTAACCAACGATTAGGGCTTATTGTATCAATTACTTTTATAGTTCTTTCATTTATTTTTGTGACGACACTGCCTTCGCATAATCAAGGCGCAGCTGCTGTCATAGAAGCGTTAAACTTTGGACTATTAGCTTTCTCAATCGGCATAATATGCATATATAAGATTTTAAGCAAACATTTTGAAAATTACCATAACTTAGAGTGAAATGAACAACGAGCCTCAAAATACAAAACTATTCCAAAGCCTTTGCGATTCAGTGCGCAAGTGGTTTGAGAAAGATAGAGGATACGAAACAACATTCTCTGTAACCCAAAGTGATGGATGTCGGACGTATGTATATCCGAAATTCGTTATTGGAGACGCGGAAAGAGATGCCGAATTGGAAGTAGGTGTCATATTGTGGGAGTCGGACATGCAGCCATATTGTTGGATATGCTGTAATCTGACATTCAACGACGAGATAAAAGTTGCAGAAGAAGATATAGAACTTGAAGTGCTACGACTCATCAATAGTTACAACCTAAATAATCCGGCTCGTTGTATATCCTATGATAAAGATAAGGATAAGATAGTTGTTCATCAAGAATGGAACATCCATCGGGGATCCAAGATTACTGACAAAGAGATAGGGCAGATGTTGGATAGCTTCTTGCTGAATAGCGAAATAGATGATCTTTGCGCAGTGATTGAGGCTGGAGGATGGCTTCATCCGGAACTATACATTGACAATAGTCCTTTAGAAATAGATCTTACAAAATGAAACGCCTATTTCCCATATTGCTCTTAGTGCTCTCCTTTGCTGCTTGCAGTAAGAGTGTAACAACATCAGAAGAACGCTCCGAATCTGATTCACTTGGCTTCTGGTGGAAACATCACGATAGCATCAATCACGCCCTCGTCCTGACCGCTGAACCGATATGGCAATTCGGGCGACACGACGAGGATATATATGATTGGAACTATCAATTGGATTGGTTCAACGAGTGCAGACAGGTGCTAATTGACACCTATGATTCTATACATCCGTGCACAAAAGCGAAAGACAAAGACCTGCTCATGCTGGAAGAACTGAATCAGTTCTTCAAAACAGATCCGGATTATTCCACCATGGGAATGATCATTGCGTATGATTTGGATGAGAACTTTGTTACATACAAAGCTGTTCGCAACTCAAAAGCTATCATTGACACACGCAAAGGACGCTCCTTCATAAAAGAGATAAATGCATGGAATGACTTCCATCGGCTCTTGAATAAGTTCTGCCTCAATATGTTGGACTTAGGTTGGTTCGGCGGAAGTGGGGCAGGGCCCGCCTGTTTAGCACTCGCAGGCAACATAAGTAACAGGCGTTTGGAAGATGTGGAGCGTCTCAACAACTTCTTCCACAACGAGCAGCCATTGTCTTCACTTCTCTGTACCGACACTTCAAACGACCAGTTTGAAAACGCCGTTGATACCGTCTTGGAAATACGAAAGATGACACCCGAAATCCGCGAATGGTACACGGATAACCAAGCCGAGAATTACGAAAGTGAATATAACGAGACGCTTTCCTGCCGCGACTCACTCATAGAAGCTTACCATACCTGGATCACTATCCGCGAGTCTTTATTGGGATTCGACAACACAAGCGCGCACAAGGACACCATGACGGCTGTTGTTCGCGAACTAGTTTTAATCTCTGGCGAAGAATGACCATCATCCGATGAAACGCACTCTGCTCATCATATTTTCCGTTCTTCTGACGATTGTAGTTGCGCTTATTGTTGCGTGTAATATTCTTGTTATTCGTGTCAGCAAGGACAACTGCTATGATGATATAGATGCTATTCCTCATAAAACATATGGTCTATTATTGGGAACAGGTCGAAGCGCTGCTCCAAGTCCGTATTACGACGCGCGCTTACAAGCCGCAATAGAGTTGTTCCGCACGGGGAAGATTGATTCGGTTATTGTGTCTGGAGAAAATCTCTATGACGATTATTATGAAGTAGATTCCATGGTAGTAGCTTTGGAAAACGCCGGAGTTCCTATTCGGATGGTCGATCCCTATGGAACAGACACATATGCTTCTCTACGTCGTATAGGTGTTTTCGAAGGATATATAACTTCCATGACCATCATTTCGCAGCGCTTTCATAATCAACGCGCTATCTTTTACGGTGCACTTCTATACGATGAAACGCCAATCGCCTATGACGCCCAAGATACCGATATATGGTATTGGAACATTTGGCGCTTCGTGCGCGAGTCACTTGCTCGCACAAAAGCAGTACTTATATTGCCTTTTATCACAAAGTGACTCTCCGCGACAAGATTTTCATCCTCCGCGGTGATCGCACCTACACCCTCACCGGACAAGAGGTGAAATAATCTCCAATCACTTTTGTCGCATCCTTGCGACAATCTATCCGCCATACATGGCGTGATCCTCATCCCCCTCTCTTTCATAGAGTAGGGGGATTATTTTCGTCGTCCGTTTCCAGAGATTGTATCCTGGTTCCATTTGCCCATTTTACCACCCTTCCACCCTTCCTCCTTCCTTTTACCTACTTTTAGTACGATATTAGTAGGTGATTAGTAGGTGATTAGTAGGTGATTGACGGGACCATCTCGCGACCATCTACGGACGTGTGCGTACTATCCAGCCCCTCTTTACCCCGCAAATTGCATTTTTTGTGCCTTTTTTCTTGCGTATCTCAAATATTTTTTGTACCTTTGCGCCGCAAAGGTATGTTTAACCCCTTAAAAACTTATTATTATGGACAAAAAAATCAACATTATGGCGACCATCAAGGATGGTTTGGCTATTGCGCTTGTTAACTTTGTAAGCCTGATTCTCGTAACGGTTCTCTACCTCGTTACCATCTGGATTCCGTACCTCAACGTCGGCACGACGATCGCTATGTGCTCGCTGCCCGCAGAGATGGCAAAAGGCAACATGGTTAATCCGCTCTTTATCTTCGACGGCAAGTACCGCAAGAACATGGGTGAGTTCTTTATCCTCATGTCCCTTATGATGGGTGCCATCGGTGTCGGTTTCATGTTTATGGGTATTCCGGGCATGGTAATCTCTGTGGCTTGGTCGTTTGCTACTGTTCTCTTCGTGGACAAAGACATGTCTGCGCTCGATTCCCTTCGCGAGTCGAATCGCCTGACTTACGGTAATAAATGGCGTATCTTCGGCGCAGAAGCCGTAATGTGCCTTGCGCTCGGTATCGTTGTCGGCATCATCAGCGCTCTCTTCGGCATCGGCAATGTAAACTGGCTCGAGGCGATCGGTACGATCATCAATGTGGTTATTATCATCTTCGTGGTTCCCGCTATGTACGGTGTAGAGGCTTCTATTTACAAACAGCTCACCACCGGTAACATCCTCGGCGAAGAAGCTCCCAAGGCTCCTGAGGCACCGAAAGCAGAGGCTCCCGTTGTAGAGGCTCCGAAGGCTGAAGCTCCGAAAGCAGAGAAACCTGCAGCAAAGAAATGAAAAAGATTCTTTTGATTGCACTCATCCTCTGGGCGAATCTGTCCGCTTGGGCAGTTCTCCCGGAGGTGACGATACATGACGTGGACGGTCACGCTGTGAACGTGGCTTCCCTGGCACAAACAGGGAAGCCCGTCATTATCTCTTTCTTTGCCACATGGTGTAAGCCCTGTATGCGCGAACTCAAAGCCCTCGACGATCTCTATGCCGATTGGCACGAGGACTTGGGCGTGGAGATGTACATCGTCTCGGTCGATCAGGCGCAGGACTCCCATAAGGTGAAGCCGCTCGTGGACGGAAACGGCTGGAGCTATCACGTGCTCTTAGATCCCAACGGCACCTTCAAACGTGCCATGAACGTACAGTCTATTCCGCATATTTTTGTGCTTAATAGCAAAGGAGAGATCGTCTTTAATCACGTAGGTTATACGGAAGGAGATGAGGAGGAGTTGCCGAAATATCTTAAGTAGCCTCCTTCTTTGCATTTTCTTCCTTGCTCCGAAGGCACTCGCCGCTGACACCACCTATGTCAGCGGCGCCGTGCAACATGACGGTCTGCTCGAGTGGAGTCCCAAGTGGCATTACGGCTCGAACTCCTATCTGGACTTGTCCGTTCATTATCTCAACGACTCCAACAAAGCCCATTTCCGTGAACTCCGCGCGACCACGCGTCTGGAGATGAACCAATGGCCGCTGCCCGGTTTTGATGAGACTTTTGCAGGTCACGGAATAGGGCATCTGAGCCTTGCCGCTAACTTCGACTTCGGCGAGATCACCGTCGGCGATTGTTATGCGCAGTTCGGCTCCGGACTCATCCTCAATCTATACGAAGACCGTTTCCTCGGCATCGATGGCGCTTTACGGGGCGCGAAATTCGATCTCCAGCCCTACAAAGGTATCAACCTCACCCTCATCGGCGGTAAGCAGCGCCGCTATTGGAACTGCTATTCCGATCGTGCTTGGGGGTGGAACTACTCCCGCGATGCCGTTTTGGGCGCTGACCTCGAATTGCATATCGAGCAGTGGTCCAAGCGAATGCAAGAACTCGATATGAACCTCATGATCGGAGGCTCTTATGTCAGCAAATACGAGCGTTTTGACTCTATTTACACCATGACTGACGCGGGATTGTTCATATACAACCTACCGCTCTGGGTCGGTGCCGGCGATGTGCGTGCCGAATGGCAGTACAAAGGATGGGATGTGCTCTTTGAGTATGCCCACAAAGCCAACGACCCCTGTGAAGAGAATAATTTCTCTTATGATCCGGGCAATGCCATGCTTGCCTCGATCAGTTATTCGCGCAAAGGGCTCTCTGTCCTTGCTCAGATCAAGCGCTCTTATAACATGTCCTTCTTCTCCTCCCGCGTGCGCTCGGGTATTTCCGGACTGGAAGGAAGACTCAACTTGATGCCTGTCTTTGGCAAACAGCATACCTATGCCCTTCCTTCGCTCAATCAATATGCAACTCAATATGCGAACGGAGAGTGGGCCTTCCAGACCGAACTTCGCTATACATGGCCGCGAAAGACGCGCATGGGAGGTCGGTATGGTACGACCCTGGCCCTCTCTGCAGCGCATATCCGTGGACTCAAAGAGCCCGGTAGTTGGGAGGTCAGTCCCCGCTCCGAAGGAGAGTATTACACGGATATCAATATCGAATTCAACAAACGCCTCACCAAGCGCTGGTGGCTCAATGCCATGCTCATGTATCAGGCGGAGAATATCACGGTGGTCGAGGGAGAAGGCGGCTTCATGCGTGCCGGGATAGCCGTGGTCGAAGCGCGTTTCCGCGTCAATGACAACGTGTCCATGCGAGGCGAACTGCAATATCTCTATACCCCCGATTGCGAAGGGCAGTATATCTTCGCGCTCTACGAACTCAGTCTCTTCCGTGCCCTCACCCTCAGCGGCGAATATACGTATAATATCGGGCATGCACCCTTAGCGAAGAACGAACATTACTATACCGTCTCTGCCGTTTATACGAACGGTGCCCACCGCCTGCAATTAGGCTATACCAAAACCAAAGAAGGTTATAACTGTGCCGGCGGCGTGTGCCGCTACGTGCCCCAACAACACGGCCTCACCCTTAGCTATAATTTTAACTGGTAATGAAACGATATCTCTATCTCATACTAACCTGGGTGCTTTGCAGTTGCGAAGTGATCAACGAAGCCGATCGGCTCATTCCCATGCCGCTCCCCGCGAATAGCGAGCATCGACATGTGCTGATCGAGTTCACCGGCTTCCGATGTGTCAACTGCCCGGAGGCTGCCGAGACGACGCAAGCACTCAAAGAAGCGTACCCGAACCAACTCTATGTGGTCGCCATGCACCCCGCTTCCAATCCCTTTACCCAAGGCAAATACGACTATACCTGTCCCGCCGCGGATAGTATCTACCAACTGCTCGGAGGTACCTCTACCACACCTTTCCCCGCGGGCAATATCGACCTTGATCTCTATGAGGAGTCCTATCTGACCGGTCCGGAACAATGGACCACGATGGTCTATGAAGCCATGACCGATACCGTCGCGCCATACCTCTATGCCTCTGCGAAAGCGGATTCTATCCAACGCGAGATACAGGTCACGCCCCAATATACTGCCAATGACGATCTTCAAATCGCATACTGGCTGATTGAGGACAGTGTGCTCGGCGTACAAGCCATGCCCGATGGCTCCGTCAATATGAACTATTACCACCGCCATCTCTTGCGCGCGGTGTCCGATCAAGCTTCCTTCCACATACCCGACGAATGCAGACCCGCATACTGCTCCGTGGTGGCTGTTCTATACGATAAAAACAATCATTATATACTGAATTCATATGAAACTTTTCTTGATTTTAGCGCTAATCATTAATGTCAACGGTTACGGTGAGATTCCCGAAGAGGGCATGGACCTGGTGGTGACGCAAGCCGAGATCGATCCGCTGACCGATGAACCGATGATGTCCTTGAACGGTGATCTGCTGGCGGATGGACAACTCGATGTGACCATTACCCGCTCCCAAAGCGGCATAGTGGATGAGTTCTGCTGTGCCAACCAGTGTACCACCGGAAACAAAGAAACGACGGAGACACGCTCCTTTACCCCGAGCGACATAGCCTCTTGGTACATTCATTATGCCCCTGCGCCTGACTCGGATGTGCAGATCACCTATCACTTCGCCGATAATTCCGACTCCCGCGAACTGCGTGTGCACTATATCTATTCTGCGCAGGGCATCGAGCAAATCAAAAATCAGAAATCAGAAGTCCAAAAGATCCTTCTGGACGGACATGTCTATATCATTAGTAATCATCAAATATACCAACTCTTATGAAACTGTACAAAATCGCTCTTATCGCGCTGGTAGCGGTAGGATTGGCCCTTCCGGGCTGCAAATCCAAGGATGATCCCGAACCTATTCCGGAGTCCTTCCCCAAAACGCAACTCATCGAAGAATTTACCGGACAAGCTTGCGGCTATTGTCCGATGGGTATGGACGAAGTGCGTGCTTACATGGACGCGAATCCCAATTATATCCTTGTCATGCATCATACCTACTATACCGACAATTTTACCGTAGCCGGTAGTAAAGAGATCGCGGCTGCGATGTTGGTTAACTCCGCGCCGAAGGCTTGTATCAACCGGGTAAAGACGAAATCGTCGCAAGGTAATCACACCACCTTCAATCCGATCTATATCTCTTCCGTCAATCCCGATCAGTTTGCGACGACAACCTATGCTTCGGTCGATATCGCCAACGAGTATGATCCGGACACACGCCTTTTGTCGGTTAAGGTAAGCGGTGCGATCGCTAAAACGGACGCCCCTGCGCTCAAACTGACGGTGCTCGTCAAAGAGTCCGGTATGATCCGCCCGCAAGAGGATAATTACAAGACCTATGAGGGCTGGGAGGAGTTCCGCCATACCAATGCCGTGCGCGCTTTCCTCTCCGAACCCCTCGGAACACAGATCACCGTGACCAACCAGCGTTATCAGGCGCAGTTCGACCTGCAACTGAATAAAGCCTGGAAGCCGGAGAACTGCATGGTCGTGGCTTTCCTGACGGAGGATTTCCAACCCGTGGTACAAGCCGCCGAGAAACCGGTGGTGGACGGCACAAAGGGTGGAGCAGACATCACCCACGGAGGTATCAAGGCTTATGATGTGCCCGATTATTATCCCGAACCGAACGCGAACGACGGACCTGCGGATATCGCCGGACATGAGATCGATACGCTGGATGTCTCGATGGCATATTACCGCCAGTTCCCGGATTATAACATCACCCAATGGATCATTCAGGCGTATAACCAGAACGCGACCTCCAAAGTAGACGGTACAACGAGTATACCTTTTATCCAACTCTTCCTCCTCTTGCCGTATAGTGCTACGCCGTCCTTGCCGGTCGGTACCTTCCCTGTGAATCTGACCGAACAGCCTCAAACGGTTATTGCCGGTTATCGGAATGATTCCCTCGTGCAGATCGACGGTAGTGCGTTCTATTTCTGCAACCTCAGTTATTTCAAGCAGAACTATCTCGTGCCTACCGCACAATGGCTGATTGCTGATGGCGAAGCTACCTTTGCGGAAGACGGATGGAACCTCACCGGACACACGCGAAACGGCTCGGATATCCGACTGGTCGGTAAGCCGCTCGTCAACAAAGGTAATGCTGATAGCGCGCCCGCGCGTATACACCCGCGCGTTCCTTAATATACGCACACATATATATGCAAAATGGCCTCTTTCCGCGAAAGGGGCTGTTTTTTTGTCCGAACCTCCAATTCGCGCCCAAAATGACCAAAAATGTAAAATGCACATTTTCAATACTTTATAAAAAAAAGTGATAGTTTTTTCATTTTTTTTGCAATAATATTTGGTCAGTTCAGAAAAAAGCAGTACTTTTGCATCCGCTTTCGCCCAAAAAACGGACGGGAGTGAAAATGATCTTTGAAAGATTGTCTATTCATAACAAGATTGTAGTACAAGAAACAATTACGATCTCTTAATTGAGATTCGTGAGGTTCCCGAAAAAATTCTACACTTGATAAATCGATTATTCTGAGCTATCTTATAATTTCTTTTACAACGAAGAGTTTGATCCTGGCTCAGGATGAACGCTAGCGACAGGCC
>CADBWK010000018.1 GCA_902798385.1 uncultured Bacteroidales bacterium
ATCGGGTTTGGTTCGTGTACGGAAAACCATGTCTCCACATTTGCCGGAAGCGCTTTCGATACCGGCTGCTAAAGTTACTTTCATAATGATATACAATTTGGTTGTTAAACGATTGTCGGATGCGATCCGACGTTAATTGACGAAAAGATTCAGCACCGTAGGTACTTGTCCGCGAAGCGGTTACCAATCGCGTACCCACTGGAGTCCGAAGAGTTCCATTGTGGCGCGTGTGCAAAGCTTGTAGGCACCGTTGTAGCGGACTTGGACGATGTCTTCGGCTTCGTCGCCGCGTAGGAACAGGGGTTGGGGCTCGGGGAAGTCCTGCACGAAGAAATAGGGGTTCTTGTTGACGGAGCCGTTTTGCTCGTCCTTGACCTCGTCCCACATGGCTTGCTGTGCTGGCGCTGAACGATGCTCCCAGAGCATTTCAGTCGCGGCGTGCCGGTTCTTGAACTCCGATGTAAATTTATCAAAAAACTTTTCAAAATCAGTCTGCATGTCTGCTTGCTTTTTAATCTTTATATTATTATTTAGGGGGGTATGGGGGGAGCGGACTAAATCCGCATTTTCGCGGAGTATTTCCGCATTTTCGCGGACTAAATCCGCACCACTACTGCGGACTAATTCCGCACTACGCCATAAACCATCGGTACGAAGAATAAGGTTCTTTTCCGTAAGCGTATTCAGTACATTTCTAACGCTCTTTTCGTCTAAACCGAGTAGTTCGGCGAGGTGTCTTTTTGAGCCATTGTAGCCCCCTTTCTCCCCGTGCGTTAAGCCGTAGATATAGGCATAGACGCGGCACTCGGCGAGCGATAAACGCAGGTCGTTCCACATCCAACTATACTCACGAACAAAGAGGGTCATAACTATCCGAATAAATCATCGTGACAGCACTCGCAGAGGAGGCTAAGTAAAAAGGACCAAGTGGACAGTAAATTAGTCGAGGACTTTGACGGTGAGTTTGATGTCGTCGGGAGTCCAATCGGGGTGCGTGGCAACGAAGCTGTCGGTGATACCCTTCATCTCGCGCGTCAGAGCGGCTTGGTACTTGCGGCTCTGCTCTTTCTGCTCGTTCTTCTGCCGCCAGCGGATGGCGTCCTCGCCTTTATAGCGGTTGTAGTTGGTCATGTCGATGACGTCGGTGCGTTGGAGTTGGAAGGTGCCGAGGTCGGGGATGGTGAACTCGCCGCGGTCTTTTCCTTCGGCGGCAAGGATGGCGACGGCTTCGGTGGTGGCGGCGTCGGAGATGGATTCGATACGAGCCTTGAGGGCTTTTTCTTGGGTGCGCAGTTCGCGCAGGAGTTTTAAGTTTTCAGTTTGCATAATAATCAAATTTTTGGGCGGGCTATCCGATAGCCCTGTAATACAAAGAAAGAATTTAGTTTTAGCATGGTACTTTTCTGAAAAAAACTCTGCAAAAAAGTACCAAGCCACAATACAAGTACAATACAAGTACAATACAAGTACAATACAAGTACAATACAAGTACAATACAAGTACAATACAAGTACAATACAAGTACAATACAAGTACAATACAAGCTAAAGTTCCATGTGGTGGGACATTTCGGCGAGCATGATGTCGTCGGTGGAACGAGGGTCGCGGTGGAAGCCATCCTTACGGAGGAGATCGAGTTCGCGTTGGAAGTCCGCATCGGAGAGCGTACGCGGGTCTTGGAGATAACGCAGACGCTCGTAGGAGAAGAGATGCAGGTCGCCATCAGGAACGACGGTTTTGAGGGCGCGTTGGCGGCGGTCGGCGACACGATGCTGTTCGCGCGTGAGCCAGCAAAGAAGGTTGGCGGGGCTATAATCGAGTTTGTCGGGGATGAGATGGTGACAATTGCCGCCATATGGTTTGCCCGTTTTCTCGTCAATGAATGTCGGTCGTTCGCCATAGAAAGCGATCGCCATGATGACATGACAAGGTCGAGGAAGACACTCCCGCATGCCCGGATAGGAAGAACCACCTTTATTGTTTACTTGCGAGGGGGCAAAGGTGTGTTTCATAACTTTGCCTTGACCATTAAGGAAATAGCCGTCCGGATGTCCCCAGCGAATGTAGTTCTTTGCGTGCTCAGGAGGCACTTGGCGACAGCCTTGATCCGTGAACCAAGAAAGGGGTTTTGTTTGAATAATTTTCATAAGGCATCGTGCTCTCGGAGGGATGGTTTGTCTCCGAAAGGCGGTGCAAAGGTACAACTAAAGCGAGCGTTGAATCCGTACTATTTTGGGAACGGTTCTGTCATAGTATGGATGATTTTGCGGATAGTCGGTTCATCGTATTGGTTTCCAAAACGTTCTTGAAAATCCTTATTTCTCAGGATTCTGGGGATAGATCCGTAACTGCGTTCCGGCTCGTGTTCTAAGATAAAAGAATAGATGTCATAATACCTGTCTAAGGTAGAGAGTTTGGCAGCTAAAGGAAGGACGGCCTGTTCCCAAACACCCATGTGTTTAAGAAGCGTGATAGAATCAAATGCATTTTCCATGGTCTTTGTGATTCAAAAAGGATCGCAAAGATACTGCTAAAGTGGAAGATGGCAAAGAAGAGAAATAGGCATAAAAAAATGCAGCCATCGATTGATGGCTGCAAAATGTAAAAAATTTTATTTTTTATTTATTGCCTTTGGCTCGGTTATGCGTTTGGCAGAGCATCTGGCAGTTGGAGATGTCTGTCGTACCACCTTTGGACCAAGCAGTCACATGATCAGCGTCCATCTCAATGAACTTATAGATACGTGTGCGGTTGGAATCTTTACCCATCGCGCAAAGAGGACAGTTGGAGACATTATTCGCTTGCGCCTCTGCGGTTTGTTGCGCGTACTTGGCTTTCTTCACCGAGTCCTCGAAGAAACGAATCTCCAGCAGTTTGGGCAATTGGCAGCCGCCAAGGATATACTCAAAGACACCTTTGCGAGACTTAACGTATGGATCAGCATAGAGTTCCTGCTGAATACGCGCCACCTCATCACGATCGTAAGGTGTGTTGTGGTATTTTTCGTATAACTCACCCCAAGGCAGCCCCTGCATCTCCGATTCGATATTAATAAAAACTGAATCAATCCAATCGATGACTGAGGTGAAGTAGTTGCGGAGTTCGTTGATATTGGTGTCTTGGCGGTGGGAGGACATATACTCCTTAATGTTGTTCTCTCCGCGCGCAACCCATGCGAGAGCTGTGTGCAAGTAGTCTTGGCGGTTCACCTTACCACGTATAAACGCAGACCACTTCTGCATGTTTGCATTCGATGAATTAGAGAACTCACGTTTTGCTTCGGTAACAAAAGGACCACTAAAGACAGCGTTCCAAATCTCCTGTTCATTGAGAGGAATACCGGCTATATTGATTGTCTCGAACCACTCACGAATCTCACTTTCCGTTCCATCACAGATATAGACGAGCAACTTGGTGTTTAGAATTTTTTCGCGGAGATCTTTGGCGAGCCCATCGAAGTTACGCTGAATGCCATTCCACTTAACCGCAAATTTATTGGTAACGTAGCGACCGAAAGAGGTGATACGCTGTTGACCGTCTAGCACTTCGTAGCGGTCTGTGCCAACTTTGTTGAAATATAGCACACCTATAGGATAGCCCTTCAGGAGCGAATCAATGACCGCTACATCTTTCTTGCCGTCAGCATAGATATAGTTGCGCTGGTACTCCGGTTGAATGGTCAGTTTGCCGTTAAGACCAAAGAGTCCTTTGCCCTCCAACTCATTATAAACGAAACCCTCACAGATGTCACGAATGGTCAAATCAGTACGTAATGATGTATTCATGATTATTGTTTTTTACGGATTAGTATGCGGGAATACGGGCAAGACGAAACACCCTCTTTGGTTAACGCCAAGTCCGTTCTTCCACGATAGTTCTTTTTAATGCCCAATGCTCCTGCAAGTTCGCCAGTACCAATGCCCACCACTTCAAATTGTTCCGGGCAGTACTTATCAAAGAAAGTTACAGGCACACCCATCACTCCATTATAGTCGGAAGGAATAGCATCGGAATGCGGAATATCTATGGCTTCATAATTATCGTAATGGAGGTAGCCAATACCTTTGACCTCTTTGTGCTTGGAGTACTTGATATTCTCCGCCATGGTCATCAACTTGTACGGTTCATGGTGCCTTCCGTGCTCCAAGTTGGTGAACCAACGGACACCTTTCACCTTGATATAGTGCTGTCCGTCATCATCTATGCGCCAGCCTGCGGCTTCAAGCGGATATTCATCAGGCACTCTAAACTCCCGATCACCACTGGAGATGGAAGGGCCAAGCCACATCTGATTACTTTGCATCAGGGGGAAGACCTCTTTGTAACAAGCATTATTGATATTACCAAGGATAAGGAAGCGCTTGTTGGCTTCAAATATCCAAGCGACAAACTCTCGGAATAATGAAAATGGCGGGTTGGTAATGATGATATCTGCTTCATCGCGCAAAGCACAAACCTCTTTGGATCGAAAATCACCATCGCCCTCTAAGTAATCCCATTGTAAGTCATCAAGATCAATACGACCGCTGTTATTGACATCCTCATCCAAGATAAATATCTTGCCGCAGACGCGCGACTTTTCCGCTTTATATTTGGGATTCTCCGTCTCAAATAACGTAGGTTGCCAATCATGCTCATAGTTTTTGCTATCAGCGGCAAACGATGTGGAGATTAACTTCTTCAGGCCGAACAACTCAAAGTTCTCTGCAAAGAAGCGAGTGAAGTTACTCCACTCAGGATCATCACAGGGAAGTAGGATCGTCTTTCCGCGAAATACATCGGGGTTAAACTCGAGATAGGCATTCACTTCTTTTTGAATGTCCACATACTGAGTATAGAACTCATCCTTTTTTGCCGCTCTCGCCTGCCGTAATGCATGACTCGTTGCCATAGATTGATAGATATTTGTGCTTATCTATCAATCGTTCCACAGCACGAAAAAAGTGAGTTTCTTTTCGTGTCATGCCAAGGCACCCTGCCAGGAACCTCACTTGTATACTCCAAGAAACCCACTATATGGGTATCTACTATGGAGTATATAAGTATACCTAGCAGGTACACTCATAGTTATTATTTCTAAGTCTTATTCCATGAAACTTGGCAGGGTTTCGGCAGACACGAAATAATAGATATGCTAATTAATAATCAATATGTCACCGCTTTTTAACGCTGTCGGAGCCAGCGAAAGGTTATATTAAAACACGATCATGCTCTGCGGCATAATTCGGTAGATATATACAATGTCATCCTCAACTTCATATACAATTGCCATTTTCTTACCAAACGGGATAGTTCTCATTATTTTTCCATACTGAATGGATAAAGGAACATGCACTGCCGGTAGCTCGGCGAAATCTTCTAACCATTCGAAGAGTTTGTTTAAAAGTTGAAACTGACGAGCAGCGGTAAGCGGCGCAGCACATTGTTTGACAATGTATTGCTCTAAGCTATCCATGTCTGCATCAGCAGTAGGTAAGGAGCGAACCAAATACTTTTTGCTCATAAAGCCTCACGAATGTCATTTAATCCGTAGTGCTTCCCAAGACGTTTGGCCAAATCGTCCATAAACTCGCCTATAGGACGTCCTTTGAGGTTTCTGCTATTTGTATCCTTTATAGGATTTTCCATAACGTCAACTCCCAAATCATAAGATGTCTTTCTTACCGCTTCCATATTTGTTAGTTTTTGTGGTTCTTAACCTTTGCGGGTGCAAAGGTACAACAAAAAATTGATATACACAAGAGTGATGGTGTTTTTTTTAGAAAAAAGAGCGGATACCAGCGCGGGGGGCTTGCGGAGCGGGCAGGCCCTCGATATTGTATGCGGAGATGGATGATGGGGCTGATACAAAATCGAGGGACGCTCCGCAAGCCTAATGGCATATCGCAGAGATATGCCGGCGAGGGACTAATCTGCCTATGTCCGAGCCACACAACAGCAGAGCAAGAAAAAGAAAAGAGCAGCAGAGCAAAGAAAGAAGAAAAGAAAAAAATCCCCAAGAAAAAAAACAAGAAAAAAAAACAAGAAAAACTTGCATATATGCAAAAATTGTAGTAATTTTGTGCCACAAATCGAATTAAACCATGAAAATACAGTTCTTAGGTGCGACACGGGAGGTGACGGGCAGTAAGCATCTGATCACCACCGATTCGGGGCACACGATCCTCTTGGATTGCGGCATGTATCAGGGTAAGGGTATGGAGACGGATGCGGATAACCGCGATCTGGGTTTTGATCCGGCGACGCTGGACTGCGTGGTGTTGAGTCACGCGCATATCGATCACTCGGGTCTGATCCCGTACATCGTCAAAATGGGCTTCAAGGGCGATATTTACTGCACCCCTGCAACACGCGATTTGTGCGCGCTGATGCTCGCTGATACGGCGTTTATCCAAGAGCAGGATGTGCGGACGTACAACAAGAAGATTGACAAGCAGAACCCGCATAAGGAGAAGGGTAAGAAATACTTCGTGGAACCGCTCTATAACCAGCACGATGTGGATCGCGCGATGAAGCATTTCGTAACATACAGTTACGACCGTCGTTTCCGGCTGTTCGACGATGTGCTACTGACCTTCACCAACTCCGGCCATATGCTCGGCGGCGCGATTTGTTCGCTGGAGGTGTATGAGGCTGAGAATTCAGAAGTCAGAAGTCAGAATTCAGATCAAAAACGTTGGAAGCGGATCACTTACACCGGTGATATAGGTCGTTTGCATTCGCATATACTGCCGAGTCCGCAGTTGTTCCCGCAGTGCGATTACCTCATATGCGAATCGACGTACGGAGACCGGCTGCATGACGACCCGATGGTGACCGAAGAGCAGTTGCTCGGCATCGTGGAAGACACCTGCGTCTATCGCAAAGGACAGTTGCTGATTCCGTCTTTCTCGGTGGGCAGAACGCAAGAGATCGTCTATGTACTGAACCAGCTGTATAACGACGGCCGGTTACCGCATATACCCGTTTATGTGGATAGCCCGATGAGTACGAACGCCACGCAGATCTTCCGCATGTATCCGGATGAGTTGAGCGACGAGGTGCAGGACACGATGCGTTTTGATCCCGATCCGTTCGGTTTCAACACCTTACGTTATATCACGGACATCCGCGAGTCGAAGGCGCTGAACCACAAGGACGAACCCTGTATCATCATCTCCGCGAGCGGTATGTTAGAGGCTGGTCGTATCAAGCACCACGTGGCGAATCATATCTCCGATCCGCGGTGCACAGTGCTGATCGTAGGTTACTGTGCCCCGACGACACTCGGCGCACGTATCCAGGAACCCGGTCTGCAGTGGATATCCATCTTCGGTCTCGACCGTAAGATCAAAGCGCAGATCACCAAACTCGAGGGTTTCTCGGGACACGGCGACTATAAGGAAATGCTGGACTACCTGACGCGCAGCCTGATGCCCGAGCAGGTGAAGCAGGTGTTTGTGGTGCACGGCGAAGAAGAGGCAGCTGAGACGTATAAGGTGCACCTGGAGGAAGCGGGATTTAAGCATGTAGAGGTGCCGAAAAAGGGGCAAACGGTCGAATTATAGCACTTTTTTGCAAATTTATTTGCATATATCAAATAAAAGCAGTACCTTTGCACCCGCTTTTCGCTCCGAGTAGTTGCGAGAGGCAAACGGGTAGTAGTTCAGCCCGGTTAGAATGCCTGCTTTGGGAGCAGGAGGTCGTGAGTTCGAATCTCGCCTACCCGACTACTGGGATAAATGTACAAAGCTATCTTTATTGACATTGACGACACGCTTCTCGACTACGTTCCTTGTTGTCGAGAAGCTTTCGATATGGCGCTACCTGAACATCCGGAGCATTTTGATTTGTTCTTTCAAATCAGCGGGCGGTTGTTCTCGGAAGCGAAGCACGGCATGCATACCATCGCCGAAGTGATGGAGTTATATCCGAAGGAGTTCATCGCTACGATCGGTTATCCGGACACGGCCGTCGATCCGTTCAAGCACGCGTTCCGTGCAGCATGGGGCAAGACCCACACGCTGGTACCGGGAGCGCGAGAGATGTTAGAGAGGCTACAGGCGAAGGGTTATCGTCTCTTTGCTGCGAGCAACAGTTTCGGTCATCTGCAGCGCAGTCGCCTCGAGCAGGCAGGCATCTTGCCCTTCTTCGAGGATACGTTCATCTCGATGGATATAGGCTACGACAAACCCGATGTACGCTTCTATCAAGAGGCTTTGCGCCGCGCGGGCTTGCAGGCGCACGAGGTGCTGATGATCGGCGACTCGATGACCACCGACGTGATCGGTGCACAGAACGCCGGCATGGACGCGCTCTTTTTTGACCGAAAAAATGACTCATTATTAAAAATAATAGAAGATTTATAAAAAGAAAAATACATAAAAAACCCTGATTAATTATAGTACTGCGTACCTCGAATCTTTATTTGCAAAACTACTCTTTTAAATAAATTTAACGATCACTTTTTCAAATAAATATTCCGAACTCCATGAGTTCCCTATAATTAATCAGCAAAAATATCAAAAATATTCAAATATCAAAAATATTCAATGGATAGATATACATTAGGTAAACTGGTAAAATTCTTTTTTCACTGGCACTATGACATTCAGGTGACCGGCGAAGAAGTACTGCGGGATGGGGCGACACATCTGGTGCTGCCGAACCACTCCGCGTATATCGATCCGCTGATCCTGTTCAGCGAAGAATGGTGGCTGCCGATACGGCCGCTGGTGGACGAGCTCTTCATGCGCAATAAGTTCTACGGACATATCCTTCGCAAAGCCGACGCCATCGAAGTTCCGGACCTCAACAAGAGCGCAATGAGCCGCGAAGAAGGAACGGCGGCAGCCGGACAACTGACCCGCATCGTGCTCGACAGTCTGGCTCAAGGCAAAGAGATCTGTTTCTATCCTTCCGGTCACATCAAAACGGTGGATAAAGAGGTGATCGGTAACCGCCGGTTAGCGTACGAGGTATGCCGCGAGTTGCCCGAAGGCGTACGTGTTATCCTCTGCCGCATGCGCGGGTTGGAGAGCAGCCGGTGGTCGAAGCTGAAGGACAAACAATGGAAATGGCGTCGCACGGTGCATCTGCATTTTGAGGACCACACGGACGACGTACGTACTTGGGCACAGACCCTTACCCGCCGTGAGTTCAACGAGCAACTCGAGAAATGGTATAATGATGAAATGATGAAATGATGAAATATATGAAACGTTTATTCATGATTTTGCTGGTTAGCAGCATGGTGATGACGGCTTTTGCCGGTGACACCATCTACTACACCTTACAGCAATGCCGCGATCTGGCTTTGACTTCCGGTGCGTCCACCAAGGCGCAGGAGGAGAGTCGTCTGGCGGCTAAGTACAACCGTCAGGCAGCGTTGGCGTCTATGTTCCCGCGTATCACGGCGAATGGTAGCTACATGTGGAATTCGCGCAACGCGCACATGTTGGCGAACTCTACCACGCTCTCTTTCGGAACGGCTACCGTCAATGCGGACGGAACGGCTTCGTTCGAGTGGAGCGATGCGAGTACGCTCGGTAAGATAGAGAATGCCGCGAAAGGAACGGTGTTTGAAGACGCCGTGACGGACATCACCAACAAAGCCGGACAGAAGATAGCCGACGCTTATCAGGTGCTGTATGACAAGTTGACTTTCGACCTGACGCATGTCGTCGTAGCCCACGTGGGTATCACGCAACCGATCTATGTCGGCGGACGTTTGATACAGCTCTATAAGATCGCCCAAGCCACGGAGACCATGGCGAATATCGAGGCGGGTGCCAAGCATGACGCTACGATCTACGCGGTGGATGAGGCCTACTGGCGCGTAGTGTCGGTGTCGAAGAAGAAAGCGCTGGCGAACCAGTACTATAACTTGCTTGTGCAACTGGAGGAAGATGTCAAAGAGGCGCTTGGCGAAGGACTGTTGACGCAGTCGGATCTGCTGAAGGTAACCACCAAACGCGGTGAAGCTGAGGTGAAAAAACTGCAGGCAGAGAATGGTCTGACGTTATCCAATATGGCGCTGGCGCAGGTATGCGGTCTGCCGCTCAGCACGACTTTCGCGCTGGATGAGAGCGGTCTGAGTGAGACCACGCTCGCTGCCGATGAGGTCAATGTGGAAGCCGCTGTAGCCGGTCGTTCGGAACTTCAACTGCTCGAGCAGGCAGAGAAAATAGCCAAGTCCAATGCCAAGTTGGCCTCGGCGGGCTTGCAACCGAATATCGTGGCTTCAGCGGGCTATATGTATACCAACCCGAACGTGGATAACGGTTTCAGCGCCAAATGGGACGGTAAGGGATTCTTCTCTGCCGGCGTGGTAGTGAACGTGCCGATCGTGCATGCCGACGATATCCTGCGTTACAAAGCCGCTAAGCACGCCGCCAATGCCGTAGCGCTCAAGACCGATGAGACACGCGAGTTACTGACGCTCCAGACCACGCAGGCCAACCAGAAACTGATGGAGGCACAGCAGAAGATCGCGCTGGCACGTCTCACAGAGAACAACGCCGCCGAGGTGCTCCGCATGGCGCAGGAGTCCTATGATGCCGGTATGATCACCGCCTCTGAGTTGATGCAGGCGCAGACGGCATGGCTCGCTGCGGCTACCGACCTCGTGGATGCGGAGGCAGAAGCCAAAACCACGGAAACCAAACTTCGTAAATATTTAGGACAGTTATAATATGAAAAGAGTGAAAGAAGGCAGCTTGCTATTCGGTTTGATAGCGCTGTTAGCCGTTGTAGTGATTGTAGCGATTGTCGGTATCATCGCCCTGCGTCCGGAGAAGACGCTTATCCAAGGCGAAGCGGAAGCGGCAGAGTACCGCGTGTCCGGTAAGGTACCGGGACGTATCGAGATGTACCTCTACGAAGAAGGTGAGCAGGTCAAGAAAGGCGACACGCTCGTCATCATCTATTCGCCCGAGGTAGAGGCTAAGAAAGCACAGGCACTCGCAGCCCGCGATATGGCGGAGGCCGTTAACCAGAAAGCCAAGAACGGTGCCCGCAGCGAGCAAGTGCAAGGTGCGTATGAGTTGTACCAGAAAGCCAAAGCCGGCGAGGAAATCTACCGCAAGAGCTACGAGCGCGTGCAACGTTTGTACGACAAAGGTGTCGTGAGTGCGCAGAAACGCGATGAGGTAGAGGCGCAGTACAAAGCCGCGGAAGCAACCGTCAAGGCCGCCCGCAGTCAGTACCAGATGGCGCTTGCAGGTGCACGTGAAGAGGATAAGGCCGCTGCTGAGGCTCAGGTAGCACGTGTGGACGGTATCCTCCAGGAAGTAGCGGCGGCGGAAGCAGAGAAATACCTGCTGTCCCCCTGTGACGGTGAGGTAAGCGAGCTGTTCCCGAAAGTAGGCGAACTGGTGGGACAGGGTAGTCCGGTGATGTCCATCGTGGATATGACGGACGTGTGGTTCACGTTCTCCGTTCGCGAAGACATGCTCGATAAGTTCCCCATGGGAGGCATGATCGAGGTCAACATCCCCGCGCTCGGCAAGGACAATAAGTACCCGCTCACCGTGACCCATATCAAGGCCATGGGTACCTACGCTACTTGGCGTTCGACCAAGCAGAACGGCGGTTATGATGTCCGTACCTTCGATGTCAAATGTCGTCCGACCGTGACCATTCCTAACCTTCGCCCGGGTATGACCGCGTTAGTCATTGAATAAATGACCAATTACCAATGACCAATTAATGAAGTACATCTTCATCAACATATGGCGTGTATGCGTGCGCGAAATCCATATTATGTTCGCGCGACCGCTCTATATGTTCGCTTCGGTGGGCGTCATGGTGCTCTCCACCTTCTTCTTCCTCACGCTGATGAAGGGAGGAGCGGCGGAGAAGATGCCGATGGCGGTGGTGGATCTTGATCAAACCTCCATCTCCCGTCGTCTGACGCATGAGATGCAAGCGACACCTTCGGTGGATATCCAGCTCATCACGAACTCGTACCCCGAGGCGCGCGAGGCAATGCAGCAGGGTAAGATTTACGGTATCTTCATCATCCGCGAGGGTTTCTATAGAGACCTTGTATCGCTCAAGCGGCCGCGGATCGATTTCTATGTCACCAACTCCTACACCCTCGGTGGTAACACGGCGTACAAGCAGATGCTCACCATGGCGAACCTCGTGTCGGGTGCTTTCCAGCGCGAGGTGCTCCGTAAGAAAGGTCTGCCGGATGATGTGATCATGAATCGTATCCAGCCGCTCGCTATCGAGGGACATATGGTGGCAAATCCGTGGGGAAACTACTCCATTTATCTGGTGAGCACGATCCTGCCGGGTATCCTCGGTCTGATATGCCTGATGCTGACGATCTTCGCGATCGGCTTCGAGCTCAAGATGCGAACGTCGCATGCCTGGCTGCGTGCAGCCGGCGGGAACTACACCCTCGCCATGATCGGTAAGTTACTCCCGTACACGCTCATCTATATCGTGCTTGGTATCGGTTGTCACGTCATCCTGTACCGCTTTGCGGGCTTCCCGGTCTATGGTAGTACGGGTCGGTTGCTATTCGGTCTGGAGCTCTTTATCCTCGCGATGGAGGCGCTCGGTATCACGCTGATCGGTCTGCTGCCGACGCTACGAGACGCCTTGTCGATCGGAGCGTTGTACTCCATGCTCGGTTTCTCGCTCTCCGGCTTCACGTACCCGCAGACCTCCATGCTTGCGCCGGTCAAAGCGATCTCGTACATGGAGCCGCTGCGCCATTATTACCTGATCTATGTCAACGAAGCCTTGATGGCCGCGCCGGTGGAGAACAGTCTGCCGTATATGCTCGCCCTCACCGTCTTCCTGCTGACTGCACTCTGTGTCGCTCCGCGACTGCACCGTGCCCTCGTTTATTGGAATTATCCGCTGAAGTAAAGTTGAAAGTTTAAAGTTGAAAGATGTATAAGTTTCAATATCCGATAGTCAAAGCGTTCGTCAATGAACTTCTCCGTATCTTCCGTGACCCGGGCGTGACGGTGATCTTCATCGTGGCGACGCTCGCGTACCCGCTCATCTACAAAGCCCTCTATTGGAACGAGCAAATCACGGATGTACCGGTGGCGGTGGTGGATTTATCCAACACCCCGCAGAGTAGGGAGTTCCTGCATCGATGGAATGCCTCTCCGGATATCCGGCTCACGCATACCTGTACGTCCATGGCGGAGGCGGAACAGCTGCTCCGCAATCAGAAAGTGCACGGTATCATCTATTTCCCGCGGGACTTTGCCAAACAACTTGCTGACCCGCTCGGTAAGGCACATATATCGCTCTATTGCGACATGTCGTCTTTCCTATACATGAAGGCGATCTACCTCAGTTGTAACAACGTCATGCTCGAGTCCATGCGCAATATCCAGATCGATCGCTACGAGCAAATGGGTATCGGTCCTGAGATGGCATGGGCACTCGTGCAGGATGCGCCTTATACGGAGACTGCGCTCTTCACCCCTACCGGCGGATACGGTTCGTTCCTCATCCCCGCGGTGCTGATGCTTATCCTGCATCAGACGCTGTTCTTCGGCATCTGTATGCTCGGCGGAACGATCCGTGAGGAGAACGAAGAGAAATATACCTTCAGTTCGCTCATCGGTCGGGGCGCTGCATGTTTCTTGATCTACTATGCGCTCGCTACTATCCTTCTCTGCGCCCTGCCGCGTCTGTTCGACATCCCGCATATCGGTTCGTTCTGGGACATCCAGTTCCTCATCGTGCCCTACCTGCTGGCGATCATCTTCTTCTCGATGTGTGTGTCCGTCTTCATCCGCAACCGCGAGTCAGGTCTGGTGATCTTGATTTCGTCGTCCCTGATCTTCCTCTTCATCGCCGGTATATCCTGGCCGAAGGAGATGATCCCTGATGCATGGTGGTATATCGCGTGCCTGATCCCGTACACGCACGGCGCGCACGCGTTCATTCATATTAATTCGATGGGGGCTTCGATCGCCACCACGAGCACAGAGTACATCGCCCTGTGGATTCTCTCGGGCGTGTACTTCATCCTTGCTTGCGGACTGTTCTATATCCGCAAAAGAAAACTTTTGGAAGAGACGCTTACTTGAGGAAAGCGTCCTTGAAACCTAAGAAATACAGAATACCGTCCAGCCCGACCGTCGAGATCGCCTGCTGGGCGTTTTCTTTTACTTTGGGCTTGGCATGGAAAGCGATACCGAGACCGGCTTTGCCGAGCATGTTCAGATCGTTCGCACCATCGCCTACCGCAATCACTTGCGCGAGGTCGATATGCTCTACCTGCGCGATGAGCTCCAGCAACTCCGCCTTGCGTTTGGCATCTACCACGTCGCCTATATACCGACCGGTGAACTTACCGTCCTCCACCTCCAGAGTGTTGGCATAGACGTAATCGACACCGAAACGCTCCTGCAGATATTTGCCAACGAACGTGAATCCGCCGGAGAGGATCGCGATCTTGAAACCGCAACGCTTGAGTACCGAGAAGAGTCGGTCTGCTCCTTCGGTGATCGGCAGATGGTCGATGATATCCTGCTTCACGCTCTCATCGAGACCCTTGAGCAAAGCCACACGACGCGTGAAACTTTCCTTGAAATCGATCTCGCCGCGCATAGCGGACAGTGTGATGGCTTTCACTTGATCGCCTACGCCGGCACGCATGGCGAGTTCGTCGATGACCTCGGTCTGAATGAAGGTCGAGTCCATATCCACGCAGATCAGGCGGCGGTTACGGCGGAACATGTCATCTTTCTGGAACGAGATATCTATACCTTCCTCGCGCGACACCTCCAGCAACTCGCGCTGCAGTGCCTCGCGGTCGGGTAGGTTACCGCGCAGCGAGAACTCGATACAACTGTGCCGTTTCTCCACGGGTATCTCCACGCTCGGACGCTCACTCAGACGAAGGATATTATCGATGTTCAGTTGCCGCTTGGCTACTAATTCTGTTACGCGGGCGATATGACGGGCGTTGATCTCGCGAGCTAACAACGTTACTACGTATCGCTCCTGCTCCTGACGACCTACCCAAGCCGCATATTCCTCTTCGCTCAGCGGCGTGAATCGAACGATCATCTCCAAGCGCGAGCAGCAGAACAGCACCTCCTTGATCATCTCGCCGCTCTGACTCGGGTCATCCACCCGAATGAGGATACTCAGGTTCAACTGGTGATGCAGGTTCGACTGACCGATATCCTGCACGAACGCACCGTACTTACCCAACACTTCCGTCACTGCCGACGTCACACCCGGTTTGTCAAAACCGATGATATTAATCAAGATAAACTCCCGTTCCATAGACTATATTCAAAATTTGCTGCAAATTTACAACAATTTTTGCATATATCAAAATTTTTTTGTACTTTTGCAGCGCAAAAGTGTGTGACTATGACAGAACAAGAGATCGAAGCTCGTGCACAACGGGCGGTGGAATTATTCAAAAACGGCTATAACTGCAGCCAGGCAGTCTTCACTTCCTGTGCGGACTTGTACGATATCCAAGACGAGCAACTAGCATTGCGTCTCTCCGCTTCTTTCGGTGGCGGTATGGGGCGTATGCGTCTCGTCTGCGGGGCTGCTTCCGGTATGTTTATGTTGGCCGGGCTCCAGAACGGATCCTGCACACCCCATGATAACGAAGGTAAGATGGCGAACTATGCTTTTGTGCAGCACTTAGCCGGAGAATTTAAGGGGAAATACGGCAGCCTCATCTGTGCGGAACTCCTCGGGCTTGCTCCTCGTCCCGAAGAACCCAAACCCGCCGAGCGTACCCAGCAGTACTACGAGAAACGTCCCTGCTCCGAAATGATCGCAGAGGCCGTTAGAATATATTTACGCAGTTTATGATTTACAAGAACTTATTGGAAATGATCGGCCATACGCCGATGCTCGAGATACAACCGGGTTTGTTCCTTAAACTCGAACGCTTCAATCCTGGTGGTTCGATCAAGGACCGTACGGCCCTGGCAATGATCGAAGATGCAGAGAAATCGGGTGCATTGCAACCCGGGGCCACGATCATCGAACCCACTTCCGGTAATACCGGTGTCGGACTTGCCTGGATCGGTCGACTCAAAGGCTACCGTGTGATCCTTACCATGCCCGATACTATGTCGGTAGAACGCAGAAACCTGTTGGCGGCTTATGGCGCCGAACTCGTGCTTACGCCCGGCTCCGAAGGAATGAAAGGTGCCATCGCCAAAGCGGAAGAGATCCGTGACAACACCCCGGGTTCGCTCATCTTAGGTCAGTTCACTAATCCCTCCAATCCTGCTATCCATTATACCACAACCGGTCAGGAGATATGGGAGGATACGAATGGACAAGTAGATGTCTTCATCGCAGGAGTAGGTACAGGCGGCACGGTGAGTGGAGTAGGGCGGGCGTTGAAAGAAAAGAATATGCTCGTTGAGATCATCGCCGTTGAACCCGCTTCCTCTCCCGTCCTCACGCAAGGCCATACCGGTCCGCATAAGATACAAGGTATAGGAGCGAACTTCGTTCCCGACACCTACCAAGCCGGTTTCATCGATCGGGTGCTAACCGTTACTGACGACGATGCTATTAACGCCGCACGTACGCTTGCCAAAGACCACGGTCTGCTTGTCGGCATCTCTTCCGGTGCAGCCTATGCAGCCGCACTTCGTCTTACTTCCCAACCCGAATACAAAGACAAAACTATCGTCGTCCTCTTGCCCGACACCGGCGAAAGATACCTTAGCGTACTATAACTCATAAATTTGAAATGGAACGAATACCATCTATATCGCAACTCAAACAACTCGTCCTGTATCTGCAGGGCGTCATCTTTCCGGATTATTACCCTGCTGTAGAAGCGCCGAAAGATCTCTGTCTGCCGGATGCTTTCTGGGCGCAGATACCCGAGATCAAACGGCTTATCAACACCGATGTGGATGCGGTGCTGCATAACGATCCAGCGGTCACAGATCGCGGCGAAGTGATTCTTTCTTATCCGCTGCAATATGCGATGATTCATTACCGCGCTGCGCATGTGTTGTACCAACTCGGAGTGCCGCGTATTCCGCGTATGTTGACCGAGTTAGCGCATAGCCGCACCGGAATAGATATTCACCCTGCCGCGCAGATAGGCGAGTATTTCTGCATCGACCATGGTACCGGTGTCGTTATTGGCGAAACGGCTATCATCGGTTCGCATGTGGTGTTATACCAAGGTGTGACGCTCGGAGCGAAGAATTTCGAATACGATGACCAAGGTCGACCGATAGACATTCCTCGTCACCCGATTTTGGAGGACCATGTCACGGTCTATTCCAATACATCCATTCTCGGTCGTGTTACTATTGGTCATGACACGGTAGTGGGAGGTAATATCTGGTTAACCCAAGACGTCCCGGCTAACAGTATAGTTTTGCAAAGCACACCTGAGATCCGAATAAAAAACAAAATATGAAATATTTTTTAGCAATCATTGGCGGCGGTCCTGCGGGATATACGGCTGCTGAAAAAGCCTCTAAGGCAGGCAAAGATGTCATCCTCTTTGAGCAAAACGCCGTAGGCGGTACCTGCCTCAACGTAGGTTGTATCCCGACGAAATCGTTGTTGTACGGCGCAAAGCAGTATTATAACGCGACGCACGCGCAGAAGTACGGTGTGACCGCAGAGAACGTGAGTTTCGATTTTGCGGCGATGCAGAAACGCAAGACCATCGTCGTGCGCAAACTTGTAGCGGGCATCAAGCAGCGCCTCAATAACGAACATTGTACGCTCGTGACGGGCTTTGCCAAGGTGATCAGTCGCACGGACGAACTCGTGACGATCGAGTGCAACGGCGAGACCTACGAGGCGGAGAACCTGATGATCTGTACGGGTTCGACGAACTTCGTTCCGCCTATCCCCGGTATCAAAGATAATCCTGCAGTATGGGACAGCACGGATGCCCTCAATGCAACGGAACTTCCGAAGTCGATCATCATCGTCGGCGGCGGCGTGATCGGTATGGAGTTCGCTACGCTATACCACGAGCTGGGTGTGCCGGTGACGGTTATCGAAGCCCTGCCGTCCATCCTGCCGAACCTCGATCCGGAGGTGGTGGCGGTACTGGCGGACAAATACAAGAAAGCGGGGATTAATCTCTTAACTGAGACCCGCGTCGAGTCGATCGACGGGGGTACAGTAAATGTCAAATCACAAATTACCAATGACCAATTGCAAATATCCGCAGAGCGGATTTTGGTTTCCGTCGGTCGCCGTGCGAACCTCAACGGTCTCGAGGCTCTCAATGATATCGAGCTCAACCGCGGTGCGATCGTGATCGATGATTTCTGCAAAACCAATCTGCCGAATGTGTATGCCTGCGGAGATGTAACGGGTAAGATCATGCTCGCGCATGTGGCCAGTCGTCAAGCCGAGGTGGCTGTGGGGCGTATGCTTAAAGTCATACCGCTCCAGCGCATCGCCTATAACGCCATTCCGTCGGTCGTTTATACGAATCCCGAGATTGCGTCGGTCGGTATCACGGAGGCACAAGCAGAATCGATGTCTATCCCTGTCGAGGTACGTCGTCTGCCGATGACTTTCTCCGGTCGTTTCATGGCGGAGAACGAAGGGGAAACGGGGCTTTGCAAGATGATCATCGACGCCAAGAACCACAGCGTGCTGGGCGTCCATATGATCGGTAATCCGTGCTCGGAGTTTGTTTCTGCGGCTTCCTTCGCCGTGCGTATGGGTTACACGACAACTGAGTTTGAGCAAGTGGTCTTCCCGCACCCGACAGTCAGCGAGATATTACATGAGATATTGTAAATTGTAAATTGGAGATTGGATGATGAAAAAAATAGCTATATTCGTACTTTGTCTTCTGTGCTCCGTTAGCCTATTCGCTAACGTTGTTGAAGGGGTAGCCGCCATCCCGGAGGGTTACTATGATGATGTAAACGGAAAGAAGACTCCGGCAACCATCCTTTCGGCGCTGCAGACCTGTATATCACGCAACTATAACGAGATTGATTACGACTGGCTTGAACAGCATTACCAGAAGACGGACTTCTATGCCGATACGCTCTGGGATATGTATTCGACTTGTCGTTTTACGGCGGACGATGCGAATAACCCGCAGAAGGCAGTGTGTGACGGATGGAACAAAGAGCACGTCTGCTGCCAGTCTTGGCTCGGCAGCGGACCCATGGTCTCGGATATGTTCAATGTCTATCCGACGGACGCGCGTATCAATAATCTGCGCTCGAACTACCCGTACGGTGTCGTCAGTTCCTTCTCCGGTTTTAGCAAAGACCCCGATCATCACGGACTCGGCAAACTCGGTACTTCGGTGACTTCCGGTGTAGGTACGGTATATGAACCCGACGACCGCTACAAAGGCGATTTCGCGCGTACGTTCTTTTATATGGTGGCGCGTTATCGTGACAAGGTACTCAATTCCGGTAATGGAGCAACGATGTTCACCTCCAATCCTACGGATCTCACGTCCTATAGCCTCAATTTCCTTTTGGCTTGGCACCGCAATGACCCTGTATCGCAGAAGGAGATCGACCGTAACCAAGGAGTCTATGGGGAGCAGAATAACCGAAATCCGTTCATTGACTACCCCGATCTCGTGGAGTATATATGGGGTAACAAGCAGAACCAGACGGTAGACCTGTCCACGATGACGCCGACATGCGACAATCAGATCGTTCCCACAAATACGAAATATGGCGTGTCGTGGTCGGTGAACGGCACGGTTCTCTCCGTCGATTCGATTCAGGAGAATAAGACCGTCCGGACCCTTCCGGACACACCGGAGTCATGCTCCGCGACCAGTAACCTGTTCGTAGGATGGACGAGTGCACCTATCGCTACGCCGACCGATCTCGCGCCGACGCTCTTTGGCAAACCGTCTGACTTCCCTGCTGTTACGGCGGATGTGACGTACTACGCGGTCTTCGCGCGTGGCGAGCAACAGCAAGGACAAGGTCCTGTTACGGCTTCTACGGACTTCAGTTCCTATAGCCGGGGCAATGCCGTCTCGTCCGAGCAGATAGGCAATATAACCGTTACTTTTGCTAAGGCAGCGGCAGGGACGGCGACGACCTATTATACGGAGGTACGCTGCTATGCGGGTTCTACGCTCACCTTCACCGGCGCGCAGATGAGCCAAATCGCGTTCACGGCGGGCACCAATGACAAAGGCAACGCGCTCACGCCCAGCACCGGCACGATGAACGGCAATACATGGACAGGTAGCGCTTCGTCGGTGACCTTCACGGTCGGCGGAGACAGCGGTTATCGCGGTATAGGAAGTATTACCGTGACTTATGAAGATAACACCATCGTTTATATCTATTCCGACTATCTCACGCATTGTGGTACGTCCGGAATAGAAAATCAACAACCTGCAGTTACTAATCGCAAGTTGTTGATCGATGGTCGGTTGTATATCCTCGTGGGCGAATCGCTCTATGATATCACCGGGCAGTTAGTGCGTTAACATAATCCCGCATCCGATTCAAGGCTTCCACTAACACTTCGCGCGAGGTGGCTAAGTTGATCCGGATATAGTGCTCTGCGCCGTACATCTCAGACGGATTGAAGAGCACTTTTCCTTTGTGTGCCAAGTCGCGGCAGAAGGTCTCGGCAGACATACCGAGTGCTTCGATATTGACCCATGCCAGGTACGTGCCTTCCGTCTCGTGGAGTTGGAGTTGCGGCAACTGCTCGTGCAGGAAATCGCGCAGATAGCAATAGTTACCGTACACATGCTCGTTCAACTCATCCAACCATGCCTCCGACTCGTTGTAAGCAGCTACTTGGGCTACGAGACCGAAGGGGTTGAGTCCGTTGACCTCGTGGATCTCCAGCGCGTGGTTGATCTGGGCGTGCAGTTCCTTGTTCGGCACATAGATATTGGCGCACAGCAGACCGGCGATATTGAACGCCTTGCTGGCGGAGGTGCACACGCAGAAATCTGTGTCGTTGATCACGATGGACGCAAACGGCGTGTAGGCATGCCCGGGGAAAGCGAACTCACAGTGAATCTCATCGCTGAGGCAGAACATATGCTCGCGGCGCATGATTGCCGCCAGCCGCTCTAACTCCTCGCGGGTCCATACGCGTCCGGTCGGGTTGTGCGGGTTGCAGAGCAGGAACACATCAGCGGTCTTGGCTTTTTCTTCTACGTCCTTCCAGTTGATCTCAAAACGGTTGTTGCGTAGCACGAGCGGCGAAGGAACTAACTCGCAGCCCATGTTCTCGATACAGGAGAAGAAGCAGTTGTATGCGGGCGTGAAAGTGAGTACACGCAGCGGCTCGTTCTCGGTCGGTTTGCCGGCCTTGCGCCGGTACTCCGCCATGCGTAGCTCCAATGCGGCAAAGATAGCCGATACAGCCGGAACGACCGCCGTGGTGTAGAGTAGGTTATCGCGGTTGATACCCTTCCACCCGTGCCGCCGCTCGAACCAGGACGCCACCGCGTCATAATTGGCTTGCGGCACAATCGAATAGCCGAACACTCCGTGATCTAAGCGACGCTGCATCGCGTCACGAATAGGCTGGGCAGCCTTGAAATCCATGTCTGCAATCCATAATGGCAGACAGCCCTCTGCGCATTCAGAGTCCCATTTGTAGCAATCGGAACCCTTGCGCTCAACGTATTCTAACATGGTATTAGACGGTATTTTATTTCTTCTTCAGGCTCAGTAACCGTTTGATCGCTTGCCGTATACGGGAGAACAGGCTCACGTAGAAGTCAAACTCCCGAACCACGTTCTCGACCTGACACGTCATGCGTACCTGCTGAACCTCTACCTGGTGCTCCGCCTCGATCGTCTTCAACCGCAACTCTTCTTCGGTCTTGATCTGCTTGGTGAGCAGGGCAATGAAGGGGTTGATGAAGAGCGGTCTGCGGCACAGGATCGCCACTAAGAGCAGAATCAGATACGTGCTGCCGACGATCAGCGATGCAGCCCATACAGACATGAATTCCGATAAGATGTCGATGATAGCCACCGCTGCGAACGTGAACACAGCCAATGCGCAGAGCACGATCGTGAGGATCAGCAAGAACAGACCCAAGACGCGGCTGATGATGCCCACGAGGCGTAACTTACCTACCTCGCCGACTGATCGGCCGTACTCGGTCAATTCTTCTTTCGCTTGATTGAGAAAATCGTTTTCCATCTTAAGCCTCCTTCTTCTGTCTCTTAGCTTGGGGCTTCTTAGCCGGTGCCGGTTCCTCGGCAGCTGCATTCATTTCTGCCAGATTTTGTTTCACTTGCTCGCAGTAATCCTGCGCGCGTTTCTTAGCCTCTTCTGCCAAATCTACCAAGTCCTGACGAAGTTCTTCACCTTTCTTGGGAGCCATCAGCAGAGCGGCTGCTGCACCTACCATAGCGCCTCCGATAAACAGCGCTGCACCTTTGATTAGATCTTTCATAATAGATGGTTTTTATGTTTTTCGCTGCAAAGATAGTAAAAATATTTGATATATGCAAATTAAAATTGCATATTATCAGCAAAATGGGGTTTAAAACGCCTATAACCACCTCTCCAAGAACGCGATCATCCGTCGATTGACTTCGATCGATTCTTTGAGCCCGGGATTGCTCACGTTGTGAACATGCCCCGCTTTTTTCCGTTTGCTGTCGATGAACACGAACTCCAGCGGACGTGTGCTCGTGCCGCAGTCATCCATGATCAGCAGGGCTTGCGAACGAAGAAAATCCTCGCGGCTGGAGTTGACGAACAGCGGACCTTGGTAAGCGCTGAAGCACGTGCGCGGGGACATCGCCTGCATCCACTCGCTGTCCATATACCGCGGACCGAGAAACCACTCCATCGCCTTCGGGTAGAAAAGCCCCGTGCTGTTATAACTCGCGAAGTCATAGGACGGGCAGTTGAGAATCACCCCGCGCGGCTTGAAAAACTGCGGACGGATAGGCAAGGACTCGTTCGCCGAACCTTCGGCTACATACAGCGCCAGATGACCGCCGGCCGAAGAGCCTACGATGAACATCCGGTCTTTGTTCAACCCCAACTCCCCGGCATGCACCGTAACATAATCGGCGGCCGCCGACACATCTCGTAACTGATCCTCCACGTCAATCGAATCGCCGTCCACCAAGCGGTATTCAACCAGCACCACGTCATATCCTTCCTTGAGAAACACCGACGCGTACGGACGATGGTTCTGCCGCATACCCCGCACGTAGAACCCGCCGTGCACCTCGATCACCACGGCGTTCTTGCGGTTCTCTTTGGCATAATAGATATCGACTACCTGCCGCTCGTTGCCGCCTGCTATGTACGGAAGCCCGATCACGTGCTCGCACGAGTCGGCGTAGCACGTCCCCTTCTGCAGTTTGTTGATTGGCGCTGTCACCATCTGCAAGAACGATTTCGTCACCCACGGTGTACCGAAACTCTCCGCCGCCATCATCAGCGCCGCGACCATAATCACTATCCGAATCTTTTTCATGGTTCTCTCTCCTTTTCGCTGCAAAGGTACTGCTTTTTTCTCACATATGCAAAAAAAAAACGAAGATTTGTTAAAAATCTCCATTTCCTTCTCATATCTCCGTATTCGTTTTTAGCTTTTTACTTGCGGGCGTCGCGGAGCGGTATCCCGGAATCACGGAACACCGGAATCCCGAAGGGAGAGCGGGCAATCCGATTGCCCTGCAATGGAAGAAAAATATTGCGGTGATACAATCACCGCGAAATGGACATACGTTATGAACCAGAATACAATTTCCGGAAACGGACGAAGGTGGGATGTCCGAATACGATTCGGACGCAATGGACACGATTATTTCTTATCTCATTGCATTCGAACGATTGTTTCGGACGAAATGGACAAAGAAAGAACCTGCCTGCTCGGTGGTGGAGCAGGCAGGAGTCCGAGAGATCGATTTATCGGGTTATCGATAGATCGAGTGTTGATCGCCCATGTATGGTCGATGCTATTTTATTTCTTGACCTGTGAGGGTGTAGGTCTTGTTTCCACGGAGAATGTAAATCTTATCATTATTAATAACCTTTTTTACCGGGTCGGTTGCATATACATCATCGATTCCCTGGCTTTGAATGAACAATGCCGTATATTCTGCATCACTGGTGACAATTATTGTTCGAGGATTATCCTTAACGCTATCTGACCATTGGTCAAAGGTATATCCTTCAGCAGGAATGGCTTTAATCTCAATTTCAGTTCCGTAAGCATAAATTCCTGCACCCTCCACTTCTCCGTTAATAGCACTAGTTTTAATAGAATACATATTCACTTCACCATTGAAAGTAGCACGGTATGTAACATCGCAAGTAACGGCAACTACATTCGGTGTCCAACCGGCAAAGGTGTAAGTGTACTCTGCAGTATTCTCTTTAATCGGATCAGCATGTGTCGGTACAACACCATACTCAACGGTAGTTTGATCGATCAACGAGCCATCCTCGTTCAGCCAAGTAATAGAATAACTATTTTTGGTAGCGTTAAAAGTTGCTTTATACGTTGCATCACCTATTACTGCTACTATCTCCGGTATCCAACCGGCGAAGGTGTATGTATATTCTGCCGTAGCAGCTTTAGTAGGAAATTCCGGAGCAATAGGCATCTGACCATATCCGTATTGTTGTGCAGAAATCACAGTGCTATCATCATTCATGAAGGTAATCACGTATATATTTGGCGCAAACTCAGCTGTAAATGAGGTATCTTGTGAGAGGATTATTGTACGCGGATTGTCGGTGTTTCCGTCTGACCATTGGACAAAGTGATAGCCATATTTAGGAGTAGCCGATATGGTTAACTCTGTTAGATATTCATAATTACCATTAATTGCTTGTACACTTCCATAATTATCGTTACAGGTGGCACTAAAGGAATAGATATTAGGTGCGAACTTCGCTGAGAAAACCGTGTCTTTTGTGAGCTCAATTGAACGAGGGTTTTCTGTGTTTCCGTCTGACCATTGGACAAAATGGTAGCCATAGTCTGGAATGGCTATTACTTCCATCTCATCACATTGATTTTGCGGAACACTGACACTGCCATTAGTGGCTATTGTAGTAACAGTATATGGTAGAGGCTTATATTTAAGACGATTTTCTTGCCGTAGATTGTCATTCCATGTTTGCTGCATCCATGCTAAACCTCCACATGGCACATAAATATCAGTCAAATTGATGCAGCCACGAAGAGCATCATCAGGAATAACTATGTAAATATAGAGAAGTTCAATATAGGTCAAGCTGCTGCAATCACGGAAAGCATAATCTCCAATGCTTCTGATGCTGTTAGGAATAGTGATCGAGGTCAAACTGCTACAACCAGAGAAAGCTGAATACCCAATTTTCGAGACACTCTCGCCAATAGTGATAGAGGTCAAACTAGTGCAATTTTCGAAAGCTGAATTCCCAATTTCCGAGACACTTTCGCCAATAGTGACCGAGGTCAAACTGCTGCAACCACGAAAAGCATTATAGTCAATGTATGTGACGCTATTGGGTATAGTGATAGAGGTCAAACTACTGCAACTTTCGAAAGTCCAATATTTAATGTTTTTGATGCTATCGGGAAGAGTGATAGAGGTCAAACTACTGCAACCACGAAAAGCAGAAGTTCCAATGCTTGTGACGCTATTTGGTATAGTGACCGAGGTCAAACTACTGCAACCAGAGAAAGCAGTTCCTCCAATGCTTGTGACGCCATTTGGTATAGTGACCGAGGTCAAACTACTGCAACCAGAGAAAGCGCCTGCTTCTATACTTGTGACGTTATTGGGAATCGTTACAGAGCTCAAACTACTGCAACCTTGAAAAGCATAAGTTCCAATGCTTGTGACGCTATTTGGTATAGTGACCGAGGTCAAACTGCTGCAACCAGAGAAAGCGCCTCCTCCTATACTTGTGACGCTATTGGGAATCGTTATAGAGGCCAATACGCTCATATCGTAACATAAGTAAGCAGGCACATGCTCTACTTTTTCTCCAAAAGTAAATGAGGTGACCGAATTTGGGAATGGTGCATCTGGAATAATAAAATTGACACAATGAATGGCATTCCAAACAACAGAGGTCAAACTAGTGCAACTTTCGAAAGCTGATTTCCCAATTTCCGAGACACTTTCGCCAATAGTGACCGAGGTCAAACTGGTGCAACCTTTGAAAGTATATTCTCCAATGTATGTAACTCTGTTGGGTATAGTGATAGAGGTCAAACCAGTGCAACCATAAAAAGCATAATCTCCAATGCTCATGACGCTATTGGGAATCGTTACAGAGGTCAAGCTGGTGCAACCACGGAATGCATTATTGTCAATGTTTGTGACGTTGTTTGGAATAGAGATATAGAGCAAACTACTGCAGCCATAGAAAGCAGAAATTCCAATGTTTGTGACGCTGTTGGGAATAGTGATCGAGGTCAAACTGGTGCAACCCAAGAAAGCAGCATCACCTATGCCCACAACGCGATATGTTATTACTGTTTTTACTGTTTCGGGAATAATTATTGCTCCCTTCGCATTTGTATTTTTGCCGACCTCGACACTATCACCACCTAATGTGGTGTAACAGATGCCATCAATGGTAAAGTCATAACCAGCAAAGAGTCGCAGCGTTGCCATTAACGCAATACAAAGAGTAAAAAGTCTTGTTTTCATACAAGTTGTCTATAATCGGTTTGAACTAAAATGTAATTTGCTATTCTATCCGCCACAGGACGTTTGCTGTTCACAATATCCATTGGATGAGTAAGAGACGGATTAGGTGCGTCAAGCCAGAAATCTCTTTTGTATTCATGAGGATATTTATCAGCTAACATCCGCCTTGACGAACCCGAGCGATTGTACGAACGCAGACAAATAACGATAAAATCAGCCTCTGAATAAACGGACTCAATATCTTCGTTCAACCACTCGTCTATATCACCTGCACTAATGATTGCGACGGTATAGTTGTAAATGTGGAGTAGCGCCTTGAAATCGTCAGGCAGGTTGTCATAGGGCGGAATCTTATATACAATTTCTCCGTGGTTCTCTACTTCTGCACCTCCGATGAATAGGTGTGTGGCATCGGAATAAGGTAACAGGCGTTGATAGACACACCATGCCGTTGTTGTTTTGCCGGAGTTCTGCGTACCGGCGATAATAACAAATTCTTTCATATACGATTATGTTTTAGACGGTTTATATTTCAATATAGACATAATAAAAGCGCGGTACTTCGTATCGCTTCCATTGGTACCTTGGGATTTCTGGACTACCCGTACAAACCAATATCTGCTGAACAAAGCCCACGCTGTCTACGTGAGCATCGTGCTTTGTTCTCGGTTTGTACTCTTAAAGTGTCCAGTTTCAAGGTACCAAGTTTCAGCGCAACGCTATTATTTATGTATGTTGTTTG
>CADBWK010000019.1 GCA_902798385.1 uncultured Bacteroidales bacterium
GGCAAAAGTAACTTGGAGTGCCGGTATCGACAATGTATCCGGCGCATTGGCAAAACCGGGTAGTAACCCCCAACACAGTTGTGAAAAGATGCTGATGGCAACCCACCGTGTAGCACCGACTGAGAACCCCAATTGTAACCGTCTTTACCTGCGTAAGAAGACGAAGATCAAAGTGTCGCAGTCGTCTCGTTCTCTGAACGCTCGTGCACGTTTCACCGCGGTTCGCGAGGCAGTGGAACTCCGCAAGACCGACTTGCAGAAGATCACGCAGGACAAGGCTGCGTTCGAGGCTCAGAAGAACACCGCCGGCGGCAA
Source organism: uncultured Bacteroidales bacterium (assembly GCA_902798385.1). Taxonomy (GTDB): domain Bacteria; phylum Bacteroidota; class Bacteroidia; order Bacteroidales; family Paludibacteraceae; genus Colicola. Next base: position 316 of record CADBWK010000019.1, read on the forward strand.
GAAGACCATGAAGGCGTACTTGTGGAAAGTCTGTGGTCAAGAGTACGACGCTCAGCACAGCTAATCATCGGCTTCGGCAAAAAGAAAGGGGTCACCTCAATGGCGATCCCTTTCGTTTTTTTACTTGTATAACGCTGACATTATTTTACCTGCGTTCCTTGTGCATTATAGACCTTACCGTCGCGAATAATGTACAGGATTCCGTTCTGCATCACTTTCTGCGAACCTTCTACTTCCTTCACGACATTTTCGATAGCTGTCGGTGCGTTGTCCGGTACAATCTCAACCGTCTTGATGTAAGCGCCGGCATCTGTATCAATGCCATCAGCGCGACACTCAAAAAAGTCGAAAATTTCTTCATAACTCTTAGATTTTTTAGTTAAACAATATGTGAGATTGTATAAAGTTGATGTCCGTCAATTGTCTCGCATCCATCGGGCAAATCGATCTTCGGTGCAGCCACACCTTCGCCGATGGTTAACTCAGGCGCTACCTCCACGTGAATCTCATCCCATATACCCGTTCCTAATATATGGTTCAGCAGCGTTGTGCCTCCTTCAACCAATATCGAGTGGATATTCCGTTTTGCCAAATCTTCCAAAATATACGGCCAATCGGTGCGCTCACGATACACAATTGTCTCGATTCCATCGGAGAAAATCCGCGCATCAGCAGGTATCCGATTATGCCGATCTACGGTCACACGAATAGGGTTTCTTCCTTCCCAGTGCGTGTTCAACAATCGCGGGTTATCCAACAGCACCGTATTCGTTCCTACCATAATGGCCATATTCTCCGCCCGCATGCGATGAACAATCTCTTTGGTTTTGGGAGTGGAAATAGCTAACGCGCCATTAAGATGTTGTCCCGTAACCCCTAACCCGTCACCTATACCCCGTTTCCTATCAATGAAGCCATCCGCTGTTTGTGCCCATTTTAGAATCACGTACGGTCTGTGTTTCTCGTGCAGGCACAGGAATCGCTTATTCAACTCGCGGCACTCTTTCTCCATCACACCGACTACCACTTCAATCCCCGCCTCACGCAGCATCTGCACACCTTTGCCTGCCACCAGCGGATTTGGGTCTAACATTCCTACAACTACACGTCCTACACCTTTCTCAATGATCAATTTCGCGCACGGAGGAGTTTTTCCATAATGGGAGCAGGGTTCGAGTGAGACGAATAAAGTACAATCTTTATAACTCTTGACTCTTGACTCTTGACTCTCGGCTCTCTTAAAGCAATTTACCTCCGCATGTCCTTCTCCGTATTTCTCATGCCATCCCTCTGCCAAGATTTTACCGTCCGCATCCACCAGCACCGCACCCACCATCGGATTTGGCGCTACATAATACTCCCCGCGGCGGGCAATTTCGATACAACGTGCAATATAATTTGCGTATTCCATTTTTTTGTAGTATCTTTGCAGCGTGAAACAACTGATTAACGATATTACCGCTCAATTGGAGACCGTTTACCCGAAAGACGAAGCGCAAGCTTTGGCTTGGTGGATCATAGAGGAATCAACCGGTCTCAGTCGCTCACAACTGCTTTGCGACTGCAAAGGTACAAAAAATATTTCAAACTTGCAAGAGATAATTGCACGTTTATTGCATTTTGAGCCGATTCAATACATTTTCGGGCATACTTTATGGTGCGGGCTAGACCTGAAAGTTACTCCTGCCACCCTCATTCCCCGTCCGGAAACCGCCGAACTCGTTGATAGAATAACCAATAACCAATTACCAATTACCAATTGCCGCGTCCTGGATATAGGAACGGGTAGCGGTTGCATCGCAATTGCGCTCAAGAAAGCCCATCCGGAATGGCAAGTAACCGGCATAGACATCTCCCCCGAAGCGATTGAAGTGGCGCGAGAGAATGCTCGCCGCAATAAGGTAGAAATCGATTTCCAAGTAGCCGATATTTTCTCCGATGGAATCGGGACTTTTGACATCGTTGTGAGTAATCCGCCATACATCTGCGAGCACGAGAAAGATTCGATGCGACCGAACGTATTGGAGTACGAACCGGCAACTGCATTGTTTGTTCCGGATAACGACCCGCTCCGTTTCTATCGCCGCATCGCTGAATTGAAATTAGGCAAGTTCCTTTTCTTTGAGATCAATGAGGCCTATCCGCAAGAACTGTCTGATAAGCTGGGCGAATTAGGTTATACCGACATACAAATAACGAATGACATCTATGGCAAACCGCGAATTATCGAAGGCCGAATGGCTTGATAAATGTGAGGCCTATTGTGCGAAATCCGAACACTGCGCAGCGGATGTTCTGCGTAAATTATATGAGTGGCAAGCACCCGCAGATTTCTCCGATGAAATCGTGGAAAGTCTCTACTCCAACGACTTCCTGAACGATGCCCGTTTTTGTCATGCGTACGTGCATGATAAGGTCGAATATCAAAGCTGGGGACGCTTGAAGATCCAAGCCGGACTTCGTGCACTCGATCTGCCGGATTCCGACATTCGCGATGCCCTCGCTACCATCGATGAAAGTGTTTATTTCAAAAATCTCCGTGCTCTTATCGTTTCCCGCAAGTCCGATCCTGAAGAGAAACGCCTCCGTTTCCTCGCCCAGAGAGGTTTCACGTACGAAGAAATCTCAAAATGTAGTAAATAAATGCTATTTTTTGCAAAAAAATAACGAAATATTTGGTCAATTCAAATTTTTGTAGTAATTTTGCAGCCGCTTTTGGAGAAAAGCATTAAATCCGGCGAAGTTGTGATCCTCGCGATGCTGCTTTAGCCGACATTGTTAAACTAAAAAAGAAGACAGAAATGTATTTAACTTCTGAGAAGAAAGCTGAGTTGTTCGCTAAATACGGCAACGACGCAAAGAACACCGGTTCTGCAGAGAGCCAAATCGCATTGTTTACTTTCCGTATCAACCACCTGACGGAGCACTTGAAAGAGAACCGTAAGGACTTCGGTACGGAGCGCGCTTTGACCGCATTGGTAGGTAAGCGTCGTCGTATGCTGGATTACTTGAAGGCAAAAGACATCGAGCGCTACCGTGCAATCATCAAAGAACTGGGTATTCGTAAATAATTTTACGGAAAATTTCAGAAAAGAATGGCATATGCTTGCATATGTCATTTTTTTTGTGTATCTTTGCACCCGCAAAGATGTATGATTGAGATTAAGCCGTACATAGAGCATGCTGTTTTGGTGGGATTGATCACGCCTAATCAACCGGAAGAGCGCACAAAAGAGTATCTGGATGAGTTGGCCTTTCTGGCTGACACACACGGCATTGTGCCGGTTAAACGATTCACGCAGCGATTAGATCAACCGAACTCTACGACCTATGTCGGAGAAGGTAAGTTAGAGGAAGTACGGCAGTATATTATTGACCGCGAGCATAGCGAAGAGCCGGTAGATGTGGTTATTTTCGATGATGAGTTGAGTCCGCGGCAGATACGCAACCTCGAGAAAGCGATCAATCACAGGGAGAAGCATCCGGCTAATGTGCGGGTGATAGACCGAACGATTCTTATTCTGGAGATTTTCCTGCAGCGCGCCCAGACTTCCTACGCGAAGACGCAGGTCGAGATGGCGCATCTGCAGTATATGTTGCCGCGTTTGACGCGTATGTGGAGTCACTTGGACAGGCAACGAGGCGGTGGTGGTACGAACCGTGGTATGGGTGAGACGCAGATAGAGGCGGATAAGCGGGTTATCGGTCAGCGCATCGCGTTGCTGCGAGAGCAGTTGAAGACGATCGACAAACAGATGGCGACGCAGCGTCAGCACCGGGGTAAGATGGTTCGTGTGGCGCTGGTGGGCTATACGAACGTGGGGAAGAGCACGCTGATGAACCTGCTGAGTAAGAGTGAGGTCTTTGCGGAGAATAAGCTGTTTGCGACGCTGGATACAACGGTACGCAAAGTGACGATCGAGAACCTGCCGTTCCTCTTGAGCGATACGGTAGGGTTTATCCGGAAACTACCGCATCATTTGGTGGAGTCCTTCAAATCGACGCTGGATGAGGTGCGTGAGGCGGACTTGCTGATTCATGTGGTAGATATCAGCCATCCGAACTTTGAGGAGCAGTACGAGGTGGTGCAGCAGACGATTGCCGACATATGCAAAGAGGACAAACCGACGGTGGTGGTGTTCAACAAAGTGGACGCATTCACCTATGTGCCGAAAGAGGAGGATGACTTGACGCCGATCCAGCGGGAGAACTTGTCTTTGAATGATTTAGAGAAGAGTTGGATGGCGCGTTTGGGTGAAGATTGTATCTTTATCTCGGCGAAGAATAAGGAAAATATTGACGCGCTGCGCGCGCTGATGTACGAACGCATCAAGGCGATACATGTGCAGCGTTATCCGTATAATGATTTTCTTTTTCAAAACTACGATGTATGAGAAGTATTGACGAACAAGGTTATCATTTTGAAGAATGGCTGACTCCGGCGCAGATCGCGAAGGATGTACAGCAAGTAGCAGACCAGATCAGTGCGGACTATAAGGACAAAGAACCGCTCTTTGTGATTGTGCTTAACGGTGCTTTTGTGTTTGCAGCCGATCTTATCCGAGGGTTGGACAAGGACATTCGTTGCGAAGAGACGTTTATCCGTGTCAGCTCGTATTACGGCATGCAGACGACCGGTCAGTTGCAATTCATCGTTCCGCTGCAGCAAGTAGTGGAGAATCGCGATGTGATCATTGTAGAGGACATCGTGGATACCGGTCTGACGATTCATCAGCTGAAGGCGCATCTGCGTGGACTCGGTGCATCATCCGTACGTGTCACTACGATGTTGTTCAAGCCCAATAAACTCGAATACGACGATGCAAAACCCGACTATATCGGCCGCGAAGTAACAGATGAATTCGTTATAGGCTGCGGTCTGGATTTCGATGGTTTCCGCCGCAATCTCGATGCTATTTATAAAGTTAAGGAATAAAGAATTAACGGAAATATTAACAATTTAACATTTAACACCATGAACGAAGAATTGAAAAAAGTAATGGAGGTTGCTAAGGTGTGGACCAAGGAGCCTTTTGATGCTGAGACTCGTGCTCAAGTGAAAGCGATGATGGAAGCAGAGGACAAGACCGAATTGATCGATGCTTTCTATCGTACGTTGGAATTCGGTACCGGCGGTCTGCGCGGTATCATGGGTCCGGGTACCAACCGCATGAACAAGTACATCGTAGCCATGGCAACCCAGGGTTACGCCAACTACATGCTGAAAGTGCAGAAAGAAGGCGGTTTCCAAAACGTACAGAACGGTCGCGTAGCTGTGGTGGTTGGTCATGACTGCCGTAACAACGGTCGTCTCTTCGCGGAGACTGTGGCAAACATCTTCTCGGCTAACGGCATCAAGGTGTATCTGTTCGAGAGCCTTCGTCCTACTCCGGAGTGTTCGTTTGCTATCCGTCACCTCAAATGTCAAGGCGGTGTGAACGTTACCGCTTCGCACAACCCCAAAGAGTATAACGGTTACAAGGCATACTGGGAGGATGGTTCTCAGGTGCTCCAACCGCATGATCAAGGTATCATCAACGAGGTGAACAAAGTGACCCTCGCGGACGTAAAATGGGAGGCTAATAAGGATCTCATCGAGATTATCGGAGGCGAGATGGACTACGATTACATGATGGCGGTTAAGAGCGTCATGATCGACCAGGATTCTATCCTTCGTCAGAAAGACCTCAATATCGTTTACACCCCGATGCACGGTGCAGGTCGTCAGATCGTTCCGATGTGTCTCCGCAGCTGGGGCTTCCAGAACATCCACGTAGTACCCGAGCAGATGGTAATCGACGGTAACTTCCCGACGGTTGTTTCCCCGAACCCGGAGAACGCTGAGGCTATGACCCTCGGTATGAAACTCGGTACGAAGTTAGGCGCTGACCTCGTGATTGCTTCGGATCCGGATGCAGACCGTATCGCTATCGTTTGCCGTAACGACAAGGGCGAGTGGGTGATCATCAATGGTAACCAGACCAATATCATGTACCACTACTACATCATCAACAACATGAAACGTCTGGGCAAGCTGCGCGATGATATGTATATCGTGAAGACCATCGTTACCTCGGAGTTGATTCGCAAGATTGCTGATGCGCAGGGTGTTACGCTGACCGATGAATATACTGGCTTTAAGTGGATTGCTAACCGCATCCGTATGTGGGAAGGCAAACGCAAATATATCGGTGGTGGTGAGGAGAGCTTCGGCTTCCTGCCGTACGACGCTGTTCGCGATAAATGCTCGCCTTCGGCTATCTGCTTGATCTGCGAGATCGCTGCGTATGCAAAAGACAACGGTATGACGCTGTACGACTACCTGCTTAAGATCTACGAGGACTATGGTTTCCAGAAAGAGACCACGATCAACGTCGTTCGTCCGGGTAAGACGGGCGCTGAGGAGATCGCACAGATGATGGTGGACTACCGTGCTAACGCTCCGAAGGAGATCGCCGGTGAGAAGGTCATCAAGATCAAAGACTTCAAGCTCCTCAAGCAACAAGAGCTCAAGGACGGCAAGTGGGTGGAGAGCCCGATCGAGATGCCGCTGAACGCTACGAGCAATGTACTCCAGTACTTCACCGAGGGTGGCCTCAAGGTTTCCGTTCGTCCGTCAGGAACCGAACCGAAGATCAAGTTCTACTTCGAGATCCCGGTTAAATCCGGCAAACCGTTCACCGGTGCTGACTACGAGCGCTGCACCGCTGAGGCGGATGCCCGCGTTCCGGCCATCAAGGCAAGCCTTGGATTGTAACACGACCCAAGTAATAAAAGAAGGCTCGCACTTGCGAGCCTTCTTTTGTTAATCCTTAATGGGCACGTATTTCTTATTGGACACTTGCTTGTGTACAAACAGTCCGGGGAGAAGCGTCTCCATCGCGCCGTCGATACACGGTCCGAACAGATACAGCGGGAAGGGTTTCCATTCGTTGCGCTTCCACGATACCTCATACGCACGCGGGTGGATATCTACGGCCGTCGGGTTGCTCTTCGGCAGAAGCGTATTAGCCAGCGTCGTAAAGGTCTTCGCGTTCTTGGTCACGATCTTGTAAGGGATGTCATCTTCCTGATAAACCTGTACATGAAGCCCGTGATAGAGCATTTTGAAGGTACCGGATGCTTTCTCGCTGTTACCGGTGTACTGGGTCTCTAAATCATCCAACTGCAACTCGCATGTCATACCGACGAGCGGGCGAAGGAAGGTGTTCAGATAGTTTGCATTGATATTCGTAGCATGTAGCTTCATTCCGAAATCACACGCTTTGTTCATCGTCATGCTGAACGATGCTTTGGCTTGACCCTTCTGGATAGGACAGGTGCCCCCGGCGGTCATGATAGCGCCGCGTTTGTTAGTCACGTTATCTACGGCTGCCTGGATTCCTTTGAGATGCAGCTCACCACAATTGACATTCGTGCTGGCGAACTCGATATCGATCTTGTTGATATGTGCGTCAACATGGTTGATCATGAAGTGTGCGGGGATGGACATCAGGATCTCTTGCGGCATAGCAAACGGCTCTTTCGGCGCGTAGCGCTCATCGCGGAAGATATCCATCGATGCTACTACCACTTTGATTTTGTCTAATGTGAAGTCCTTGGCCAGAGCTTTGCGAATCGGGTTAAGAGGGGACGTAGCCACGCTCTGTACGGTCATATCCATCCAGGTCACCGGCTCTTTGACCATGTCACCTAATTTCTTACGCGGCATCGTGTTGGCGATACGCGTGGTACCAATACGCAATGCGCCTTGGTCGCTATGCTCGATATCATTAGTCTCCAGACGCATCATGCCGTCAGGAAGAGTGACCGCTGCATGGCCCAGCGAGAAAGCGTAAACGGAGTCGCAGTACGTGAAGACAGAGTCATATGCCAGATCATGTACCGTCAGCGAGCAATCATTAACCTCCAGATCCAGAGGCGTGCGGACGCTGTGCAGCTTGAAATCCGCATCCTTGAGGTGGAAAGCCATCAGTTTGAAGAAATCAAACTGGTTATTCGCTTTCTCCAGACCTTTGTCTTTGATTTGCGGGAAACAACGCTCCGGTTGGTTCTCATCCAGCCAAAGCTCTACTTGCGGGTGCTTGATACGTACGTCGCTGACAAGCAGACGTTTCTTCAACAGCAGCGTATAGAACACACGACCTACGTCCACGCGATCGACGTGTATATCGATGCCGGGAGCCATTTTATCTTTGCCTTCCTGCTCTCCGCGATACGAGAAATGCAGGTCTGTCACACTCGCTGTACCGCTGAGGAAACGCAGGTGTATGTCACCACAAGACGCTTCGCAACCCGGCAGGTCTGCCAGAGATTTGTCCACTTCGCGGTTTACCATGTACGAAACGATGATGTCCGCGCATAAGAATGCGATTCCTAAAATGGCGATGATGACGCCTAATGTGATTAGGGTGATTTTGCTACCTTTTTTCATGTGATTATAATTTGATTTGTTTGTAAGTATCGTTGATGACGAGGGACGCCAGGGTTAATCCGAATGCAGCGGTGACCTGCATGAGGCTGCCTCGTGTCTCACATTGTTGTGCTTGTTCGGTCGAGTAGACGCAACGTATCTTCTTGTGCGGATATCTATCCAATCGTTTCATCCGTGCCCGAACGGCTTTGGCGAGTGCGTCGCCTTGGATGGACATCAACTCGCCGGTCGTGACCTGGGTCGGATCGAACCGCAGCGCAGCGCCCATGGAAGAGAAGGTCTTCAACGCGCGTACGCGTGACGCGTATAATATAAGGTCTGTCTTGTCCGGAACGCTGTCGATGGCATCGATGACATAGTCATAATCCGCTAATCCTTTTTCCGCTAACCACTCGTTGTTAACCATCTCCGGAATAGCGGTGATCTCCGCTTCGGGATTAATGGATAGCAGCCGTTCGCGGAGCGCGAAGACCTTCGGCTGACCGAGCGTGGCGCGCGTAGCAGGCAGTTGACGATTGATATTGGACGGTTGTACCGTGTCGCCATCGACGATGGTCAGATGGGTCAGTCCGGTACGAATCAGACACTCTGCCGCCCAAGAGCCTACGCCTCCGACACCGAAGAGGATGACGCGTTTGGTGCGCAGGGCTTGCATAGCCTCTGCACCCAATAATACTTCGCTTCGAGAGAAGAAATCGTCCATAATTCTTCCTTTTCGCCTGCAAAAATACAAAAAAAATATCATTTATGCAAAAAAAATTGCTAAAAATTTGGTCAATTCAAAAAAAAGCAGTACTTTTGCACCCGCTTTTCGCTCAAAAAAGGCAAAAAGCAAGCCCAGGTGGCGGAATTGGTAGACGCGTTGGTCTCAAACACCAATGGGAAACCGTGCCGGTTCGATCCCGGCCCTGGGTACAAGAAAGGAGGTGGTTCGATCCCGGCCCTGGGTACAAGAAAGGAGGTGAATAGCAATGATTATCGTTCCTGTTAAAGAAGGTGAGAATATCGAGCGCGCGATCAAGAAGTTCAAACGCAAATTCGATAAGACGGGTGTCGTAAAAGAGCTCCGTCGCCGTCAGCAGTTCGACAAACCGAGCGAGCTGAAACGTGTGAAGATGGCGCATGCTAAGTATGTGCAGTCGTTACATGCTCACGACGATATGTAATTAGCTTATATCGCTCCAATTATGCGCTTCGATACGTAAAGTATCGAGGCGTCTTTTGTATATACGGTTCATCTCGTCCTCCAAGAGCGGATCCTGATCGAGAATGTCTTTCGCAGCTTGTCGTGCAAGGGCCACGAGCCGACCGTCGGTGGCGAGGTTGGCGATATGCAGGTCAAAAGGAGTACCGGACTGCAACGTTCCTTCCAAATCACCGGGTCCGCGTAACTGTAGGTCTGCCTCCGCTATACGGAATCCGTCATTGGTCTCCACCATGATATTCATCCGCTTGCGGGTGTCGGTACTTATCTCATCATTGGTCAGCAGAATACAATAACTCTGGTCTCCGCCGCGACCTACGCGTCCGCGGAGCTGATGCAACTGGCTGAGTCCGAATCGTTCGGCATTCTGAATGACCATAACGGTTGCGTTGGGCACATTGACACCGACTTCGATGACGGTGGTGGCTACTAAGATCTGGGTCTCTCCGCTCGCAAAACGCTGCATCTGCAGGTCTTTGTCAGCCGCTTTCATCTGCCCGTGAACCATAGAGATGCGGTACTCGGGAAACGCTTCGCACAGTTTATTATAGCCGTTCTGCAGATCCTCTAAGTCCATGCTTTCATTCTCCTTGATGAGCGGATAAACGACATATATCTGCCGTCCGGCTTGGATCTGCTTAAGCAGGAAGGAGTATATCTGCGCCTGGCGTATGATGGAATAGTGGATGGTCTGTACCGGCTTGCGGCCCGGCGGTAGTTCATCGATGATGGATACATGCAAATCGCCGTACACCGTCATTGCTAATGTGCGCGGGATAGGTGTCGCCGTCATGACGAGTATATGCGGCGGCATCTGGTTCTTAGTCCATAACTTAGCGCGTTGGGCGACTCCGAAGCGGTGCTGTTCGTCTATAACGACAAAACCGAGGTTGTTCCATTGTACCTTGTCCTCCAATAACGCGTGCGTACCTATTAATATATGTATCGTGCCGTTCATCAGGCCGTTGTGAATCGGTACGCGGTTCTTGGCGGAGGTCGAACCGGTCAGCAACGCCACGTGTACGGCATCACCAAGGGGAGCCAGGAAGTTCTTTAGGGTCTCATAGTGTTGATTCGCAAGGATCTCCGTTGGCGCCATGATACAGGTCTGATACCCGTTGTCAACGGCGAGTAAGCAGCAGAGGAGTGCCACGAGCGTCTTTCCCGAACCCACATCTCCTTGGAGAAGACGGTTCATCTGATGCCCCGACTTGAGATCATCGTGTATCTCGTGGATAACGCGTTTCTGGGCATTGGTCAGGTCGAACGGCAAGGCTTTGTATAATGCATGGAACCGACTTCCGACGAGGGGCATGGTGAAACCGGGATTCAGTTCCCGCCGTTTCATCTGGCGCAGGATCTGCAACTGCACGTAGAACAGTTCTTCAAACTTCAGCCTTGCCCGCGCGTTCTGCATGGAGAGGGAGTCTTTCGGAAAATGCACATTGATCAGCGCATCGGTGAGGTTCATCAGCCGGTATTGTTGGAGCACATCCATACCTATCGTATCCTGTACACCGTGTTTGAGATCCGGTAGCAGTCCGGCTATCATCATACGCATGGCCTTCGAGTTGATGCCATGCTTCTTCATTGTCTCCGTGGTGTTATAATAGGGTTCGAGACCCTGTGTCATCTCCGGCGTGACCTTTGACATCGGCGTCAGTTCCGGATGCACGAAGTTATAGATATGATTGAAGCGGGAAGGTTTACCGAAGAGCAGGTACTTGATTCCTCGTTGGAGTTTGACATATTGTACGCCGCGGAACCATACCAATTCGCATTGGTGCGTACCGTCGAAGAATGTCGCACTGAGTCGCTGCGCTTTGCCTATACCGACCGTGTGCCATTCGGTGACCTCTCCGATGATCTGAACGTACGTGTCCTCGTCATCCAGTTCGGCTATCTTGTAGAAACGACTGCGGTCGATATATTTGTACGGATATTGACGAACGAGATCGAGCGCGGTATTGACACCGAGCTCTTTACGAAGAATGTCGGCACGTTTGGCACCGACATTCTTACAATAGCTTATATCACTACAAGCCAGATCCACGATTATTGAAGCTTGAAGTTAACCGGAACCGTGTATTTTACACGAACAGCTTTACCACGTTGCTTACCCGGTTTCCATTTCGGCATCGATTTGATGACACGAACGGCCTCTTTGTCCAGCGACGGGTCACCACCCGAACGAACAACCTCTACATCAACGATCGAACCGTCTTTGTTCACCACGAACTGGCAGATAACACGACCTTGGATACCGTTCTCCTGTGCGATAACCGGATACTTCACGTTCTCGCTCAGGTACTTGAACAGTGCTTGCTGTCCACCCGGGAACTCAGGCATCGACTCTACGATGACGAAGACTACTTCTTCTTCCTCTTCCTCTACCGGAGCCTCTACCGGCGCAGCGATAACCACTTCAGCCTCCTTGTCGTCCTCGGTGTTCACCTCGATCGACTCGGTCTCGACGTTATCCTCCACTACGTTCAGCACCTCAACCTCTTGTACAGCAGGGGGTGGAGGGGGAGGAGGAGTCTCTTGACTCGTCTGCTGGATATCGATTTCTTCCTCAATGAGGAAGTCCGTATCCTGTACTTCGTACTTCGTGACCTCTCTTTCGGTCCACTCCAGCGCCACAAAAACAAGGCTGAGCGTAAATACCAAACCCATCAATACATAGACGAGTTTGTCCTTCTCCAAGCTGGCTTTTTCAGATTTCTTTACTTGCATATCTTGTGTTTTTTAGGTCGTGATTATCAAAATCGGCTACAAAGATACTACTTTTTTGCGATTTGTGCAAATTTTTTAGATAAATTTTCGTAAAATAGTATATAATAAACTATTTTTTAGCCCTTTTTGTTTCAGTTTCTGTTTCCAAGGCCGTGGTTTATAATCGTTGAGTAGTTCCGGAGTGATTAAGTTAGGGGCATTAAACTGATAGATTAGATTCATTCTTTTTGCGAACAAATAATCCTTTGCTTCTTGCTCCGAGTACCCCACTTTTCCCGAGAAGCACTCATCTAACCATTTCCACATGCGGCATCGCTCTTCGTGCAAGCGCAAGATGTCTTCGGCTTTCCGTGGCTGAGATACGGATACGTGATCTCTCCAAACCGCTGTTTTCTGAGGCAGATATGCCCATTGCGTTCGTTGATAAAATACACCGTATAGGGGATAGTCCAACCAAAGGAAATGCTGTGCCGTAATAGTGTCTAATAACTGGTAACTCAGCAGGTTGGCGCGGAAAACCACGGTGCAATTGGCAAAACCCGGAGAATCGATGCCGTACACCCCTTCTCTTTGTCCGAAAGTCCACGTCTTTTGACCGGACATAGTACGACCGTTCGTATGTACGAATCCTACCTCCGAGTGGCAGCGCAAGTAGTCGATTTGCAGTTGGAGCTTGTGTGAATCTGTCCAGTAGTCATCGCCGTCTAACATCGCGATATATTCGCAATCATCCGCTATAATACGGCGATAGAGGTCGATGGTATTGTTTGTCAAACCGGTATTGTTCTCTCTGCGAACATATATAATACGCTTGTCTTGTTGTGCATGGCGCTCGCATATAGCCTGCGTACCATCAGACGATGCATCGTCCCCGATATAGATGCGGATGGGCTCGTCGCACTTCTGGGCCAAAACACTTTCTATCGCTTGGGCGATGAAGGCTTCCTGATTATATGTCGTGATACAAACCGCTATCATCGCGAGATACGCTTGGACAACAAATAACAAAAGAGTATTTCTATAAATCCGGATAACATAATGCCTGCTGCAACCATGGAGATACTATGCCATACATATAAACCTGCCAGCGAAAGAAGCACACAACTGACGAATGCAATCACCTGATCAAGGGTGATATAATAATAACGATAGGCAGGAATAAACACAAAGTTCACATACGCCCCCACTACCAGATTAGTATAGATGGCGGTGCTCAGAATAATGGTTACGGGTACTGCTCCCAGCATCTCCATACCGCCGAGAACGAGCACAAGCGGATAACTCAACAAGGCTACCAGCACTGCAAAACTGATGCCGATCACACGCTCGTATTTCAAGATACGCCGTACCCTGTTGGGCGTCGCATTATCCACCACTTCCGGGAAAAGAGCGCCGTTGATATTTTGGGTAAAGAATCTGGGAATCGTGACAATTTTCTCGGCCAGGTCGTAGATAGCTACCTCTCCGATTCCAAAACTGTGTTTGATAATCGCCTTGACTGCTAATGCTTTGAAACTGCTCGTAAGGGAAGTCGCAAAGAAAGGAGTGGAATCATGCAGTAGCACGCGCAACCTCGCCGTTGTAATACGCTGCAATCGGATTCCGTCCACGAAAAGGCATATATATGCAATCAGGGTGCCTAAAACGACAGAAGACATCACGATAAAAGCGTATACGCCTATATCCTCCGGCACATGCACTAACCATATTATCAGCGGAATAGTACTAAGCCGAAGCGCCAAGTTAATGTACGTAACGAACTTCATCTTCTTCAGTCCCTGAAAATACCATACAGGAAAGAGACTTGTGGCTATTAACTGAATGAACGTCATCAGACATAGCCGGAAGTGATTTTGCATAAACGGCACACAGTAAATACAAATCACGAACGCGATAACGCACAGTGCAATAAATCCCGACTTCAGCAGCAAGGCACTCGTCACCACTTTGCTTCGTTCAACAAGGTCGTTGCGCGCTTGTACAATCGCCTTGGCACATGGCGAATCGAACCCGTAGTCTATAACTGCCTGAAAAAAAGTAGCTATAGTAAATGCATAGATATATGCTCCGTACGCATCCTTGCCGGTCATGCGGATGACATACGGATAGATAATCAGTCCTATCAATGCACTGAATATACTGAGTGCTGTCATAAAGGAATAATTCTCCAACACGCGCGTCTCACGCAGCCGCTGTAAAAAATGTATATTCATGGACGATAAGGACTCAATGCCTGCTCATAAATGCTTTTTAGTTTCTTGCCTATAGCCTCAGCGCTAAACCGGTCTGTATGCTCTTGGGGCTTGACGCTTGACGCCGGGCTCCACAAAATTGTTTCCATGAACTCTGCAAAACGTCCGGGTTTGTTTTGTGCGATCTCCTGCGGCACAAGGAGAGCTGCCAATTCATCGGCTATACCGACAGGAGTGGAGAGGATGGGTAAACCGGCTGCGGCGGCTTCCGCGAGGACGACACCGTACGTCTCATAACGACTGGAGAGCACGAAGGCATCTGCACGGTGCATCTCGTCCGCCACTTCGCGCGGTGTCAACTCGCCTGTCCAACGCAGCAATCCTTCGGGGATGTCCAAGTGATCTGCATAACGGCGTACATCATTAAAATCGATACCCGTGCCGACGAGAACCAATTGCCAGTCTTGGCGTTTCTCAGAGAGCATCTTCGCTGCCCGCAAAAGGCCTTTTACATTCTTGGCTCTCTCGTCGAAGCAGCTGACATGAAGGAGCGTCTTGACGCTTGACTCTTGGCTCTTGACTCTTGGCTCAAAGAAGAAATCGTCCACTACATTATCGATTTGTCTCCAATGTTCATTGCGCATCCCGCAGGTCTGCATGGCTTCGGCTTGCCGGTCACTGACAGTCAGAATCATGGATGCTTCTTCGGCGATATGTCGATAGAGTGCGCGTTTAATGCGAGACATCCGCATAAACTGCCCGTTTTCAGGTAAGTAGCCGCTCCAATGCTCGACGATGATGTATGGGATTTTTTTGCTATCCAACAAGGCTAAGGCCAGTAACCCTTGCTTCTGAATGACGTTCAGTTGCACGATGTCAGGTATCCATCCTGCGCGTTGGAGCAAGCGCCATTGACGCCATGTATCTTTTAGGTCTTGCGAATGGATCACGCGTACGTCCACTCCCTGCGCACGAACCGCCTCCACGTGCTTCTGTACGAAAAGACCGGACATCTCATCCTTCTTTGAAGGATACCAAGGAGTGAGGAAGAGAACTTTCATCAATGCATACCTATCTCGCGCAGCTTTTGAAACCAGATTGCGAGGCGGAAAATGGGTTTGTAATATTTCTCTACCGCGTAATAGGGAGTAGGCGTGGAAGCGAATTGTTTGTAGTGTTTGGCGGTTCCTTTGCTCATCGAACCCTCGAAATCAAACATCACATGTTTCTCCCGAGCCCGTTTCATGGCTTCGAGTACCAATAGCGCACCAGCACCGGAATCGGCATAGGTCGGGTCATAAGCGGGAATGAGATAGTACATGTATGATTTATCCCATACAAGGAACGCTGCGGCATGTACATGACCGTCCGCATCGCATATACTGAGTATCTCGCATTGGTTGAAACGTTTCGCTTTGCGCTCTAAGACCAGAAGGAACTCGCGCGTGTAACTGATTTTACGTTTGCGCGCGGCGAGGCATTGCGTATGGAAACGGTAAAAGTCCTCGATGTCCATGTTCCGTTCGGCATGAAGGCTCAGCGCTTTCTGGAGCTGACGACGTTTGTTCTTGCTGAAGGACTCAATCAGTTTATTGAGGTCGCTCAGGTCATCCACGCGATAGGTGACCCGCTCCTTCTTCTTGAAACCGAGCGCTTGGAGCGCATCGACACACAGACTGCCCGGCAGGAATTGCTGGTAGTAATAGGCGAGTCCCATGCCGTCCAACTGCTCTTTGATCTGGCGGCACACCTCGGCGGTCTTCCATTTGTCGGCCGTGATATCCGGCGTTACCCATATACCGCCGACGGGAGTCTGCTGAGGCATGAGGATGTATTTGTACCACAGGCGTTTACGCAGCAGGTACGGCATCGCACCGACGATGTTGCCCTCGCTGTCTTCCGCCAACAGGACATCCCATTCTTTGCCTGCACAGACGGCGTCCATCCACCAAGGCATCATGAACAACGGCACGTACTCCTGCGCCGCTGCCCATGCACTATATCGCTCTTTATTGGTCATCTGAATATTCCGTTAAAGAATCCGTTCTCTTCGGGGTTTTGTGCCTCTTGTGCGCCATCATTAGGCGCTTCTTGTGCCTCATCATTGAGCGGCTCTGCCGCGCTCATTTCATCATTGTTCTTCCGGTAGATCTCCGGACGGTAAAGAATCTGAATGTTCTCTGCGATCACTTCGGTCTTACGGCGGATCTGACCGTCTTTCTCCCAAGAGCGTGTTTTGAGTTTTCCTTCTACATACACCTTCATGCTCTTTCTGAGGTTCTGTTGTGCCCATTCGGCAAGGTTGCGCCATAGCACGATCGAGTGCCATTCCGTGACGTCCGGAACCTGAGTTCCGTTCTGCATCACATAACCGCGCTCCGTGGTCGCAAGATTAAATGTTGCAATGGCTACTCCTCTGTCCAAGTAACGTACTTCGGGATCTGCACCTACGTTACCAATCAAAATCACTTTGTTTACGCTTGACATACTAATTAGATTTATTTGTTTTGTGTGTTTGTGTTTTTTGTTTGTTTTTTGTGCTTGTTTGTGCGTTTCAAAACCTTTGCGCCTGCAAAGGTACTGCTTTTTTTTGATATGTGCAAATATTTTCGCTTTTTTTATATTCCCAAGATTTTTCCCAAGTCAAAAATTTGCATATCTCTAAAGAAAGCAGTATCTTTGCACCGGATTTCAAAAAACACGTACTATGAAAGCGAAGTTTTTACAGTGCATCAATGCTTTGTTAGAGGCAGCTATTATCGGGTTAATCGGTACTTCTTTCAGTAACTGTCGTACCAAGTATGGAGTACCTGAATTGGAATACGGATCACCTTATGCCACATATGAGGTGTCCGGTGTAATAACCGATGAAGAGGAGAAACCCGTCGCTAACATACGCGTAACCGTGCAAAACGATGGTTACCAAATATTACCGGAAGCGTATTCAGAGGAAGATGGGCTGTATTCCGCGAAAAATGACAGAGCGTTTCCTTTTTCCCGTGTCGAGATTATTGCGGAAGATACATCGGGCGTGTATTCCCCTGATACCGCACGTGTAGACGTACGGTATGATCGCACGGGAGTTTCCTCAAGTGACAATTGGAATGAAGGAAGCGCATCTATTCTACAAGATTTCCAATTGAAGAAGAAAAAATGAATCTGCGCCTCAAAATATCGTTGTGGTTAGAGAGTATACGGCGGCAGAATCTGAAAAAGATTCATCCGTTGCAGCAACTCTTCTGGGAGTCTACGTTACGTTGTAACGTTCATTGTCTGCATTGTGGAAGCGATTGTATTTCTTCCGTTCAGACACCGGATATGCCGGCAGCTGATTTTCTGAAAGTCATTGATACCGAAGTGACTCCGCATGTTGATCCGCATAAAGTGCTTGTCATCATCTCCGGCGGTGAGCCGTTGATGCGTAAGGACTTGGCGGATATCGGCCGGGCGCTATGCCAGCGCGGGTATCCCTGGGGTATGGTAACGAACGGTTTGGCACTGACGGAGAAAAAGTTCCGTGAGTTGCGTGCAGCAGGTCTGCGTTCTATCACGATTTCCTGTGATGGTCTTGAGAAAGATCATGTATGGCTTCGTCAGCATCCTTTGGCTTTTGAGGGAGCGGTGCGTGCTATCAAGTTATGCGCGGCAGAAAAGAAACTGGCTTGGGATGTGGTTACATGCGTTAATCAGCGTACGATTGATCATCTGTCGGAAATACGGGAGATGCTATGGGATTTGGGTGTACGTGACTGGCGTGTGTTCGGTATCGACCCTATGGGTCGTGCGGCCGATAATCCGGAGTTGATTTTGACGGATGAGCAGTTCGGGAAGCTGATGGATTTCATCGTTTCCGAACGTGAGGCGGGACGTCATGTGTCGTACTCGTGCGAGGGTTATTTAGGTACGTACGAAGGCCGCGTGCGCGATCATTTATATCAATGTTCGGCAGGTATCAGCGTGGCGTCTATTCTGATCGACGGTTCGATCTCAGCCTGTACGTCCATTCGCGGCAAGTACTATCAGGGAAATATCTACAAAGACTCGTTCTGGGATGTCTGGGAGAACGGTTTTCAGCCGTACCGTGACCGTTCCTGGATGAAGGAATTGGCGCCCTGCAAGGACTGCAAAGCGTTTTCGTTCTGCGAAGGGAACGGCATGCATCTCCGTCGTGAAGACGGCAGTCTCATGCTTTGCCATCTCCACCGGTTAGGACAAGACCGATAGATCGGTTCGAAGCTTACATCCTGTGCCATTCGGACAGCTTGAACCCGTGCTTCGTGACGTTTGTGCGGATGAACGGGTGTGAGAAAGAGTTGAAAGACGCGGCGACCGTGCCAAACGGTGTGACCGCGTTTGTTTTGTGCCCGGCAAATGATCCAAAAACCACATGCTTCAGCCTCTTTGAGGGTATTGACGCGGCAGGTATAACTTTGAATGAGAGGATTAGTAAAGATGATCTCGATGCAGTTAGGCGATTTTCGACTGCGCCGATGCACTATTTGTGCCCCCAAAGTGTTCTTGATGGTGAAAAATACCTCGTATAGAACGGGGTTTATGTGGTTGTTTCTTCTGTTCATTTTAGTGTTCGTAAGTATGGTGTTACAGGAGTGTGTATAAATCACGGGATATATACAAAGTATATATAGGGTGCAGGATGATGCGCTCCATCTCCTGTTTAAATCTGCTGCAAAGATACGAAAAGTTTTTGGAATATGCAAATTTTGCTGACCAAAAATATTAAAAAATGCAAAAAATGCGTTTATTCCTTTTTTCTTAGTTGGAAATCCTGTTTGACAACGAAAGAGCCTTCTGACCATTTTGTTTTAGTAGCTGGATCAACTACCACTTCCACACGTACCGAATCGGGTTCGTAGATGCCGGATGTGTCTCGGGCAACTATATCTATGGAATCAACGGTAGGGAAGTAGCCTTGTCGAATCAGGTAGTTGCCTTCTTTATCGGAATATTTCCCGCAGACCGGGCATCCTCGATATTTGACAGTCACTTCGACGTTTTCTATTGGTTCGTTCCCCTCGTTTGTTATTTCGCCGGATGCTTCAAATTCAAAATTGGGTTCATAAGTTGTCCCATAGCAAGCCGCAAAGGTGAAAGCGACGCCGGTAAGCATGCAGAGCTTAATGCACATACGGAGGATTTTATCCCACAACAATCGAGTTTTCATAGTTCCTGATCTTTTGAAATCCGGTGCAAAGGTACTACTTTTTTCGGAGATATGCAAATTTCTGACTTGGGAAAAAAGTTGGGAAAGAGCAAAAGAATTTGTGTATGTCGCAAAAATTATGTATCTTTGCAGCGTGAAATAATCATGAACAACAAACGGTACATAGTGTGGGCGCTATTGTTGTGTCTCCTTGCTTGCGGAAGACCGACTGCTGAAAAATATTATCATCAAGGGCGTACTCATCGGGCACAAGGGGAAGCGGTAGCAGCGATGAATTCGTTCATAGCAGCCACGCGTGTGTGCTCGAACGAGTATGTGTTTATAGGTCGTTCGTACAGCAACATGGCCAACATGTGCCGGATAGGCGAGCGTCATGACTTGGCGTATACGTTGTACGGGCAATCGGCACAGCAGTTTCTGTCCGCCAAAGACAGCTTGCTTTTCGCCTATGCCCTGAATAATATGGCATGGGAGCAAGCGGTACAAGGAAATAAACAGGCGGCTGAGACACTAGTTGATTCGGCGGTTTTTGTATGTTCTGACATCGCGGTTGTTTGCAAAACGATAGAGACTCGGGCGGCTGCTTGCCTGTATACAGGAGAGTATGATTCCGTGCTTAGTTATCTGCAAAAAGTTCCGATGAAATCGGGAGATCTTATCTATTGTTCGATTCTGCGAGCTCAGGCATTTACATTGCTCGGACAATGCGATTCGGCTTTGTCGTATGCCCGCCAAATAGCGGTTCAAACGGATAATCCGCGCTATCTGGACGATGCCTATTATATCTTGATACATTGCGACAGCTGTGCCGATGCAGATGAGGTGCGAGATCTGGCGACAATTCGCACCGACATACAACGCTCGCTGGAGCGGAATAATCCGGAATGGACGCAAGCGATGTTGTTGGCAGAGGAATCTTTAGCGGCTCCAATAAGTCCGATGAAATCGGTTGTTTTTGCTCTTTTAGCGATTGCCTTTCTGTTGATAATATGGATGATATATTCGTTTGTATCCCGCAAGCGAAGACAGAGGACGGCCGAAGAGGAGCTGGAGCGACAATGTGTGCTGTTGTGTAATAGCGCAGATATTAAAAACGAATTAAAATGGGATGATTATACGCAGTTCTGTGATGTATGTAATAAACGTTTGTTAGGAATCGCCGAGGAACTGCAGATGCGCGGATTAAACGAACGAGAGGTGAGACGGAGCGTCCTATTTATGATCGGTCTTTCGTATGCTGAGATAGCCGATATTCTCTATCGTGCGGAAAGCGGGATAGGAAAGGATAAGTATAGTATAGCAAAACGCTTAGGTGTCAGCGTCAAAGAGTTGCAAAACACCCTGAAGGAGATGGCGTGTAAAAAAGAAAATGCGTAAATGGATGGTTTACATAGGTTTGTTGTTTAGCGCTTGTCTGATGGCATCGCAGAACACGATCCAGATTCCACTTTACATGTCGGAGTTCCGCGGTTTGCCTGCCGATAACCCAACGGGAAGTACGCCAGATCCGACTGATCCGACGCAGTTTCGCGCATCGCTCACAGGCAACACGCTTACGATAGAAACGCAGGTAGGTGAGGTATCGTATGTGGTTGTGACGGAGACGCAAAGTGAGCGTAACAATGAAGATTATTTCTTCGGCTTGAGTGATGGTGTCATTACTTGTCCAATCACGCGGCAGGGGCATTATACGATTTATATCGGTCATTGGAAGACGGATTTCAAAGGCGACATATATGTGTACGATTTGAGTATCTGGGATTTGTGTGGCCGGCTTGTCCAGAATCAAACGATTGATGTGCCGGCTTTAAATCCGGGCAGTTATGCGATCTATCTTAGGACTACCTTCGGTAAAACCAGTTCCAAAATACGCAAACTATGAAAAGATATATCTTATATTGGATGATTCTAGTCGTCTGCACGCTTAGCGGATGTGCAAAGAGCGACCATGAACCTAATCTTCCTTCTTCTCATGAGTTTGAAGGTGCGCCCAGATTGGTGATCTGCGGACAGGTTCAGAACGAGTCGGGAGAAGCGTTGGAAGGCATCTATGTTGCCGTGTATGGCGTGCGGACAGAAAACGAAAATGATCTGGCTGGTTATAACTACGCGTTGACGGATACTGCCGGAGAATACACGATCATACGTTACCGCGGTCGAGAGACGCCTTCTTCGATAACCGTAGTGGTGACCGATCCGTATGAAGTGTATAGTGCACAGGACGAAGACTTTGATGTCCGCTACGATTCGGGTGGTAACGGCTTCGTTACTGCAGATTTTGTGCTAAAAGCGCAATAAATAAAGAGTTGCATACACGAGCATACGCTATCCGAATGGCCTTAGGCTCTTTAATAATCGCGAAATTATATTTCGTCCGACAAAAAAATGCGCAAAAACTTGCATATATGCAATTTTTGTTGTATCTTTGCAGCCGGAATTGAAATGAGCAACAATTTATATATTATGAAACACACATTTCTTTGGGTGGCAGCGCTGCTGCTGACGTTTAGCGCTTCGATGAGCGCAGGGAACAAGAAACAGGCTGCGGACGAGAACCTGAGCAAGGGTCAGTATGTCCGCTGTATCGCTTTCTACAATCTGGAGAACCTCTTCGACACGATCCATGACGAGGGTAAGAACGACTACGAGTACTTGCCGGACGGCGGTATGAAATGGACGTCGATGAAGTACGAGAACAAGATCAAGCGGATGGGTTACGCGGTAGCTCAGCTCGGTACGGATTACGATCCGCGCGGTGCGGCATGTATCGGCGTGGCCGAGGTGGAGAATATCGGCTGTTTGTATGACCTGTGCGCAGAGACGAACAGTAAGTACGGTCGCCGTCTGAAACCGATTCTGTTGGAAGGTCCGGACCGCCGTGGTGTCGATGTAGGCTTCCTCTATGACTCGGTGCTCTTCAAGCCGTCGAAGGTGGCTGGTTATGAGTTGAAGGCCCATTATGCGGATGGCGGTGTGATCAAAACCCGTCTGCAGTTGCTCGTTTCGGGTTATCTGATGGGTGACGGTAAGCCGGAGAAGATCCATATGATCACGAACCACTGGCCGAGCCGTTACGGCGGTGAGTTGTCCAGCCGTCCGGGCCGTGACACGGCAGCGATGCTGACGATGCAGATCTGCGACTCGATCTATATGAAAGAGCCGAACGCAAAGATCATCATCATGGGTGACTTGAACGATGACCCGGATAACCACAGCTGCAAAGACGTGCTCAAAGCACGCAAGAAACCGCAGCAGGTTGAGCCGAAGGGCTGGTACAACACGATGTGGATCCACTTGGCTAACGGTACCGGTACGCTGTACTATAACGGCGGATGGAACCTGTTCGACCAGATCATCATCTCCGAGCCGTTGCTCAACGAAGACAAGGAGAGCGGCAGATGGGCATATTGGAAATCGCAGGTGTTCAACAAACCGTTCCTGACCGTTCAAGAGGGTAAGGACAAAGGTGCTCCGCTGCGTACGCACAAAGCCGGCGTTTGGCAGAACGGTTACGGAGACCACTTCCCGACGATGATTTATCTGATTCGCAAGAAAGAGTAATACTATGCAATTACGGAGAGAATCGGCGCCTATTCAGTTGCGTAACTACGGACGAATAGTGCAAGATATGATCGCTTATGCCTCCACCCTTCCCAACGGAAAGGATCGGGATGCGCTCGAGGTGTACATCGCGCAGTGTATGCGTCAACGCAATCTCGTTTGGAACCGCGATCAGGAATCCGGCATGGGGCGTATCAAAGAAGATATCATCCGTTTGTCGGACGGTAAGTTGCGCTGCGAGTCAAAGGCTTTTGAGCAGTTGCTGGCGCAGCCTAATGCGCAAAACAAGAGTGCAAAGAAAAACAAAAAATAATGGAAAACAATTATCGGTTTAAGATTTTTGCCGGCTCGAAGGGTCAGGCTCTGGCGCAACGCGTATGCGAAGAGTTGGGCTGCCAGTTCGGCAAAGTGCGTGTCGATCGTTTCTCCGACGGCGAGTTCTGTGCTTACTTCGAAGAGTCCGTTCGTGGTCAAAACGTGTATTTAGTTCAGTCCACTTGCCCGTCGAGCGACAACCTCATGGAGTTGTTGCTGATGATCGACGCCGCCAAGCGTGCGAGTGCATCCAAGGTGATTGCGGTCATTCCGTATTTCGGTTGGGCGCGTCAGGATCGTAAAGACAAACCGCGTGTGTCGATCGGCGCTAAGTTAGTAGCGAACATGCTGCAGACCGCCGGCGCAGACCGCGTGATCACCGTTGATCTGCATGCCGATCAGATTCAGGGATTCTTCGATATTCCGGTCGATCATATCTACGGATCGAATGTGCTGGCACCGTACGTGGCTTCGCTTAATTTGAAAAAACTGATCGTTGCATCGCCGGACGTGGGTGGTTCAAAACGCGCGTCTAATTTCTCGAAGAAACTGCATCTTCTGACGGATCGCGAGGTGCCGATGGTCATCTGCTACAAGAACCGTCCCGATTTCAATAAAGTGTCCGAAATCAAAGTGCTGGGAGACGTGTATGGCAAGGATGTCGTTATCTTCGACGATATCGCTGACACCGCCGGTACACTCTGCAAGGCTGCTGAGGTGATGAAAGAAGGAGGAGCCAAGTCCGTGCGGGCGGTGGTGACGCACGCCGTGTTGAGCGGTAATGCCTGCCAACGTATCGAGGAGTCGGCACTGGAGGAACTGGTTTGCACCGATTCGATACCTGTGGATCCGGGTTGTTGTTCTAAACTGCATATAGAGAGTCTTGCTGTACCTATCGCGCACACGATCCGTGCGATCCAGAATCACACTTCGATCAGCGAGACGAATATACGATGATGAGAAGAAATATATTACTAGGCGCCCTGGGTTTCCTGGGAGTCCTAGGTATCCTGGTGTCCTGTTCAAAGAAAGCGGCCGTGATAGAGCGGCCGGCTTTTAACTCCGACAGTGCGTATGTGTATATAGAGCGCCAGATGGCCTTTGGTCCGCGTGTGCCGAACAGCGAGGCGCATACGCAGTGTGCCGTGTGGCTGATCGAGCAACTGCGTGCTTTCGGAGCGGAGGTGGAGTTACAAAAAGGCTTCATGCCGGACTATCGCGGGAATAACCAGCAGATATATAATATCATAGGGCATTTCTATACCGAAGAGACGAAAGACCGTCCGCGTATCCTGCTGGGTGCGCACTATGACACGCGTCCATGGAGCGACGAGGAAGAAGACTATAACGACCGCTTCTACAATGTGCCCGGTGCGAACGACGGCGCGAGTGGTGTAGGTGTGTTGCTCGAGGTGGCTCGTCAGTTAGGACTGCGTATGGCTGATTCGACCTTCACGATGCCGGTGGATATCATCTTCTTTGACTGCGAAGACATGGGTACGCCGCGTGTCTATACCGGTCTGGAGCGCGAAGATACATGGTGCCTGGGTAGTCAGTTATGGGCCACCCATTATATGCAGAAGAAGAATCCCCAATACCGCTTTGGTATCATCCTCGATATGATTGGAGCACCGGATGCTACGTTCCCCAGAGAGATGTACTCCACCCAGTATGCCGCCAATTATCAGCAGCAGATCTGGCACTCGGCCGAGCAGTTAGGTTACGGTGCGATGTTCAACAACCAGCAGTCGTACCCGATCACAGACGATCATTATTACATCAATTATATCGCCGGCATCCCCTGCGTGGACGTGATCCACTATGATATCCGCAATGCGACGGGTTTCCCGTGGTGGTGGCATACACGCAATGACGACATGAGTAACATCAGTAAAGCCACGCTACAGGCAGTCGGCGAAGTGGTGATGGCTCAATTGTAAATGGTAAATGATAAAATGGTAAATAATCTTTTAGTCATAAAAGATCTCCATGCTTCGATAGGCGGCAAAGAGATATTGAAAGGCGTTAACCTCGTGATTAACGAAGGCGAGGTGCATGCCATCATGGGACCGAACGGAGCAGGCAAGAGTACCTTGAGTGCGGTCTTGACCGGTCACCCGGCGTACGAGGTGACGAGCGGTGAAGTATGGTTGAAAGGCGAGAACCTGTTAGCGATGGAGCCGGAGGTTCGCGCACGCGCAGGCGTGTTCCTTTCTTTTCAATATCCCGTTGAGATTCCGGGCGTCAGTATGACCAATTTTATGCGCACTGCCCTCAACGAGAAACGGGCGTACGAAGGCAAAGAACCGCTGAGTGCGAAGGAGTTTTTGGGGTTGATGCGTGAGAAGAAGCAACTGCTGGAGTTGCCGGACAAACTGAATAACCGCTCGGTCAACGAAGGCTTCTCCGGTGGAGAAAAGAAGAAAAACGAGATCTTCCAGATGGCGATGTTAGAACCTTGTCTGGCCATCCTCGATGAGACAGACTCCGGCCTGGATATTGATGCGCTGCGGATTGTAGCAGAAGGCGTCAACCGTCTCAAGACCCCGCAGAACGCATCGATCGTCATCACCCACTATCAGCGTCTGCTTGATTATATCGTGCCGGATTTTGTGCATGTACTGGCAGACGGTAAGATCGTAAAGACCGGCGACAAGACGCTGGCACTCGAACTCGAAGAGAAAGGATATGAGGGTCTCCAAGGGTGACATATTCGAGCGGGTCTTTGTCAATGAGCCGGAGGTCGGTTTGAAAATCGAACAGGAAGCCGGTTCGCGCGTGAAGATCGTGGTGGTCAATTTTGCCCCGGGCACGAACCGCATCACCGTTGAACAACTCGGAGAGGGCTGTGAGACGGAGATATACGCGCTTGCGTACCTGCATCACGATGAAGCTGTCACGACCGAGACGCATGTGAAGCATGCCGTGGGTGGCGGCACATCGAATCAGTTGATTAAGTTCGTGCTCGATGACCAAAGCCGCGGACGGTTTATCGGCGATCTGAAGATCGTGAAGGATGCCCAGCAGACCGAAGCGCATCAGACGAATCGCAATCTGCTGTTGAGCGAGGAGGCCGAGATGCGTACCCAACCGCAGTTGGAGATTTATGCGGACGATGTGAAAGCGACGCATGGAGCCTCCACCGGACAACTCGATGAGTCAGCCCTTTTCTACATGCAGCAACGAGGCATCGACAAACAAAAAGCGCGCCAACTCTTGGTTAACGCGTTTATGAAAGATGTCCTCAATACGATTTCCGATGAAGCCCTTCGCGAGCAATTACTGAACGCGATTGATGGCGTAGTCGAGTAGAGCCAAGAGGCTGCTTTTTTCATCACTGTCACGGAAGATACTCAAGGCTTCCGTGGCTTGTTTTTTATAACTCAACATCTTCTGTACGGCGTACTCGTCTCCATGGAAACGTAGCACGAAGGACTTGATTTCCTCGAGGAGCCGTGTCTCTTCTTCCTGAGGCATGGATGCCTCGCAGATGCGTTCCCCTTTCTTGCGGATCTCTGCCGCCTCTTCTTGTGGGGCGCGGCGCAGCGCTTCGATGAGCGGCAACGTCACTTTGCCGTCCCTTAGATCACTCATCGTCGGTTTGCCTAACTCCTCGAGATCGCTATAATCGAAGATATCATCTTTGATCTGGAAGCATAGTCCGAGCAGCCGTCCGTACTCGCGCAGTGCCGTGCGTTGACGAGGGGTACAACCGGCACTCTCCGCACCGGCTTCCGCGCAGGCTTGGAAGAGTTGTGCGGTCTTCTGGTCGATGACCCGCATATAACGCTCTTCGTCGATCCACATCGACTGCCCGAAATGCAGTTGCAGCATCTCTCCGCTGCTGAGGTTGCGTCCTAAGTTAGAGACGATCTCCAGAATACGGATGTTGCGCACTTCCGCCACGAGTCCGATCACTTTGGCGAGCATATAATCGCCGGTCAAGACTGCCACTTTATTGCTCCACTGCGTATGTATGGCAGGTTGTCCGCGTCGGGTGTCCGAGCTATCAACGACGTCGTCATGCACGAGGCTGGCGTTATGCAGCATCTCCAGCGCCACCGCTGCGCGCAGGGTCTTGTCTGTGATAGGATTGCATAATTGGGCGCATAACAATACAATCAGCGGCCGCAGCTGTTTGCCGCTGCGCGCCGCGATGTATTGGAGTACGGTTTGTTGCAAACGTTCGTCGGCCTGCATGTAATCATGCATCAACCGTTCGTACCGTTTCCATTCCGCCTCAACAGGTCTTTTTATGTCTGCTAAACCAGCCATCGGCTGTGGGTGAATGGCTTAACGAACACGCTCGCAGTAGGAACCGTCACGGGTGTCCACGCGAACGATCTCGCCCTCGTTGATGAACAACGGTACACGGATCTCAGCGCCGGTCTCCAAGGTAGCCGGTTTGAGTGTGTTGGTAGCGGTGTCGCCCTTCAGACCCGGCTCGGTGTAGGTGATCTGCAACTCTACCTTTGTCGGCAGTTCAGCGAACAGGATGGTGTCGCTGGTAGCATCGGAAACCACCTCAACGGTCATACCCTCTTTGAGGAAGTCCACACCCGTGATGAGGTCATGCGCGATAGGCACTTGCTCAAAAGTCTCGTTGTTCATGAAGATATAGTCTGCACCTTCCTTGTAAAGGAACTGATACGGACGACGCTCAACGCGTACATCTTCCAGTTTCTCACCGATGTTGAAGCGGCGCTCCAGAACGCGACCATCCACTACATCTTTGAACTTAACACGCATAATCGTGTTACCTTTACCCGGCTTAACGTGCAAAAACTCAATTACAAAATACAGACGGCCGTCCATGCGAATGCATACGCCGTTTTTGATGTCTTGACTGTTTATCATACTAGTATAAAATTATATATTTTCGAAAAATCGGTGCAAAAGTACTAAAAAATTTGCATATATGCAAGAATTTTTGTAATTTTGTGCCCTAATTCGATAAAATGCTATGAATACATTACAAGAATTCTTCGGTGAATTTGATATATGGCAAGTGTTGTCGTCCTTTATCTTCCTGATAGCCATTATTGACCCGTTCGGCAATATTCCCATCACTATAGCGATGGAGCAGAGGGGCATTAAGATACATGCCGGAAAAGTATGTATCGCGAGTCTCATTATTCTGATGGCCTTCTTGTTCTTAGGCGAATGGATACTCAAACTGTTCGGCGTGCAAATCGAGTATTTCGCGATTGCCGGTGGTTTTGTCATCTTCCTGATGGCGCTGGAGATGGTTTTGGATATTGTGATTTTCCAGAATGACAAGTTAGAAGGCGAAGTGGGATCGGGTAGTTCAATCGTGCCCTTGGCTTTCCCGATGTACGCGGGACCCGGTGCATTTACGGCGCTTTTGGCCATCACGGCGGAATATAGTACGGGCAATCTGTGTATCGCGTTGATATTGTGTATGATCACGCTGTATCTGGTGCTGATAGGTACCAATTGGTTAACGAAGTACCTGGGTAATACAGCGTTGTATATCATTCGCAAGTTCTTCGGCATCATCGTATTGGCGATTGCTTGCAAGCTGATGTTTGGTAATCTGGCAATAATATTTTAATCGAACAAGATATGAAAAGTTTTAGTGAAATGACCATCGCGTTGGCAAGTGACCACGCAGGTTTTGCGCTCAAGCAGAAAGTACAGTTGTTCTTGGAGGATAACGGTGCTAAAGTAAAGGATTTTGGTTGCTACAGCACCGAGAGTTGTGACTATCCTGACTTTGCGCACCCTCTGGCAGAAGCCGTTGAGAAGGGTGAGTTTGAGTTCGGTATTGTTATCTGCTCGACCGGTAACGGTATCTGCATGACGGCGAACAAACACCAGGGTATCCGTGCTGCATTGTGCTGGGAACCCCGATTGGCAGAATTGGCTCGTGCACACAACAATGCGAATGTATTGGGTCTGCCGGCTAATTTCGTTTCCGCTGTTCAGGCTCTGGATATCGTTCGTACCTTCTTCCAAACGGATTTTGAAGGCGGGCGCCACGAGCGTCGTATCAACAAGATTGCGATCCATTAAGTATATAGGTTCGCGCGTGCGCAACGCTTGGCGTTGCTACGTTAGTTATGCACTGAGCCTCTTTGGCTCGGTGCGTATCGTTCATAGGCCTATGTTTGTCTCCGTCGAACCCGCGGCTATCTGTCAGTTACACTGTCCGGAGTGTCCGGTGGGGATGCGTAAGGGAGAACGATTAGCGGATAGAGTTGAGCGGTTTATGTCACGCGAAGTGTGGGAGCGGGTCTTGGAGCAGATCGCTCCTTATGCCCACACGGTGCAGTTCTATTTTCAAGGCGAACCTCTCCTTAATAGAGACCTGCCGCAGATGATTCGCGAGGCGCACGAGCGGGGACTCTATACGATCGTGAGCACGAACGCGCAGGCGTTGACAATGGAGATGGCGGAGGAGCTGGTGAAGGCAGGCTTGAGTAAGATTATCGTGTCGATGGATGGCCTGACAGAAGAGACCTACGCGGCGTATCGCGTGGGAGGAAGTTTGGAACAATGTACGCATGCTCTGTCTTGCTTAAGGGAAGCCAAAGAACGTCTGCGCGGAGGAACGATCATTGAGTTACAATGCTTACGTTTGCGCTCGAACGAGCACGAATGGAAAGAATTCCAAAAGCGTTATAAGGCATTCGGAGCGGACAGGCTGGTGTTTAAAACCGCGCAGTTGTACGACTATTCGGATGGTCATCCGCTGATGCCTTCGGACGAGCGGTATAGCCGTTATACGAAGGGAGTGGACGGACATTATCACCGCAAACCGATAGGACGTGGTTGTCTTCGTGTATGGAGCGGCGTGGTGATCACGACCACCGGAGAGGTCTTGCCGTGCTGTTATGACAAGGCGCATGCACATGCATATGGGAATATAATGAAAGAGTCATTGGAGACTCTCTTTGGTAATGAGCGGGCGCTCGCTTTCCGTAAAGCCGCGCTCCAACAAAGTCCGGATATATGCAAGCAATGTTGGAAATAAAGACATTTGAGTTTGGTCCTTTTGCAACCAATATGTACATCGTATCGGATGAGGCGGGCAATGCCCTGCTGATCGATCCGGCATGCTCGAATGCGTACGAGCAGCAGACGCTATATCGCTACGTGCAAGAGAATCATCTGAACATTCAGGCGATTATCGCGACGCATGGTCATCTGGATCATTTATGGGGTGCTAAATGGGCATGTGAGCAGTGGCATACGCCGGTGATGATACATGAGGCGGACATCCCCATGGCGCAGGCGATGCAGCAGCAATACAACTTATTCGGTATCCGTGCCACGGCAGAGTCCTTTCCCATAGAACCGCTGCCGGAATCTATTCCTTTCTTTCAGGTGCTTCACACCCCTGGGCACACTCCGGGTTCGATATGTCTCTATCGCTCGGAAGAAGGGCTTTTGCTATCGGGTGACACCCTCTTTCGGATGGGGTACGGTCGAACCGATCTACCAGGTGGTCATATGGGCCAATTGATGGAATCACTTGAGACGCTCTTTACGCTACCTTCCGGCGTACGCGTTTATCCGGGGCATGGCGAATTCACCACGATCGGTGCAGAAAATAATAGGTGGTAATATGTAGAAAAATTGACAAAAAAGGTAGAAAAGCGTGCAAAGTGGCATATACATTTGTATATGTCATTTTTTTTTATTACCTTTGCAGTCGCAATATGCGACAAATCATTTAACACGATAAATTCTATCTTATGAAAGCTTTCATGGACAAAGATTTCCTGCTGCAAACAGCGACTGCACAGGAGTTGTATCACAATCATGCGGCTAAAATGCCGATCATCGATTATCACTGTCACCTTATTCCCCAAATGGTAGCGGAGAACAAACGTTTTGAGTCGATCGCACAGATCTGGCTCATGGGCGACCACTACAAATGGCGCGCGATGCGTTCCAACGGTGTGGATGAGAAATACTGCACCGGTAAGGACACGACGGACTGGGAGAAATTCGAGAAATGGGCAGAGACCGTTCCTTATACTTTCCGCAACCCGCTCTATCACTGGACGCATTTGGAGTTGAAAACCGCTTTTGGTATCGAGGAGCGTCTGAATCCCGAGACCGCACGTGCTATCTATGACAAGTGCAACGACCTGATCGCGAACGATCCGAAGTTCTGTCCGCAGGGTCTGATGAAGCACTACCACGTAGAGCTCGTTTGCACAACCGATGATCCGGCTGATAGTCTGGAGTGGCATAAGATGCTGAAGGATGATCCGAAGGCAGAGGTTCGTATGTTGCCTACTTGGCGTCCGGACGCCGGTATGAATATCGAGGCGGCTACATGGAAGGCATATATTGAGAAACTCGCGCAAGTAGCAGGCATGGAGATTCGTAACTTCGCGGACCTGGTAGCGGCGCTGCAGAAACGTCATGACTTCTTTGAGTCGATGGGTTGCCGTCTTTCTGATCACGGTATCGAGGAGTTCTACGATGAGCCATATACCGACGCAGAGATCAATGCAATCTTCGAGAAAGCCCTTGCAGGCAAAGAGCTCAGCGCTTATGAGATTCGTCAGTACAAGCACGCTTACCTGCACGCTCAGGCAGAGATGGACTACGCTTCGGGTTGGACCCAGCAATACCACTACGGCGCGATCCGTAACAACAACTCCAAGATGTTCGCACAACTCGGAGCAGACACCGGTTTCGACTCCATCGGCGAGTTCACGACCGCAAAAGCGATGAGTCATTTCCTGGATGAGATGAACAGCGAAGGACACCTCGCTAAGACCATTCTCTATAACCTCAACCCGTGCGCTAATGAGGTCATCGCTACTATGCTCGGTAACTTCCAGGATGGTTCCGTTCCGGGTAAGATCCAGTTCGGTTCCGGTTGGTGGTTCCTCGATCAGAAGGACGGTATGGAGAAACAGATGATGGCTTTGAGCAACCTCGGTCTGTTGAGCCGCCTCGTAGGTATGTTAACCGACAGCCGTTCGTTCCTCTCGTACCCGCGTCACGAGTATTTCCGTCGTACGCTGTGTAACATCCTCGGCAATGACATCGAGAACGGCATGATTCCGTACACCGGCTACGAGAAAGCCCGCGTGCAACAGATGGTAGAGGATATCTGTTATAATAATGCAAAGAATTATTTTAAATTTTAAATACTATGGCTAAAATTATTACGTTGGGCGAGATCATGCTTCGCCTGAGTCCGGAAGGACAAGATCGTTTCATTCAGTCTGATCATTTCCGTATCATCCCCGGTGGTGGTGAGGCTAACGTAGCTATCTCGTGCGCTAACTATGGTCACGAGGCGTATCTGGTTACCAAACTGCCGAAACACGAGATAGGTCAGATTGCCGTTAACTCGCTGCGTCGTTATGGCGTGAAGGACGATTACATCGTTCGTGGCGGTGACCGCGTAGGTCTGTACTACTGCGAGACCGGTGCTTCGATGCGTCCGTCGAAGGTTATCTACGACCGTGCTCACAGCGCCATCGCTGAGGCTGATCCGAAGGATTTTGACTTCGACAAGATCATGGAAGGCGCAGCTTGGTTCCACTGGAGCGGAATCACTCCGGCTATCTCGGACAAAGCTGCTGAGATCACCAAACTCGCTTGCGAGGCGGCTAAACGTCATGGCGTAACCGTTTCGGTTGACCTGAACTTC
>CADBWK010000020.1 GCA_902798385.1 uncultured Bacteroidales bacterium
CACATATGCAAATAAATAATGTTCGCGCGCGGAAATTTTCGTCATTTGTGTCAATTTTTACACATTTTTTTTGAATATCTGCACACTTATGTGCAAAAATTGTAGTAATTTTGCAGCGTGATTTAATATCCCCTAATGTGGGTCTATTGAAAAGTTGAAAGATAAATAAAACAAACGATATGAAAAACATTTTAAAGAAAAGTTTATTCATTGTAATGGGTTGCCTGCTGGCAAGCGCTGTATCGGCTGCGGATGCCACGTTTACGATGTCGAACATCTTTGACGGTAATGGTCTTAGTTTTAATGTCACCACTCCGACTAATGCGACAGTAAGTTCCAACACATCGAAGGGCAATGCAAAAGATGGTAAGTTAGGTAGTGACGGACATTATTTTGAAATCGTTTTAGCCAATGAAACGTTTACCGCAGCCAGCATCAACGGCTATATTAACACGACTGACCAGAGCAAAAACTGGGCTTTTCAGTTCAGCACGGATGGAGGTACCAATTGGAGTGCGGAAGTTACCCAAGCAAATGACGGTAACAAGACAGCCCATGATATTGCTGTAAGCGCTACTATTCCAGCTAATGCCAACGGTTTCCGTGTCATTCGTAGAGCAGGAACTTCTACGATGGTTACCTCTATTACGCTTACTTTGCCCGGAGGCGGTGGTGGAGGTGGAGACCCTACGGTTTCCAGCGTGACCGTTTCGCCGGCGAGTGCTACTTTGGAGATCAATGATACGCAACAACTGACTGCCACGGTAAGTGCTACGCCGTCATCTGCTGACAAGACCGTTACATGGACAAGCAGCAATCCCAACGTAGCAACAGTCAGCGCAACGGGTTTGGTAACAGCAGTCGCTCAAGGAACGGCTACTATCACAGCCTCTTCCAACCTCGATAACACCAAAACAGGCACTTGTGCCATCACGGTGAACGCGCCGGCGGCTCCTATTCCTGTAACAGCCATCAGTCTTAATGCTACGGCGAGTGTGGGCATCGGATCCACCACAACGCTTACCGTCACCTATACGCCGTCTAATGCAAACACAGGCAAAGCCGTTTCCTGGAGCAGTGCCAACAACAATATCGCTACGGTGAACGCCAGCGGCGTAGTAACGGGTGTAGCAGAAGGAACCGTGGCTATAACAGCTACTTCAACGACTGACCCGTCGATTACCGCTTCTTGCAACGTCACCGTACAAGCCGGTTCTTCTGTGCCACAGACAAACCTTACACTCCACCAACCGGAGGTGTATGAAGCAAAGACCAAAGACGGCGGATACGGATCCACGCTAAGTGTGTCAGGCGGGTATGAGTATGAGGTATACTATGCCGGCAGAATTGAAGAGAAAGTGGATGGTACTACTGTGAAAGGAATCACTATTCAGGTGAATGATCCTATCGACAAAGAGCGCGGTATCACCAAAAACGAGACCACTACATACTACGAAGCTAAGGATGATTGGTTCAAGGGTGCAGGTGGAGAAAAAGGTACAGCTTTTGCTGCACAAGATGAATTCAAAGCCACCGCCCGCTGTCATGCAACAGCTGGTTCGGGTGTTATCATCGAAATGCACGTTCAGGGATACGACCAGTTCTCCCTATATGGAACAGACAAGAAACTGGATACGAAAAAGCCGGAAAACAACAAATACCTCAGTGTATCTATCGACGATGTAGAACAACCGCTGAACATATCGACAAGCGCATACATACATCGGTACACACTCACAACAGGCAGACACGTGATTAAGGTAACTTCCGTAGGAGACGGTAACTTGTTCGGAGGTTTCTCCTTGCGTATTCCGCGTCAACCGAAAGTGAAATACCTCAAGGGTAATGACTCCGCGCAGGTGGTACTGCAGACCATGGATCTGAAGAAGATAGTCTACACGACCAAGTATAACAACGTTGAAGGCGCCAATACACGTCTGGTGTGGAACGGTCCGGAAGCAAAAGGTATCTCTTTATCGAAGGTGAACACGGACGCTCAGATGATAGATACCTTCCAGTTGAGCGGACATGCGAACTGTCCTGTCGGTCAATACGCTTACGATGTGATCGCCTATTTCAACGGCGTGGAGACCAACCGCGTTTCCGGCACGTTCTCCGTCATCTCGGATATCAAGTCCCTCACGGGTGTCAATGCAGAAGTATATCAAGGCGAGGAGATGGATCAGATTCGCTTCCGTTACTATGCGCTTTCTGCCGACAGTGTGACACTGACTTGGCCCAACGGTCAACCGCAAGGAGTAAGCGGCAGCGGTAACAGCGGTACGTACGTCATTAGCGGTATACCGACCGTTGTCAATACATACCCCTATGAGATCACTGTTGCGGGCGCAGACACCGTGATTAAGGGCAAACTGACCGTCAAAGAGTTGAACTACGGTCAGAATCCTGTGCTTTACCTGTATAAGAACGACTCGGCTTACACCAAGGACGGCACCTACCATTATCTGTTGGGCACAGCTACCGGCAAATGGAACTTCATCACCCGCAGGGAGAAAGAAGATGGTTTGCGTTCGGCAGATCAGTACGGCAAATACAAATGGATCCTGATCTCCGAGGATGTCGATGCCGACAATCCGGAGGTTCTGGCGCTCGCCCGTGGTGAAGTGGCACTGCCTGTACTGAACATGAAGTCCTTCACCTACACACCGGGTCGCCTGGAATGGGGAGAACCGGATAACGGTTCGTTGACCGATGAAGGTCGTTATATCACCGTCTATCGTGCAGACCACCCCATCTTCAAAGCGCTGAACAAACACAAAGGAGACCGCATTATGGTACTGGATACCGTGGAGGGCAAAGGTTTGATGCCGATCAATGTCAATTACGACAAGACGCTCTGTCTGGCAACGGCCCTGACACGCGACATCGACGATTACTTCGGTGACGGACCGGAACAAACCATCATGCACGAGGTTCAACGTCCAAACGGAAAGAAATATATCTGCTTCCCGATGGGTATTGAAGGCAGCAAGCATCTGACCACAGACGGGCAGAAACTGATTGACCAAACCATCAAATACCTGCTTAGCGATGAAGCGACGATTCAAGCACCGTCGTTGGCCATCACGGAATTCAAAGTAGGCAAATACACGGGTGATATCGACGAAGCCAATCACCTCATCACGATCCCTGTATTGGATAAGGATAGCGACCTGATGAAAGCAGCCACTCCGACTATCACCTTAGCCAGCCCGCTTACGTTCGTTACACCGAACTCCGGTGAGACGGTGGACTTCTCGAACTGGCATTACGGCGTTCGCTATGAGGTACGCGACTACACCTCCAGGAAATATTACAACGTGATTGTTCGTCTCTATAACCCGCAAGGCATCGACAATATTGAGGCCGGCACGTGGCTGAACATCTTCGATGTATACGGTCGTAAGGTGGCTACCACGAATCAAGA
Source organism: uncultured Bacteroidales bacterium (assembly GCA_902798385.1). GTDB lineage: Bacteria > Bacteroidota > Bacteroidia > Bacteroidales > Paludibacteraceae > Colicola. The sequence continues at coordinate 3,428 of CADBWK010000020.1, forward strand.
TATCCGCACGATGGATCTGCCGCACGGCATGTATATCGTTGTTACGGAGAGCGGTCAAACGATTAAGATAATGCGATAATGCGTACAGAGAAAGAATTGGAAGGCGTGACGCTTTTGGGCAACCAAGGCACGCACTATAGCGATAACTACAACCCCGAGGTACTCGAGACCTTCGAGAACAAACACCCGGAGAATGAGTATCTGGTGACGTTCAACTGTCCGGAGTTCACGACGCTGTGTCCCAAGACCGGTCAGCCGGATTTCGGACATATATACATCAGTTATATCCCGCGGGAACGGATGGTGGAGAGCAAGAGTCTCAAGCTCTATCTCTTCTCTTTCCGCAATCACGGTGATTTCCACGAGGACTGCGTGAATATCATCATGAAGGACCTCGTCAAACTGATGGATCCCAAGTATCTGGAAGTCACGGGTTGGTTCATGCCCCGCGGCGGAATCAGCATCTATCCTTTCGCCAACTACGCAGACAAAGAGCACGAAGATCTCAAGCAACAGCGTCTGCGCGAGCAGTTTACGCTAAACATGAAACATTAAACCCTCAACGTTCATGAAAGATAGTCTGATCGTTCTTTCCGGTGGACTGGACTCAACAACGATGTTATACGAGTATCAGTATCGTATCGGCATGGCGGTGTCGTTTCATTACGGCTCCAACCATAACGACCGCGAGTTGGAATTCGCCAAGATGCACTGCGAGCGACTCGGCATTCCCCATCTGGTCATTCGTTTGCCTTTCATCAAGCAGTTCTTTAAGTCGTCGCTCTTGGAAGGCGCAGACGCTATTCCGGAGGGCAATTACGATGAACAGAACATGAAATCGACCGTTGTGCCATTCCGTAATGGGATCATGTTATCGATTGCAGCCGGTATCGCGGAGAACAACAAAATGCAGTATATCATGCTGGCCAACCATGCCGGCGACCACACGATCTACCCCGACTGCCGACCGGAGTTCGTGGAGGCGATGAATAACGCCGTGCATTTCGGCACATGGAACGGTGTCCAACTGCTCACACCTTATACCCACCTCACCAAAGCAGAGATAGCAGCCAAAGGCAAAGATCTCCACCTCGACTACTCCGAGACCTGGAGTTGCTATAAAGGCGGAGAACATCACTGCGGCGTGTGCGGCACGTGTCGCGAGCGCAAAGAGGCATTAGCGCAAGCCGGCATTGAAGATACAACCATTTACGACAATTAAGATGTATTACGTAGAGAAACGAATAGAGATATCGGCGGCGCATAACTTGATGCTGTCGTACGAGAGCAAGTGCGAGAACCTGCACGGCCATAACTGGATCATCGTGGTGTATTGCCGCGCCAAAGAGCTGAACGCGGACGGCATGGTGACCGACTTCACGCAAATCAAACACATCGTCAAGGACACCTTCGATCATAAATACATCAACGAGATTCTGGACGTCAATCCGTCGGCGGAGAACATCGCCCGCTGGATCTGCGACCACGTGGAGAACTGCTACAAAGTCTCTGTCCAGGAGAGTGAAGGGAACATCGCTATTTACGAGCGGGACTAGGAACCTAGGTTCCTAGGATCCTGGTATCCTGGTAATGTACAAAGTTAACGAGATATTCTTTACCTTGCAGGGCGAGGGAGCACACAGCGGGATTCCTGCTGTGTTTGTTCGCTTTAGCGGCTGTAACCTCAAATGTCCGTGGTGTGATACGGAGTTTGCGGACTATACCGAGATGACGGCAGAGCAGATCGTGAGCGAGATGCTCACCCTCTACGACACCCCCAACGAGCGACGCAAGATGTGCGTGCTGACGGGCGGCGAACCGAGTCTGCAGGTAAACAAAGAACTGATTGACGCGCTCCATCAAGCGGGATTCTATATCTGTATTGAGACCAACGGCACACGTCCCCTACCCGACGGCATCGATTGGATCACTTGTTCGCCCAAAGAAGGCACGAAACTCGCGCTCACCAAAGTCAACGAGGTGAAGGTGGTCTTCACCGGCACGTACGATCCGGAGATCTGGCGCAAAAAATTAGAGGCGGAGCACTGGATGCTCCAACCTCTACGGTATAACGGCGAATGGTTGTTGATCAGCGGCATCGATGATTTCGAGATCGACAGCAACGATAACCTAGACGAAACCGTCCGCTACATCCTCGCCCATCCTTTCTGGCGCCTTTCCGTCCAACTACATAAAATAGCAGGCCTCCGTTAAGAAGCCTGCTATTATTTTTCAGTCTGCGCCATTAATACTGCGCTGCATCGTAAACGGCATCAGCCGCGTCCGAGCCTTTGATATGCTCGATGATACAGAAGGCGAAGTCCGAACTCAGACCGGGACCCTTCGCGGTGATGATATTCTTCGATTCAACCACCAGACCGCCTACATAACTCTCACCCAGCGCATCTTGGAAGCCCGGGTAGCAAGTAGCCTGTTTGCCTTTGAGGATACCGAGTTTACCGAGCACTGCCGGCGCTGCACAGATAGCCGAGATCGGTTTCTCTGCCTCGTTATGCGCCACCAATAACTCACACAATGCGGAGCACTCACCGAGTTTCGTTTGTCCGCCCGGGAGAATGAGCATCTCAGCGTCCGAGAAATCAATACGCTCGATCAGCCCGTCGGCCTCGACGGCTATGTTATGTGCACCGAGAACCATCGGATTGCCCGTTATAGAAACGGTCGTTAACGCGATGTTCGCGCGACGTAATAAGTCGATAGTCGTGATTGCTTCGATTTCTTCGAAACCGTTGTCTAAAAATAGATAATTCATAAATCGATTAGCGATTAGTAATTAACGATTAGTTGAATTTGAAATTATAGGTGATTGTTCCGATCTGATCATGATCGCCCTCGGTGAACTTCGCCTTCTTGGCGGCATCGAGTGCGAGTTGTTGGGTTTGCTTGTCGGAGATGTTACCGCCCTTAATCGTGGCGCTGATCACATTTCCGGCCGCATTGACGCGGATCTCAATGATCACGCGTCCTTCCTGGTTGAAGGTGTTTGCCGGTTGAGGCAAGGTGCCCTTGATTCCACGTCCGGAGAGGCTCCATGAGTTGCCTCCCGACGAACCGTGTCCCACAGGATTGCCTTTTTGTCCGGCTCCCTGCGTATCTCCTCCGCCGGCGCTGGTACCATTCGTTTTACCGAACAGGTTACCCATTTGCTGGGCTCTTGAGATCGCCTCCGCCTCTTTCTGTTTGCGTGCCCGTTCTGCCGCCTCGCGTTCCTCTTTCTCTTTGCGCGCGCGCTCGAGCGCTAAGGTCTCTTTTTCCGAGACGATATGCTCAGGTGGCGCAGCGGGTGTCGGACTCGTAGCCACTTCGGGCGCAGGAGAAGCAGGCGCCGCAGGCGCTGCCTCAGAGGGCTCTTCCGCATAAGCTGCAGCGGCAGGTTCCGCCGGTTCCTCTTGCTCTTCCAGCTCCTCAAACGCTATCTCCACACCTTCTGCCTGCTCCGGGGCTACCGCGTTGAGGCGGATCAGCCACAACAGCAGAAACACCAGCAGCATAAACAGAACCGTGCCGATAGTCGCTATTGTATGTCGTTTTTGTTTCTTAGTCACTATCTCTTCGTTGCTTGAAAACAGTTTCTCGCTACGGAACTATCGTTTCGTAGCCACGACGAGCTTCATCTGGTGTTCATTCGCAATATCCAGCACGCGTACTACCTCTTTGTACGCTACATCCTCATCGGCATGCAGGGCGATATACATCGTCGAGTCCGAAGCCTGAATAGTACTCAGGTACGCCTCCAGACTCTCCGGATCAATCTGAACCGGTTTCTCCTTACCCAGCGCCACGAAATAATTGCCTAAGTTGTCGATGGACACCTTGGCCACCTGCGGCCGCGTCACTTTGGTGGCACGCGAACTCGGCAGGTTGATCTTGATATCATTCGGGGACGACATCGTAGATGCCATGACGAAGAAAAGGAGTAAGAGGAACACCAAGTCCGTCATGGAGCTCATCGCGAACGTCGCTTCTACCCTATTGCGTTTCTTTAATGCCATAGTTATGCGGGCTCATTAAGAAGATCCATGAATTCGAGTGTACGGCTCTCGAGCAGACGAACCACACGGTCAATACGGGAAACGAGGTAGTTGTAGGCGAACATCGCCAGAATACCTACGATCAAACCGCCGATAGTCGTCACCATGGCCTGATACATACCTGTGGACAATGCACTCATCTCGATCATTCCGCCCGAGGTCTGCGCCATGTTATAGAAGGTCTGAACCATACCGAGTACCGTTCCGAGGAAACCAAGCATCGGAGCACCGCCGGCGATAGTAGCCATGATCACCAGACCTTTCTCCAGACGACCTACCTCGAGGTTGCCCACATTCTCAACAGCCACCTGTACATCCTGCATCGGGCGACCGATACGCGTGATACCTTTCTCGATCATGTGTGCGGACGGGGTGTCGGTCTGCTTGCACAGATTCAAAGCCGAGTCGATCTTGCCGTCATGGATATAATCGCGGATACGATCCATGAACGATTTGTCCTCCTGCGTAGCCTGTTTGATAACCACCAGACGGGCAATGAAAATATAACAAGCGATAACGAGCAGGATAGCCAGGATCACCATGATCCAACCACCATACTGCGCCATTTCCCATAAGTTGATAGACGTGTCCTGAACGGGCTCTGCAGCCTCCATGATTGCCTCTTCGATAACGGCAACAGTGTCAATTTGTAATAACATATATAAACTTTATAAACTTTTAAACTTTATAAACGACTTACTTCAGTAAGTCCAAGTATTCCTGAATCGTTTCTTGGATGCCCAGATAGAGCGAGTCGCAAATGATGGCGTGTCCGATCGACACTTCCGCTGTCCACGGGAAAGCCTTGATGAAGGGCTTGAGGTTCTTGAGGTTGAGATCATGTCCTGCGTTCATACCGAGCCCCAACTCGTGCGCTTTCTCTGCCGCCGGGCGGTATTTCTCGATAGCACGCTTCGGATCGCTCTCAAATAGCTCCGCATAGGGCCCCGTATAGAGCTCCACACGGTCAGCGCCGGTACGCAGCGCGTACTCGACCATCACAGGATCCGGATCCACGAAGATGCTCACGCGGATACGGTATGAGTGCAGTTGGTTCACCACGCCCTTGAGAAAATGGAGGTTCCGGCGCGTGTCCCAGCCGTGATTAGAGGTCAACTGATTCGGATCGTCAGGCACCAACGTCACCTGGGTCGGACGAATATCCGTTACCAGCGCCAAGAACTCCTCTGTCGGATTACCCTCCACGTTCAGTTCGGTCGTTACCATCGACTTGAGTTGATACACATCCTCCTTGCGAATATGACGCTCATCGGGACGCGGATGAACCGTTATTCCCTGCGCTCCGAACAACTCGCAATCCACCGCAAAACGCTGCACATCAGGCAGATTACCGCCACGCGCATTACGCAGCGTTGCGACCTTATTGATATTTACACTCAGTTTCGTCATGTCGAGTATTTTGAAAATCGGCGCAAAGATACAAAAACTTTTTCAATTGTACAAGTATTTCTTAAAATAATTCGCATTTATTTGCATATATGCAAAAATTGTAGTAATTTTGCACCAAAATTTTAAATTAGCGTATTGTGGCCTTATGACGATAGCTATTTTTGGAAACGCAATGAAATCGCGTACCTTGACAGAGGTGCGACACATACTGGATTTTATGTCCGAGAAGGGCATCAATGTTCTGTTGTCCCAAGAGTTACGGCAAGAATTAGACCTGCGTGAGTACCCGGGTTTCCCGGAGAACTGGGACGGTGAGACCCAGCCGGAGAACGTGTATGGCGAACCTATTGATTTCGCCTTATCGGTCGGCGGTGACGGTACCTTCCTCACCAGCGCAGCTGCCATCGGAAACAAGAACATTCCGATCTTGGGTATCAACTGCGGACACCTGGGTTTCTTGGCGGAGGTGCAGACCGACGAGATGGACGATATCCTGCAAAAACTGATTGCCGGCGAATATACGATCGAGCGCCGCTCCTTGCTCAACCTGACGGTTTTGGACAAAGACGGCATCGCCCGCGAAGGACTCATCTTATCGCCCAACGCGCTGAACGAGATCGCTATTCTCAAGCAAGGTCTGACGAACATGCTGACCATCGAGACGAAGATCAACGGCGAGTTGCTGCACACCTATCATTCCGACGGACTCGTTATCGCGACGCCGACCGGAAGCACGGCCTACAACCTCTCTATCGGTGGCCCGCTGCTCGTGCCGCAGAGCCGGGGAATAATCCTCACGCCTATCGCGCCGCACAGTCTGACGGTACGCCCGATCGTTATTCTCGACGAATGGAAGATCGACATCAAAGTCAGTAGCCGTTATGACGCGTATATGGTTTCGGTCGATGGTCGCAGTCAGAGTCTGAGTACCGATCTCAGCCTGCATATCGAGCGCGCACCGTACACCACGAAGGTTGTGCAGATTGGCGATAACAGTTTCTTGAAGAGTTTACGCAATAAATTACATTGGGGAAAGTAAAGGTTACAGGTTACAGGTTATGGAATTATTGAGTATTGTATGGGATGTAGACCCGATATTGATTCATTTCGGGGACGGAGGTATTCGTTGGTACGGTCTGTTATGGGCGATCGGTCTGTATATATGCTGGATCGTGAACGAACGGATGTACAAGCACGAGAACTGCCCGGCAGAATGGGCGGATTACATGTTCTTTTACATGACTGCCGGCGTGATCATTGGCGCACGAATTGGGCATTGCTGGTTCTATGAATGGCATCAATACGGTCTCCCCTGGCATCTGTTCGGCTGGGAGTTCACCTATCGCAACCCCTATATTGAGAACCCCTTACGGCTGCTCAAGATCTGGGAAGGCGGACTCAGTAGTCACGGCGGAGCGATCGGTCTGATCATCGCGGCATTCCTGCTCAATAAGAACAAGATGGCGCGCTATCCGCAGTTCGGTACGTCCTGGCTTTGGATCCTCGATCGCCTGTGTATAGGCGTCTGCTTCACGGCGATGCTCATTCGTCTGGGCAACCTCTTCAACAGTGAGATCTACGGCGGTCCGACCGATCTGCCTTGGGGATTCATCTTCGTGCGCGACGGACAAACCGTTCCTTGTCACCCCACGCAGATATATGAGATGCTGTACTGCTTCGCTGCGCTGTGCGTAGTATGGCCGCTGTATTGGTACACGGAAGCCCGCCGACGCGAAGGACTGCTGCTTGGTATCTTCTTCGAGATCATCTTCGTCACCCGTTTCCTGTTGGAGTTCATCAAAAACGATCAGGAAGCCTTCGAGGCCGGACATATACTGAACATGGGACAGCTGTTGAGTTTACCCTTCATCGCCCTCGGTCTTTTCCTTATTATACGCGCATACATGCGACCGCTGAGTCCCGTCGTGGACAAACAACCCGAGAGTCTCGAAGAGAAATATCGTAACAAGAAATGACAAAGCAAGATCTTAGAATAGTTTATTTGGGTACGCCGGAGTTTGCCGTGGCGAGCCTCAAGGCGCTGGTCGAAGGCGGATATAATGTGGTGGCCGTAGTGACCATGCCGGACAAACCTGCCGGTCGCGGACACCAACTGCAGTTCTCCGACGTGAAGAAATACGCGCTCGAAGTGGGACTGCCCGTTCTCCAGCCGGAGAAGCTCAAAGACGAAGCCTTCGTCGAAAAACTGCGTTCGTACCAAGCAGACCTCCAGATTGTGGTCGCTTTCCGCATGTTGCCCGAGGTCGTTTGGGCGATGCCGCGTTTGGGTACGTTTAACATACACGGTTCGTTACTGCCCCAGTACCGCGGTGCTGCGCCGATCAACTGGGCCGTCATGAACGGAGAGAAAGAAACAGGGCTGACTACTTTCATGCTCAAGCATGAGATCGACACCGGAAACATGATCCTGCAGGAACGTATTCCTATCGGTGAGAACGAGAACGTCGGTTCGGTGCATGACCGTCTGATGGAATTGAGCAAAAGTATGGTACTGCGCACCGTCGATCTGATCATCGACTGCGAGAACAAAGGCATCGAAGTGCCGACCACTCCCCAACCGGATATAGCGGAACTCAAACCGGCTCCGAAGATCTTCAAAGAAGACTGCGAGATTCAATTCAGCGAGAAGACGGCGCAAGAGGTGCATAATTTCGTGCGCGGCCTAAGTCCCTACCCTGCTGCTTGGGCGAACCTGACCATCAACGGGCAAGCGTTCGAGAACGTGAAGATCTTTAAAGTAGAAACAATCACCCATAACCAATCACCCATAACCAATCACGGCATCGTAGTGCCCTGCAAAGAAGGCGCAGTCAGCATTCTCGAGCTGCAAGTGCCCGGCAAGAAACGAATGGACGCAAAGGCATTCCTAAACGGAATCCATAGATGATAGATGATAGATTATAATGCTATAATCGACAAGTACTACGGCAATTATCCGGAGTTGCGCAACGTCTTGGTGACGCACAGCCGCCAGGTAGCGGATCGTGCGCTGAAGATTGTCGATGCCCATCCCGAGTGGACAGAAAGCGGACTCGTGGATCGGCGGTTCGTCGAGGAAGCAGCGATGTTACACGACATCGGAATCATCTTCTGCGATGCCCCGAAAATCTACTGCCGGGGTTCGCATAAATATATTGAACACGGCTATTTAGGTGCTGAACTGCTGCGCGCGGAGAACCTTCCCAAACATGCTTTGGTAGCCGAAAGGCATACCGGAACAGGTATCACGATCGAACAGGTAGAGCGCGAAGAACTGCCTATTCCCGAGCGGGATTACTGCCCGCAGAGCCTCGAAGAGAAAATCATCTGTTACGCCGATAAATTCTACAGCAAGAGCCACCTCGGCGAGGAAGTCTCCATCGAGAAAATCAAGTACAACATCTGGAAATACGGGCACGAAGCTTTCGTTCGTTGGAACGAACTCGTGGCGCTTTGTGGTGAGGGGTGAGCCCCTCTTTTTTTGTTTAGAAATGAACTCCTAAACCGGCTTTGACTACTGCATCGTACCCCAGATTCGTCTCCACAAATCCATATACCGGCCAACTACCGAAGGATACGCCTATCGGCGTGATATTCAGCGCAAAGAGCCACACGAGATTATTCTCTTCTCCCGAGTAGCCGGGTTCATAGCGCGTATGACGCAGGTACGCCGACGCGCCTACATCCAGGCCCGAATAGAGTTGCACGAACGGGAGGTTGAGGTAGGTAAACTGTACGGAAGGCATGAGCGTGAAAGTATGGTTGGTACAAAATCCTTTCATTACGCCATCCTCTTTCTGGCTGGTGTACAGTTTATAGCCGTCGAGCTCATATACAGCTTTCACACCTACGCGGCACCACCAGTTGGTCTGATAATAATACTGCAGACCGTAGTTGCCGTAAAACTTCCATTCACGAGAGTGCCCTGCTGCCGCAGGAATCCAGGCTACAAGTTGTTTCGCAGCCCAAAATCCGCTGATATAACCGGCGCTGATCTGCAAAGTACTACGCTTATCCTGCCAATGACCGGAGTCCTTACTCGCCGCGCGAGATGTCATAGATAAGCAACCAAGCATTGCTACCATCAAAAAAATAACTATTCTTTTCATAACTTATTATTAGTAGAACTTATGGGCGAAGCCGATAGAGAGTAATTCGCGGAACTGAATCTTCGCCTTCGTGTCTCCCTCCAAAATCACCGAAGTATCGTATCTCGGATGCAACGTCAGGCGCGCCGAGAGCCATCGATTGATAATAAAATCGCAGTTAACCTCGAGGTCTAATTCCACGTCGTGGTAGTTGGTGTACAGATAGAACTTGGTCTCCAACGCCACCTCACGCACAGGTTTCCACAGATACTCTACGCGCACGGACGAACCGATATTATGCTGGGTCCGCTGACCTTCTTTCAAACCGAAATCGGTCGCTTTCACGCGCGCTGTATCGGCGATGTGAATCACCTTATAGGAAATCGGCGAGATCGAGACGGACAGACCCGGAATCGGCTTGTAATCCACACCGAACGCCGCCGTGAAACGGAAAGGCGAGAAAGGCGCAGACTTCAGATCCATCGAATTGGATTTGTAGGTCGGGAACAAGCGCGTATCGATCTCCGCAGAGATGGAGGTAAACAATTTCGGTACGATGCGCAAATTCGCTTTGGAATAAATCTTAAACTGGTCGTCGGTCGTGTTCATCTTATGCAGCGTGTCCGCCGAGACGGTCGAACCGCCCATACGCCATTCGCCGAAATTCTCCCATGTAAAACGCTCCCGGATATAACTGATCTGTCCTTTGGCGATGCACAAAGCAGCGAAGGAAGACGAACCGCCCTGATACCAGTTTTCGGTAACATAGTTCTGCGTGATCTGTGCCATGAGGGTGGCTTCCCTGCGCCAAGGCGAACGCATCTCGCGGATCGCACGGAGCACGTCATTGCGGTCTTCCACCTCATCCTTCACCCATGATTTCTCAATCACGATAGTGGGTATGCGACTCATCGACTGCACCTCCAACGAAGCGTTCATCGTGCGCAGCGAGTCGGTCTCGTGCATCTCCCGTTCAATCGAATCGAGGCGCTGCAGTTCGGCTAAGGTCAGCGTGTCCACGGTGTCGTTGACATGCAGCAACTCGCTCTGTTGACTCACCAGATCCAGCAGGTACGCGTCCATCGTAGCGGTGTTCTGCTGCTCCGCCAAACGGAACGTGTCTGTATATAGTTGTTGCGCTGCCAGATTAGTGACAGCGCATACAACAACCCCTATGAAAATCTTAAATCTCAAAATTCGCTAGCGAATAATCGTGCCCTTAGGGCTAAGAAAATTCCAATCAAATTGCAGCGGCCTGCAATTTGCCATGACATTGCTTGTACTTCTTACCGCTTCCGCACGGACACGGATCATTCGGACGCGGTTTCTTGTCCGCAATGATCGGTCCCTGATGAGCCTGCTCGCGCGTGTCGCGACCGGCAGCCTGTGCTGCTCCGGAAGCCGCAGCCGCTTGCTGTACGGCATCTTTCTGCGAACGATAACGGCTGTAGTCGGTACGACGTTGCTGCTGTGCCTGCTGTACACGGTCGGGTTCCTGTTGATGGATCTGACCGCGCAACAGAATAGAGATCGCACGGCGGTTGAGGGCATCGAGCATCTGACGGAAGATATTGAAGGACTCGAGTTTGTAGATCAACAGCGGGTCTTTCTGCTCGTACGATGCGTTCTGTACGCTCTGCTTGAGGTCGTCCAACTGTCTCAAGTGCTCTTTCCACTCATCGTCGATCACGTAGAGCAGCATGCGTTTCTCAAACTCCTTCACTACCTCTTTGCAATGACTCTCAGCCGCAGCCTTGAGGTTCACTGCGATGTTATAAACCTTCTTGCCGTCCGTGATCGGAATCAGGATGTTCTCATACATCTGACCCTTGGTCTCGTAGATCTGCTGGATCACCGGATCAGCCACCGTCATCAACTTATCCATACGACGTTTGAAACTCTCCAGCGCAGCCTCAGCCAGTTGATTGCTCAGCATGTCACGCTTGCCGTGGTTGAAGGTATCCTCATCAAACGGCACTTCGATCGCAAAGGTCTGCATCGCATCGAACTGGAGTCCCTGGTAGTCATTCGCAGCACGAGCGTCTGCAAAGATATTCTCCGCCGTCTCGTAGATCATGTTCGTGATATCTACGCCGATACGCTCTCCCATGAGGGCGTGACGACGTTTCGCGTAGATCAAGTTACGCTGCTGGTTCATCACATCATCGTATTCGATCAAACGCTTACGGATACCGAAGTTATTCTCCTCCACTTTCTTCTGCGCACGCTCGATAGAGGACGAAATCATCGAATGCTCGATCATCTCTCCTTCCTGGAAGCCCATTCGGTCCATGACAGACGCGATGCGTTCGCTACCGAACATACGCATCAGGTCATCCTCCAGCGATACATAGAACACCGAACTACCCGGGTCACCTTGACGACCGGCACGACCACGCAACTGACGGTCCACACGGCGGCTCTCGTGACGCTCCGTACCTATGATAGCCAGACCACCGGCCTCTTTCACTTCGGGCGTCAACTTGATATCCGTACCACGACCGGCCATGTTGGTGGCGATCGTTACGACACCAGGACGACCGGCTTCCGCAACGATCTGCGCCTCTTGCTGGTGTAACTTCGCGTTGAGGACATTATGCTTGATCTTACGGAGTGTCAGCATGCGGCTCAAGAGCTCGGAGATCTCGACGCTCGTTGTACCTACCAATGCCGGTCTGCCTTGGTTAACCATCTCCACGATCTCGTCGATGACTGCATTGTATTTCTCGCGTTTGGTGCGGTAGATACGGTCGTTCATATCGTTACGCGCAATCGGTTTGTTGGTCGGGATAACGACTACATCGAGCTTGTATATATTCCAGAACTCACCTGCCTCTGTCTCCGCTGTACCGGTCATACCGGAGAGCTTGTGGTACATACGGAAGTAGTTCTGCAGCGTGATGGTAGCGAAGGTCTGCGTAGCACCCTCGACCTTCACGTTCTCCTTCGCCTCTACGGCCTGATGCAAACCGTCACTCCAGCGACGACCTTCCATGATACGACCGGTCTGCTCATCGACGATCTTCACCTCGCCGTTATCGATGATATAATCCACATCTTTCTCGAAGAGCGTGTAGGCCTTGAGCAGCTGGTGCACGGTATGCACGCGTTCGGACTTGATGCTGTAGTTGGTGAGGATATCGTCTTTCTTCTGCTGTTTCTCGTCGGGCGTCAGACCGGTCTCGTGCTCGAGTTCCGCCATCTCGCTTCCTACATCAGGCAACACGAAGAAATTCGGATCGTCGGTGGTTCCGGTCAGGGCATCGATACCCTTGTCGGTCAACTCGATGGACTTGTTCTTCTCGTCGATCACGAAATAGAGCTCGTCCGTCGCGATGTGCATGTTCTTCTCGTTCTCCTGCAGATAGAACTCCTCCGTCTTCTGCAACCGCACTTTGATACCCGGCTCGGAGAGGTACTTAATCAAGGCCTTGCTCTTCGGCATTCCTTTGAATGTACGGAACAAAGCCAACTCACCGGCTTCGCGCACTTTCTCGTCCTCCGATCCCATCTTCGCTTTCGCTTCTGCGAGCAGGCTGGTAGTCAAGGTCGTCTGCTGACGAACGAGGTTCGCCACACGGTCTTTGTACTCATCGAACATCTGATCCTCGCCGCGCGGCACCGGACCGCTGATGATGAGCGGCGTACGGGCATCGTCGATCAAGACGGAGTCCACCTCATCGACAATCGCGAAGTTATGACCGCGCTGTACCAGATCGAGCGGCGAGATCGCCATGTTGTCACGCAGGTAGTCAAAACCAAACTCGTTGTTCGTACCGAACGTGATATCGCAGGCATATGCCTTACGACGCTCGTCGCTATTGGGTTTGTGCTTATCGATACAATCGACGGTCAGGCCGAGGAACATATAGATCGGGCCGTTCCACTCCGAGTCACGTTTCGCCAGATAATCGTTAACGGTCACTACGTGTACACCTTCGTGGGTCAGGGCGTTCAGATACACCGGCAGGGTGGCCACGAGGGTCTTACCTTCACCGGTCGCCATCTCGGCAATTGAACCGCGCTGCTCTTTGTCGTTCTTCACCGCACCGTGCAGAACCACACCACCGAACAACTGCACGTCGTAGTGGATCATGTCCCACTTGATCTCGTTGCCGCCGGCCATCCAGTGATTGACATAGATTGCTTTGTCGCCTTCGATGGTCACGAAATCAAAACGCGGGTCAGCAGCGAGGTTCTTATCCATCTCGGTCGCCGTCACTTCGATCGTCTCGTTCTCGGCAAAACGACGGGCTGTCGATTTGACAATCGCGAAAGCCTCCGGAAGCATCTCGGTCAGTTTGACCTCATATACCTCGCGGATCTCTTTCTCCAGTTTATCTACTTCGTTGTAAATCTTCTCGCGTTTCTCGATAGGCGTACCTTCGATGGAAGCTTTCAACTCCGCAATGCGGGCTTTCTTGTCCTTCACCGCCTCTTGGAGGGCGTCCATCAACGCCTGCGAGCGGGCACGGAGCTCGTCATGGGAGAGCGCGTCGATGCGCTCGTACTCCGCTTTAATCTTGTCCACATACGGCTGAATAGCGCGCATATCTTTCTGCGCCTTGTTGCCGAACAGTTTCGTAATAATCTCTAAAAAATTCATATCTTGTTTCAGTATTTACACAAAATGCGCTGCAAAAGTACAAAAAAAATTCCATATATGCAAACACAAAATGCATACCAGACGTTTTTTTCTGCCAAAATGACAGATTCTTCCGCGCGTACTTGCATAAATGCGAGTTTTTCTTGGGGATTTTTTTCTTCTTTCTTTGTTTTTCTTTCCTGTTGTTTACCTCCGGTGGCTTCGTGCGGCGGTGCCCGCCTTTGTTCGTCCGTTCTTTCTGTTTTGTTGTTTAGGGGGTGTGCGCGCCCCGCTGCGTTTTTTCTCTTTTTTCTTGCATATATAAAAAAAAAGCAGTACCTTTGCACCCGCAAAGGTTTGATAACCTATCAGCCGTCAGCTGCCCAAGACGTTAAATAGGGTGACATAGTGATTATTAATTAGCGTTTGCTATTTATTCGAGATTTCTGAGAAATTTGGCCATTTTAAAGAACATCTTACGTCGAATAAGTTCGAAACGCCTGCGCACAGCGTGGGTGGAACTTATGTAAGATGGGTTAGGCCAAATACCTTCAGAATCATAAGCGAAGCCCTCGCTTTTTTTGATATAGGTATTTGACCTTCCCGTCTCTCGATGAGTAGCGAACATAAACAAACGCTACCATGACACCTATACAGCAATCCAAGGCTGCCGCTTTGTTTGTGGCGCATTGGACAGGCAAAGGTTACGAGAAAGGGGAAAGTCAGATCTTCTGGACGACCCTTCTGAACCAGATTTTCGGCATCGAGTACCCGGAGCAGTTCATCGTCTTCGAGCAACAGGTGCAACTCGACCACACGTCTTTTGTGGACGCACGTATCCCCTCGACCAAGGTGATGATCGAGCAGAAATCGCTCGGCAAGAACCTCGGCGAAGGTATCAAGCAGTCCGACGGAAGTGTCCTCAATCCTTTCCAACAAGCAAAACGATACGCTGATACGCTCCCGAACAGCCAGCGTCCGCGGTGGATCGTGACCTGCAACTTCGCGGAGTTCTGGGTCTATGACCTCGAGCACCCGAATGACGAACCGCAGAAGATCCTCCTCGCCAATCTGGAGAAGGAGTACGACCGCTTGCAGTTCTTGGTCGACCAAGGCAATGACCACATCAAGCAGGAGATGAAGATCTCCGTCGAAGCCGGGCAACTCGTCGCGCAGATCTACGACCAACTCTTAGCGCAGTATATCGACAAAGACAGTCCTGAAACGCTCCGTTCGCTCAATATCCTCTGCGTCCGCCTCGTGTTCTGCCTCTATGCCGAAGATGCGCACTTGTTCGGTAAGAAAACCGCCTTCCATGACTATCTCGCTCAATATCCGGCAAAAGACCTGCGCCGCGCGTTGTTAGACCTCTTTGCGGTACTCGACACGCCGTTCAACGAGCGTGATCCTTATATGGACGACGCGCTCAAAGCCTTCCCTTACGTCAACGGCGGTCTCTTCAGCAACGACACGCGTCTGATCATCCCGCAGTTCACCGACGAACTCAAAGAACTGCTACTTGCCAAAGCCTCCGATGATTTCGATTGGGTAGATATATCGCCTACGATCTTCGGCGCGGTCTTTGAATCGACTCTCAACCCCGAGACACGGCGTTCCGGCGGCATGCACTATACCTCTATCGAGAATATCCATAAGGTCATTGATCCGCTCTTTTTGGATGCCCTCAAAGATGAGTTCGAGACCATAAAGAACATCCCGCAAGAGAAGCAGCAACGCCAAAAACTCGATGCCTTCCAAGACAAACTCGCTTCCCTTACATTCTTCGACCCTGCCTGCGGATCCGGTAACTTCCTCACAGAAAGCTACGTCTCTCTCCGCCGCCTCGAAAACGAGATCATCGCCTTGCGTAACAAAGGTCAAGCGGTCATTGGTGATTTCGCTAATCCCGTCAAAGTCGATATCCATCAGTTCTACGGCATCGAGATCAATGACTTCGCGGTTTCTGTCGCCACCACCGCCCTATGGATCGCCGAGCAGCAAATGCTCCAAGAGACAGCCCGCCTCGTGCAGTTTAATATAGAACCGCTCCCCCTTAAAGCCTACCATAACATCCACGAAGGCAACGCCCTTCGCGTCGACTGGTCTTCCGTCATCGCTCCCGAGAAACTCAACTACATCATGGGCAACCCGCCGTTCGTGGGGTATAGTCTCCAATCTAAAGACCAGAAAGATGATATGCTTTCTATCTATGTTGACGAAAAGGGTAAGCCATATAAGACCGCAGGAAAGATTGATTACGTAGCGGGATGGTACATGAAATCGGCGCAACTCATGCAGGCTAATCCGGAAATCAAGGCGGCTCTCGTTTCTACCAACTCTATCACGCAAGGCGAACAAGTAGCCTCTATTTGGCAACCGCTCTTCGAGCGCTTTAATATTCATATCGATTTTGCCTATCGTACCTTCCGTTGGGACAGCGAAGCCGACATCAAAGCCCACGTTCATTGTGTAATAATTGGCTTTTCGTCCATTAGCCCCGAATCGCATTCGGGCATATCTCCCGAACATGTCGCCCGCATCGAAGCCACCGCCCAAGCCATCCTTGACGCCCGTGCCAAATATCCCGACTGCAGTCTGGCTGATCTCTATGACGAAGTGACCATGCCGCCAGAACTCCGACGTGCTCACCAAGAGAACGATCGCGCCGTCATGCTTGCCTACGGTTTCACACCCGGCAAAACCACCGAATCCGACTGCGTCGCTCGTCTCTTCGAGATGTACCAAGCACTCACCAAATAAAAAATAAAATTTTTTACATTTTGCAGCCATCGATCGATGGCTGCATTTTTTTATGCCCTGTTCTCTCCTTTGCCATCTACCACTTTAGCAGTATCTTTGCGATCCTTTTTGAATCACAAAAACCATGGAAACACTTTATGAACGAATCACGCATTGGAAAAAACAGAACGAATGGGAAGCCATTCAAGAGGTGTTCAGCCAAGCCACAACACTCGATTGGCACTATCAAATAGTCACCTACGTCAAACAAAACAAAGCAAAGTACGGACATAGATACAGAGAAAAAATTCTGGCGGAAGAAGCCTTTATCGCTAAATTTGGGCATCATGATCTTGATTACCTCAAAAATGCGCAAAAAACAATGAATAAAAAGTGCTATAAATGGCGCTAATTCCTCGCACGTATAGCATTATTTTTGCAAAAAGTGGGGACTAATTTACTCCCCACTTATGTGTAAATTTACCTCTACCTTTGCATCGGATTTGAGCTGTAGCAACGTCGCTACACTAAAGATCCGATGTTATGAAAAAATCAAATAAACCCAAGCGCGAACTACCTACCCGAGTCTGGTTCCTCGAGAATGGTTTTCATCAAGTACCGCAAACAGACTACATTAAGAACAAAATCCTCTATGCGCACGAGTCCGATTTGCGCTTCGTTAATCAATTCGGGCAACCCTTGGCTACAAGTTTCAGCCCCTTTGAAAGAGACCCCAAAGTCTGTCATGGTCATCCGGTACCGCGTATCTGCGGACGGTTGTGCCATGTCGTTCGTGCACTCGCGTTCTACGGAGAACGCAAGATCTTCTTTGACAGCAAAGGTAACCCCTATTTCGGACAGTGCCACCACCTCAATGCTGACCTCGAAGACCACCGTAAGGATAATATCCTTTGCTGGCTTTCGCGTCCGGAACATCGTAAAGCTGATGACCGTCAAAAAGTCCTAAGAAACCTCGTCCCCAATCGTGATCTCAACGGCTTCGATTATGCCATCCTCCGTGAACTCCAAGACCCGCGTACGATGTCCGATGCGGACTTCCAATCCCGCCTCGAATACATCCGTTTCATGGTCTCCTGCGACTTCGATCCCCGCATCTTCACCGCCGCCGACTTCCATCACTGGTTCTCCATGCCCCTCGACGACTTCAAATCCTTCTTCTCCCACTATGCGAACGAGTCCTAACTGCCCACTTGGCGTGTACTTGTATCCTACTTGTATTGTACTTGTATTGTACTTGTATTGTGCTTGTATTGTACTGCCCACTTGGCGTGTTTTACTTAATCATCCCCCTCTTAGCTTGTTCCCTTTTTACTAAAAATTGCAAAAATCGACTAAAAAGGGAACAAGTCCCCAAGAACACTTTGTTAATTGTCGTCGTATTGAATACGACAAATTCTCCAATCATTTTTGTTTTATCATTAAAACAACCATCATTATGCAAACAGAAAATTTAAAACTCCTGCGCGAACTGCGCACCCAAGAAAAAGCCATCAAGGCTCAAATCGATTCCATTTCCGACGCCGCCACCTCCGAAGCCGTCGCCATCCTTGCCGCCGAAGGCAAAGACCGCGGCGAGTTCACCATCCCCGACCTCGGTACCTTCCAACTCCAACGCACCGACGTCATCGACATGACCAACTACAACCGCTACAAAGGCGAGGATGCCATCCGCTGGAGGCAGAAGAACGAGCAGAAAGAGCAGAGCCGCAAGTACCAAGCCGCCCTGACGCGCGAGATGAAGGGCATCACAGACGGCTTCGTTGCCACGCACCCCGATTGGACCCCCGACGACATCAAACTCACCGTCAAAGTCCTCCTCGACTAATTCACTGCCCACTTGGCGTGTTTTACTTAGTCCTTTTTACTTGGCTACTTGTATTGTACTTGTATTGTACTTGTATTGTACTGCCCACTTGGCGTGTTTTACTTGGCTTGTGTCTTTTTTATGCAGCTTGTTCCTTTTTTGAGCAAAAAAAGACACAACCCCAAAAAGAGAAAAGAACCAAAAGAGAAAATCGCGTATAAAATTATTATTATTTATTCGTAGTATATGAGGTTAATAATAATAACTTATAATGGAAGGCACTTTCGTACATATCTGGAACTTGCTCGTTAGCCACGGCGTCGTCCCGAGCGAGATACATGACGCGGAAGAGGAGTGGAACAAGTATTCGCTCGAACAACAACGCGCCATCTATCGCACCATTCGTGACAAAATTCGTGCAGGCAAATTCGTGAACTATCATCCGGTACTCGCTATAAGGGATAATACCCCAAAAGCGCCGCGAATAATAGTTATCTCCGCCGCCGACTACTACCGCAAATATGGTACTCAGGTCAACCAAAACGGATGGGTGCGTAAGTTCCTTCCCGATCAACAAAGAACCATTTATTACAAGCAACTATCTTAAAGGTATCTATTACCTATGTTTTACGTATGTTTTACGTGTTCATTCAAATTTTTATCGTATGAAAGTTATATTATCTGACATGTGTATTTCCCTCGTCGGAATGCTTAAGCCCGAATTAGGCTACTACCTCCGAAAGAAAGGGAACTCCTTCTTCTCGCAACGATCCGCACAAGGTGCTCCCCCTGACGGACACCTCCGCTTTATCTTCCTCTGCGCCGAAATGGCTAAAAATGGCCTTTATATCAAGGACATCGAGGTCTCCCGCAAAGAACTTAGATCCGCCCTGCGTGAAGCCCGTCTGTTTATCGCGGCAAGACAACTCAAACTGGAGACCTATCACGCCCGCGACATCCTCAACCTCAAAACAACATTTGGCTTATGAAAGAACGCTATTATTTTTCGCAGTTAGCGGCTGCCCTTGAACGCGCGCTGCAGTGCGATGTCGGTCTGGAAGGCTTAGAAACACTCGTCCATGGATGGATCCGCAAAGGCGGCATCAATCGTGAAACGCTTCGCACAAGACGAAAACGCGACGGAGAAGAATGGCTGACACTCTACGAAGCCAAATCCCTCTCTGAATACGCAGGTTACGACCTTACGGTTGACTAAACGGTTCATTGAACCACGAACGGAGCCCCATTTTTTGGTGGCTTCGTTTTTTTGTACTACTTTTGCACCGGATTTGAAAATTGTGCCATACTTATGAAACGTTTACTACTCATGACAATCATCGTCACA
>CADBWK010000021.1 GCA_902798385.1 uncultured Bacteroidales bacterium
AACTACTGAAGAGCGTAAAGTCCTATGCCCCTTGGGGAGTAAAGACACTTTTCAAAGCAGCCGTTTTCTCGCACGTACCTCGTCTGAACAGGCGTTTTGCCAAAGAGTGCGGTCTGGGCAGGTTTGCCAAGCGCTGTTGGGAAATCCAGAGTTATACCTTTACTTACCGTAGCCGGACGGTAGACGACCGTGACGTCGTTTTATCCGGTCGTGTCACGTTTCTTCACCATAAAGAAGCAAGCATCCCCCACCAAGCAAAGACGATTTCACTACATACCCATCAGGCTTTCTTCGACCCCAGCTGGGCGCCGCTTCATAACCTGATGTACGTCCCGCTCAAAGTGATGTGGGATTCTGTTGTTATAGAGCCCGATCTTCAGAAATGGGGTATCACCCACGGAATAGAGTTTGACGGCGGCGGATCGGCTATGCACATGGCCCGCCAACTCGCCGATTGCACCGTCGCGGCACTGGAAATCATGCGGCAACACGGTGTGTCTCTCTCGCCGGACGGCTATACCACCAACTGGGGCGGTTCGCAAGGCTCAATGCCTACGCTCTACTTCGATAAGTGGTACGACACCGAGGCACCGCAATGGTTCAAGGACGCCCTGCGGCTACGGTCTTCCTTCATCGTAGAGGGAGTATCCATAGTGCCGGAGTTAACGAAATATATCTATCAGGATCCGAAAGATTTTCATTTGAAGCCTGTGACGGTGGTGGGCTATCTCAAAGCCTTTACGGCGGAGCAGTTAGGCGGATATAAACCAGAAGAGTACGTTCCCCAGTGGTGGTTGGATGCGAAATTCCAAGTGAACGGAAAAGAGATATCTTTCCTTGAAGCCGTTTGTCATTATATCCCGGAGGCCATGCATCCCCTCTCCGAGACAATCGATTCGTACGCAGGTCTTGTTGCGCCGGATATGCTCTTGGAAGACGGGACGGTCGATCTGAACTGCCCGAAGATACAGGCTTGGTTGGCTTGCCTCAAGAAATACAATGACATGGAAGGCTGGACTCCGGCTCACTCCATATATATCGCCCATAGTCCGGCGGACGACATGCTTCTCTTTAAATATGCCTATGACCAGTACCGCGCCATCAGCAATCAGGGGCAAAATCCGTTGGTGCACATGCTTGCCGTTCCTTCAATGCGGTTCGTACCGCACGGAGGTATGAATCCGCATTTTATTATCGCCTTTATGGGACTGATGATGATGGCATTTGTCGAGAACCCGGAAGATATGAGACGGTTTTATAAAACTGTCAAATGACTTATGATAGAAGAAAAGAAAGATACGAATCTTACCTTATGGCAATTCCTCGAGCAGGGCATCCTTGCCGATAACAACCGTCACGATGCCTTGGTGTATTTCGGACGTCGCATCAGCCGCCAGACATTTGTGGAGCAAGTACATCTCTGGGCGCGTGTCATCAAAGGTATGGGGTTGAAAGAGGGCGATGAACTGCTGCTCTTCGGGCCCTCTCTGCCGGAATTCATCTATATCATGCTGGCGGCAGACATGACAGGTGTGACGGCGAACCTGCCAAACCTGATGGTCAGTCCCGAAGCGCTGGACATGATGGTAGGCAAGAGCCGCGTCGCCTTTGTCTTCGACGGAATGGAGCAAATGATTCGTCATACACTCCAGCGTGCACAGTTTGAGTATGTAGTCGTTGTGTCTGCTACGCGAACAATGGGATATCCTCTCAAATTGGTTGCCTCGCCCCTGAATGGCATTAAGTATTTCAGTTCCCGCCATAGAGCCAAATACCTGACGGCAGATGCCGCTATCCACCGTTTCGGGCAATATGAAGGTCCGTTAGAGGCTGCGGCTGTCAAGGGGAAGGCTGCCTTTATCTTCTGTTCTTCCGGTACATCATCCAAAGGTGTAGCGAGCCAGATCGGTATGAGTGACGAGGCGATGATAGCGATGTTCCGTAATGCCTTGGCATTCAACGAGAATGGAAATCCCTTCTGCGAGGGAACAACCTCCTATTGCCAACTGCCACCTTTCGTCTGCACGGGATTCTTCGTGCTCGTGCTGGCTCCTCTTTTCCGCGGCATGACCGTCTATCTGGATCCGAGACCGGACGTGAAGCAGTTCACCAAGAATATCCTTGCTTTCCGTCCTCAGGTCGTCTTGACGCCCGGTGGCAACTGGATCCATTTCATCCAACATATCGATCAACTCATCCAACGCGGTCAACGTCCCGATCTGAGTTTCTTTCGCTTCCCCGTCATGGGCGGCGAAGGATGCACGCCGCAAGCGCTGCGGCATATGAACGAGGTGTTCGAGGCGTGCGGCAGTCCCGTGGCACTCACTTCCGGGTACGGACTGAGCGAGACCTTCTCGGTCTGCACGGTCGATTATGAACCCACCGGCTTCGATAAAGACTACTCTCGTCCTGTGGTTTGCGTAGGACCTCCTTTCCCGGGGGTAACCGTCGGGATCTTTGATGACAATGGAAAACAACTGGGGCCTAACCAACGCGGAGAGATTCGTATCAAGACCAATGCGCTCACCATGGGCTATGTCTATAACCCCGAACTTACGCAAGAGCGACTCCAAGACGGTTGGCTGCATACACAAGACCTCGGCGAACTGGACAAAGACGGCAAGCTCTTTGTCTATGGCCGAATGGCCCAGTATGTCGAGTCCCAAAGCGGAGAGAAAGTGTACCTCTTCGATATCGCCAATAAACTAAGGGAAGACACGGCTGTCAAAGAAGCACTCGTCTGCCGAGTGGAAACCGGCAAACAACCGCTCGTGGCGAACATCGTCCTGAACGACCATCTCCCTCAAACGGAGCAGGAAATACGCCGCCGGCTGGAAAGCATGATGGCGTCCTACCTCCCCGCCGGACTGCACATC
Source organism: uncultured Bacteroidales bacterium (assembly GCA_902798385.1). Taxonomy (GTDB): domain Bacteria; phylum Bacteroidota; class Bacteroidia; order Bacteroidales; family Paludibacteraceae; genus Colicola. The sequence goes on from CADBWK010000021.1 coordinate 2,877, forward strand.
GACGACTACCGATTCGAGCACGGTCATCTCCGCATCAACATCGTCGGCAAGATCAACCGCCACTCTTATCGTCAACTATAAAAAGCGAAAAAAAAATTCTAATATTGAGTACTATGAACAATCTGTTTAGTCTGGAATCAAAGAACGCGTGGGTGACTGGTGCCTGTTACGGTATCGGTTTTGCGATCGCGAAGGCTTTTGCGCAAGCGGGGGCAAGTCATATCATCTTCAATGCCCGTAGTCAGGAGGCTATCGACAAGGCGTATGAACTCTATCATGCGGAGGGTATTCACAATGTGCACGGCTATGTATGCGACGTGACGGATGAAGTGGCCGTTAAGGCGCTGGTGGAGCAGATTCACAAAGAGGTAGGTCAGATCGATATCCTCGTGAACAACGCGGGTATCATCAAGCGCATCCCGATGCATGAGATGAAGCGCGAGGAGTTCCAGCAGGTGATAGACATCGACCTTGTAGCCCCGTATATCGTCTCGGCGGCTGTGTTGCCGGAGATGATGGCGCGTCGCGAGGGTAAGATCATCAATATATGCTCGATGATGAGCGAACTGGGTCGCGAGACCGTATCGGCGTATGCCGCTGCCAAGGGCGGATTGAAGATGCTGACGCGTAATATCTGCTCGGAGTACGGCGAGTATAATATCCAATGCAACGGTCTGGGTCCGGGTTATATCGCTACGCCGCAGACCGCTCCGCTGCGTGAGCCGCAAGCCGATGGCAGTCGTCATCCGTTCGATGCGTTCATCTGCGCGAAGACACCGGCAGGCCGTTGGCTCGATCCGGATGAGTTAGGCGGTACAGCAGTCTTCCTCGCCAGCCATGCGAGCGATGCCGTCAACGGACAGATCATTTATGTAGATGGCGGTATTTTAGCCTATATAGGGAGACAGCCGAAGTAAAGTTAAAAGTGGAAAGATGAACGTGGAAAGGTTATGGATTATAGGACTGATGCTTATCAGTCTCACGACGTGTCAGAAGCAAGCCGTGCAGCCGAAGGTGTACGGACGGTATGTTCCGGAACGTAAGGATGATTTCGCATGGGAGAACGAGTATGCGGCGTTCCGTATGTACGGACCGGCGCTCAAACCCGAGAACCCCTCCAACGGTGTCGATCTGTGGCTGAAGGCCTCGCCCGAACTGGTGGTGGACAGCTTTTACTACCGCGAGCACGTGTTGGGCCTTCCGTATCATATCAATTACGGCAAAGGTCTGGACTGCTACAAAGTGGGTCATACCTGCGGATGTGGTGGTCTGGTAGTGCTGACCGAAGAGGATGGGGTATACCATACCTGGATAGGCGGTCCATATGACCGCTGGGAGATCCTCAAACAGACGCCGGATTCGTTTGTCTTCCGTCTCGAATACGACAGCCTGCCGGTAGCCGGACAGCTCTTGCATGAGGCCATCACAATCACCGCAGCCGCCGGACAGCTGCAGAACAAAGCGGAGGTGGTGCTGACGGATCCGCTAACCACTAACCCCTCACCCCTAACTCTTCTCGTCGGAGGCGGCATCTACCTGCATGACACGGTGGATTACTACATGACAATCCCGGAGGTGGGATACGTGTTCTACGAGGAGGATGCCCTGAGCGACAAGACGGCTGCGCAGATGAACTATGAGTACAACGGCAGCACGAGTCAGGGACGCATCCAGATCAGCGTCAAGACCCCCGATGCGACGCTGACGGACATCGTGGACGGCAACTTGGTGGCGGTGCGACCGTACCGGTTGGGCGACACGCTCACCTATTATTTCGGGGCAACTTGGAGCCAATTTAAACAATAAATACTATGAGCAAAAAACAAGCCGATTCTTTGCGAATCATCACGATCGTTGCGATGATGTTTCTGTACGCGATGATCTCTTTTGTGACAAACCTTGCAGCGCCGGTAGGTAAGATCTGGGGCGCATCGTTCGATGACCCTGCTCAAGCCGAGCGCATGGGTATGTTAGGTAACCTGTTTAACTTCCTGGCGTACCTCATCATGGGTATCCCTGCAGGAAATATCTTGGCGAAACACGGTTACAAGAAAACCGCATTAGCCGCTATCTTCTTGGGCTTCGTGGGTATCTGTATCCAATGGCTGAGCGGTGTGTTCGATAGTTTTTTCGTTTATCTGGGCGGTGCACTCGTTTGCGGATTCTGCGTATGTATGCTCAACACGGTGGTGAACCCGATGCTCAACCTGTTGGGTGGCGGTGGTAACCGAGGTAACCAATTGAACCTCGTAGGCGGCACGATCAACTCGCTGTCCGGTGCGTTGACCCCGATGCTGGTAGGTGCTATCATCGGCGAGAGTCTGGCTGGCAAGGAGATCGACGATGTCAATATCGTGCTCTATATCGCGATGTGCGTATTCGCGCTCATCTATCTCATCATCCGTGTGACGCCTATCGCCGAACCGGCGGGAGCCGGACAGCAAGTGACGTACGAGCGCAGTCCCTGGGCTTTCCGCCACCTGACGCTGGGTGTGATCGCGATCTTCTTCTATGTCGGTGTCGAGGTAGGTATCCCCGCTACGCTTATCAGTTACCTCACGCCCAAACTTGGTTTTGCGGCTGCCGGTCTGATTGCCGGTCGTTATTGGGTGCTGATGCTGGTGGGTCGTTTTGTCGGTTCGGCTATCGGCGGTAAGGTAAGCAGCCGGGTGATGGTTTCGGTGGTAGCATCGATCGCGATCGCCCTGATGGTCGCTGCGATGTTGATCGGCGACAGTATCATGGCGAAGACGATCATCAAAGGACAGGTGATGGCAGTGCCGATGGCCTCCACGCTCCTTGTACTCTGCGGTCTGTGTACCTCCGTGATGTGGGGTTGTATCTTCAATATGGCTACCGAAGGCCTCGGCAAATACACCGCCAAAGCGTCCGGTATCTTCATGATGATGGTAGTTGGCGGCGGTATTGTACCGTATATCCAGAGTGCCGTTGCTGCGCATAACTGCCTGCTCAGTTATATCGTGCCGGTGATTGGCGTGGCTTATATCCTGTTCTATGCCCTGTTAGGAAGTAAGAACGTGAACAAGGACATTAAAGTGGACGAATAATGGATCGTACAGTAGTTATCACCGGCGGTTCGTCGGGCATCGGCAAGGCGACGGCGGAGTTGTTCGCCGAGCATGGCTGGAAGGTGTTTGAGTGGTCGCGTAGCGGTCAGTCCACCGAGAAGGTGACGCATGTCTCGTGCGATGTCACCGACCCCGAGCAGACCAAGGCAGCCGTTCAGCAAGTGCTGAAGCAAACCGATCATATCGATGTGTTCATCTCCAATGCCGGTTTCGGCATCAGCGGTGCGGTGGAGTTCACCACACCTGAAGATGCACATCGGCAGATGGAGGTTAATTTCTTCGGTGCACTGAATAGTGTGCAGGCGGTCTTGCCGCATATGCGCGAACGCAAGACCGGTCGGATCATCTTCACCAGCAGTGTGGCGGCGATATTAAGCGTCCCGTATCAGAGTTTCTACAGCGCCTCGAAAGCAGCTATCAACGCCTTAGCGTTAGCGCTGCAGAACGAAGTGCGGGAGTTCGGTATCTACGTGAGTGTGCTGATGCCGGGCGATGTGTCCACGGGCTTTACGGCGGCACGCAAGAAATCCGAAGAGGGTTCGGACGCGTACGGTCATATCCGCCAAGCGGTGGCTACGATGGAGAAAGACGAGCAGGGTGGTATGAGTCCGCGTAAGATGGCGAAGGACCTGTACTATATTGCTACCCGTCGTTGTCCTGCGCCGCAGTATATCGGTGGATTCCAGTATCAGGTCTTATGCTTCCTGGACCGTCTGCTGCCCAAACGACTCGTCAATTGGATCGTGGCGCAGGTGTATTAATAGCAAAACTATACCGCAATGAAAAGACTCATCATCCTTACTCTGGCGGTCATTACTTTGACCGCTTGTTATCACAAGACCGATAGTCCGCGGGGCTCATGGGCGAAAGGAGCAGACATCAGTTGGCTCAGCGAGATGGAGCATGACGGCGTGTCTTTCGGTCAAAACGAAGACTGTATCGAGTTGATGCGAGGTATGGGTATGAACGCCGTGCGTCTGCGCGTATGGGTGAACCATAGCACGGGTTGGAGTAACAAAGAAGATATGCTTTATCTCGCCAAGCGTGCTGCCAAAGCCGGACAACGCATCATGATCGATATCCATTACTCGGATTTCTTTGCCGACCCGAGTCATCAGACCATCCCTGCCGCATGGCAGTCCTATGACTACCAAACGATGCTCGAAGCCGTCCGCGAACATACGCTCGATGTGCTCTATGCACTCAAAGAGGAAGGTGTCAAACCCGAATGGATACAGATCGGCAACGAGACCCCGAACGGCATGCTGTGGCCGATGGGGCAGGTGAAAGGCGCAGCGGGCAATTGGAAAGAGTACGCCGGCTTTACAGCGATGGGCTACAAGGCGGCCAAAGAAGCTTTTCCCGATATCACGGTCATCGTGCATGTAGATAATGCCTATGAGCGCCGCGATTGGTTCTGGGAGTCGATGCAGGCCAACGGCGGTAAATGGGATATGATCGGTCTGAGTCATTACCCGATGATGAGTGCATGGAACGGCGGTAAGAGTTGGCAAGAGATGAATGAACTCGCGGAAGAGAATATCAAGCGTCTTATTCGCGATTGGCATTGCCCGGTGATGATTGCCGAAGTGGGTATGTTCGCCAACGATTCCGAGTCTGAGATCGTGATGGCGGATTTCATCGACCGTATCACGAAGATAGACTCCTGTGCCGGCATCTTTTATTGGGAACCCGAAGTATATGGCGGATGGCGACCGGCAGAGTACATCCCGCTCGGATGGGGCAGTTACGACATGGGTGCCTTCACCCCCGACGGGCAACCTTCCAATGTGATGCGCATTTTGTTGGCCTCGCAGCATTAACGCACGAGACGGAAACCGAATGAACTGGCTTTATGGTATTCTGATCTATTGGGCGGCCATCAATATCGTGACTTTCTTCGTGTATGGTATAGACAAATGGAAAGCCAAGCGGTCCAAATGGCGCATTGAGGAATCGACCTTGCTCTGGTGGGCCGCGTTCGGAGGCAGTATAGGTGCGTTATTGGGCATGAAAGCCTGGCATCACAAGACGCAGCATCGCAAATTCACCTGGGGCGTTCCGGCTATATTGATTGCGCAGATAGCGATTGTAGGCGTGATCATTTATTATCTTTTGATATGAGAGCGATAGCGGATATACTGCAATCCTTTGAGCCGATTAGTCTGGCGCAGATGGAGAGTGTGAAGTTGATGAACCGTATCGACACCAAATACGCGGTGCCGATGGCGGTTCTGCCGCTTATCTTAGAGGCTGCCAAGGCAGATTACTATATACAAGAGATAGACGGCAAGCGGATTGCCACCTACGACACGATGTACTACGATACGGACACGCTGGATATGTATGCGCGTCACCAGTAAGTACGATGACGTGACCGGTAAGGTAATCGAGGAAGTAGAGTATAACGACCGCAATCGTCCCGTCCGTATCAAAAAATACGAATGGAACGAGAACGGCACCAAAGCCAAGCAGTACAACTACTTACCCAACGGCAAACTCTATTCCGTCAAGGTGTACGAGTACATCTTCTCGGATAAATAGAACGTAAAACCTCGCTGTATTTTTTGATTTTGCGCTGCAAAAGTACCGCTTTTTTGTTCATTGCTATTTCTGTATTTTGGTTATTCCTACGTACGCCAAAAGGATAAGGTTCATCATCAGGGCGTAGATAATAGCAGGAATGGCTATAATCTCGTTATTGAAGATAAGCGGGCTACAGGCAATCGTGATCGCTTGTGCGGCATTCTGCATACCTATCTCTATGACTAATGTACGACGTTCTTTGGTGGTCAGATGTAAGAGCCAACTAAGCAACGCGCCACAGCCTGTTGTAGCCAATATCAGTATGGTCATGGTCAGACCTAAAGACGCGAATTCTTCTACAATCGTCTGTTTGTGTTGGAAGAAAAAGACCGTTACCAACAGGATCAGCGCAGGCATAGCGATACGCTTGAGCACGTTGTGAATCTTTGCAGCTGCTTGTTCGCGGAAGATATTGACGATGAATCCGATAGCGATCGGTACGACCATCAGTACGATGTTTTGGATCAGCAGATTACCGATCGGCAGATAAATATCCGTTGCTTCGCCTACGCTTGCCGTCACCCACGCCATGATAAGGGGTAAGGTAAATAGCGTGATGATACTACTGCATGCCGTCAGCGTCACGGAAAGCGCCACATCGCCTTTCGCCAACATCGAGAACACATTACTCGAACTACCTCCGGGACTACATGCTACCAACATGATGCCGATGATGAAGAGAGCTGATAGTCGAAAGTCAAAAGTCGAAAGAATTTGGATGATGAACCACGCTATGAGCGGCAGTAATATAATCTGCCCTACCAAGCCCGCAATCACCGGCTTCGGGCGTTGAGCGATGAGTTTGAAATCCTGCGGCTTGAGGGTTAAGCCCAAGTCGAACATCAAGAGCGTCAGGATCGGTAGTACAATAAAGATCGCGTTCATTCTATCTCCACTGGTATGCGAGTAACTTTTGTTGTTTATATTAACATTCGCGTTTGTTGGCGGTACTCGGCATAATCGGGTTTGTTGGCGAGTTGACGTTTTTCCATCAGCGGAATACTAATCCCAAGGAAGAGTGCCGTCATGGCGATTGCACCGCCGATAAACATATCGATGCCGTTTAACGAGGCGTACATGATCCATATACCCCACCAGAACTGAATCTCTCCGAAATAATTAGGATGGCGACCATGCTTCCAAAGTCCCACATTGCACACTTTACCCGGATGAGCAGCGCGGAAATCGTGGCTCTGTTTGTCTGCAATCAATTGGATGGTAGCAGATGCGATACAAACGATGCAGCCGAAGCATAGCAAAACTATGCTAATTGGTGATTGGTCATTGGTAATTGGTGATTCAAATAGTTTTAGTCCGGGCAGCATAGCTGCGAACACCACCAATGTCGGCATCATGTTCAAACCGAAGAGATTGATGGTATGAAAGACCAAAGGATGTTGGCTGCGATACTTCGTATAACGCCAGTCTTCATGACCGATTCCCTTGAACGTGATAACCCAGTTGCGCGTCAGTCGCCAGCCCCAGTACCATGAAGCGATAAGCAATAGAATGACCGGAAGCGACCATACACCGGTATAGAATGCCCAAAGTAAAAAAGCGACCGGCGGAAAGACACTCCAATAAGGATCATAGACCGACACGTTCTCGTAAAGCAAACCGAATGCCCATACGACAATCGTTGCCAACACGTCGGCTAAAAATAAACGGATGAGGGGATTAGCGGTTAGGGGATTAGCGGCTAAGCCTTCAAACAATAACCAACCGGCGACGCCCGCGAGCACGTAGATAGCGGTTATCAGCGCCACGCTACACCATTTAGAATAATCTCGTTTCATGTCATTGCACGTTTTGCGTGCAAAAGTACAGAAAAAATCCCATATACGCAAGAATATACGGGATTTTTTTGCTTTTGCTGTTATTTTTTAATACTCGTTTTTGCGTTTGGGGTTCATCGGGAACCATCCTTTGCGGACACGCTCACGTTGATGGAACACTTCGCCTATTCCCCAGAATGCAGAGAAGGCAAAGATACCCAAGAAGATAGAGATATACGTATTCTCCACGAATAACGAGCCTGCTGCAGCCAGGATGCCGACAATCAAAAACGCCCACCAGGACTTGACTCCGAAATAGTACTCCGCCTTGATGACCAGCGGGTGAAAAAGTCCGATACACAGGAACGCACCTGCGCCCAATAAAATTCCTTCGTAATTCATATTAGTGACAGAACATAAATCCAAAATAGAGACGCGGACCGGTTGGCATACATAGTTCGCGCTGATGAATCGCTAACATCCAATCCAAACGGAACGTGATATGTACCTTGCGCGTCAAGCAATAATCGCAGCCTACGTATGGCGTGACATAGAAGAAAGACTGCTTATGGAACGTACTGTTGGCATCCTGTGTCCAGCTGTTCTGGTCGCCTTCCAAGATATAGAGCCCTTTCATCGATCCGCCACCGATGACGCCGCCGATATACGGCCATGCCTTGTCTAATCGCCAGCAACAATCTGCCAGCACACCACCGCAACCCACACGCATATAACTGCCGTTTTTCAGCACATCCTTACAATCGGTCATACCATTCGGCATCGTACTCACAAAACCTTCAAAACCCGTCCGCAGATGTTTCCATAGATGCACACGCAAGGCTCCGCCAATACCGAATAACGCCCCTTGCGGGCTGCATAAACGTCCGTCTGCAGTCTTGGGCGCATTATTGTCCTGACCGAACAAATAGCCGGTATGCAGCATCATCCCGCCGGAGAAACCCTGATAGACCTTGTTCTTCTCGATGCCTTCACTCACCTGCGCGCACATGCCGCACGCAATCAATAAACATATAAAAAGTATCTTTACTCGCATATAAATCAAATTGCGGCGCAAAGGTACTACATTTTTCTTAAACTTTACTTAAGATTTTCTTAAGAAGCATCAAATTCCCCATAAATAGGGATGCGCAACTCATTGATGGTTCCGTTCAGGTCCAGCGAGAGAATAAAATATTGCATAGTCAGTTTGGAACTCAGCCGCAGCACACCCGGTTGTGCGCTCGGCAGCAAAGCCGTTAGCACGCTGTCTAACATCTGCCGCAAGGCCTTCGGTTCAATGGTGATCTCATTCACAAAGGGTGTCAGATAGATCTGCGAAACGAGCCCTTTGGCGCTGATCTCCGTCTCGCGGCTACGCAGCCACTCCGTTAGAAACGCCTGTAAGTCAATAGTATAGTGAGTGATTTTCTGCTCTACATGAAAGATAAAACCTATTCCTCGAAGGGTCTCTATCGGTTCTTTCTTACCCCAGCCTAACTTGCGCCGCAAGGCATTGAGATGTACGTCAATCGTACCGGTGTCGTACTGAAAACGGTCTCCCCACACGTGGTCTAACAACATCTGCCGCGAACAGATCCGATTCGGGTGAGCAGAAAGATACTCCAGCAGGCCATACTCCAGTCCTGTCAGGTGAATCTCCTGTCCGTCCTTACGCACACTCCGCTGCTCGCGGTCAAGTTCTATATGGTTGGTAATTGTGGTATACATCTCTTTTACAGAGCGTCATAATGGTTAGAATTTTACTACTGTTCCTATCGGGGCATCCAACAGGTTGACATTATGTTTCGTGGCTATGTCATGTGCCACGCTGTCCGGTTCGTTCCACGGATGGATTGAAAGGGCGAACTTGTCATGGTGGACGGTGAAGACCTGCTTGGCTTGGAGATCTAAGATGACTTTTTCAAGGTCTTCGGGCGTGGTGTGGATATATTTCCAATTGGCATTGTACTGACCGTTTTCCAAGAGCGCCAGATCCACGACTCCGAAGCGTTCGCGTATCTCAGCAAAACGCTTGTCATAACCTCCGTCACCGCCTATATAGACCTTGCGACCGCCTGCTTCGACTAGGAACGATGCCCAGAGTGTCTGATTACGCTTGCCTAGCAATCGGTTGCCGCTAATGCAAGGAAGAATAGTTTTCTCATATTATTTTGCTTTTTGTAAGGCTGCACGACCGAGGTCGGTCATCAGACCGCGGGCCTCCAGGTCAGCACAGCGTTGTTTATTCAGTTCTGTCCAATGGCTGCGTTTCTGCCGCGGCGACAGGCGTTGTGCCAATCGACCGTCTGGTAGGCGTTTGAGCGTCGAGTCAATCCAACCGAAACAGAGTGATTCTTCCACGACGTCCAAATACGGCAGACACGCGCCTTCCGGTTTCTTCTTGCCCCGGTACATAGCGATCCAACAGCACTTTTGCGATGCTGCATTACATTCGAACCACGCCCTTAGTTGTGTCCGTTCGCTATATTCCAGCAGATCAACTATTTCCATATTGTCATTTTGCTTTTCTAGCGAAGTCAAATAAGGCTTTCGGCAGGTGACAGTAACCATCCGGATGTTTGTCCAGATAGTCTTGGTGGTATTCGTCTGCGGAGTAGAAATTGCGCAAAGGCAGTTTTTCTACTACTAACGGCTGCTGATACTTGCTTTGCTCCTCCGCATAAACTTTCTCTATCGTCGGCAGATCCTCCGCGTCCGTGTAATAGATACCCGTGCGGTAACGTGTGCCTTCATCGTGTCCTTGCTTATTCAGGCTCGTCGGATCGATGGTTACAAAGAACATGCGCAGCAGGAACTCCAGACTCACTTTGTCCGGATCATAGACGACATGCACGGTCTCGGCATAGCCGGTCGTATCGGTATAGACCTGTTCGTAGGTAGGATTATCCGTATGACCGTTCGCAAAACCCACTTCGGTCTCGACCACTCCGTCAATCTGCTTGAAGAAATGCTCTGTCCCCCAGAAACATCCTCCTGCTAAATAGATGTGTTTGAGCATCATAATTTCTTTTTACTATATTTGGCTTTGACTATTTCGTATGAATTGCGCGTCAGGTCGCGCAGCAAATCGTCCGGTGCGGTATTAGGGTCTATGCCAATCCAATATCTCGGCGACTCGTTGTACGGATTGCCGATACAATCATATTGCGCCTTCAGCTCGTCTATCCGCTCCGGCTGACACTTGAGTGAGATGACATGATAGTCGTTGCAATCGAAGAACGCGAACATGTGTCCGCACACATATAAGGCCAGGACTCCTTCGCCGTTCTTGAACTTCACAAACGGCAGTTTCTCTTCTACGTCTGTGCCTAACGAAAGACAGTATTCTCTATATTCGTCAATGTACATTTACTAACTCGTTCAGTTTATCTTCTCGTATGATTTTTGGCGCTGACTTGCCGGCGAGTACCAGTATCTTTTTGCCATCACGATAGATGTGCAACTGCCGCGAACGGACTACGGCTGTTAGCGACGGATCACTCTCTATCTGCTCACGGATAGCGCGGTATTCACCATCCGGGGCAAATAATTTCCGCTGCAAATGGCTGCACATGTTAGTAGTGTCGAAGGTCATATTTTTTTATATATTCTTGCCTAATTCGTATGCCTCTTGCAGTTTGGTATTGCCGGCTATCTCCTTCGGGTCATTCACACCGCCGCAGAAGAGATGGGCCTTCAGAGAGCACTTCTCATAACAATCAATCCATCCTTGCAGGCCGCTTTCGGCGCGTTTGGGTGTAAACTCCTCGTCCTCGGCTGCCGTGGTCAGCAGATAGATGTCGCGGAACTTGTAATCCTTCGGATACATGGCGTTCATACGGTCGATAAGCGTCTTCATCTGACCCGACATCTCATAGTAATAAATCGGCGTCGCCCAGCAGACCACATCGGCGTTGAGCACGCTCTCCATGATTGCCGGCACGTCGTCCTTGAACACACACGCACCTGTCTCCTGACATTTGAGACAACCAATACAGAACTTAATCTCTTTGCCGCGAAGCGAGATCAATTCTACATCATGCCCCGCACTCTTGGCTCCTTCCGCAAACTGCTCCGCCAGAGCGTGACTGTTCGATCCCGCACGGAGACTCGTAGAAATAACAACTACTTTCATATTTTTATATTTACTCATTTTCGTATTTGATCATTTGAAATTTTGTGCAAAGGTACGACATTTTCTTGATATACACAAATACAAATTCGCTAAATATCTACCATTTTCGCAGAAAAGAAAAAAAATCGCACAAAAAATGTACGATTTTAAGATTAGGTTATGGTATCTCGGCCTTCTTTTAGTTTTGAACTCTCAAAGCACTACGAGCCTGTCTTTCTCCATCTTTAACGTCTTACAGAGGGGAAGGTATTATTTATCCTTTCAATATACGCTTGCTTTCAACATTCTAAGACCAGCATTATTTCTAATTGTGGCGAATTCGCCATAATTAAAATCGGGGTTGTTAACTTTCTCCCAGATGCCGATATACTCCAAAGTGTTTCGGTTACGCAGCCAATCGGTAACAAAGAAATCACCATCCTTTGCCTTTAACATGTCCGTCAAGCAGATATAATCTTCTGCATGAACTTTGATGATTGTGATCTCTGTTCCTTGTACGTTCAGCGTATTAGCCATAGTTTTGTTATCCTGTTTAGTTGTCTTTGCAACTTTTGGCTGCAAAGTTACACAAAAAAAATGACATACGCAAGCATATGCAGGAATTTTTATGAATTTTGTGCAAAAAATAGGTTCACCAATTCATATTATCCATGAATATATCTGCATCGGCGAAGTCGGACCAATCGTCTGAAGCGGACGATGTCTGGCTATAGACGTGAGCGGAGTCGGCAGATGGCTGCATAAAACCATTTACGGTGCAACGGTCTAATAACCGGCATAGGCGTGACTATAGTTACTTATTTTTTCTTTAGCGAAATGGTAATTGGTCACTTTACTTCTTGACCTTGGAGAGTATATGTTTTATCTCCGCGAACGATGAAGATCTGACCGTCACGGATCACTTTGCGGGATGAATATTGCTCGGAAAAAGTGTTCTCAAACGAAGATTCTGCGGAATGATACGCAAATAGCGAATCGGTATATGCCAACCTTTGATCAAGCCATGTGTCTATATAGGCTTTTTCTTCCGCGAAATTGAGTGTAATTCCGTCCACACCGCTCCATCTCTCCATTTCTCGGGCATCTGCTCCGGTTTGCTCAAATAAATCAAAATAAGCATCAAACCGTTGACTTAATGAAGTATAAGAGAAGGCATTTTCTCGCAAATAAGCGTACCTTTGAATAAGGAGCGAATCATATTGCGGAATCTCACTCTTAAACCTCAAATACGGCTGATCATTCCATGCAAAAGCCGTAGTTGCGCTTTCTTCGCCGGAATTATACATCCTGCCGAACGAATGGTCAAGATCCCACGGAGTGATCAGTAACTTGGAATTCTGATTCACGTTATAATAACTGAGAAATAGATTTTTCCCTCTGCTGTCTCTTGCTGACAAAAGGCACGTAAATAAATAATAATCCATAAATACCGGAATGTCGTATTTCATGGACGCTCCCTCTGCAAATTCTTCTGCAGAAGCGGTGTCTACATAAAGCATAGCATCATATAGCGGCTTCCAATTGATAAGATTGTCTTCTATATCCGGATATTGATATTCATATCTCATCCAAGTAGCAGAATCATTATCATACGGAGTTATCGCCTTAAAGAACCTTCCTTCCCAATTGACAGACTTGTACAATACACCATTGAGCGTATTTCCTTTCAGTTTCTTTAATTTTAATTGTTTGCGGTCAACCCGCTCCATTAAGCAATAAAGCCCGTTGTAATCCCCATTAACATAAACCTCTACGAATTTTCCGTTGTAACCATTACACATTTTAGGCTCTAAATCCACATAATAGGGTTTGGTAGAAAATTCAAGCCACAAATCCATAGCTACCCTATTCCTCATACGGGCTTTATCCACCGCCATGGCGTCTAAAATCCAATAGTTGTCCGAACGCATACCTAATAAGGAAGTGTCCAATTTCTGCTCATTATTATCCAGAAGTTTTATGGCAAATGAATTTTTTTGGTAGTACGCAGAAGATGCTCCACGATGCCGGATTTGAGCCGGCAAGTTCAACGTGTCACCATCTTCTATCAGTGCAAAACGAGCATCGGAAAAAGTGTCTCTACTCAATGTCTCATATTGTAATTGGATAATAGGAATAGTAGATTGTATTTCTCCATGTACGTGTTGAGTCAATGTAAGTAACACGTAAATAAACGAAAAGAGTTTTAATGTTTTTATGTTCATAAGTTGTCTCATTTGCTTTATTATTCGCCTGCAAAAATCTTAATCACTTTGCACGGATTGCCGGCGGCGATAGAGTTAGCAGGAATGTCGTGCGTGACAACCGATCCGGCTCCGATGGTGCAGTTATCGCCGATGGTGACGCCGGGCAGGATGGTCACGTTGCCGCCAATCCACACGCTGTTGCCTATTGTCACGGGCTTGGCCCATTCTCGGCGCGTATTGCGCTCCGACGGGTTCGTACTGTGGCACGCGCAATAAATCTGCACGTGCGGACCCATGAAGCAGTCATCGCCTATGGTGACGTATGCCTCGTCGAGAATCGTCAACCCGAAATTGGCAAAGAACCGCTTACCGACACGGATATGCTTGCCGTAATCGCAGTAAAACGGCTGGTTGATAAAGGTATCTTCGTCTGCCTGTCCGAGCATATTTTGCAACATCTCATTCCGCGCCGCAAAATCGGTCGGCAGCAGGTTGTTGTACTGCTGACATAGCACCTTGACGGCATTCAAGTCCTTCAGTAACTCCGCATCACAGGCATCATACACCTCGCCTGCTAACATTTTCTCTCGTTCGGTTCTCATTGGTAATGTTCTTTGTTCTTGCGTCGTTTCCGGTGCAAAGTTACTGCTTTTTTTTGATATATGCAAGTTTTTCACAAAAAAGAAGCGCCGAAGCGCTCCTTTCTATTGTTCCTGCATCAACACTGCGCAGACGAAAAATTGTTTCATACTATTTTCATTACATCAGCCAAGTGGGATATCATATAGGTGGCTGTCAACCCTTCATCCTCTAATCCTTTCACCCTTTCATCCTTTATCCAGATCTGGTCGATACCTGCCGCTTTGGCGCCGGCGATGTCGGACCAATAACTGTCGCCAACCATAACGACCTCGTCGGCTGTGACACCGTTACGCTCTAACGCTATTTGGAAGATTCCCGGTTGCGGTTTGTTAATCCCCACCTCTTCGCTGATAAGCAGGTGGGTGAAGTATTTTGCCATGCCCGAGTGCTCGAACTTATAATACTGCACCTCTTTGAAACCGTTGCTGATAATGGTGAGCGGGTATTTACTCGCCAAATACTTCACTACTTCCTCCGCGTCAGGCAACAGGCAGAAATACTTGTTGGTCAGCCGCAAGAACTCTGCCCCCATCTTGTGCGCTAACTCCTGTAACCCTTCACCCGTAACCGGTAACCCCTCTATCGGCTTCAGGAATCGCTGCAACTGCAACCACTCCTTGGTCACTTCGCCGCGCCCGTACATGCCCCACAACTCCAGATTGTAGGGTTTGTACGTGTTCAAGTAGTCCTCAAAAGCGGGGTACAACCGATCCAACCGATACGTAGCATAGATATCCTGCAGCGCCTTATGTTCCGCAGTCTTCCAATCACCTATCGTATCGTCCCAGTCTAGGAAAATGGCTTTGTATGGTTTCATCTACCTATCGCCATATCAAAGCATCGCTTCGATGTCTTTTTCAAAGTCTTTCGGTTCCACCACCGGCGCATAGCGCTTAATCGTCTTTCCGTCCTTGGAGATAAGGAACTTCGTGAAGTTCCACAGGATATCGCTCTCTTTCTCCACACTCTTGCTGATGCGCTTGAGCATGGCGTGTGCTGCCTTGGCTTTCAGCCCCTTATACTCCTCCGTCGGAGCTTGCGACTTGAGATACTCAAACACCGGATTCGCATTTGCGCCGTTCACGTCACTCTTCGCCATCAAGGGGAAGGTTACACCGTGATTCAGACGGCAGAACTCCTCGATCTGCTCATCGCTGCCCGGCTCCTGGTTAGCGAACTGGTCGCAAGGGAAACCGAGAATCACAAAACCGCGGTCTTTGTATTTCTTGTACAGCGCCTCCAGACCATCGTACTGCGGCGTGAAACCACACTTGCTGGCGGTATTAACAACAAGAACGACCTGACCTTTATAGTCAGCTAAGTTCACCTCTTTGCCTCTATTGGAGAGGACTTTGAAATCATAAATGGTTGCCATAATTTATCGTTTGTTTAATAATAATCCTTTCTTCCATTTCAGCGTCGGATAGGTCTTTTTGAGGTAAGCCTCAGCCTCTTCGATGCCGCTGCTACCGCTGGTAGCAAACGGAATCATCGTCTTACCTTCCAACTGCGGCAAGTTGTTGTCGAGCCAAGAGTTGATGATACGCGGGCAGATTCCCCACCAGATCGGAAAACCGACATATACGGTGTCGTACGGCATTACGTCCGTACATTGTTTGATTGCCGGGCGCTCTTCAGGATCGTTCATCTCCAGCGACGAACGGGACTTGTCGTTTCTCCAATCGAGATCGGCAGCCGTATAAGGTTGTGCCGGTTCGATCTCCCACAGACGGGCATCGTGCTGCTTGGCAAGCCTTTCTGCAGCGGCTTTCGTAGTACCCGTGGCAGAAAAATATGCCACGATTGTTTTTGCTTCCATTGATGTCATACATGCGGCACAAATGAGTGCCAATACAATTCGTTTCATAGTAGTTACTTCGCACATTCATTCCGTGCGCGTGTTGTGTTTGCGGCGCAAAGGTACAAAAAAAATCCAACATACGCAAATATTCAAACGAAAAATTTGCATATGTCAAAATTTTTGTGTAACTTTGCACCCGAGATGGTGCAAGGATGAAAGAAGATCAGCATACAGAGTTCAAACGGTTAATTTAGCTCGGCGGGATTGGTTTCCCGCCGGGATACAAAAAAAATAATATGGCAACGTTTCTGATTATAGCGCAATTGCTGGTCGTGCTGGCGATGATCTTCATCGGCGCGAAAGTAGGGTCTATCGGCCTCGGTATCTACGGCATGGTAGGCGTGTTCATCCTCGTGTTCTGCTTCGGTCTGGAGCCCGGAGTGATACCCGTTGATGTGATGCTGATCATCGTGTCCGTCATCACCGCCTCCGCGGCGCTGCAAGCCGCCGGCGGATTGGATTACATGGTGAGCATAGCCGCCAAACTCCTTAAGCGTCATCCGAGCCGTATTACGTTTTACGCACCGTTTGTGACGTGGCTGTTCTGTTTCCTGGCAGGCACGGCTCATACCTGTTATGCGCTGTTGCCGATCATCTCGGAGATAGCCTACAAGGAGAAAGTGCGACCGGAGCGTCCACTCAGTGTCGCTACGATTGCTGCATCGCTCGGTATCACGGGTTCGCCGGTGTCGGCGGCTACGGCGGCTATCTTGTCCCAGACCATGCTCGGTGGGGCTGGGATAGGTATCAAGGAGATCATGATCATCACCGTGCCGGCTTCGCTCATCGCGATCTTTGTGGCGGCGCTCGTGCAGAACTTCGTCGGCAAACCGCTGGAGCAAGACCCCGAGTACCAACGCCGTGTGCGTGAGGGACTGATTGACCCCGAGGCAGAAGCCGTTCAGGAAGAAAAGGCGGAACATAACCCGCGCGCTATGTGGGCGGTATTGGCGTTCCTGCTGGGCGTAGTGCTGGTGGTACTCTTCGGCTCTATACCTGCTATGCGACCGAGTTTTCATGGCGAACCGATGAACATGAACTATATCATCGAGATCATCATGATGTCCATCGCCGCCTTGATCCTGTTTGTGGGCAAGGCGGACGTGCGCGATGCGGTGAAAGGCAATGTGTTCGCGTCCGGTATGAACGCCATGGTGTCGATCTTCGGTGTGGCGTGGATGGGTAGCACCTTCTTCCTCGGTAACCAAGAGGTCATCATGGGCTCCGTGGCAGGTATCTTCACGTCATGGCCGATCCTGTTCGCGATACCGCTGTTCCTATTCAGCATCATGCTCTTCTCGCAGGCAGCCACGGCGAAGACCTTGTACCCTGTCGGCTTGGCGCTTGGCGTGCCGCCGCATATACTGCTCGCCCTCTTCCCGGCTGTCAACGGCTATTTCTTCCTGCCCAACTACCCGACGGAGGTTGCCGCTATCGGTTTTGACCGGACAGGTACCACCCGCATCGGTAAGTTTGTCATCAACCATTCCTTCCAACTCGCCGGCTTCATCACCACTTTTGTCTCCATCGGCATCGGTTACCTGATCGCCTGGCTGCTGTTCGGATAAATAGCCATCCCTACTAATTCTACCCTTCCTCTTTCTGTCACGTTTGTTCGCCCTGACCGCGATGTGGCGATTGCACCGAGGTCGATGAGAATGGAATAAGTGGTGCGTTTCTGGCGCAAAAAATAAGAATAAGTGGTTAAAAGCTTGCATATATCAAAATTTTTTTGTACCTTTGCACGCAATTTGTGTGCAAGGTCAAACAACCGCTAAATAGTTCAAACATGGCTGATATACTGCAAACCATAGAACGCTACCGAGCCTTGGGCATCGACCAACAGATAGACTACAAGAAATTCTACTTGTATTCTATCATTACGCACTCGACTGCCATCGAGGGTTCTACCGTCACGGAGATTGAGAACCAACTCCTTTTTGATGAGGGTATAACAGCTCCCGGACGCACGCTGCAAGAGCAGATGATGAACCTTGATCTCAAAGCGGCGTACGAGGAGGCACAAAAATTTGCGGAGCAACACACTCCCTATAGCGTAGATATGCTCTGCCGTCTGTCTGCTATCGTAATGAGAAACACAGGTGGCCCGTATAACACTCCTTTGGGTTCTTTCTCCTCCGCAGAAGGAGAGTTGCGCAAACTCAATGTGACCGCGGGCTTCGGCGGACGCAGTTACTTGGCACATGAGAAAGTGCCGCAAGCTTTGTCGGACTTCTGCCGATGGCTCAATAGCGAACGCGCTGCATTGCCAAAGAAAGATATCCTTGCTGCCTATAGGCTTTCATTCGTCGCGCACTACCGCTTGGTGACTATCCATCCATGGGCGGACGGCAACGGACGCATGTCGCGTCTGGTGATGAACATGCTTCAGTTTGAGTTTGGCCTTATCCCGACCAAAGTGCTCAAAGAGCAGAAAGCGGAGTATATCCAAGCGCTCAATGACACACGTGACCAGCAGGACGAATCCATCTTCCCGAATGTCATGTTGCGTCTGCATAATACCAACCTGCAAGCCGAGATTGATGCGTTTGTGGCAAGTCAGGAAACGGATGCAAAAACTATAGGAAAGCCTGTAGGAAAAACTATAGGAAAGAAACTCGGAAAAACTGCAGGAAAGATAGTCGAGTTAATGCGCAACAACCCGCAGATCACTATTCCGGAGATTGCTGTTGTCGTACAAACATCCGAATCCAACGTGCTGCAACATACTAGCAAACTGCAAAAGCAAGGCATCATCCGCCGTGTAGATGGCCGTAAGGAAGGCTACTGGCAAGTATTAATATAATATTCCAAACACGTCTGGAAAAATTGTAAAGTGAGACGCGTCTCACAAATTGAAAACTGCTACGCGGGTATATATTGATAATTACATAAATAATGAAGAAAATCTACACTCAGTCACGCATAGAGACCGTGGCAACCACACCGCAGCAGATGCTCTGCGCCAGCGGAGGTATTCAAGCGCAAATCACCGGTTACAAACAAAACACCGGCGGCGGATTTACCCAGACTTTTGTATGGCTGGCAGGCGCGGTCTGCTCGTCCTTGCTGTTCCTTGGCACGGCGTGCAGCACCAACAACAACCCCGATCAGCCCAAGCAGCAGGCGGAACTCAAGCCCCGCACGCTGATTGTGACGCAGCAAGCCGTCAGCCATCTGCCTTCAGCCGTCAGACATCTCCCGCAGGCTACTATCACGGAGAACGGGGATGTGCTCGATGCTATCTGGAGCAAAGGCGACGAGATTTCCTTCCGCAATATGAGCCACGCGACCTATACACCCTCCGGATCCACAGACCCTGTTTACCTCGACGGCGTATTGGTGGCGGACAGGGATGCACGCATCGCTTCGTTCGCGAGCAACGACAAAGTGTGGTGTGATTTGGGAGACCAGTTGCTGCTTGTCTATCCGAAGGCTACTGCCCCTGCTATTACTGTCAGTGGCAGTCCGCTTAATGCTACATACTCTATTTCCCTTACCGGGCAGGACGGCACGCTGGGCAAAATAGCCAGCACGTATCACCATAGCTACGGTATCGCCACGATAACCGAGGTGACACCCACAGTGGCTAATGCGGAGTTGGCAGAGATGCAGAACCTGCTGACGGTGTGCAAGTTCTCTTTTGTGGACGAAAGTAATCAACCCCTCACGATAACCTCGCTTAGTATCAGTTACGGCGACGGCACGTATGCCAACACTTACCCGGGGACGGCGAGAGTAACTGTGACGCAGGGCACACCCTGCACGGTAGCAGTGACACCGGACAAAAAAAGCACAGCAGAAGAAGGTAATGCCCCCCTCGCCATTTCCCCTTCCGGTGATTTGACGGAGGTCTATGTGGCACTGTTGCCCGAAGCAGACGCCACTAAGTATTCCTTCCGCCTCGAAAGCGGTGAGAATATCTACACCGGCACCGCTACGGCTCAGCTCAATGCAGGCGAGTACGTAGTCGCCACAGGACTGCAACTGACAAAAGTAAATCCCTAAAATAGTTATACAATGAAACGATTATCTACTCTTCTCCTTGCACTGGTATGTGCAGCGGGAACCATCTATGCCGGCAACGGCTGGATCCCTGACAAAAAGTATTGTAAGTGGGGCGACAACTTCAAGTTCGACCAT
>CADBWK010000022.1 GCA_902798385.1 uncultured Bacteroidales bacterium
AAACTAAGATTGAAAATGAGCCCAGTACAATACCGAACTCACTTTCAAAATCAAGTCAATTAGATTTAATAATCCGTCCAACTTTTTGGGGTCACCTCAGACATCCCGCATAATAGACATAGAGCCGGCATAAGATGCCGGGACAAAGGACAAAGAAAAAAATAAGAGATATGAGTAGAAATAAAATTGTATATCTTGGCATGATTGCCGACATAATGCATCCGGGGCTGATTAATATCATCTCTGAAGGAACAAAGCATGGAGATGTGATGATAGGTTTGTTTACGGACAAAGCTATCGCTACTCACAAAAGGCTACCGTATCTGACGTATGAGCAGCGTAAGAACGTTGTAGAACATATCCAAGGTGTGGCAAAGGTAGTTCCTCAAGATGATTGGAGCTATGTGCCTAACTTACGGAAATACAAGCCAGACTATATCATTCACGGAGATGATTGGAAAGAAGGGTCGAATAAATACCTCCGCGAAGAAGTATACCAGGTAATGAAGGAATTAGGCGGAGAAGTGATTGAGATTCCTTACACAAAGGGTATTTCGTCCACCGGTTTGGCTGAGGAGTTTGCGAAAATGGGAACGACGCCACAAGCACGTATGAAGACGTTGCGTAGATTGATTACGGCTAAGCCGATTGTGCGAATCTTGGAGAGTCATAGCGGTTTGACAGGACTAATTATTGAGAATACCTCTGTACAGAAGGACGATAAGAAACTGGAGTTTGACGGAATGTGGGCATCCAGTTTGACGGACTCGACGAGTAAGGGTAAACCTGATATCGAAGCTGTGGATTTGACAACCCGTCTACATGACCTGAACGATACGCTGGAGGTTACTACCAAGCCAGTGATTTTTGATGGAGACACCGGAGGCAAACCCGAACACTTCCCGTTCATGGTCAAAACATTAGAGCGGTTGGGTATATCTGCTGTAATTATTGAGGATAAAGTGGGACTGAAGCAGAATTCGTTGTTTGGTACGGAAGCGAAGCAGACGCAAGACACGATTGATGGATTCTGCGATAAGATCCGGATAGGTAAGGCAGCACAGGTGACACATGATTTCATGATTATTGCGCGAATAGAGAGTCTGATTGCCGGTAAGCCGGTAGAGGATGCGCTGGAACGTGCATCTGCCTATGTCGCAGCCGGTGCGGATGGTATTATGATTCATTCGCGAAACAAGGACGGAGAAGATATCCACCAGTTCTGTTTGCGTTTCCGCGAGAGAGACAGTCATACGCCGATAGTAGTGGTGCCTACGACGTTCAATCATATCACGGAGGATGAGTTTGCGGAGTGGGGTGTGAACATCGTGATCTATGCGAACCATCTGTTGCGTTCGGCTTATCCGGCTATGGTACATTGTGCAGAGAGCATCTTGGAGCATGGTCGTTGCAAAGAGGCAAGTGAGGAATACTGCATGCCGATTAAGGAGATATTGACTCTTATACCAGGAACCAAACAATGATCAATCCAAAGGACTTCATAGAACGATTGCGCAAAGAAGGCGTGGAGTTTTTTGCCGGCGTACCTGATTCGTTGCTGAAGAACTTGTGCGCGTATATTACAGATAGTATTGCGCGTGAGAACAATATCATTGCGGCGAACGAAGGCGGAGCTGTCGCGTTGGCGGCAGGTTACCATTTGGCGACAGGCAAGACGGGTTGCGTGTACATGCAGAACTCGGGTGAGGGCAATGCGGTAAATCCGTTGCTAAGTCTGATGGATGCGGACGTGTATAAGATGCCGTTGCTATTAGTAATAGGTTGGCGCGGAGAGCCCGGAGTGCATGATGAACCGCAACACGTGAAGCAAGGCAAGGTAACACTTTCGTTGTTAGAGACGATGGGAATCCAATATGCGGTATTGGATGAGAATTGGGAGACGCAGACAGATGAGGCATTACGTGTGATAAGCGAGACAAACGGCATCTATGCGCTGATTGTTCGGAAAGGAACGTTTGAGGAATATCAATTGCAGAATCAGATGGCTTCAGATTGGGAGTTGGGCAGAGAGGAAGCGATTAAGATCGTGGTAGACAAGTTGCGTGAGGATGATATTGTGGTGTCCACAACGGGTATGATCAGTCGGGAACTGTTTGAGTATCGAGAGGCGAAAGGGCAAGGTCATGCACATGATTTCTTGACGGTAGGCAGCATGGGGCACGCGAGTCAGATTGCTTTAGGCATCGCTTTGCAGAAACAGAAGAGAAGGGTAGTGGTTTTTGATGGCGATGGGGCACTACTCATGCACATGGGAGGCATGGCGATTATCGGAGACTATAACCCAACGAACCTTGTGCATATTGTGTTTAATAATGGAGCACATGACTCTGTTGGTGGACAACCTACGGTGGGGCAGAAGATTGATGTGGAGGCGTTGGCAAAAGCAGTCGGTTATGCGGATGTGATAAGCGTCGATTCGCAGATGTCGCTGATGTGCGCGATGAATCATGTGAATTGCGCGGTGATTGATGGTGTGAGCCTGATAAATGTGAATGTGCATAAGGGAAATCGGAAAGATTTAGGAAGACCTACGACGACACCGATTGAGAATAAAGAAGCTTTAATGAAAGAGTTATGCAAATAAAACGTAATATCTTACTTAACCCGGGACCTGCAACAACGACGGATACGGTGAAGATGGCGCAGGTAGTGCCAGATATCTGTCCTCGTGAGAAAGAGTTTGCGGGATTGATGAAAGGGTTGCGAAGCGACTTGCTGAAAGTGGTTCATGCTCCGGAAGACCAGTACACGGCTGTGTTGTTCTGTGGATCCGGAACGATTAATATTGACATCTGCCTGAATTCATTACTGCCAGAAGGAAAGAAGGTGCTGGTGGTGAACAACGGCGCGTATAACACTCGTGCTGTGGAAGTTTGTCAGATGTACCATCTACCGCATATCGACTTGAAATCTTCGGTTTATGAGCAACCGGATTTGGCATTGGTAGAGAAAACATTGCAGGAGAATGATGATATTGCGATGGTATATTGCTGCCATCACGAGACGGGAACGGGCGTCCTTAATCCGATTCGGGAGATAGGAGCGTTGGCGCATAAGTACGGTGCGATATTTGTGAGTGACACCACGTCGTCGTTAGGCATGATTCCGTTAGATGTGATTAAGGACAATGTGGATTTCTGCATGGCTTCGGCGCAAAAGGGACTGATGGCGATGTCGGGTCTGTCCTTTATTATTGGTCGCGAAGATATTATCCGTGCATCGAAGAACTATCCGACACGTTCGTACTACACGAACTTGTATTTGCAATACGAGTATTTCGAGAAGACGGGAGAGATGCATTTCACGCCTCCAGTGCAGACGATATATGCGACGATTCAGGCATTGAAAGAGTATTTCGCAGAAGGAGAAGAAGCGAAGTTCGCAAGGCACCATCGGGTATATGAGGCGATTCATCGCGGGATAGATAAATTAGGTCTGGAGACCGTCATTGATCCGAAGATTGAGTCGGGGTTGGTGGTCTCGGTTAAGTATCCGGATGATCCGAATTGGAATTTTGAGAAAGTGCATGACTATTGTTTTGAGCATGGATTTACCATCTATCCGGGTAAGATCAGTACGTCGAATACGTTCAGACTTTGTGCATTGGGCGCGATTGATGAACCGGATATAGAGGCGTTCTTTGAAGTGTTCAAAAAAGCGTTAGATAATTTCGGAATTAGTTATGATTAAGACCGCAGTAATAATGGCAGCGGGTATGGGGACGCGTTTTGGCGAACGTACCGAGTTGATGCCGAAGGGTTTTATCCCTTTTAAGGGTAAGGCGATGGTGGTACGTAGTATCGAGACGTTGATTGCTTGCGGAATAGAGCGTATTATCATTGGCACAGGATATCATAAGGAGTATTATGAGGCGCTGCAAGCGCAGTATCCGCAGGTGGAGTGCTGTTTCAGTCCGCGCTTTGCAGAGACGAATAGCATGTACACGCTTTGGAACTGTCGTGAGCGGATTGGAGATGAGGATTTTCTATTGTTGGAGTCGGATCTGGTGTTTGAGAAACGCGCTATTGAGTGCTTGTTGGATTGTCCGCATGAGAGTACGATGCTCATCACTCTGGTAATGAAGTTCCAAGACCAGTATTATGTGGAGATGGACGAGAAAGGAGTGCTGACAAATTGTTCAACAGATCCGAATGCGCTGCACTATAGCGGAGAGTTAGTGGGTATTCATAAACTGACCAACGATTTCTATCGTACGATGTGTCGTGAGTATGCGGCTATTGTGGAAGAGAAACCGAAACTTGGGTATGAATACGAATTATTGGATATCTCACAACGTATACAGCCTATGAAAGTGCTATGTGTAGAGGGATTGCAGTGGTATGAGATAGATGACGAGAGTGATTTAAAATTTGCAGAAGAAAAGATAAGGATATGAAATATATTTCGGATAATGAAATAAAGACATTAGGGATTTCTCCCCTAGAGTGTGTAGCTTGGATATGTCAGTCATTCAAGATGAAGTATGACGCTCAATTACCACCCAAAAAGAGTGTGCATCCCCAAGGCATCGATTTTTTTACATCAATGCCCTGTTTGTTACCTCTGGAGTATGATAGATTTGGCGTCAAAATCGTATCTCGTATCAGCGGACGTAAGCCTGCTCTTAAAAGTGAATTGCTTCTTTATAAAGCTTCAACGGGTGAACTCCTTACGCTAATGGATGCGGATTGGATAACTCAAATGCGTACTGGAGCTGTGGCTGCATTAGCAATAGACACATTGCAGAAGAGCGATGCATCTATATATTCTTTTATTGGCTTAGGTAGTACAGCTGATGCGACAATGGCATGTCTGCAAGCAATATTACCTGATGATAAACAATATACAATGCGTTTGAAACGTTACAAAGATCAGGCAGAGCGATTTGCTTCGAAGTGGGAGAAAGCGAATTATAACTTTATAATAGTAGATACCAATGAACAATTGTTGGAGAATTGTGATGTGTTAGTATCAGCGGTAACAGAGATGCCAAACTTATTCTGTGCAGATGACACAAAGTATCCGGAAGGTATATTGCTCGTGCCGATTCATACGCGAGGCTTCCAGAATTGTGACTTATTCTTTGATCATGTGTATGCAGATGATAAAGGGCATGTGGAAGGATTTAAGTATTTTTCGCAATTCAAAGAATTTAATGAATTAAGCGAAGTATTATTAGGAAAAGTAATAGGGCGTGATAATGATGAGCAACGTATAATTGCATATAATGTCGGTCTTGGGTTACACGATGTTTTATTTGCAAGCAAAATATATGAGAAATTAACTAATGACTGAAGATTTTTCAAAATATAATCCAGATGGTTCTACATTGCGTAAAGCACAATTGCGCATGTTAGATACACTCATAGAAGTAGATAAAATATGTCGTAGGCATAAGATAGAATATTTCTTGGATTCAGGTACATTGTTAGGTGCTGTACGTCATGGTGGTTTCATTCCTTGGGACGATGATTTGGATATATGTATCCGTAGAGAGGATTGGCCACGTATGCGTGCGGTGTTGCAAGAGGAGTTACCCCAAAGTTTGTGCTGTCAAGATTGGACTACAGAGAAAAATTATCCCTTATCAATTGCGAAAGTTCGAGATAAGAATTCGATCTTCGATGAACCTCATTCTCATATGGTGAAAGAGCGGGGAATTTACATAGATATATTTTTTGTAGAACCATCTGTCCCTAAATGGTTAAGAGATCCTTTAGATTTTGTATATGTTCGATGTATAAGGGGCGTCAATAACTATAGTGAACGTTTTATTGAGAAGTTTTTAGGTTATATCTGTTATCCTTTCGCGTATCTGGCAATTTGCCTATGTCGTTTGTGGACGAAGATTAGAAAATCAACTATGTTCGGCAGACAATATGGATATATCTCTAAATTGTTTGTGCACAAAGATGTGATATTTCCAGTTCGTGAGATTCAATTCGAAGGACATACATTTATGGCCCCAAATAATACAGATGAATTTTTGTGTACATTATATGGCGACTATATGCAGATTCCGCCCGAAGATAAGCGAGTGACACATTTGGCAACTATAACATTTTTAGACGAGAAATGAAGATACTCTTCGTAACACATAGAAATGTTTGTCCTCTTATTGGAGGAATAGAGCGCGTGACGTATTCTATAGTAGAAGCGCTGCGGGATATTTATGGTATTCAGTCCTATTCTCTTTATACAGAGGACGTTCAAGTTGAGGCAAATGTAGAGGAGGTCTTTGTTCGTAAGGAGCGCTTACGGGCTGATAATGATGTGCAACAAGTAGTAGATTATATTTCTCGCGAGAGAATAGATGTTATTGTTGTGCAAGGTTCCGTGATACGAGTTAACAATCTGATGCCTATATTACGCAAGGCAGCTGATCAATGCAAAACGCCGTTAGTCTTTGTCTTCCATCAGATGCCGGGGGCGGAGTTTAGACCATTGGATTTGGGTGTTCTATTCAATCGCTTATGTCATGGTCAAAACAAAAAAGCGGCTCTGCGACAATTACTGATTCAGACGTTATACAGAGTTGCTCCGCGTGCAGCAGAGAAATTGGTGGTGAAGAAGTATAAGATGCCTTATCTATGTGCAGATAAAGTGGTTGTTTTATCAAAGGGCTACATTTCACAATATAACCATTTTGTAGATGGAGATGAGTCTCGTTACACGGTGGTGAATAATATGTTGTCTTTCCCTGAAGGCGTAGAGGCTGAGGAGCAAAAGCAAAAGGAGGTTTTAATAGTTGCTCGTATGGACGAACGCCCCAAACGAATAAAGACCGCTTTGCGAATATGGAAGAAGATCTGTGAACCGGATTGGATATTGCGCATCGTGGGATACGGAGAGGATTTGGATTACTATAAGCAGTTGGTTCATCGATGGGGTCTGCACAAAGTGGCATTTGAAGGTCTGCAAGATCCGTTGCCTTATTATCGAAAAGCAGGAATTTTTATAATGACCTCAGCATGTGAAGGCTTCCCAATGACCTTAGTTGAAGCACAACAATGCGGTTGTGTGCCAATCGCTTTTGACAGTTTTAGTTCTGTGCATGATATTATTCAGTCAGATAGAAACGGTTATATTGTTCCGAATAATGCTATCGATGAATACGTATGTGTGCTGAAGGAACTGATGAATAATGATACCTTGCGTGCTGAGATGGCTGCAAATGCGCAAAAGGATGTGCAGCGTTTCTCACGTGAAAATATAGCCAAACAATGGAAAACACTACTCGAAAATCTATGATAAAAGTATCTGTGATACTGCCCGTGTACGGCGTGGCAGAGTATATTATCAAGTGTACAGAGTCTCTCTTGGCGCAAACGCTGAATGAGATCGAGTTCCTCTTTGTAGACGATCATGGTCCGGACAATAGTATCGAATTGCTTAAGCAGACCATTAAAGGTCATCCGCGGGAGAAACAGTTCCGCATCTTGACTCCAGAACATAACTTAGGTGCCGGCATGGCGCGTAATTTTGCCATCCCCGAAGCAAAAGGTGAGTATATCGCATTTGTAGATTCGGACGATTGGATTGAGCCGGACATGTTTGAGCGGATGTACAATCGCGCGAAAGAGCAAGGCGGTACAGACCTATGCATGTGTCAGGCAAGCAAGGACTATTTAGATAGTACTCCTTCGGAGATTCTCTCGAATCCTGATGTGGCAGAGGGTGCTTTTACGCATGAGAAACGCGCGTTCTTCCTGACGCATTATGTTAGTTATTTCTGGACCTTCCTATATAAGCGGGAGTTGATAGAGAAACGCGCTATCCGTTATCCGGAAGACCGCAGTGCGGACGATAGTTTCTTCTTGGCATGCGCGCTGATGACCGCTGATTCTGTTGCACGTGTAGATGCTCCGTTCTATCACTATCTTATTCGTCCGGGTTCAGTCTGCACGACAAAGGATAGCGTGAAATATAAGAAACGCTTGATGGTATTCTCGAAACTAATGGCCTATGCCAAGGCGCAAGGTGTATATGAGGAGTTTAAGCCTGAGTTGGACTTTCTGTATATCAAGAAAGGTTATATCTCTTCGTTGGTGAACTACGTGGTCAATGCGTTGGAACCGCGCAAAGAAGTATTCACAGAAATATATCAGGCACTCCTTGCCGAAGTGCCTGACTATAAAAAGAATAGTTACTTGCAGAAGAATAAAGCTGTACAGATGGTTATCCGTCTCTGCATCTCTTGCCCGAAGTTGGCTACGCCTTTGCTTCGTTTTTACGCGAAGCGAAATAATATCGTAGGCTGAGACCGATACATCCGAGGGAAAGGAGTATCGCAAGGATGACCAGTGTATAACCGAGTTTATCCCACTTTAATGCATCAGGTATAAATTCCATCATAATGGTATGCTCTCCGGTAGGAATGACTGCGGCGCGGAGCACATAGTTGACGCGGCCGATCGGAGCCTCTTTACCATCAATATATAAATGCCATCCGTGCGGATAGTAGATTTCTGAGAATACGGCTACCCGTTCAGCGGCTGTATAGGCCGTATATGTCAGTCTATTTGGTGTGAATTCCGTCAAGACGATCTCGTCCGTTTCGCTCGGGTGCGCTTCGCAAGTCAATACCTCGCGGAATTTCTCATCCGCTACAGCAGTTGTACGGATGTCGATGGCGTTGAGTGCGGTACTCTCATCATCCGGCGTCGGAACAAACAGCACTGAGTTGACGAACCATGCATTGCCCATCGCATCCGGATTCGGATAAACGCCTTGCTTCGTGATAATATACTTCGTGTTGAGCATGTTCAGTACGCTCCAGTTCATCTTCGATATATGCTCGTCAATCAAGTCCTGGTAGCGACGTAGCTTGGCTGCCGAGTAGCCTCCGATGGACTTCAGTCGATAACTGGTTCGCGCGTCGTTGAAGGTGTTCGTATTGAGGTTCAGCACACGATAGTCCAGGCTCTTATCTTGGAGGATCTGCTCTTCCCAAGGTTGCATCTTGAAGTATGCCTCGTTGTCCTTGGGCTTTACGAAATTATCGTCATTGAAGAACCGCTTGTCGACAGGCACCATATCGGCCAATATTAACACGGCTAAGCCAGCGTATAATATTGTATTTGTGATTTGTGATTTTTGATTTTTGAATTGACTCCATGTATACCAATAGGTCAACGCAAAACCCAGTACTACAAAGAGCAGCGAACGCCATGCGTCGGCTTTCAGCATCGCGGCGCGTTCATCAAGAATTGCATCGTAGAGCCATGCCGGCACTTGTGCTTTCCATTGTGCGTCATAAGAGCTCGTCATGTCGAAGGAACCGGCAAAGAGTGCACCAAACAAGCAAAGTCCTGCGGTCAGTCCTCCTGCGATAAACAGGTCGGTGCGCAGTTTCTTCCATTCTACCTCGCCGTTGATGATTTTCTGCAGCCCCATGAAGCCCAGGAGCGGCATCGTGATCTCTGCGACGACGAGTATCGATTCTACGGCGCGGAACTTATTGTACATCGGGAAATAATTGAAGAAGAGTTCCGTGAGCCACATCATGTTTTTGCCCCAAGCGAGGAAGATCGACATGAGCGTAGCAAAAAGCAATGCCCATTTATATGCGCCCGGAACTATCAGCAGACCGAGCACGAAGAGGAAGCAGACGACTGCACCGACATATATGGCACCGGAGGTAAACGCTTTCTCTCCACGATAGGTGGGCGCATGTTGACAGAAGGCTTCTGCATCGCGTTTGGGAACGCCCTGGCTACGCATTGTCTTGCAGAGTTGCGAGTCCTTACCCACATTATATCCGCTGGCTCCGCCTTCCCAGTTGGGGATTAAAAGAGTCATCGTTTCGCCTTTGCCATAACTCCAATCGGTAGCATATTTAATGTTCAGACCTGCTTTCTTGTTTTGAGGCGCATTTTCCTTCGGTTCTTCTCCGGTCTTTTGCGTCAGTTCGCTATGTCCGCCACGCATGGTTTCTTTAACGTATTCAGTATTGAGTTTTAGGTAGCAAATTTTAGATCCGGCCACGAGTGTAAGGCATCCGATACAAATAGCCAAACTTATACCAAGTTTTTTCCATTCGGTATCTTTTATCAGGATGGCGATTTCAGCGATAGCCATTACGCCGATGAGCATCGCAATATAATAGGTCATCTGCGGGTGAAATGTGATACTCGTGATTCCGAAAATCAGCAAGATAGGAATACCTAAACCGTATTTCTGCTTAAAAACCAAGTGCATTCCTCCTACTAATGCGGGGAGAAAACCAAGTGCAACTGCTTTTGTTACGTGTCCGGCGGGGATAATGATAAAGAAATAGGAACTTAAACCCATCGCCAGTGAGCCGGCTATGCTCAACCATGGATTGACGCCAAAACACAAGAGCAAAATAAAGAAGCCTAAGAAGTAGCCAAAGATAATACCCGCCGTCGTTTCATCTAAACCGAAATGCAGCACCTTGCGAATGTCGGCATGTGCTAGCTTATGCGAGGGAATAGGCGGGTCAATTTGGTAGGTGGGCATTCCGCTGAACATAGAATTTGTCCACCAGCACGATTCTCCTGTCTGAGCCCGATATTCTTGGGTCTGATGGGCAGCTCCTAGCCAATTTAAGGTATCTCCTGCATGGATAACTTTGCCCTCCAAAATAGGACTGCAGTACAATACGGCAAAGCCGATAAACACTACTAACGCCACCAGATACGGGGCAATTTTCTTCCAATCTATCTTCATTGTTTTATCATTTTGCGAATTTCACATAACTCCTCGCGAACGCGCTGAAGGATCTCTAAGGCGGCTTGACGTTCATCGGATTTCTTTTCGTTTCCCTTCAACTCCTTGCGGATGGCCTCTATGCGCGTGATCTTGAGCTCATCGCGGATGTACTTGATGCGTTTGATCAGCTCCTGATCCTCCCGCGTGTAGTAGCGGTTCCCATGCCCGTCCTTACGCGGGGCGAGTTGCTCAAACTCCCGCTCCCAGAAGCGCAGCGTAGAGGCCGGAACACCGGTTTCGGTCTCCGTCTCACGGAGCGAAAAATATATTTTGTCAGTAGTCAGCATTCAGATGTCAGTATTCTTAGCCCACAAGGGGCACGATTATTTCAGTTACTTACAGATCTTCAGTTTTTTGCCTTCGCGGATATTGTCGTTCTTGAGTCCGTTCCAGTGCTTGAGTTGCTTGACCGAACAATGGAATTTCTTCGCGATGCCGCCTAAAGTGTCGCCTCTCTTGATCGTATAATATGTCACGCCGTTCACGCGATATGCCCCGCTGATAGAGGTCACTTTGGCCATATCTATCTCCGCGCGGCGGTTGTTGATCAGGCTGTCGGCTTTGTAGGCGATGATCGAGTCTTGCATATCGATGAACGGTCCCACTTTGTCCGCCGGTAGGCAGAGCGTATAAGTGCTTCCACCGGGCAGGATGTCGCGCGAGTACTGGGGGTTGAGACGTCGTAGCTCTTCCATCTTGATGTCCAGGTTGGCACTTACCTGTTGCAAGTGCATACGCTGATTCGTACGGATAGTGTCCGTCACCAGGGTTTTATCCTCGATAGGTGCTTTGCAGATACCGTGCTCCTGACCGTAGTTCATCGCGTAATTGGCGGCAATGAAGATAGGCACGTAATTACGTGTCTCGCGGGGCAGGAAGGGATAGATCGACCAGAAATCGCGCTTGCCATTGGCTCTGCGGATGGCCTTGTTCACGTTTCCTGCACCGCAGTTATAGGCAGCGATGACGAGGTTCCAATCATGATAGATGGCATACATGCTGCCTAAGAACCGGCAGGCCGCTTCGGTGGATTTGAGCGGATCCATACGCTCGTCCACTAAGGAGTTGACTTCCAATCCGAACAACTTACCCGTCGCCGGCATAAACTGCCATAAACCCGCCGCGCCGACATGTGACCGCGCCATCGGGTTGAGCGCCGACTCGATGATCGGCAGGTACTTGAGTTCGTAAGGCAAGTCATAACGACCTAACACCTCCTCGAAGAGCGGGAAGTAATACTCGCTCATCCGCATCATGCGTGCCACCTGCTTCGGGCTGCGCTTCACGTAGCGTAATATGAACGCGCGTACGCGCTCGTTGTAAGGCAACTCGATCACGCAGGGTAGCGCTTGCAAGCGAGCCTTATAGACCGAGTCGGGCAGGGTAGTGGTGTCATGGGTCACGACGCAGTCGGTCGTGTCCAACCACCGCAGGCTCCAGTCCAGCGCCCGCATCTCGATGTCCGTCAGGTTACTGTCGTTCCATGACTCATAGAACGGACGAACAGGCACGATCGTGTCCTCCGCCAGCTCCAGACTGTCCAGGAGAACGAGACTGTCGATCGCCATGCTGTCTAATTGACCGATGACTTCCGGGTTGTCAATACTGTCCTGTGTCACTTCTTCGGCATACGCATTCAGCGTAGCCAAACATACTATCAGTAAAAGAATCTTTTTCAAAATTGTATTGCTAATTTAAGCTCCGCACTTTGTTGGTGCTGTAGGTCTTGATAAATCTGTGGTTCTACGTTGAGCGTCAAGTCGGGCGATATGTCAAAGTCGAATAACTGCGCATCGACATATGCATCGATCAGGCTCAGGGCGTACACGATGACGGTCGCCAGGATGGAATAGTCCCGATAGCGCCGATAGATGTTCTGCTGGTTCTTGAGCGTATTCATCCATCGGTCTTGTCCGCCGACTCGCTCCAAGGTATAGCCCTCTGGAATGACGGCGATATAACTCTTGCTCGGATCTTCGCTCACCGTCCCTGCCTGGATGTCGTTATACAGATCCAGATAGGCTGACTTGTAGCCTGTGTAGCGGTTGTTGGTCCACGTGATGGCATATCCGCAGCCCATGAACGCTCCGTACACGATCGGAAGTTTCCAGTAGGACTTGTTATATATCTGTCCTGCGCCGGGTACGATGGCACCCAGCCAAACGGCCTTGATGGGGTCCGGCTTGTGGAAATAGACGCTATCCGGCTCGTGTGCCCACATCGGCAACGAGAACACGCTCAGTAATACTATGATGATCCAACGTCTCAACGCAGTCGTTGTGCTATATGTTCCAATTCCTCGTCGTTATTGAAGGCGATGGTCACTTTGCCGCCGGAGATCTTCACTTTCAGCCCGCTTGTCCGGCTCAGTTCTTTCTCCAAGCCCGCATAGGGATTGGCGGTTTTCTCTTTTGGGCGGGTCACTTCCGCCTTGTCTGCTTGCGCCAACTCCTCCACCTTACGCACCGAGAGTCCCTCGCGTACGATGCGCTGGTACAGGGCTAACTGACGTTCCGCAAAAGGCGTCGCCAAGATAGCGCGGGCATGACCCATCTCGATCTTCTTCTCTTTGATGCCCACCTGGATCTCTGCCGGCAGTTTGAGCAGACGCAGGTAGTTGGCTACTGTGGCGCGTTTCTTGCCCACGCGCTCCGCCATGCGCTCTTGCGTCAGGTCGTATTCGTCCATCAGACGTTGGTATGCCAAAGCGATCTCGATGGCATCCAAGTCCTCACGCTGGATGTTCTCAATGAGAGCCCATTCCATCACCTGCTCGTCCTTGGCGGTGCGGATATATGCCGGGATACGCTCCAGACCGGCTATCTTACTCGCGCGGAAACGACGCTCACCGGCGATGATCATATAGGTGCCATCGCCGTTGTCACGCAGCGTGATAGGCGATATCACACCGTGCTCGCGAATCGAGTCCGCTAACTCCTGCAACGCTTCCTCATCAAACGTTCTGCGCGGCTGATCGGGATTGGCTACTATGGCGTTGAGCTCAATCTCCGAGATCGAGCTACCGCCGTTGGTATCTACGTGCGAGGTGTCGATTAACGCATCGAGACCTCGTCCAAGTCCTGTCATCTTTTTCATTTGTTTCGTGCAATTAGTTCTTTGGCCAAAGCTGTGTAGTTCTTAGCTCCCCGTGAGCTGGAGTCGTATTCGAGTACCGACACACCGTGCGAAGGAGCCTCGCTGAGGCGTACGTTTCGTGCGATAACGGTGTTAAACACCAGGTCGCCGAAGTGACGTTTTACCTCTTCGTATACCTGATTGCTCAGCCTCAGACGGTTGTCAAACATCGTCAACAGGAAGCCCTCTATCTTCAATGCCGGGTTCAGTTTCGATTTGATGATCTTGATCGTGTTCAGCAGTTTGGCGATGCCTTCCAACGCAAAGAACTCGCATTGTACGGGAATGATGACGCTGTCGCTGGCTGTCAGGGCGTTGACCGTGATAAGACCCAGAGAAGGACTGCAGTCGATCAGGATATAGTCGTACTCGTCGCGCACCTGCGTCAGGATGTTTTTCAGCAGCTGCTCGCGATGATCCATATTCAGCATCTCGATCTCTGCTCCTACCAAGTCGATATGACTCGGCATCATGTCCAGGTTTTTGGTTTTCGTGTGAACGATCGCCGAATGCGGATCAACGCCGTTCACGAGGCACTCGTATATCGTGTTGTCCAACTCGCGGATCTCCACGCCCAGACCGGACGAGGTGTTCGCCTGCGGATCGGCATCGACGAGCAGCACGTGCTTGCCCAGCTTGGCCAGTGCCGCCGCCAAGTTGATGGAAGTGGTCGTTTTGCCGACACCTCCTTTTTGGTTTGCTAATGAAATAACTTTACTCATATCTGTTTTACTATTGTTTCTGCTTCTATCTGTCGGCAGGCGTAGTTACCGTACCGGCAGTGATTGATGCCGTGACAGGTGCACGGCCGGCATCGCAAGTCATGCCGTTGGATGATATCGTCGGGGTTCTGCTTCCAACCCGCAAAACCGATCATCGGATGCGTGGCGCACCAGACGCTGATCGCGCGCAGCCCCACCAGACTCGACAGGTGTTGATTCGCGCTATCCATGCAGATCATCACGTCCAACATCCGCATCAATTCCAATTCGTCTTTCAGCTTCAGTTGCCCTGCTACACTCGTCGTATTCGGGAAGACCGTGGACCATTGTCGCAGCATTTCGCATTCGATTTTTCCTGCTCCGAAAAGGAACACGCGGGTCTTCTTGTCTTCGGTCAGCCGCTCGATGATCTCTTTGGTTACGCGGTAGGGTAGCATGTTCGACTTGCTCTTGGCAAAGGGCGCCAAACCTATCCATCGACCGTCTTTCTCTCCGAAACGTTCGATCACTTTCTTGGCTGCGGCGGTGTTCTTGGGGATCGCGTTAAACCGGTCATCGGTCTCCAATCCCGCTCTGCGGAACGCATCGGCGTAGCGATCGAACTCCGAGGGTAGGGCCTTCTTCCAGATACCGAATTTGGTGATCAGATGTTTGTGAAAACGTCCGTACCGTACCTTCGTCACTCGCTTGCCGCTCAATCGCATCAACCAGTCAAAGAGCCGTGTTCGGGGTAAGTCCTGCAGGTCGATCACTGCATCCACTTCGTCACGCCATGCCCGCCAGATGGCAAACACACCTTTCCAACCCAAGTGGTTGTCCACCTCCCGAAACTCTACATTCGGCATGGACGCGAACATCGCCGCCAGGTCTTTCTTGCTCGCTATGATGAACCGATCATTCGGATAGCGCTTACTCAGCGAGGCAATCACGGGAACCGTCATCGCCACATTGCCTAAAGTCGCCAACCGAATAATCAGATACGTCATATTACTTCAGATCGGTGATTTTACTGAAATCTTGATCGCCGTAGTCGAGGTTCTCGCCGCCCATACCCCAGATGAAGGTATAGTTATGGGTCGCAGCAGCCGAGTGGATCGACCACTCCGGCGACAGCACGGCTTGGTTGCCTTTCATCCAGATGTGACGCGTCTCTTCTACCTCGCCCATGAAGTGGCACACCGCCTGCTCTTCGGGTACCTCAAAATAGAAGTACGCCTCCATACGACGGCTGTGAACGTGCGCCGGCATGGTGTTCCATACGCTACCCGTGTTGAGTTCGGTCATACCCATTTGCAGTTGACAGGTCGGCAGCACCTGGTTGACGAGCATCTTGTTGATATCGCGCTCGTTGCTCATCTCGAGGCTTCCCATGTGGGCTACGACGGCATCGGCTTTCGTCACTTTTTTGTTCGGATAGGCACAGTGTGCGGTAGTCGAGTTGAAGTAGAACAACGCCGGCTTGTTGGCATCGATGCTCTCGAACTTCACCTCTCTGTCTCCGCGACCGAGGTACAGCGCTTCTTTGTAATCGAGTTCAAACACCTCATCGCCTGCTATCACACGACCTTTACCGCCCACGTTGAAGATACCCATCTCGCGGCGGGTGAGGAAATACGGCGCCTTGAGCGGATCGATGGCTTCGAGCAGCAGGGTCTCACCTACCGGCATCGCACCGCCTACGATCATGCGGTCGTACATCGAATAGATCATGTTCACTTCGTTCTTGACAAACACGTTCTCGAAAAGGAAATCCTGACGGAGACGTGCGGTGTCATAACTTTTTGCGTCCCTCGGGTTAGAGGCATAACGCACTTCGTAATTGGTTTTCATATGATTATTGTATTTGATATTCTTTTTCCCGTTCTTTCTGTTGCCGCTCCATCTCTTTGAGCCAACGTTGACGTTCTTTCTCTTTCTTGGCCTTGGCTGCTGTTCCGCGCGCGATCGGCATGTACCATCCTAAGTTGATACTCAAATCCATCGGGCTGGCCATGTTGTACTTATCGGTTACTCCGGTGCCTACGACGCCGCCGAACGAGTAGTCGAAGCGGATCTCCAACTCATAGACGCCCGCATGCTTGGTGCGCACATAGACACCTGTACCGGCTGCCAGACCCCAGTTAAATCGATTCTCAATGCTCTTGTTCTCATCCTTTACGCAGTAACCGATCTGCGGACCGAGGTTAAAGAACCACCGGCATACCGGGCTACCGAAATTGAGATGCATGAGGATCGGGAGCTCGACATAGTGCAGGTTATGCGACGTGCGGGGCACGGTGTCATTACCGGTCGCCCATCCGCGGTGCTGGTAGTTCAGCTCCATCTGGAAATGGCAGTACTTATGCGCTGCAAAACGGAACACCAGACCGGCGTTGCCGCCCAGCACACATGCATTGGTGATGGGCGTCATGTACGGTGCTTCCGGTCGGAAGATCACCGTGCTGGCCGTCACGCCTCCGTGCGCACCGATCCAGTACTCCGGCACTTGCAACCGCGGTTGTGCACTCGCGATCAAGGCTATTATACCCAGACAGGCGGTTAATATGTATCGCTTATTTCTCACTCTTCACTTGCACACATGCGTTCTGCCAACCGCCGTTATTCACTTGTATCCAGCGGATGTCAGATTGTAAACCTTTCATTTCTTTCTCTCCGTTCAGCCAAGCCACCATCGCGCGCATCAGGTCGTAGCCCAGCAGGTCATACCGCGGACTCTCGCTCACATGCTCGTTCACATAGGTCTCTTTCCACAGCGCGTTGTACGCCTCCGGATCGGTATTAGCCGTGAAGACAGACGTATAGACTTGCGGCAGGTCGATATGCTCTTTCTGCCATGCATACTGACTCACGATCCGCACGTTATGACCTACGTTTCGCAGGGACTCGATATGCGGCAGCACGATCCGCGCTTGCTGGTAGCGGTCGCTATGCAGGATGATGACGTTCTCTTTCTCGATGTCCAGCGCATAGGCGGCGCTGTCGTTGAGCAGGTCGCGCAAGGGTAGGGCAGTGTATGCTATCTGATGAGCGTTCATCCGTTTGCGGAGCGTGCGAATAGACCCCGACAAGTCGGCATCACGTACTTCCACCAGCACACAATGCACATTGTCGCCTTTCTGTTTCAGCCAGGCGCACAGACTGTCTGCTTCCTGCTCGTCCGTCGAGTTGAACTGCAGCACCTGCGGCTGGTTGGTCAGATCGATATCATCGCTGAACGGCAGCAGCAGCGGCACTTGATGTGCGGTGCACCAAGCGGCCATGCGTGCTATCTGGATAGGATAAACCAGTCCTACGATACCTTGTACATGGTCTAACTCCGTGCTGTCGCACAGCGCCTGTACGCGACGCTCACTGCGCTCCGAGTCATAGACGCGCAGACGGAATAAAGTGCTGTCGTTATGCAGATCGCGCAAAGCTAACAGCGCACCTTGATACACTTCCATCATGCGCTCGGCATTGCCACTGCGCTTGGTCTGCTGACTCTCGAAAGGCAGCATCAACGCCAACTCTACCACACGGCGCGTGTCCGGCACAATCGTATCCGGCGTGACAAGGGTGTCTTGCGCAATAACGGTATCCATCACCTTCGTCTCTTTTACGATGGTCTCCACGATTCTCGGTTTGGTCGAGATGACCACCGGTCGTTTGGTCGGGATCAACAAGGTCTCACCGAAATGCAGACCGCGCTCACGCAGCTGCGGGTTCAAACGCACAATCTCGCTCTGGGACACGTTGAAGTTGACGCCCACGCGGTACAAACCGATACTCTTCTCCACCTGATAACGATAGACCTCTTCGCCGTTCACCGTATCCAGCGGATAATTCAATAACTCCTGAGCCTTTGCCTGAACAAAGAGCAAAGCACAAAGAGCAAGGAGTATAAATGCTTTATTTTTCATATTTTCGTTTTCGTATAATCCACACTATTCCGCCTATCAGCGCCAAGATCGCCACGGGACTGATGGTGCTGATCAGTTGCACTTGGGTGCGTTTGTCATGTGCACGTTTGTCGTTGAGCAGGCGCAGTGCCACGCTCTTCTCTCGCAGTGAGATCAGACCTTCGCTGTCCGTCAACCACAGTACCGCGTTCGTTACAAAATCGCGATTGCTGAACTGCATCCCGCTGTAGCGGTCGTAACCCATCGGCAGCACTTGTCCTTTCTGCGTCTCGTTCAGCAGCACACTGCCGCTACCGATCACTACTTGCCGCGTCTTCACGCCGGTCTTACGGATCGCTTCGTCTGTCTCTACCCCTTCGGGCACCATCCTATGTGCATAAGCGCTCGCGAAGCATCCTTCCAAAGAGACCGCTACCGGCACATACTGGTACTTGAAGTCCGTCATTTCGGGATTCATGTCGCTCAGGTCCACCTCGCCGGGTGTACCGGTCACGCGACTTGCCGTACTCGTAGCTAAGAGCACGCGTTTCTCTATCCCGTCTTCACCACCCACGGCATCGATCGGGCTGACGAATGTACTCATCACCTGACCCATGTTACGTGTGATAGGCGAACCCTGACTGGTCAGCAGCAGAGGTGCGTACGTCCACGGCATAGGTTGCAGGTTCGGCTGCTGCGGGTCGTTGCTTACGTTCACCGGAATCGGCAGGCACTGGATGTCTTGCACCAACGCCGGGTTGACACGCACGCCGTACTTGAACAACATCTCCGTAAGTCCGAGATCGAGTGCTACGATCGGCGTGAAGCCGTCGCTCTGCAGCACCTGCTCACTGAAACGCACCCCGTTCACTGCCCATAACACCGCACCGCCACGCATGATA
This sequence comes from uncultured Bacteroidales bacterium, assembly GCA_902798385.1. Lineage (GTDB taxonomy): Bacteria > Bacteroidota > Bacteroidia > Bacteroidales > Paludibacteraceae > Colicola. Next base: position 19,393 of record CADBWK010000022.1, read on the forward strand.
TACTGATCGATCACGAACCGCTCGGCATCACTAAACGCTGTCTGCGGACTCGCGATAATAATCGCTTTGTACGGGTCGAGCATATGACTCTCGACTCCTTCACTCGTTAACGCTCCCCGATCGATCTGGAAGTACTTACTCAGCGCAGCCATCAGGTCGTAGGTATGTGCCTCGTCGGGTTCACCGTGACCCTCTAAGATCGCCACGCGTGGCGTCTCGGTCTGCTGCAGCAGATGCAACGCTTCCATGAACGCGAACTCGAGTTGCTCGATGCTGGCGTTCAGGTTCTCCTCGCCGCTCAACCCGCGGGTGTTCTTGAGCAGCGTCACAACAGCCCGACGCCCTTTGTACGACATCAGCGCATAGGGGTAAACCGTTGTCTGCGCGGTCTTGCCGTTCTGCTCCCGCTCGTGGATGATGATCGGCGAGAGGCCTAAGGAGTCTGCGATTCTATTGGAGATTGAAGATTGGAGATTGGAGATTTTGGCGTAGACGCTCATCTCCTCGATGGTCTCCTCCGTGGCTTTCTTGAGTCGGCGGAAACCGGCATTGAGATCGCCGTCTAAGAGCAACGTCACCTCGATAGGTGCATCGGTCTGCTTGAGCATGGCTTTGGAAGCCGCACTCAGACTATAGTGCTTGTCGTCCGTTAGATCCCAACGCACGACAAACACATACGAGAGCGCTACCAACGCAGCGCATATCGCAAGAACGATTATTTCTTTATACTTTCCCAAACTTTCTCGTTGATCTCAACCGGGTATTTAGCGCGCAGTTGTTTGATCCACTCAGCCTCCAGGTAGTCCTGGTAATCGGTGGTCACTTTGCCTTTCTCGTCTTCCCAACTCTCCGGTGCTTTCATTTTCTTACCTACGCAAACCACTACCGGATAGTCCGGATTCGGCTTGTAGGCATAACGCAACTTGAAGCCGAAACGGTCCACGAGTTTGTTACGACCTACTTCCCACAGACCGTGCTGTACTTTGACATACTGCACGCTGTCGTTATTGATACGTTTGGCGATATAGCTCTCCACGGAGTCTTTGTCAGCTGCCAGGATGATAGACTTGGCAGCGGCAGCACTCGTCTGGTCTTTGGCTTGAATCAACCAGCCCTTGTAATGCATCTTCTCCCACGGATATTTCTCTTTGTTCGCTTTGAAGTACGCCTCGAGACCTGCCGTGTCTTTGGCAGCTTTGTCCCATACCTCGCGCAGCGATACCTCGAACAGCAGAATACCGTCGTGGTACTCCTGAACGAGGTTCTTCAAGTCCGGATATTTCTCCTCCAGATGTGCATCGGCATACTCGCGTACCTCTTCGTCACTCATCTCTGCCGGCAGGTTATACTCGGCGCGGGTCTTGCGGAGGAAGCTCTTGTCTGCCTCTTTCGCACGCTCATCGCGTTGTACCTGACGTTGGATCTGCGCACGCATCGAGTCGAGCGGTTGGATACCGCGCTCTGCCTCTTTGTAAATCAGGTGCCAACCGTACTGGCTGCGAACAGGTGCACTGATAGCGCCAACCTGCATACCGAAAGCGGCATCCTCGAACGGCTTCACCATCATGCCTTTACCGAACCAACCGAGTTCACCGCCACGGGCACTGCTGCCGCGGTCATCGGACTCGGTCTTGGCTACCTCGGCGAAGTTCTCTGCGTTCACGATACCGGCGATGCTGTCGATCATCGCTTTCTTGATAGCATCCAGACTGTCTGCCGGCACCATCTTCATGATATGACTCGCTTTTACCTCCAGGTGGTCACGCTCTTCTTCTACCAGCACGATATGCCAGCCGTATTGGGTACGGAACGGTTTGCTGATCTTGCCCACTTCGGTCGTATAGACAGCCTCTTCCAGCGGATAGACATAGCGGAACGGCGTGATCCAACCTAACTCACCGCCGGTCTCCTGTACGTTCGGGTCGGTGCTCAGCTCACGTGCCACTTTGTCAAACGGCTCTTTCTTGAGGAGCTTCGCTTTGCCGCCCTTGGTCTTGACGGGGAAACCTACCGCAACACGGTTATAGGCGTTGTTGATCTTCTCCCATGCCGCTGCCTGCGTAGAATCGTCTGCGTTCATCGGGCACTGGATAGCGATATGTGCGGCACGGCGGTCTTTGGCCATATGACGCCAACTCATCTCGATCAGGCTGTCCATAGCGGCTGCATCCTGCATGTACTTCGGCGTAGCCTGCGCACGGTAGCCCTTCAGTTCCTTGAGGAAACTCTCCGTTGTGTCGATGCCCTGTGCCTCGGCCTCTGCCACTTTGAGTTTGAAATTGATGAACATTCTTCGGATCGACAGCTCCGGCTTGGTTGTTCTTTTCATAGATGTACAGAAACTCCTCTGCACTAACGGCTTTGCCGTTGATGGTCATCAGCGGCTCCTCGGCCATCACGCTGAGGCTCATCGCTGCTGCTAAAATCAAAAATGCTTTTTTCATTTCTTTAAATATTTCGAATATGTTTGTTCAAAAAGTGCTACTGCCTGATCGATCGTTCCGAAGATCTCTCCTCCGGAGGCGTTCATGTGTCCGCCGCCGTGGAAGACCTCGCCGGCCCATATATTCACCGGTCGGTCACCTTGCGAGCGGAACGAGATACGAATGCGCGACTTGGGTGTACCCGGCTTCGCGCGCTCCTCGCGCATACACACCGAGTAATAGACATCGCCTATCTGCAGCGGCATGTTCACCAAGCCCTCACAGTCCCCGGGCTGGTAATGGAAACGATCCAACTCATTGGCATCCAGCGTGATAAGCGCCAGGTGATGCTCCGGATAGATCCGCATCTTGCGGTACAACGCGTAGCCTGTCAGACGCATTCGGTCGGTCGAGTACTGGTTGAACACCGCATCGTACACCTTCTCCTTTTCTACGCCCGCGCGTACAAGCTCCGCTACGATCTCGTAGATCTCGCATCGCGCCGAGTTATAACTGAAGTTCCCCGTATCCGTCATCAAACCCGTGTAGATACAGGTGGCGATATCGGTCGTTAAACATGTGCCATGGGCACGTTTACACTGCGGCTCCGCCGCGTTTATACGCTCTTCTTGGAAGAGCAGTTTATACACGATCTCGCAACTCGAGCTTGCTTCCGGTTCGGAGTGCACCTCATCGGCGAAGTCCACCGGATTCAGATGGTGGTCAATGAGGATCTTCTTCGCCGGGTTAGCCAACATCTTCTCCCCCATAGGTCCGATACGTTTCGGGTCATTGAAGTCCGTGCAGATGAACAGATCCGCTTCGGCAATCAACTTGTCGCAGGCTGCATTCTCTTTCTCGTAAATCCGTATCTGATCCGCCCCCGGCATCCACGCCAGAAAACTCGGATACGCATTCGGCACAATGACGGTTACATCCCGTAACCCCTTCAGCCAATGCCACAGCGCCAGACTCGATCCCATCGCGTCACCGTCCGGAGCCATATGCGTAAAAATCACGATATGTTGCGCTTTTTCTATCAGTTCTTTCATACCTTTTTTATATGCTCGTGTGCATGTGTACTCACATACGCACACAATCCGACTGCAAAAGTACTGCTTTTTTTTGACATGTGCAAATTTATTTTCTTTTTGCTTAATATTTTGCTTTTTTTTATAACAAACGTGCGATTACTTGCAATGCAAGTTTTTCTTGTTTTTTTTTCTTGGGGGATTTTTTTCTTGGGGGATTAAAAACAGCCGTGAGTGAAACGAAATAATCGACAGAGCGAAGCGGCGGAGAACACCGCATAAAAAAGGGCACCTCGTTGGAGGTGTCCTTCTGATAACCGAAGCCGATGATTAGCTGTGCTGCGCATCGTACTCCTGACCGCAGACGAGCCAGAGGTAAGCCTTCATGGTCTTCTTGCCGCCGGCGGTGTTCTTCTGAGCCTCGAACGCTGCCTTGTCCTGCGTGATCTTCATGAGATCGGTCTTGCGGAGCTCGACTGCCTCGCGAATCGCGGTGAAGCGTGCACGAGCGTTCAGAGAACGAGACGACTGACTGATCTTCTGTCCGTAGGTGTCAGCCTTGCGGATGTACAGACGCGTACAAGCGGGATTCTGGGTCGGGGCGGTGCGGTGCGTACCGATGAGGTATTCGCCGTGGCTGTGACCGTCCACTTTCTTCGGTTTCGACAGAGAGCCCGAAACGTACTCAATACCTGCCGAATAAGTAACTTTTCCCATAGTGAGTAAGTGTGTTTTTGGGTTAAACAATCGCCGGATACCATCCGGCATAATAGACGACGTTCTTTTAATAGGCGCGTCCTTTACCTATTTTTTCGAGGCATCGTAGGTCTCGATGGTTTTAGTGACGATGGTGCAGGTCGTATCACCACGCTGGAAGTACTGGCTCTGGGTGGTGATGGTGCGGGTCACGTTGTGCGGGTCACGTTGCAGGAGGCCATCACGATGCCTGTGACGATGATTGTCATGATTAAAATCTTTCTCATAAGTATGGCACAATTTTCAAATCCGGTGCAAAAGTAGTACAAAAAAACGAAGCCACCAAGAAAGTGACTTCGCGGGGTACATGAAAAATGATATTTTCTCAATCGTGGGTCAAATCATACCCGCAGTACCGTGAGAAAGAGAGAGCTTCGCCGAAAGAGAGCCAAGGTTCTCCATCATCCTTATTGCGGTTGTAGAAGGTATGATCTTCGATGAGGTGGTACTTCATTTTCCATCCGTAGAGGAGGATTTTTAATCCCTGCATGCCGACGTCTGCGTGTATAGCACGTTCGAGGCGAGCGGCGAGGGTTTCGAGAGTGATTGCATTCTTCATCATAAGCCTAAATCGGATTTGAGTTGTAGTACTTCGGCGGCATTATACTCGTAATCTACATCGACTTCGAGCGCCGAGACAATAAAAGCAGCTTCCACAAGCGCCTTTTCGAGTTCGTAGCCGGAGACTTGAATGTCCTTGATATAAAGGCCAATTTTAGCCATTTCTGCGCAGAGGAAGATGAAGCGGAGGTGTCCGTCAGGTGGGACGGAGCCGCGCTGATCACGTTTGGAGAAGAAGCCGTTTTTACGATGCTCCAGATGGTAGCCGAGACCTCTTTCGAGTGTTCCCACAAGGGAAGCACACATTTTTGATAAGATGACTTTCATAATTCTAAACACATAAAACATACCTAAAATATACCTGATACATCCCTTTAGACTACTTGATCGGCGTAGAG
>CADBWK010000023.1 GCA_902798385.1 uncultured Bacteroidales bacterium
TCGGACTCGAACCAACGACCGCTGGATTACAAATCTAGTGCTCTACCAACTGAGCTATAGAGGCGCACTACCAACCTTTTGGTCGAAAGCGGGTGCAAAAGTACTGCTTTTTTTTGACATGACCAAATATTTTTGCAAAAAAATGCATTTTTACCCTCATTTTTTTCTTTTTGCACGCTATATATAACAATATTGAACGCGCAGCGCGCGTACATGGCGCGCGCTACACGTAAAACCTGTCACTACTCGAGGGCATCGATACCTGCGGTGAGTGCAAAGAGGGTGACGTTCCAGTTGATAGTCACCTCGTTGGTAGCATACGAAGGTTGCTTATCGAGGTAGGACTCATCTGCTGTCACGTTCTTTGGATACTTGACGCCATCGGTCTCAGCATCCTGACGTGCAGGGTTTGGCCCTCCGGCAAGGAAACCCGGATGGGTGCCCTTCGGATGCGAATAAGAGAGACGATGGTGCGGATGGGACGAAGGGTGCGAACCAAAGCCCGTAACAAAGCAGTACCCAGTGCTGTTCTGACCGAGGATGTAATTGAGGCACCGCTCGGCATTGACAAGATATTTATGTTCGCCCGTCAGACGATAAGCATAGAGGCACTCGATACCTCGCCAGCAACAGCCCTCGGAGTTACAACCCCAGAAGAAATCCGACTCCTCATTGCCGTAGGGGGAACGGAAGACGGAGTTCTCAACTTTGTCGAGGAAGGGCTGGAGATAGTCTAACAACGCGGTTGTTAGATCTTTGATTGTTGATTGTTGATTGTTGATTTCATCATAGTGCATGAGGAGTTCGAGGTAACCCAGTTCGGCCACGTTGCCCCATACGGCAGGGGTATATTGACCGTTGGCTTCTGCGATCGCTTTGGCATGGTCCGTAGCAACCATTTTATATGCATTTTCTCCGGTAAGGAGAGCCAGTTCGATAGCCGCCCAGTAGAACTCGTCATGCACATCGAAGTCGTCGTACGCACCAGTATTGATGGCAGGTGTGAACTGCTCATTGAGCGCCGGCTGATTGTAGTAGATATCGGGGTGCTCGAGTGCCCAGGCGAAGGCCATCTCGGCTGCTTCTTTGGCTTGTGCACAGAAGTCAGGATCGTAGGGGGCATAGACACGTGCAGCAAGTGCCATGGTCGCGGCAAAATCGAGTGTTGCCGCGGTGGTCTTGAGCACGACGTAACGTTGCTGCTTGCACTGATCGGGGCGAATGAACTTCTCGAAGTTCGGCGTGGTCAGTTTGTGATAGACACCACCATCAAGATCCTGCATGGTCATCATCCAGCGGATGTTGTACATTGCCTCGGCGAGCATATCAGGGACATGAGGGGTTACAGGTGACGGGTTACCGGTTGTGGATTCCGGGATGTTGAGGTTGAGGGTATCGAAATACGCTTTGTTCATCTCGTACGCCATGAGCCACACGCCCATCGTATAACCGGAGTTGACGATGTACTTATTGTAATCGCCGGCATCGTACCAACCACCCGGGGAGGAGATAACCGTTCCTTCGGGACGTTCATCGGTGGCCGCCGAAGCATGTACGAGCACATGATCGTCCGGATGACCGGCTTTGCGAGCATAACCTTCGGCATAGGGTTCGACAATATCCATCGATGCGCGCTGATAATAGAACGCACGGAGAGCCTTACGTGTCAGCTCCTTGTAAGGACGATCCTTAATGATGAAATGAGCCGCTGCGCTTAATGATGGAATGATGAGTGTATATTCACCCACACTGTCCAAGGCAGAGAAATCTACGATCTGACAGGTCTTGCCCGAGACAGGATTCGCCATGGTTGCAGAGGCAACTCCACGCCACACTGTGTCACCTGCCGCATTGAGAATGAACACTTCGTAAGGAGCGGCGTTGAGCGAATCGACATCGATAGTCGCCGTCATCTCCTGCAGCGGTGCGAAGCCGACTTGGTTCATTCTTATCGGCTGCTCCTTCGGGCGATGACACGCCACGAGCGAGCAGACCGCTAAGAATACTATTGGTAATTTGTAATTCTCTGCCGCAAGGGCGCGATTAACTTCGTTTTTGGTCATTGGTGATTTACTTTTTAAGCGGGAATTTATAGGCGAGGAGCGCCATGATGGCTGCAATGACAGCCGGGAAGAGGGAGAAGAGTGCCCATACCATGGTGCGCACCGATTCCTCATTCACGATAACAACGATGGTCTCGCCGGTGGTCATGTCGGTATGGGAAACGAGTCCTGCGTAGCCTAAGAGCAGTGCGATGAGACTACCGGAGATAGCACCTCCGAACTTCTGCGCCATCGTTCCGGACGAGAAGATAAGTCCCGTGGAACTCGTTCCGTTTTTCTCGGTAGCATAGTCCGCCACATCTGCGTACATCGACCAGATCAGCGGCGAGTACAGTCCTGCGCCTACCGAAGCGAGCATGGAAACGGCCACCATCGCCCATATATAAGCGGCGTCCATCGGGATAAAGAAATAACCTACCGAGAAGACGCAGCAGATGACCGATGCCCACACGAATGCCATGCGTTTGGAACCGACCCAACGCGTGAACGCCGGGCTGAGTGCACCGAAGATCATACAGGTCACTTCGCTGAAGGCCATGAACATCGTATAGTTGATGATGAAGCGACCGATCGTCACGTCGCCGCCAAGGCAATAGGTAATCATATATCCTGCTACGGCATAGCGGAAACCGTTAAAGAAATTCGTGCAGAACGCCACGGAGGTCATATAGACCCACGGCTTGTTGCGGAAGAGATCCGCGAACTGCTTGAAACTGAATTTCTCCGCTATGATGGGTTTATGCCGTTCGCGAGTCAGGAGTCCGCAAGCGAGTGTCATCGCTGCCGCAACGAGTCCGAAGAAAGCACCCAATACGGCATACTGGTGTTGCTCCGTGCCGCCTATCATCTTCTGCAGGTACGGGAAGATGATAAGGGTGATGAAACCCATCGCGTACGCACCTACCATACGGAAGGCGGAGAACTGGTTCTTCTCATCATCGTCGGTGGTCATCACGCCGAGCAACGAGCCGTAGGGCACGTTCACAGCCGTATAGACTGCCATCATCAGCAGGTAGAATCCGTACGCCCATATACGCTTGCCCGTCATGCCCAGTTCGGGTGTGAAGAGCAGCAGGGCGAAGATAATGCCGAAGGGTATCGAACCGAAGATGAGCCAGGGGCGATAGGTGCCCCAACGGGTCTTTGTACGGTCCGCGATGGAACCCATGAGCGGATCGGTGAACACATCGAAGATACGTGCCGTGAGCATCAGGGCAGCCGCATCCGCGAAAGTGAGGCCGAACACATGGGTAAAGAACATCGGGAAGGCGATGGACATAATTTTCCAGGTGATACCGCCCGAAGCGGCATCACCCAGAGCATATGCTATTTTTTCTCGTAAGGGAACAGCCATTATTTGTACGTGATTTTGTTGATTTGCAATCCCCAACCTACAAGCGACATCGCACCGCAAGTCTCTACTTTGTTCTTGCAGTCCGCGTTATACGTGAACGTGAAAGGACTCGGCGCTGAACCCATATCCATCTGACCTACCAAGTCCCAGCCGTCCCACCAAGGAGTAGTGATACGGAGTGCCTGGTACTCCTTATATTCTGCACCTTCGTAGTAACCTTCGTGACCTGAAGGCAGTTTCTCGAAATAGATGAGAATCGTTGCGTTCTCCGGCACTTGTGCCATATCTTCTTTCGCTACCTTGACACGATCAGCGTCCCACAGGATATACTGCGGGCCTACCCAGAGATTCTTCTCCTCGCTGACAACGGTCTTGACCTGTGCAAACGTTCCGTCTGCGGTGATAAAGAGTACATCCGAGCCGTCGTTGTTCTTCATCGAGAGCGTGTGCTCACCTATCTCAGCTGCGGGTGCTGTAAGGGTAACGGAAGTAGCAGTGACGGTAAGTTCAGTGATGGTCTGATCGTCCACGGTGACAGACGCTACGTTCTGGAGGTTCACACCCGTGATGGTCCATGTATCTCCTGGAACAAACTCGCCGAATCCGTCCAGAGCAACTGCACCATTGTGCACGCCCACGAGGTTCGAACCGTACATCTTGCCTTCGGCATCGGCAAAGAACATGTAGTAGTTACCATTCTGCGTCTCGGGCAAAGTAAACTTGAGTTGCGCTGCAGTCTTGGAGGTCGGTTCTACGGAACAAACCACGTCCGTACCATAGAGGTCGTTGGTCAGTTTGATCGTAGCCACTTGATCCAGATTGTCTCCATCGACCGTCATCTCCATACCGGGAACGAGGTGTCTGCCTCCTGCCGGTAACGCAGCATAAGGATCGGTCGGATACGGTTTGACAGTGACCGAACCGGTACGCTCCGTACGTTTACCTTTGGTCGTAACCGCCTCGATCATGAGGGCGTACTTACCGGCAGAGAAGCACATGTTGATCTTCGTGCCGGTGAATATCTTCTGTCCGTCGAGGTACAAGTTGACCGTTGTATAACGGGACGGCGTTACGGTGACAGAGTCAAAGAGCGGCGTATCGGGGTTAGCGAGGCTATATGTGAACGAACCCGTACCGGACTCATTATACGGCTTTAATATCTGCGGCGCATCGTCTTCCGTCTGGGTATCAAACGGCGTCTCGTTCTCACAAGCGGTGAAGGAGACGAGCAGTGCTAAAGCTGCTAAATATAAAAACTTTGTTTTCATAATGGTTATTATTTTCGTGATAACGTTATAACGTCATGACGTCATGACGAACATTTCTTATTTAACATCCCACCAGAGAGGTGCGTGCCAGTTGTACTCACCGGTCACCCGTGCTTTAGCGGCATCATATTCCGCCTTGTTATACGTCTCTTCCTTGAGCGGATAGCAGAAGCGAACCGGAATCTCGTCACCGTCGACGGGTTTATTCTTTCCATTCGGATCCGGTGGAGTCAGTTTGGGAATGTCCGAACGACGTACGTTCGCCCAAGCCTCAGCGGGGTTATGGAAATGGAGTATCCAAGCCTGCGTATTGATCTGGTTCGTTTGCTGGTCGGCAGAAGCGCCGAAAGCGATCGTCGGTTGAGCGAGGTAGGTTGCATACTCGCCGTCCGTGATAGCGGAGCAGCCGTAGTAGTCGGAATACAGATCCATCGCAGCACGGATACCTGCCTCATAGTAGCCCTTGGCATTGTCACCATTCCAGCCCTTCACAGCAGCCTCGGCACGCAGGAAGCACACTTCGGCGTAGGTCATGAGCACACCCGGGTTGTCGGAACGCAGGAAGTTATTCGCCAGTTTAGGCATCAGCCAACGCGGATTCGTATTCGGGTTGTAACTCGGATGAGCCACCTGAATCTTTGCTATCTGGTTTGCCAACGGGCTACCCGGGATATCGGTATAACTTGGCCAGTTATCCCAAGAGAACTCACCCGGAGCGATCATGTAGATCAGGTCTGTTCCCGGATTAGCGGCTACCGTAGCCATGAGAGAATCGGTCATGTCGATTCGACCGTCCGCACTGGAGAGGGACATGAAGTCATCGATATAGAAACGACAGAGACGCGTTGTACGCGGGTCATTGTGGTTATAGAGTTGTTCCCACAATGTCTGGCAGATATAAGTCGGGTTGTTCGCAGGGTCATTGCCGTAGAAATATTTCGACAGCGCGTTGCCGCGGAAGTCTTTATAAGACTCTTGACCGAAACTATAGCTGACATTCATGTGTTTGACACATGCGTTATCGAGCGCACTGTTCATCACACCGTCTGCGAGTGCTTCGTTGAACCAAATCGATGCCGAGTCCGATCTGACCTCTGATACACGCATAGCGTAACGCAGACGGAGCGAGTTAGCAAAACTCTTCCATGCATCGATATCGCCTTGGAACAGGGGATCGCTGCTGATCGGGTCTTTTTGGATATCAAACAGTTTGACAGCTTCTTTCAGTTCGGTAAAGAACGAGCTGTAGATAGACTCCTGGGTATCGTATGCCGGTTGGGAATTGCCATTGACGGACGCCATACCGGCTTGGGTATAAGGAATATCACCATAGTAGTCCGTCAACACGCCGCCTATATAGACGCGGAAGATACGCAAAGCAGCCAGGTAGTTTACCTTGGTCGGATCATCTTTGATCTGGTTAATGGCATCCGTCAGGTTACGGATAGCACCCGGGTAGAGGTTATTCCAAGGACGTCCCATCTCCTGGTCATCCGCACGGTGCTGACCGCCGTAGTACGCGGTATTCCAGCAACCCATGAGATGTTGCACAAACGCATAGGTATAGAGACGATGTACGTCCACATAATTCATATCTCCGTACATCTCCAACTCAGCAAAGGTGAGTTGCAGTGCAGGACTCGTGTGATCCGTTTTGGTCGGATCGGTATTGATCTCCTCGTAAATCTTGTCGGAGCAAGAAACGAGTACAGCCGCAAAAGCGAACAGGATAAAAAGTTTCTTTGTCATATTCATACAGGATTTAGAGGGTTAGAACTTTATATTGAAGTTAAGACCGTAGCTGCGACGGCTCGGGAGCGAACCGTACTCCAGACCAAGGCCGGACGTGTTATACTGGGCATCCGGATCGATATCCTTGATGTTCTTCCATACGATGAAGGGATTACGGGCTACGAAGCTGATACCTACATGCTTTACGATACCTTTCTTATCAAGCCAGTTCTTCGGGAAATCCAAAGTCAGGGTCAACTCACGGCACTTGATATAGGAGTTATCGTAGATGAACAGTTCAGGTGTGCTACGCGATACCTCCAACCAGTAAGTCTCCGGGTTGACATAGATATCGTTCTCGCGATAGGTACCGTCTCCGTTATCGATGACACCATCCACAAGGTAACCACCGGTTGCTTTCCAACCGCTGGTGACACCTGCAGCACGACGTGCCTCTTCGGAAGCGTACCACTCGGCACGTCCCACGAGGGTCTCTTTGGCTTTACCAGTCTCAAATGCCGAACGCTCGGACATGGAGAACAGGTCTGCTCCTACCTTCACATCGAATAGCGCAGTGAGGCTGACCATCTTATAACGCAAAGTCGTACTCAAACCGCCGGTCCAGTTCCATTGTGCATTACCGAGCACTTTGTTCTCCTTGGTATAGGTCGGCAGACCGGTTGCAGCATCCACGATGATGCGTCCCTCCTCGTTACGAGCGAATGCCGGGCCGCAGATAGCGCCGTACTCTTCGCCTTCGCGAGCAGCCACATAGACATTACACCAAGTAGCTTTCGCCAACTCCAACTCCGTCGTTCCCTCGACTAACTTGAGCACTTTGTTGATATTCTTCGACCAGTTGATACCGAGATCCCAACTGAAGTCCTTGGTTTGCACGAGACGCGCACCAAAGGTGATCTCAAAACCTTGATTCAAGATATCACCGGCATTGATCAAACGATACTCATAACCGCTCGCTTGAGAGGTAGCCATATGGATGATCTGATCACGTGAGTTCTGATGATAGAAGGTGAAGTCGAGGCTGATACGCTGGTTGCACCACTTGGTCTCAAAACCTGCTTCGATAGAACGTGTGCGGGTCGGACGAAGATCAGCATTCGGCACGAGGTTGCCATACACAGAACCGATGGTATAACCCGGATAGCCGAACTGCGATTTGGAATAACGCAATGCCAACTGATACGGATCGGTATCGCTACCTACCTCTGCCCAACTCAAACGTAACTTACCGTACGGCAGCACTTTGCGGTTGGATTTGATCAATTCGGAGAACACCCACGAACCGCTGACAGAAGGATAGACGTAGATGTTCTTACCCGGTGCGAGGGTCGAGGACTTATCGCCACGAACCGTTGCGTCGAGGTAGAGCATATGACGCCATCCGAGGTTCACCGAACCGAAGACAGAGACAATACGTTTGCGATAAGCGGATTCCTCAACAGACTGCTCTTCGAAGCTGTTCATGGAAATCACCTCGCGTACACTCATGTCTGTTCCGGTATTGACGACTGTTCTGTTATTTACGTCATAAACGTTCGCACCGACCGTAGCCGTGAAGTCGAAATCACCCCAACTATCCGTATAGACACCCAGGAACTCCGCATTGATCATACGGTTGTTCCAGTAGGTATTCTGCAGACGGCCTGCCTCGTAACCCGGGGTGGTCGGATATTTGAAGTCCGAGAACTCGAAACGGTTGAGCTCAGCACCGACCGTTGCCTGGATGCGAAGTTGCGGGATGATGGTATAAACGATCTTTCCGTTCATACGGAGCAGATCTTTGTAGGACTGGTTCTTGTTTTTATAGATATCCCAGTACGGGTTCACGTTATACGGATCCATACCGTTCCAGTTCTGGTACTCACCGAGTTCGTTCTCGTAGTTCTTGAGCCATGCCTGGTCATAGGTGGTAGCGAGCGTCATGAGGTTCTTACCTACGTTCGACTTGTCGTCACCGAGTGCAGGACGGTTCTTCACATCCTCATGCACATAGTTGACATGGAAATCCAGATCCACCGGACCAAGGGAAGTGTTGGCACGCAGATTCAGCGTGTTACGGCTCATGTTCGAGTTCGGGAGGATATCCTTGTTGCGTAGATCGGTATAGGTAAAACGGATACCGGTCTTACCGGTGTTCATCGAGATGACCGCTGTATTGGTAGCTGTGAAACCGAGATCGAAGAAATGAGCGGTGTTGTTCGGAATGATGTTAAACGGATGGGTCTGACCGTCATAGTAACGGAGTAACAGACCTTCGTCCGCTTTCGGCCCCCAGGACTTGTTGGTATTGCTTACAGCATCGATATTGTACATACCGTTCGAACCCATACCATACTCCTGTTGTACGTTGTCCCACTTACTCAACTGGCTGTCAAATGTGAAGGAGCCGTTGTACTCCACACCCCATTTAGCGTCGCCGGTATTGGCTTTCTTGGTGGTAATGAGGATCACACCGTGGCTGGCACGGCTACCGTAGAGGGCGGCAGCTGCCGGGCCTTTGAGGACAGACATCGACTCGATATCATCAGGGTTGATCGACGAGATACCGTCACCGAGGTCATAACCGCCTTCGGTTCCTGCCTCACCGTAACCCGTGTTATCCATCGGCACACCATCCACTACATACAGCGGCTGGTTGTTACCCGTAATCTCCGTGGCACCACGCAGTACGACGCGCGTCGAACCGGAAGCACCACCTGCGGTCTCCTGTACTACCAGACCGGCCACACGACCGGCGAGCGAGTTAGCTACGTTGACCTCTTTAGCTTTGGTCAGGTCTTCACCTTTGACCTCGCCCACCTCGTAACCCAAGGCTTTGCGGTCACGTTTGATACCTAAGGCGGTAACAACTACCTCTGAGAGGACTTCGGTGTTTTCCGACATGGTGATGTGAATAGGGTTACCGGTCACTTTGACGGTCTGAGATGTGTAGCCCATGTAGGAGAACTCGAGTTCATCGCCTACATTGGCTTGAATAGAGAACTGACCATCCATATCGGTAATAGTACCGACGGTGGACCCTTTGACGAGCACACTGGCGCCGATGAGCGGACCGTCCGCGTCTTCGACCGTACCCGTAACGATGTTTTGCGAGAACGCCAAGCCTGTAGTTCCCACGGACGGGTTGTCCGAGGAGGTTGTAACGGATATCGTTGCTGCGAATGGAGATATTCTCAATAGCCGTTGGCATAACCATAGCAGCTAAGCGGGCTTGTACGATATTGATTCCGTGTCCGTGCAGGGCAAAACCGCCGGTAGCAACTGCATTCTTAATCTCATCCGTGATAACTAGTCTCACTTCAGTATTCGCAGTGATATCGACTTGTGCTTGTCCGGGCAGTGCGTTCCATCCGTAGTTATCGAGTTTGTAGGAATGGTATTCGTCTGTCGGCACGATCTCCAAGGAGAGACAAAGGGTGTCATTGACATTGAAAGCGGCAAAATCGTCCGGGGTGATGCCTTTCCACTCTTTGTGTTCGTCGCCGTCCGGCAGCGCCCAAGAGACATACCAGTTTCCAGACCAAATAACTCCTTCTGCGGG
The DNA here is from genome assembly GCA_902798385.1 of uncultured Bacteroidales bacterium. Lineage (GTDB taxonomy): Bacteria > Bacteroidota > Bacteroidia > Bacteroidales > Paludibacteraceae > Colicola. The sequence continues at coordinate 9,979 of CADBWK010000023.1, forward strand.
TTCAACATCCTCCTCGAGGATAGTGACTTTAACCACCTCAAATCCGTGTCCGTGGATAGCAAAACCACCCTCGGCGATTGCGTCCTTAATGTCTTGGGTTACCACAAAAGTCACCTTGGTGTTTTCGCCGAAACCGAAATCGGAATCGTGCTCGGCTTCATGTCCGGGCAGTGCGGTCCATGCGTAGTTGTCAAAATTGTACTTGTGGTATGCCGCTTCTGTTTCTATCTCGAAATAGAAATAGAGTGTTGTACCTGCTTCCATAGCGGCGAAATCGCTTTGTCCCAGTTGTTTCCATTCGCGGTGTTCGTCTCCTTCGGGATAATCCCATGAGACGCTCCAACTACCGGTCCATAAATCTCTTTCTGCAGCCGAAAGACTCATCAGTGCTACAATAGCGAGCACTAATACCGAATAAATTCTTTTCATTAGTGAATAAATTTGTTAAGTTAATAAAAAAGGTTATTATTATTTTCTACTTGATTGCGGAGCTGTTTCATAAACAGATTGCAGGGTGTAGTTCGGATCGTTGTTCTCCCATGAATCAACCATAGCGCGTACTGCTTGTTCTCCGTTGCCTATATATTTACCTGTCTGGTGGTTGATTACGCCGAATCCGTCATTGCCTCCTTTGCTGTTTCCATTGTCCCAATAGAGTGCGGGGATGCGTCTGTCCCGCATGGCTTTGCATATATATCGGAAGTAATAGAGACGGAATTCCTCATCGGCAGCCGAAGCGCGTCGCACGGCACCGAACTCTCCGAAATAAACAGGAATACCCCGGCGGACATACATGTTATAGAGTCGGTTAAGCATGGAGACATAGGCGTTTTCGTCCGAACCGGGAACGACATCGACTCCGGTGTGTCCCCATTCGTTCTTGTCCGCCGATCCGGCAAAGTCCCAGGGGTCGTAACTATGAACGGCTACCAGAAGCCGGTTCGGTACTGCATCTTCCGGCAGAACGAGGTTTTCAACCGTCAGATCGGGATTGCATACATAACCAGGAACGCCGATGTATCGGTGACTGTTTTCCCCGCCGGCAGCGCGGATAGCATCCACGCAGACTTGGTTCCATTCGTTCAGCACGCGGTACTGCGCTCCTCCGTCGGTACGATTGGCACCGTTACCCCAACCGCCGTCCTGGATCTCATTCAGGGTCTCAAAAACAAGCCATTCTCCGTAATTGGCAAAACGTTTGGCGATTTGCAACCAGACCATGGTGAGTTCCTGTTTGGTACGGGTGTTGACATCTTCGTTTTGTGTTGCCGCTGGCAGGTCAATCCAGTGTGCGCCTTTGCTCGGGGTGTCCGATGCTCCGAAACCGTCATGGTGGATGTTGATGATGACAACGAGTCCGGCTTTATGCGCCATATCGACGAGTTCGGCTACGCGATCCAACCATCCTTTCTCGATGGTGTAAGTCGGTGCGTTACCGATGTGCCCCATCCATGTGACAGGGATACGAACGGACTTGAATCCTGCCTTGGCTACACCGTTGAAAGTCTGCTGGGTAGCGGCTTTATTGCCCCATCCTTCTTCGTACGAGCAACCATTGTAATGGGCATCCATCTGGTTACCGAGGTTCCATCCGATTCCCATGGACATGGCGAACTGTACCGCTTCGTTATCCTGCGGACGTGTTTTTTTCTCTTGTGCCTCACAGGCGGATAAACATAATACGAGGCTTACGATAATGAATAGAAGTTTTTTCATTGGTAATTGGTGATTATAAAATGATTTCCACTTCGTGGCGTCCCGGTTCATAGGGTAGAATAGTCGGTTGGTCAGGACGGTTTTTGCCGTTGGGGTTCTTGACCGAGATGACATATTCCGCTTCCCGCCATTTTCGAGTGACTGTGTATTCTTTCAGATTGGAGGGGATGCAGGGATTGACCATCAGCCCGTTGTAAGTCGGTCGGATACCGAGTATATGCTGGCTGATGACGAGCCAGTTCCATGCAGCAGTGCCGGTGAGCCAACTGTTCTTGCCTTCACCGGGTTTGGCAGCCTCTTTTCCGGCTACCATCTGACAATAAACATAAGGCTCGACGCGATGTAGTGTCTGATCCTTTATCCAAGCCGGCGAGATCTTGCGGTACAGATTCCATGCGTCATTGCCCCGACCGGCTTCTGTCTGAGCGATAATGACCCACGGGTTGTTATGGCAAAAGATACCTCCGTTCTCTTTGTAACCGGCAGGATAAGTGGATTGCTCTCCGAGTTCGATATGATAAGTCGTGTAAGCGGGATAGTTGAGTACCATACCGTGTTCGCTGTCCAGGAGTCTTGCTGCGCTGTCTAATGCTTTTTCAGGCATGCCTTGCTCGGCACCGATACGCGCCATACCGCACCAACCCTGACTCTCGATGAAGATCTGTCCTTCTTCGTTCTCGTGCGAACCGACCTTGTTGCCGTAGTAGTCATACGCGCGCAAGTACCACTCGCCGTCCCAACCAAACTGCTCAACCGCCTTGCACATCTTCTCGATCTCGGTCTCAAAAGCATCAAACGGCATGTTTTTCGCTTTCAGCAATTCCACGAACTGGCGTCCGCAATAGACGAACATACCGGCAATCATCAGGCTCTCTGCCTTGCTGCCTTCGTTCTTGTTACCCGTTGTTTGGAAGGACTCGTTCGGATCCATAGAGAAGCAGTTGAGGTTCAGACAATCGTTCCAGTCAGCGCGACCGATGAGCGGCAGACCGTGAGGTCCGAGGTTGTTGACCACATGGTAAAAACTGATACGCAGGTGCTCCATCAGGCTGACCTCTGTACCGGGTTCGTTATCCCATGGCACCATCTCGTCGAGGATGCTGAAATCACCTGTCTCGCGGATATATGCCGTTGTACCGAAGATAAGCCACATCGGGTCATCGTTAAAACCGCCGCCTATATCGTTGTTACCGCGTTTGGTGAGCGGCTGGTACTGATGGTAGCAACCGCCGTCCGGGAACTGGGTCGAAGCGATATCGATGATACGCCGACGGGCACGCGAAGGTATCTGGTGTACAAAACCCACGAGATCCTGGTTGGAATCGCGGAAACCCATACCGCGACCGACACCCGACTCAAAGAACGAAGCCGAACGACTCATGCAGAACGTGATCATACACTGATACTGGTTCCATATATTGACCATACGGTTCAGGCGTTCGTCATCACTCTCTACATGGTACTTGCTCAGCAACTCATCCCACAGTGCGCATAGTTCAGCAAACGCCTTATCGACCGCCTCCACAGTAGCAAAACGCTTCAACACCTCGTGCGCGCGTGCCTTATTAATAATATGATGATCTTTCTCGCCCAGACTGGTCAGTTCGCCGTTGTTGGCAGCGAATTTCTGCTCCTGCGCATTCTCTGCATAGCCAAGCACGAAAATAAAGTCTCTGCTCTCTCCTGCAGCCAGTTCCACTTCGATATAATGGCTCGCGATCGGACTCCAGCCGTGCGCCAGACTATCCGCCGAATGACCGGCCATCACAGCCTGCGGTTCATTCAGGTCGTTATACAGACCGACAAACGACTCGCGGTCTGTATCATAACCGTTCACCGGACAATTGACGGCGTAGTAAGCATAATGATCACGACGCTCTTTGTATTCGGTCTTGTGATAGATGGAAGTCCACTCACCGCGCTCGATCTCCACCTCACCGGTAGAGAGGTTACGCTGGAAATTCTCGCCGTCCGTAGCAGCATTCCACAAACACCACTCCGCATAGCTGAAGAGTTTCAAGTTCTTTTTCTCCTGACTTAAGTTTGTCAGCGTCAGTTTCTGAATCTCCGCCTTCACACCCAGCGGCACAAAATGCAGCACGCTTGCGCGGACACCGTTCTTCTCGCCCGTGATACGGGTGTAGTTCAGACCGTGACGGCATTCGTACTTGTCCAGCGGCGTCTTGCAAGGTTTCCAGCCCGGATTCCATACACTCTCGCCGTCCTTGACATAGAAATAACGGCCGACACTGTCCATCGGTACGCTGTTATAACGATAACGCGTGATGCGACGGAACTTAGCGTCCTTGTAAAAATTGTACCCGCCTCCGGTATTGGAAATCAAACCGAAGAAATCCTCATTACCCAGATAGTTAATCCACGGGAAAGGAGTCGCGGGATTCGTGATGACGTACTCTTTATTTACATCATCAAAATGTCCATATTCGTTGTGTTTCATACTAATCATCCAAATTACGCTGCAAAAGTACTGCTTTTTTTCGACACACACTAATACTTTTCCGACCGATTTTATGCGTTTTTTGTTAAAATTGTAAAATAGAGTTTGCAAAAACCGATTTTTTGTAGTACTTTTGCGGAAAATTTGGAAAATATGCGTGAATCGTTTACGGAAATCACTCGGCTTGAACCGCTGGATATTTTCTATGTCGGCGAACGGCACAAGACCTTTTTCGAGTACCCTGCGCACAGCCACGAAGTGTATGAATTGAATTTTGTGGAGAACGCTGCAGGAGCGACCCGAACCATCGGTGACAGTCATGAGACTATCGGTAGCTTGGATCTGGTGCTGATGACCGGTGCCAAGTTAGTGCATGTATGGGAACAGGGCACGTGTCCCGAGCAGGACATTCATGAGATCACCATTCATATAGATCCGGGTACTTTTCACGGTGCACTGATGGACAAACGCGCTTTTGTCAGCATCCGGCATATGATCGATCGCGCCCAACGGGGGCTGGCTTTTCCAGAACCGGCGATTCAGATCCTGCGCGAAGACATCATCAATCTCGCGCATAGCAACGACAGTTTTGCATCGGTCATTCGCCTCTTTAACCTGCTCTATCGACTCTCGCTCGTAGAGGATGCGCGCGAACTATCCTCCTCGGCGTTCTTGGACGCCCGCGAAGAGAATGAGGACGAACGAGTTCGCAAAGTGAAGGACTATATCACCGCGCACTATATGCACGATATCAGTCTGAAGAATATGGCGGATCTGGTATGTATGACTGACGAATCGTTCTCGCGCTTCTTCAGAAACAAAACAGGCCGCACGCCGAACAGGTATCTCATTGACTACCGTCTGGGCATTGCGGCACGTATGTTGCTCACGACCAAACTGTCGGTTGCGGAGATCAGTTTCTCATGCGGGTTCAACACCCTCAGCCATTTCAACCGTCTTTTCCGAGAGTCCAAAGGGTGTACGCCTTCGGAGTTCCGTGAGCGGTTCTAATCGTCTTTGTTTTTCTTCGCACGCGGATGCGTTGCATTGTACACACGCTTTATCTGCTCGAAGGTCGTATGCGTATAGACTTGCGTCGTGCTGAGCGAAGCGTGTCCGAGCAGTTCCTGAATCGTCCGTATGTCTGCGCCGTTATCCAACATCGCCGTCGCGAAGGTATGGCGCAGCACGTGCGGCGAGTGTTTCTTAAGCGTCGAGACCTCCCCCATCCGATTGCGTACGATGGTATATAAACGGCTCTTGGTTAAATTTGGGAAGAATTTGACATTGGAGATTGGAGATTGGAGATTGGAGATTTCGGCATCGCGAATAGCCATAAACTCCTTGATCTGCTCAATGAGTTTGTCGCCGATGGGTACGATACGCTCCTTGCGACGCTTACCGAAGATACGCACTTGTCCCTGATCCAAGTCCAAATCGGCATCGGTGAGTCCTAAGAGTTCCGCCTGACGCATACCGGTTTGATAGAGCATCTCGATGATCAAGCCATCCCGGATCGCCTCGTAACTATTGTCGGTAGATTGTATTCGGTGCTCTGCATTCCGCTCCTCCGCCTCCATCTCTTCCGGTCGGAAGAAGACAGGCAGGGGTTTATCGGCTTTGGGCGGGATGATACGAGCGGTGATGTCGCGCGGCACTTTCTTCTGACGCAGCAGGAATTTATAAAAACTGCGAAGTGCCGACAACTTACGCTTGACGGAACGGGGAGACTGATGCTGCTGTTCGATCATATCTAACATCCACATCTTCACATCGTCCTCACCCACCCGCTTGGGATCGAACTCCTCGATCTCCCAGCCCATAAAACGACAAAAGTCCCGCAGATCATCGTGGTAGGCTTCCACGGTGCGCTGCGAGTACTTTCGCTCGATGGCAATATAATCGAGAAAATGCTGAATCAAATCTCTTTGCCTGTTTGGGCATCCGACTCAAAGGGGAAGAGACCGAAGAGTTCGGCATCGATACGGTCAGTAACCCAACGGAAATCCTCCGGGTTCTCGCCGAACTTAATACGATCGCCCTCGACGATGAGCAGTTTGCCCTTGTAGTCCTTGATCCAGTTCTCATACTTGTCGTTCAGTCCCTGGAGGTAATCCATACGGATAGACTGCTCATAACCGCGACCGCGTTTCTGGATCTGCGACACGAGTGTCGGCAGCGAGGCGCGCACATAAATCAGCAAGTCCGGCATCTTAACGAGCGACATCATCAGGTCGAACAAATCGCGGTAGTTCTCAAAATCGCGATCGGACATGAAACCCTGCTCGTGAAGGTTCGGCGCGAAGATACGTGCATCCTCGTAGATAGTACGGTCCTGAATGATGTATTTGTCTTGCTTGCCGATCTCCACCACGTCTTTGAAACGCTTATTGAGGAAATAAACCTGCAGATTAAATGACCACCGTGCCATATCGGAATAGAAATCCGACAGATACGGGTTGTATTCCACGCTTTCAAAACGCGGTTCCCAGCCGTAATGTTTGGCCAGCATGTTGGTTAACGTCGTCTTACCGCAACCAATGTTTCCTGCTACTGCTATATGCATAGTTTAATTATTTAGTCCAGTTATTCTCACTAAAGAGTCCGAAGAGCTCAGCGTCCACGCGGTCAATGACTTTGCGGAAGTCCTCGGGGTTGTTCTCAAAATCCATCCCGTCGGACTCGATGACCAGCACACGTCCTTCGTACTTATGGAAGATGAAGTCCTCGTATTTATCGTTCAGGTCCTTGAGGTAGTCGATCTGCATGGTCTGCTCGTAACCCCGCCCGCGTTTCTGTATCTGCGCGATGAGTGCCGGTACGGACTTACGCAGATAGATCATCATATCGGGCATCTTCATCTGCGATTTCATGAGATCGAACAGTTCCATGAAGGTGGTAAAGTCCCGTTCGGAGAGGTCACCGCGTTCGTAGTTGTTACGCACGAACACATAGACGCCCTCGAAGATCGAGCGGTCTTCCTTGAGGAAATAGGTCTCCAGACAGAACGCCCAGCGGTTGATGTCACTGTAGTAATCCTCCAGGTACGGGTTGAAACTCACGCTCTCAAAGCGTGGCTCCCACCCGTAGTACTTCGCCAACATCTTCGTCAGCGTCGTCTTACCTGCTCCGATATTTCCGGCGATGGCTATATACATTATTGAACGCGCGCGCCTGTGATAGTATATACATGGTCTCCGCGTACGATCAGTACTTGACCGTTACGCAAGATCTTATAAGCTTTCGTACCCTCGCCGCTCATCACATGCTCGATCGCTTGGTACTCGATGTTGTCGAATGTCGGAGCTTGTACCGGTGAGCCCGTGAACACTTTCAGTTCGCCCGGCGCCAGCGAATAGGAAGAGCTGGCCCGAGTGCCTCCGTTCAGGTAATCATACCATGTACCGGAAGGTAAGTTCAAGGTCATGTTGTCGGTCGGCGAGAAATTCGCCATAGCAAACACATCATTGCCCCAACGCACCGTGCGGGTCACGTATTTCGTACCGATATTCACCTCCGTCGGATCGCCTTCAAACACTTGCGGCATCAGACGCGTACGCAACGTGATGAACTGCGCGCACTTGGTGAAGGCATCTACACGGCTGGCATTCGTGAAATAGCCCATGGTTGCCGGGTTCGGTTTGGTACCGGTACGTTCGTTGTAGTTGATCGAGATATCATAACCGATCTCTTCGTATTGCCACAACATGTGCGGACCGTTCAGCAGCACATTGAACGCCACTTGCTCCGCTACACGACCCAAGCGAACGGACGCATTGGATTTCACTGCCGAGTGTCCGTCTTTTTGCGCCAGATATTGCATTCGCTCCTCATCATGGCTCTCGCAATACGATACGTAACCGTCTCTGTTCGCGTCGGCAAAGCTGTTCTTTTCGTTATTCAGATTGCCCTCAGTCGTGTAATAATACGCTTCGCACAAACCTGCACCTGTCCAGCACAACATGCCGGCATTGATAAGATCCTGCTGACCGCTGCTCCAATGCTCCAAGATCATGTACGCATCCGGAGATACCGCCTTGACGCCGTTCGTGTAATAATACTTCAGATTATCCACCGCATCATTGGATGTACCGCACAAGCCATGACTCAGATCCAGACGGAAACCATCCACTTTATACTCGTTCAGCCAATACTTGAACACGCGGGTAAACATCTCCTTGGCCGGCGCAAAGCCATGATTCCATTCCTCATCGCCATAGCCGTTACTGTTGCCGCCATTCTCAGGCGGATAGAGGTTAAACCACGGGTTGATGTTCAACTCACTCTCCGTCTTCGTACTGCTGGTCCACGGATAGAGTTTAGCCATCGGGTTCTGGCCCGTTGTATGGTTGAATACCATATCGACAATGACCGCGATGCCGCGTTTGTGACATTCGTCGATCAGGGCTTTCAGGTCTTCCGGCTTGCCATAGGTCTTATCGACTGCGAAATAGAGTGTCGGGTTATAGCCCCAACTCTCGTTTCCTTGGAACTCCGATACCGGCATCAGCTCGATCGCATTGACACCGAGGTTCTGGAGATAATCCAAACGTTCCTTCACGCCTTGGAAGGTGCGCTTGGTTGCATAGTCATATACCCACAACTCGTAGATGATCAGGTTGTTCTTATTCGGGCGCCGGAAGTTCAGCGTAGCTTCCGACCATTGGTACTGCGGTTTATTGGTCTGGATAACCGTCACATAACCGCCGTCTGCACCGCGTTTCGGATAATCGATCAGCGTCGGGTCGACTTGCTTGGGTTCCCATTTATCATCCGGATGCAGCACTTTCTCTGAATACAGATCGCAGATCTGCTTCTTCACGCCGTCCGCACGCTCCACTGCATATTGGAAACGATACTCTTTGCCCGGCTCCAGATTGTTGAGTGTGATCCAGAAATAGAAACCGTCCTTTTTCATCTGGTATGCGTTGTCCAGTTTCCAATCGGTCATATCGCCGATCACGAACACGTGCTTAGCCGCCTGGGTCTTGCTGCCTGCATAGGTACAGAGCGTCACCTTGGTCGGATCGTTGGCATCGTAGTAGATACCGTTGGTTACGCCCGAAGGACGCTTAGCTGTCACAACAGATGCAGGGGTGAAGTTATCCCAAATGTCCGCGTTCTCTTCGCCGAGCCATACATAGATATCACTGTTGGCAGAGGTCTTACCCTCTTTCGTTCCGTCCTTTCCATTGATCTTACCGTCATGGAACACAAACACCAAGGCGGTCACCTCTGTGCCGGTAGGGACCTTGTAGAAATCGTACAAGTTGTTGATCACCAACTGCCATTTGTCATTACCCAGACTGGTCAATTTCGGAGCAGAAGTCGAACGCCATGAACCGCCGATGACACCGTCCTTACCATTATACTGCCAATCCTTGGTGGCTGTACAATAGCCGGTATGGGCATAACATTGTGTGGCACCTACCATGCCTTTATTTCCCTTCGTGGCATCAAACGTGATGGTAACCGTACCGGTATAACCCGGTGTGATGATCGCCGGATTAGTAGTCACCTGCGCCGAAACGCAAACCGCTACCAACAACGCCAAACTGAAAACTATCTTACGCATAATCAAAAGGATTTATCGTGATTACAACTGACGACCAGTAGCGTCAAACACTTTGTCGCCGCGAATGATACGAAGTTGACCGTCAATGATGGTCTTGTGTGCTTTCTCGCTTACCACGGTCTTCTCGACGCCTTGGTTCTCGCCCCAATCAATGGTGTATGCTTCATAAGTAGCCTGATCTACGCATTCCAACTCAATCGAGCCTTTGAACGTACACTTGCGCATAATGATGTATAGGGTCTGGTCTGCCGGTAACATCCATACATTACTATCCTCAAAGCCGTTTGCCCAATATAAAGTGACACGAGTGACTTCGCCTAGCCAGCCCTTGGTCTTGTATTGGTTTCCTTCTTCGTCGGTGAGTACCACATAAGCTGCGTGGGCAGATGCCAGCGGATTAGCGCCAAGCGTACCCGTCCAACGTCCACGCTCATCGAACGTATATTCGGGTTTCTGCTCTGTAACATTCCAGTCGCCGCCAATCGAACCCATCAGCGCGAAGTCATGGTATTGACCGGACTCCTCAAGGCCGCTACCACCTCCGGGATTGTCTCCACCACCGGGGTTGTCTCCGCCACCCGGGTTATCACCTTGGCAAGCACCAATATAGAGCTGGTCAGCATTGTTCTTGATCTTGATATAGAAATCATAACAACCGGCTACCGAGCACACATAATGGTTCCCAGCTTGAGCGAAACCGGCCACACTTGCCGGATCCAGAGGCACAGCCCAGCCGACATTGTTATCCAAGTCCCAGAGTTGCAACGTAGCATTGACCGAAACCGATACACCCAACACCATAAACTCCTGAAACGATGGATCACTCGGGGTCGGATTGACCGTTCCCTGATAGATGGTATCATCAATCTTCATACCGAAATTTCCGGCAAACATTCCCGCAGCAAACAGCGTTGCTGCAAAAAAAGTAAAAATCTTTTTCATATTGTATTTATTTTTTTAGTTAACAAATCTTATTGAACAAGTCTTCCTTGTGCATCATAGACGTGCTCGCCACAGCGGATGAAGAGTTGTCCGTTCTCCAGAAATTTCTCTGCTTGGGCTGCTTTATTAGCGCCGACTGTCTCTACGTCAAAAGTACCATTCCCGGTGTAATACACAGCATAGTCAGACCCTTTGATAGCCTGCGTATAACCTGCCGGAGCATTATCATTAGCAGCGGTACCGAGCATCAACTTGACGCTTCCGTACTTACCTTGAACAGTAGCGCGATAGTACCCGCTACCTGCCTCCTCCGTCACCGTGCTCTCAGAATGGATACCGGCTTTCTTGCGCGCGGTAATCATCTTCTTGATCTCCGATTTATATTTCATCCAATGCGGCCAGAACACGCACGGCACACCCGGCATCGAGAGCAGATACGCATTACAACGCATCATCAGGCTCTGGTCGTTGATGCTCGAGCCGTCACCTTTCTCGTTCGGCTCATTGCCATTCTGGCGATTGAAGGTGTCATGGTTGTCGATGAACGTCACGGCGTACTTGCTGTAACCCTTACCTCGCAGACCTGCGTTCTTACACTTGGAGTAGTTCTTCTTGTAAATACCGTCACGGTACACATTATACTTGGCATCGAAATCGAACGCTAAGGTATTCTTGCCCGCCTCGTCAATACGTTGCTTGAGCACACCCGCATCACCAAGCCAATACTCAATCACCGAGAAATAGGGCTTGGAAGCCGTATTGTAAGCATTGATATGACTCACGTGAAAACCGCCCGCATAGTCATAGCGCCAACCGTCGTACTTCATTTCCCCTTTCATCCACTGCAGATAGGCCTTGCACATATTCTGCACATTCACATTCTTATGATCCCAGTCGCGGGCAGACGGGTAGTTCGCATCATGCTGACCGTCATCGTCATTTCCAGTTGAGCCGCAGCCTCCCTCATCATTCTTGGTCAACCAGTCCTTAGTGGGGGAGAAAGAACCATAACTGCCGAAATCATGCGTCTTCAGTCCGTCGCAGTTACCGGAACTGTTACCGATATGATTGATGACGATGTCTGCAATCACGCGCACGCCTTGGTTATGAAGAGCACTAATCAAGCCACTCAACTCCGTCGGGGTACCCATTCTGCAATTTTGTCTGCTGTATATGAGTGGGATATAACCCAAACCTCCTTGGGAAATACCGGAAGCCTGTGCCGAGGGCGGCAGCCAAACCATATCGAAATAACTACTTATCTCCGAAACCTGTCCCGACAAGGTCTGCCACTTGGTGTTACCATAACCGTTGTCGGTGTTGGAGTTCCAATAGAAAGCCTGCAGCATTATGTCCCCACATTCGGAGGGAACAGCGCTCGCATAATCCGACGGAACTACAGGATCCGTTCCCCCACCGGGGGTATCGCCTCCACCGGGCGTGTCACCGCACCCGCTACCCGGGCCGATATACAACTCATCCGCATTATTCTTGATTTTGATATAGAAATCATAGCACGCGGAGGCTGAACACACGTAACGGTCGCCCTGAAGAGAGAAAGCCGAGACAGATGAGCTATTGAGCGTCTTCACCCAAGCCACCTGATTGCCAATATCATATAACTGGCAATAATCGCCCGAGTTCACATAGATATGCGCGAGGTACTGTTCGAAGCCCTCAAACGAGTCCGTATGAGTTGCCTCGTACACATCTTGGCCGTTCACCAATATACCGAATTGCGCGTAAGCATCAGAGCTTGCGGCCAAGAACATCGTACATAACGCCGTTATGGATAATAACGAGGCGACCTTCTTGGATAAATTTATATGTCTCATGGTTCTTCTTTGAATTATCGATTATTTCTTCTAAGCCTTCTACAAAGCCGTCGCAGTCCACATCCAGTACGGCACGCCAGCATTCTTCGTTCCATACATAGCAAGCGTTCTCATACAGGAAGATATCTTGTGTCTGCGCTTTCTTCACGCTCGTCTTACCCTCGTTGAAGATGACATAGATCTCTTTGAGGTCTGCCGGCATCGTGTAGGTGTACCAATCGCCGTCTTTCGTCGTCCATTTGATACCCGGCCATGCTGTCGTCTTGCCATCCAGAGCGTAAGCCTTGTCTATGTTACGTCCGTTCTCCACGCGACGCGTGAACGCGTATATATAAAGGTCTTCCCACTTCTCCGGTTTGATATAGCGTACGTTCAGCGCACCTTGTTGCGGAGCTTTGTAGGTATAGGTCTCCGAATAAGTCGGCGTACGTTGTTGATCCAACTGAGCATACGCCTTCACGGTCGTGGTGGTCTTCACGGTGAAGGTAGCCGATCCTTGACTCGGATTAGAACCCGTTGTCGGTTCGCTGCCATCCAAGGTGTAATAGATCATCGCGTTCGTAGCACCTACCGTACTGATCGTCACCTGTTGACCTTCGTTCTGATCGCGGAAGAAACCGCTCTCCGGCGCAATAACCAAGTCAAATTCCGGATTCAGTTCGGTATCGCAGTCGATCAGCACCTCCTCTTTCTCTTCGGTCTCTTTGCCTTCACGCCAACCGTAGCAAGCATCGTAAACGAGCTCGAGGCTGTTCGATTTCACGTTCACACCGCCGCAGTCATTACCCGAACTGATCTGGCAGTTGATCGTATCCATATCGCTGCTGAACTCATAGGTATACCAACCGTCGGCATCCTGATAGATACGCTGTCCCGGGTATGCGCCCAAGAGGTTCGACGTGATCGGGTTGCCTTCTGTATCCTTACCGACTACCGTCCATGCATAGACATATACCTTACTCCACTGTTCCGGTTTGTTGAAGCGCAGACGGATACCGCGTTGCAGCGGTTCACGATAGGTGTAGGTATATTCCTGTACTTTCGTTTGCGCGCTGCCGCATACCGCGATCGCTTTCACGGTGGTTGTCGTAGTGAAATTCAACGGAGCGGTGTACTCGCTCGAAGAGGTGGTCGGAGTCGAACCGTCCGTGGTGTAGTAGATATGGGCATTGCCGCTACCGCCTACTGCTTCCATTGTGACGGTGATACCGTTCACGTTATCTTCAAACGCCTGACTCGGGGTCACGATCAGACCCGGCGCTACATCGCCGTTGGCCTGAACCCACATCGCATAACCGTTACCGGAAGCCACTTTGGTGAAGCCGCTGAAGGTATTGCCTGCTTTGTCACCCAAGCACAGAATCAGATAACCGTTCTTACCCTGTACCGTACACTGATAACCGTTGCTTGTAGCAGACTCATCGCTCACCGGACTCTCCGAGTGAACACCGGCGAGGTGACGGGCATTGATCATATCCTTGATGGCTGCTTTATGCGCTATCCAGTGCGGATAGAACACACACGGCACGCCCGGCATACCGAGCAGGAACGCGTTTGCTTGCAGCAGACGGTCTTGCATTCCCGGCTTCATCGAGTTACCCAGACCACCGAACTCATTGCCGTCACGAAGGAAGGTATCGTGGTTATCGATAAAGGTCACAGCGTACTTAGCCATACCGGCACCCAACATACCGCTTGCTTTACAGCCGTTATAATTGAAGGCTGCAATACCGTCATTGAACGCATTGTACTTACCCGGGAAATCAAGCGACATCGTGTTTCCCTGTGCATCGCTGATCGCCTGTTGGATAGCGCCAACACTGGCCCACAACTCCATGAACGAGATGTACGCACCGCCTGCACGGTTGTAGTCACCGATATGACTTGCATGGAAGCCCTTGCAGTAGTCGTAACGGAAACCGTCGTAGTGCATCACGTTGATCAACCATTTGGCGTAAGCGCGGCACATCTCACGTACGTTCTCCTGGTCATGCGCCAAGTCACGTGCAGCGGCATAGTTCGCCTCGTTCTTACCGTCATAGGTCGGACCGTCATCCGGTGCTCCCGTAGCGGTATTCCAGCACTCAGCAGCAGCCTCTTTGCAACTCTCCATATTCATCTCATCCGTGTTGCATATCCACGAGCCGTCCGGCTGATATACACCGTACTCGCCGAAGTCCTGCACTGCGAAGTCGCACCAGCTGCTCATGGCCTCGAGGTGGTTAACCACCACGTCGGCTACCACTTTCGTACCGCTGTTATGGAATGCTGCAATCAGCGTCTCCAGATCACTACGGCTACCCCAGTCGCTGTTCTGGTTCGAGTATTGTCTCGGGTGATAACCCGTTCCGCTGGCGTATGCACTAGGCGGGAGCCATACCAAATCGAAGTATGCACCGATCTCACCCGATTGTGCGATCAGGGTTTTCCAGCGCGTGTTACCGTACAGATCCGTTCCGCGCTCCGGGTCGTTATCCTTGTAGCTGTCGTAATAGAAGCCCTGCAGCAATACATCCGTACACTGACTCGGAACAGAACTGGTCGGCGTAGGGCCTCCACCGTCTTTGGATACATATACCTCATCCGCGCCCATGATCAACTTGATATAGAAATCATAGGAGCCGTTCTCCGTCACTTTCCATTTGCCATCTTCAACGGCAAACTGATAGCCCGCAGGATCGAGGTTCACGATCCACGCAGATTTTGCGCAAGTATCATACAACTGTACGTACTGACCAGCCTCTAACGCCAGACCGAGCACCATCCACTCGTTCCACTCCGTCTGTTGCGTGTTCTTCGTTCCCGCAACGTAATTGCCACCTACCATCAGACCATACGACTCTTCACACGGAGTCACCGGCGCATACGGCTCACCCGAACCGCAGTTGCTGCCCTGCCCGATATACAGCTGATCGGCCATGTGCTTCAGCTTGATATAGAAGTCATAGCAACCAGCCTGAGAGCATGCGTAATATCCGCTGCCTTCCGTGAACGTATTCGGACAGGACTGATGGGTGTACGGATCCAAAGACACCGTCCACGTGTCACCGTTAGACGTGTTGCACAAGCAGCAATGATCCCCTGCTGCCAACTGCACATGCGCCAAGTACTCATCGTACTCACCCGATTGATCCTTACCCCTATAATCAGCAGCAAAGATCGTGTTGCCGTTCACTAAAATGCCGTAACTCTGAGCAAAGGAACATACAGCCCAGAATAACAAAACGAAAATTGTTCCAAACTTCTTCATTGTATTAGTTGTTAAAATTTATTCTTCTACCAATCTACCCATCATGTCGTACATCTTGTTGCCGTGACGGATATACATCTGACCGTTGCGCACGATCTTCGTTCCCTTGCCGCGACCGAAGGTCACTTCATCGATACCGCTACCTACTTCCACAAAGATGGTGTAGTCCTCGCCATCCATCGCCTTGTACGTGTTCGCCGGCTGTGTCTTGTCGCGATTCTTACCCAAACGCAGGTACACTTTGCGGTAATGACCCTGAATCTCAGCGCTGTACGCATAGGTACCGCCTTGCTCGTTGCTCACCTCCGACTCCGAGTGAATACCCGCCAATTTGCGGATACCGATCATCTGACTGATCTCCGACGAGTACTTACGCCAGTGAGGCCAGAACACGCACGGGATTCCCGGCATCATCAGGATATACGCATTCGCTTGCAGAATCTTATTCTTCACATCCGCCGTATTCAGATCGGCATTGTACTTGATAAACTCACCGCTCTGGTTATCCGAACGCTCGAACGTATCGTGGTTATCGATAAACGTCACCGAGTATTTCTTATAACCCTTACCGCGCAGACTGTTCGACGGGTTCTTCAACTGACCGTACGTACCTTGCTTGAACGCAGTGTTCATCACATACTTCAGCGGAAAATCGAAGATCATCGTGTTGTATTTCGCTGCCTTAAGGTGGCTCACCTGCTTGTCAATACCCTCCCAATACTCCGAAACAGAGATATACGGATTCGATGCCTCGTTGTACTCACTCAGATAAGCACCCGAATAACCCAAGGTCATGTCGTAACGGAAACCGTCATAACCGATCTCGTCCAACATCCAGTTTACGTATGCTTTAGCCCAACTCCGAACATACTCGTTCGAGTGATCCAAGTCACGACAACCCGCATCGTTCGTTCCCGTATCCGCTGCACCATGCGTACTGCTCTGATAACAGGTCGATTTGCTGTCACTGAAGCACTCGTCGCCCGAGCAGATATGCGCACTCGTGAATTGGAACTTACCGCCGCTGGTACCGTTCGAGTAGATAAAATTATCCTCGAAGAAATCGCACCAGTTGCTCTTGTTATTGCGGTGGTTGATCACGATATCCGCGATACACTTCGTGTTACCTCGATGCAATGCCTGCATAAACCGATACAGGTCAATACGATAACCCCACGAGCTGTTCTGCTGGCTTACCTGACGATGATAGTATCCTACACCGCCGCTCGTGCCGTCACCGGCCCAACCGCTGGGCGGAAACCATACCAAATCAAAATTCGCCGTAATAGCAGCCGAGTCCTTCGTCAACTCCTGCCATGTCGTACAGCCGTACTTACCGGTCGACCTGTAACTGTCCCAGTAGAAACACTGCAACATCACATCCTCACTCTCTGCCGGAACACCTACATCCGTAGCACGCAGATTCATGGCGCAAACAAAAGCTGCAAAAATCAAAAAGAATCGCTTCATTGTATTAGTTATTTTATTATCTTTTAGCATGTTAAGTCTTCGTGCAACAGGCACACGCCCATTTTGCTGCGCAAAATTACAAAAAAAAACCGATATACGCAAGTATTTCGGTCAAAAAATGTAATTTTTGTTCGTTTTTTTATATTTTCTCTATCTTTCGTACAATCACTTTTGCGCCCTCCACTACAAAAGTAACTGTCCATCCCATATAGTCCAATTTGTATTCACGCGCGGGATCATCCTGATAGCCCGGACGCGGGTCTTGCGATAAGATATACTCCAGATCGCGAAGGGCTTCCTCCGGAATCCCGCTATCTCGGCTTTCCGTTATCCCGTAACCTGTAACCTCTAACCGCTCATCCTTATGTTCCTCCGCGAAGCCGTTCTGAGCATCCTCATGACTATCGCTGAAACTCAAATAGGGTTTGATGTCGTATATCGGCGTTCCGTCCAACACATCTGCTCCGCTCACGATCAGATCTCCGTTTTCCATGCCCACCAAGCGCACACTGCTTAATCCGATAGGATTAGGCCGGAACGGACTTCGCGTCGCAAACACGCCCATCCGCTTGTTCCCGCCCAAGCGCGGCGGACGAACTGTAGGACTCCAATCCAATGAATTGGGGCCCCCGGAAATCTCTGATTGGTTCTTTGAAAAGCCCCAGATGAGCCATAGATGGCTATACCCCTCGATGCCGCGCAAGGCTTCCGCAATCTTATACTCCGGCTCAAAAACGATACGCGTCAAGATCGGACTCTCGTCCCTACTCTGCCGAGGTATTCCGAACTTATCCGTGTGCCCGTTGCGGGCATATGCTATCACTTTCAGTTCCATTTTCTGACGATTTTCGGTGCAAAATTACAAAAAAATACGCATTTATGCAAAAAAAATGCAAAAAAATTTGGTCAATTCAAAAAAAAGCAGTACTTTTGCACCCGCTTTCGTCCGAAAGGGCGATTTGCAACGGTGCCATAGCTCAGTTGGTAGAGCAAAGGACTGAAAATCCTTGTGTCCCTAGTTCGATTCTCGGTGGCACCACAAAAAAACGACCGCAAGGCCGTTTTTTTGCTTTCTATGCATTGATTTGTTTTACAACAGATTCAGGAAGAGCGTGATGATTGCCGTGTTGATGATATCGGCAAACATCGCACCGATGATAGGCACGATCAGGAAGGGTTTGACGGTGTAGTGATATTTATAGCACACAGCACTCATGTTCGCCATCGCATTCGGTGTGGCACCAAGTCCGAAACCGCATATACCCGCGCACAGCACGGCGGCATCATAGTCGCGACCTAAGAACGGGAAGGCGATGAAATAGACAAACAGAATCATCATCACCACCTGGGATGCGAGGATGATCACTAACGGCAGGGCAAGACTCTGCAGTTCCCACAGTCGCAAAGAGATCATCGCCATGCCAAGGAACATAGACAGGCATATATTACCCACACTGATGATTCGATCCATATCAAACTGTTTGTCCCCTTTCACCCACTTGCCGTCTTCCCTGTAAGGAATGAATCGGATGGTGTTGCGCATGATAGCGGCTAATATCAAGGCACCGAAATAGGAGGGGAACGTGACGCCCGTTTGGGCGAGCGCCCAACTCAACAACGTGCCGCCGGCCATAGCCAGTAGGATCCAATAACTTGCTTTCGCATACTGCTGGAACTCCTGCTCGTTGGAACTGATACGTTTGGCTCGTCCTGCGGGGGAGGCTTCGTCGCTCTCGATACCCGCCATAGCAGGGTCTATCTCCTCATCTTTGGGTTGCATCTGTTCGTGCGTCAGTTTCTTGTGGATGATAAACTCCGCCAAGGGACCGCCGATCATCGAACCGGCTATCAGGCCGAAGGTAGCTGCAGCCATACCGATCGTGCTTGCGCCCTGCAGTCCCATGTGCTCCAGCACTGCGGCGAAGCCGCCTGCCGTACCATGACCGCCTGTCATCGACACGCTACCCGCGGCGATTCCCAAGAGCGGATTAACGTCCATCAGTTTGGTGATACCCCACGACATCAGGTTCTGCAGCGTGATGATAAGCACTAACAGACCTAACATGATTCCCAAGGCCTTACCGCCCTGTTTGAGCACTTTGAAATCAGTCTGGAAGCCCACGCTCGTAAAGAATGCCAGCATAAAGATATCCCGCAGCGTGCCGTCAAACGACACCTCAACATGCCCCCAGCCGTAAAGCGCCAAGGTGATCAGCGAGAAGATGATACCGCCGCTCACAGGGGACGGGATACAGAACCGCTGCAGGAAGGACACTTTGCGCGTTAGGACCATACCGACCATCAGCGCTAAAGCTCCGATACCGGCCGTTTGAATCATGTTCAGTTCAATACTTGTCATATGCTTTAGAATCGATATTGTATCTTAACCGTGGCGGCATGCCGGTTGACCTTGGCGGCACTGCAGAAGGAATCAAACATATCATGCCATTCCACGCCGATATTCAGGAAATTCTTTATCTGTTTGTTCACCGACAGACAACCATAGACCGGCGTGCCGTACGCTATGCGTATGGGTGCTTTCGGCGTATAATAGACGATCTGCAGACCGATCTGCCATTGGCAGGGCAGATAAGCCGTCGGAGCACAGCGTACAGAAGCAAAGGTGGTAGTCTTGGCGATATGCACATTCGCTCCGCCGGTCAGCGTTATCCATTTCGTTTTCCAATACGCCGATGCCCCTATCTCGCCGAAATTCTCTTCGCCCTCTACGATATAAAAACTCGCCTCGGGTTGGATCGTCAGTTTCTGCCGGCTATAGGCATAGGCGATCTTAAACTGGTTGATATCCTGTTCGTCCAACAGTCCCTTCGGATTGTCCCATTCCAGCGCGGGGTTATAGTACTTGCGGTAATAGCCCACCTGAATCTGATGTTGGGCGGTAGGCATATAGATGACACAGGCATCGGTGTTATTGCGCACATCAAAAGATTTCTGCACGCCGGCGGTGTCGGTCATTTGGTAGTTGTAGAGCATCACGCGGTGTCCCGCCGTAAAGCGCCAATGAGGCAAACTGTACGCGAGTTGCAGATAGATATCGTGGTTGAACACATGCCAACTTCGGTCCGCACTTTTTTGCTTGGTCATCGAGTAATCGCCTTCCACGCCCGCTAAGAGGTCCAGCCCTTTCACCAGCGGCGTATTCAGTTCCAGCACCCACATCGGCAACTGGTTGGACGTGAGCGGATCGGAGGCATACTGATACCCGCCCAAGACCAGCAGTTCCGTACCTTTGTCATTGAAGGTATGGAAATAGCGCGCCCGTCCCATGATCTTCTGCGAGTACCCTCCGGGTATCGCCAGGTACTGCTGTGTGAGATAGGTCAACAGCCTGTTGCGGTCATCAAAGCGGTTGGTCATATGCAGCGTCACATACTCCTTATGCCCTTTATGATAGCGATACGCCGCATTGGCATAGAGGTCGGTTCGCTTACTGCCGTACAGCACATTGACCGTCCCGTTGCCCTCCAGCTCCTTGCCAAAACCGCCTTGTCCTTCCACGAAGCCTTTCACCGTGTCCGTCGGCATCGTCATCGTGATATCCAGCACATTAGCCGTTCCGATCGTACCTTTCGCTACGCCCGTATTGGTGCATACCTGAATCTTCGCGATATCCTTGGCTTTCATCTGATTCAGCACCAACCGCACATCGCCGTTGACGGGCACGTTGTCGATGCGGAGGTTGTAATCGAGCAAGAGATCTTCATAACCGGCTATCATCAAGTCCGGCATCATCTGGAGCACATCCAGCAACGACTCTTCTCCCGTCAGATCCATGCGCTGGGGATAGATCATCGTTCGGTCTGCCTTCACCTCGATGATAGGCAGACTGTCGTTTGCCCACAGAGAAACAGCCGCGAACAAACAGGACAATACCAGGAGAATAACTCGATGCATACCCGTGTCTTTCGGCTGCAAAGGTACAACAAAAAAATGACATACGCAAATAAAAACGCAAAAATCTATTTAGCCGGTTATGGTAACAACAAAACACACCAAAGGCAGCCGAAGCTGCCCTTGATGTGTTGTTCGCGTTGACGCGAATGTTTTGATGGGGTGTGCGGATTAATCGCCACCACTGCCGTCGGGGATAGGAGATCCACTAATCGTCACACCCGGGCTGCCGGCCATTACATTGGCGCCCATCGTCAACAGCGTGTCTTCTACGCTGGGTTGAATATATTTTTTTTTCATAATTACTCCTTTCGTTAATTCATTAATTCGTTAACTCATTAACTCCTTATTTTACCAGACGACCTGTTGCGTCATACTTCTTCTCTCCACGGAGAATGTAAAGTTGACCGTTGATCATCATCTTAACAGGAGCCTCAGCTGCGTTGATTAGCTCGCAGTCAGTAGTGGTCTGACCTTGCATCGGCATTCGTTTTACTTTCTTGCCAGGTGCGAAACCAGCTGCAGGAACTTCTTGCAACAGATTGTACAATACATATGCACGATGAGCATCGAGGTGGTTATTCGTGCCAATCGGACGAAGCTCATTATTGAAGAGCATGTATATATCATTCTCACCTGTTTCATTGATTGTGTTCAATGCAGCTGCATCCAGATCTTCGAACGTTCCGACAAGTGCACCATTTGCAACCGGAGCACCTGCCGTTTCCTCTCCATATACAACGCGCAATGTTTCAGCTGTTGCTTGGAAGATGTACGGTTTACCTGCTTCAGGAGCATCTTCTCCTACAAGGTAAGCTTCTGTACCAGCGTTATTTCTGTAAGTCAAGTTCCAGAACGTAGCACCTTCAATATGGGTAATGTTCTTCGCCAAGCAAACAGTGTAGTGACGACCGCATTCCAAACCAGAACGAACAGTCTCATAAACCGGAGTCGGCGGTTCCGGAGTCTCTTTCTTGTAGAGCTGTACCTTTTGTTGTCCATCAGCTGCATAGAAACGGAAACGTGTTTGGCCAGAACTACTATTGAAACGGATGCAGCGCTCCGAGAACAAAAGCTTCGTCCAATCTGTCTCATAGGAAATAGTTACTTCTGCTGCATCTGCGATTGCATCTGTGAAGATAAGTTTCGAATTGGAACCATTATCTTGGAAATACTTGTCGTCATTCACTTGAAGCGTATATTTTCCTTCGGAAGCAGCAGCAATAGTAATCACTGCAGCAGCTGCCGGTTTAGCAATCGTATTGCTGCTAATGGTTGCCAATGCATAATTGCTTGCAGCATCGTTATAATCACCGTTCCAAACGTAAGCATCTGTACCATCTTCGTAAACAAGTATATAATCTCCGCTCCAATCAGCCTGCGAAGCAGTTACTTTTACATAATTGTCTCCTACAGGAGCCGGGCCACTAACAGTCAAGCCGTTAACTACAATTGCATCACTAGAGATTGTTTCAACCGTAGCAGTTACAGAAACGGATGTTGTTCCCTCGGTGAGAGGATCGGGATCAAATGTCCAATCGATGCCTTCGGTAATTTCTGCATCTGATCCATTGGAATAGTGACCCATTACCGTCAATCCTGCAGGATTAAAGGATTGACCTTCGGTATATTCCAACTCGGTTGCGGTGCCGGAAATAGCGATACTTTCCAATGTAGCCGCAGCCGAAACTGTAACCGTAAAGCTTGCTGTTGCACCGGTATAGTTGCCCAAATCATCCGGAATGGTAGCAGTAATGGTTGCCGAGCCTGCTGCTGCTGCATGCAATGCAGCCTCAGCGCCTGTTCCCTCGATAGTCACCGCCGTTCCACTTGTAATCTCATAAGAAATCGCTTTCTTGTTCGGGTTCGAAGTAGCCGCAATTGCCGACAAAAGGATGTCATCATCACCAACTGCCATGTTCATATCGTCGATAGAGATAGAAGCAGTCAATTTAGCTTTTTCGGACTCTGCGGTGTAGAATACAACCACATTTAGAGCACGTGTTCCCTTATTGCTACCACTCTTGCCTAATACAGCAGAGAATTCGCCGGCTGCAGAAGGAGTTATGATAACCAACTTATCATCTGTACCATCCAAAGCAGCAGTCGCATTAGTCCAAGCGGTTGTAGTTCCTTCTTTTGCTAAAGATTCAGCGTATGCTTTTGCTGTAGCATGCCATTCGACTTTAGTAATCGTCACACCCGCCTTCGGAGTAAATGCAAGAATATTATTCTCATACAAGCGAGTTTCTGCAATGAGAGTTCCACTCGAATAGTTGCCTGCAAGATAGTTGGTGACCTTTGTGCCAGTATTCTTTTGTGCCGTAATGGTAACAACATTACTATTCCAAACAACCTCCTCATCTGCTGCGTCGTCATAACTTGCACGACTGAGGTCAAACGACATCGAATACGTACCAGCCTCATTAACCGTAATAGTATAAGTTGCATTTCCTGCAGCATAAGTTGCATCGCCGTCAGTATGTGCTGTAATCACAGCCGTTCCAAGTCCTCCTGCAAGTGCAATAACACCTTCACCAGTAACCGTTGCTACGGACTCATTGTTAGATGCGTACGATGCAATAGTTAAACTATGCGGGTTAGTCAAAGTCGGTGCGCTCCAAGAAGCACCTTGCTCGATAGTCTCGGAAACAGGATCATAAGCCAATTCCGGATCTTCTTTCTCATTAACGGTAATATCTGTCTGTGCCCAAACAGCGAGCTGTTGATCTGTATTATGGAATGTGGGATAACCAATTACGTCGATATTGGCATTCTCTGCTGCTGTTACTCCACTCTTTCCGGCATAGAGAGTGATGGTATTCTCGCCATCTGAAATTTCACCTGTACGAGCAGTAGCATCGCCACTTTCAACGGCATCTGTTACATTTACGCCAACAATCTTAATACGTTTACTCTCGTTTGCTGCGAAGTTTGCATTGAGTTGAGCAATCGTCAAAGTGGTAACAGGAATTTCTGCACCGGTTGTCTTTGTTCCTGTTGTTGCTGCAATTGCAGTAATCTCAAATTTGCCTTGATATGTAGCTGTAGTTACCTCGTATTGACCATTCAGTTTGTCACCGGCACTAAATCCATGACCGGACTTATAAATCAGCGCACCGGCTGTTGCGTCCTCAATGAAAGCATTGCTACCATCAACAAGAGTTACAATTGCATTGGTCAAGTTAAGCAGATACGAAGTACCGGTTGCCTCTGCTTTCAATGCAGCCAAGCCTGTAACCTCCGGCATACCTCCGCCACCTGTTTGCTCTACATCGTCCACCGAACGCGGCATAATAGAGATAGCAGCTTCATCGTCATAACGCACTACACCGATAATCGTATATATTGCGCCATCCAACATAGTCGGATTATAGAGTTGCGTATTGAGTGCCAAAGTGTTGACACCATCCGAGAAACTGGTGGTAGAAGCCGTATAAGTAAGGTTCTCTAATTTTACTACAGTTCCTTGCTCATTCGGATATCCGCTCGTCAAAGCAGCAATAGTAGTTACACGCGGAGTAATAGCCTCTGCGGTAGTAACAGTTACATCTGTAGAAACCAAAGTCGTCATCTCCGGATAGCCTTGATACAATTTTGACTTTGTACCAATAACTACTCCATTCAGTTTGTTGCCTGCTACAAAATTGTGACCGGACTTATAAAGCAGAATACCCTTTTCATTAGCAGCATCAGCGATCCATGCACGACTGCCATTTACGCCGGTTACAACCCAATTGGTAACAACCACATTAAATGCTGTTTCTGAAGAAGTAGTAGCCTCCAACAATGCAGCCAAAGACTCCAACGCTTCAACTTTTGTGAAAGTCTTCTCTGCTACAGCACTTACATCGCTACCTTTAACAGCAATTGCCTTAACGGTGGTTGTGCCATCTGCATTTACTACGAACGGAGCGGTATACTCTGTCGAACTCGTTGTCGGATCAACACCATTCGTAGTATAATAAATATGATCTGCATCATCGTGAGAAATAGTAACCGTCGTTGAACCAACGAAGTTTACATCACCCGAGATAGACGGAGCCTCAATTGCAGGAGCCTCTCCAAAGTAAATTTTAATAACCTTGATTTGGAGGTTCTTAGCATTAGTAACCTTGATTGAATGAGCCACATTAGCTTTTTGATTAGCTGGTGCTATATCGAAAGTATATGCATCATTTTTACATCCTGATGCTGCTGTACTAACAGCTGTTTCTCCTTGATAGATATTCCAAGCTACATCAGCAGCACCTCCGCTATTACCAGAAACAACAATCTTTTCAATTGGACTTGTAAATTCTGGAAGCAAGATATATGCGCCACTCTTACCAATAAAGAAATAATCACTTCCGCTTACTTTATAATTAGTCGGAGCATGACATGTTACTGAATAACCAGAAACAGAGTTGGTGTAGGTCCCATCTTCTGTTGTATTTGATGTCGGGAATCCCCAGTTTCCATCAATAAGATTTAATGTTACATCCGGACCTTCGGTAATCTCATAAGCAGCAGTTGCTACTTCGCTATCGTCATAACTATCTTTTACCGCATAAGCCTTGATGGTTGTATTTGCAGAAACTGGGATTGCTGCGGAGTATACTGACGAACCAGTTGAAGGAGTAGTTCCATCGGTGGTGTAATAAATTGTTGCACCAGCCGTAGAAGAAATAGTTACGTTCTGTGTACCTTCGTACGAACCAGAAGCCGGACTAAATGTCGGAGTCGCACAAGTCGGAGTTACAGGAGTGCTACCTGTCGGCGAATAAGTCAACTTCAATCCAGCAACTTGCGCATTATATGTTGAATTATTCGTGTTGTTTTTATATATACATACCTTGTAAGCTGTGTTAGCAGATGTTTCAGTAAGCGTCCATGTGTTACTTCCGCTT
>CADBWK010000024.1 GCA_902798385.1 uncultured Bacteroidales bacterium
GCTATTTTCCAACAGACCGTAGTTGTTGGTTACCAATCCCGCAAGAGTTCCGGTAGTAGATTTCAACTCCGTATTGACGGCATGGCAATTACGAACAATACCTTCAGGTGCAATTTCTATTGCCAACGGAGCGATATTCACACCGCACACGTATGAATTATTCAATGTCAGATTCTCCACTTTACCACCGATGACACCAAACAAGGCACGATACCATGAAGAGTAATCCAATTGTGCCAGATAAGCGTCTATATCAAAATCCGGATCTTCCGGTTCCCAGTCATCGCCCCAACCGAGACCATCTCCGTAATACATATTATATACGGTATGCCCGTCCCCATCGAAATAGCCTCTAAAATAGCATGTATCCGTATCTTCCCCGGCTATCCGCCAGATATGTCCAATCGGCTCCCATTGTGGCCAATTGGTAGTATCAAGGTTGTTAAAGTCTGTGAGATAAATGTCTGCTGTCAGCTTGATATATTGACCTGCGAAATCCTCATGTCCGTTCACTCGTTCCGCCAAACCGGCTAACTGTTCTGGCGTGTTGATTAGATACGGATCAGCCTGCGTTCCGCTTCCGCCGAACACTTTGTTACTTGTACCATTCCAGTACGTCTGTGCCTGCATCGTCATGAATGACAGAAGTGCCAAGGCGAGCATTAGAATTTGTTTCATACGTTTGTTTATTATTAGGGTGATTGTTGTTTTTCTGTGGATTATACATACAAAGAAAGCGTGCGCTTTGCGTTCGCTTCATTTGATTCTTCAAGGTCTTCGACTACCCTATTTATCCAAAATCTACGCACGGAAAACTCACGCTATTACGTGAGCGTGCATAAACCGTACTTGGATAAATAGTGACCTTGCGGTCGGATTCTTTTTGAAGTGTCGAAGTTCTGAAGAATCAAGCTTTTCGGCTTATTACGCTATTTCTTGGCGCACGCTTGCGCCTGTATGTCCTCCTGTTTAACGTCGGGAAGCGACGGTCTGTTAGAGTTGTTTAATGAACTCTGCTATTTTGATGATTTCCACTTTAGGCCAAGGTATATCCTTTAGCGGATTAAAGTGTTTATCATTTGTTACAATATATTCCGCGTCCGCAGCAATTGCACAATCAACGAACTTATTATCATCTAAATCGGTGGATAAAAGTTCAAAATGCACGTACGTGTTCTGCATCGTTGTTGTCGTAATATTCGCGATTGCTTCTACGACATTATGTGCGATATCCGGAGAGGTTTTTTGCGCCAAAATCTCTTCATATTCCTCTAAAATATCCGTATTTACGCACAACGAAATCTTACCATCCAAAATGTCCGTCCAAATTTTATGATACGGGCTTTTAGAAGGCAATACCTGTAGCAGACAATTGGTGTCAAGAACGATGTATCGCATAACGATAAGGGGTTCTCATGTGTTCATTACCCCACGCTTCGATGGTTTGCTCGTTAATTGCACCGTTATCCCAAAGGGCATCGATTTGTTTCTGCGCTTTGTCCGCAAAATAGCGCGCCAGCATATTACGGAAGTCAATATAATCCCCCTCCGTATTGATGCCTCTCACTAAATTGAGGACGTCTAATTGTGCCATTTGCATGTAACTCATAATTACTTCGTTTTGATTTTGCGCTGCAAAATTACAACAAAAAAATGACATATGCAAGAAAATTAGCAAATTTTTATATCCGGTAGGGTTGTCCAGCCGGCGATGCGCTCGGCGGCAAGACGGTTGGTCTCGATGTCGTCCATAAAAATGATCTGTTTCGCCTCGGGATGATCGGCCTTCACTACCCTATCCACCGCCTCGTAGATTGCCGGTTCGGGCTTGGCCATGTGCATCTCTTGCGACAGGAAACAGCGCTCAAAACGCGGACGGATTCCATAGGTGCGGTCAATAAACTCAAAATGCAGATCATTGCCGTTGGACAGCAGATAAACCGGATAGCCCTGCGCACGCAACTTATCCACTACCTCTAACCGCTCCGCCGGCAGTTCGTCCAACATCGCCATCCATGCGTCCTTCACCTCTTCCTCGGTCGTACCCGGCTTACAGTACCGCAGTACCTCCGCCACAAAAGCCTCCGGCGAAATGTTCCCGCGCTCGAAGTCCGCCATCAGTTGCCGATTCGCCACACTCACGGCCTTCACTCCTTCTCCTCTGGAATCCATGCCCAATATCGCACGCATGGTCTCTTCCCCCATGATGCGCTCAAAAGCACGCATACAGCGATCCACATCCAGGTTGATCAATATGCCGCCCAAATCGAATATGTATATCGTCTCTCGCATAAATCGAGCACAAAATTAGTTAAAATTTTCTAAATACACAAGTATCACGATTAAATTTTAACAATTTTTTTGATATATGCAAATTTTTTTGTACCTTTGTGCCCGCAAAGAGAGATTGATATGTATCCGAAATTGGAAAATCGCGCGTGGCGCGTGGTGAAAAGTGAGAATATCCTGCGGCTGGGTCCGTGGTTGTCGGTTCGGCAGGAGTGTGTTGAATTGCCGTCGGGCATGCAGATACCGACGTGGTATATTCTGGAGTTCCCCGATTGGATCAATGTGATTGCGATCACGAAGGACGGCAAGATGGTGATGGAAGACCAGTACCGCCATGCCTTGGGCGAGACCCATTACGAGCTCGTGGCCGGTGTGGTTGATCCGGGTGAGACGCCCTTACATGCGGCACAACGCGAGTTGAGTGAAGAGACGGGCTACGAAGGGGGTGAGTGGTCGCTATTCATGACCCTTTCGCCGAATCCGACCAACCATAACAATCGTTCGTACACCTTTCTGGCAACGGGCGTAGAGAAGAAGCGCGATCAGCACCAAGAGCCGACCGAAGACATCCACGTGGATGTCATGGAGCCGGAACAGGTGTTGGAGATGCTGCGCGACGGAGAGATCATCCAAGCCCTCCACGCCGCACCATTATGGAGATATTTCTGCGAGAATTATTCGGGTTTCTCCAAGTCATAGCGGAAGCCCAGATAGACCTTCCAACCGGTTGTCGGACCGCATACCATCGAGGCATCGAAATCCGATCCCCAGGGATGGAAACTATCGACGATGGACGGGTCTTGGCGGAAGTTGGTCATGTTCTCCGCGCCAAGATAGAGACTGCAGGTACGGAAGTACTTGGTGATCTGCGCCATGAGTTGGGGGTACCAAGTGAAGGGCTGCTCAAACCCGTCGGGCACACGGCTCACACCGTTGAACTGCGCCGTCACATCGAACTGCCATTTCTTGAGCGGCGTCTGGTAGCTCGTGGTGATGACTCCTTTGAATCGATTCGTGAGGGCTTTCGGCCGTAACTCATAGGCATTCTTAGCCGTATTGAACGTGGTCTGCTCGACGTCCGTATAACGGAACGCCGCCGTCCACGTCCATCCGCGCAGCACCTCAATAGAAGCCTCTATCTGCGCGCTGTGGGCAAACGATTTCGCACCCGGTACATCGCGCTGGTTGTAGATATAGACCGCGTGTTTGTCCTGATCCATATCAACGATGAGCGAGTTGAGGAAATGCGTGTAGTAATACTCCATGGAGAGCTGCAGTTCCTTGCTCCCGAGCGGGATATAGAAAGTCGTGGAGATACCGGCATTGACTGCGCGCTCCTGTTGGATATCACTCGCCAGATAGAGGGTTCGGCTCGAGGGCAGGATGAAGGCATTGTCCGCGATCACATTCGGACTGCGGTAACCCATCCCCACACTGCCTCTAAGCGTCCACCACTCAAAGGGCGTATAACGGATGTTCATACGCGGGGTGGCAAAGAAACCGTAACGCGTCGAGTAGTCGGCACGCACACCCGCTACGAGCGAGAGCATCTCATCGTATTTGAGATTATATTCGGCAAAGATGCCCGGGACGACTTCATGCCTGTCCAATTGGAGATTGGAGATTGGAAATTGGAGATTTTCTTCGTAGCGGTCAAAATTGACGGAGAGACCGGTGGTGAGCCGATGGTCGTTGTCCACCTCTCCGCTACCCTCGAAGACGCCTTGCCACATCGCATTGACGTACGCGTTGAGTTGGTTGGCCTTCCAGTTGCGCAGACCATACCTGTTGTTCAGGTCATGGTAACTGATCGACGTGATGACGGCAACGGACGAACCGCTCTCGGGGTCATAGACATAGCCGTTCTTGAAGAATCCCTCCACGCGCCAGGTATTGAGGTTGATCAGATACGGATTGGCAATCGTGTCTGAATGGTGGGTGTTTTGTCCGCCACGTCTGCGGTCATAGAGACCACGTATGAAGGCCTGGAAGGTATAATCACCGTGGTGATAGAACCATCGGTTGGCGAGGTTGGCATTCTGCACTTTGGGCATGTCGGCGAAGGAGTCGTCGTTGGCATCCATCGACATGAAACCACCGCCGTAATGGGCGAGCACACCGGTATATAACGACTCGTGGTGACAATGTTCGCCGTCATGGTGCTCGTGCTCCTTAAGCGGGATCTGCCAGCCGCCCATGAGGTTCGCCTCCGCCATCAGTTCGGAGTTGACCATGAGGTTGAGCGAGAGGGGGTTCTGCAGCTGGGGTTTGAGCAGTTCGACATTGATCTGTCCGGAGGTTGCCTCGTAGCCGTTGACGACGGAGGACGTTCCTTTGCTGACCTGGATGGACTGCATCCACGGTCCGGGTATGTACTCGAGTCCGAAATTCTGCGCGAGTCCCCTCACAGCAGGGGTGTTCTCTTGGATGAGTTGAACGTAGGTTCCGCTCAGACCGAGCAGACGGATCTGCTTGGCGCCGGTAGCGGCATCGGAGTACGCCACATCGACGGAAGCGTTGGTCTCAAACGCCTCGGAGAGGTTACAGCACGCCGCACGACAGAGCTCTTCGGAGTTGATCTTCTCCGTATCAAACGCCTCCGTACGACTTTTCACTTTGCCTTTCTTGCGCTGCACGACCGTGACCTCTTCAATCTCGAAGTCACTCGCCTCTTGTGCCTGCACACCGGCAACTATCGCTAAAAATAATAGTATATAGAATTGCTTTTTCATCTTGTTTTTTGAAATCCGCTGCAAAGGTACGGCTTTTTCACGACATGCACAATACCTAAAAATAGTGAAAAATGCAAAAACGCTTGCATATGTGCTATTTTTGTTGTAATTTTGCACTCCGAAATGAGTAAGGAAGAGAGAGCAAACACATGGACGCACCTGGTGCCGCTTATCGCGACCGTGCTTCTCGCATGGCCGCTGATGGCAAGAGCAATCCAATCACCAATCACAGATCACCAATCACAAATGGTAGGAACAGCTCTGTTCCTGCTCGGTATGGTGCTGATGTTCCTCTCCTCTACCCTCTACCACGCCGCGACGAACCCGGTGCACAAAGCCCGTCTGCGAATCTTCGACCATATATCGATCTACGTCATGATCGCGGGTTCGTACTCGCTGATCTGCCTGTCGGTAGTTGGCGGATGGGCAGGCATCTCCTTATTTATCTTCCTGTGGACCTGCGTGCTCGCGGGCGTGATCGGTAAGGTCATCGCGCTGGGCAAGCACCCGAGATTGTCCTTGGCGCTCTATCTGTCGATGGGTTGGGTGGCGCTGCTGATCCTCTACCCGATGTGGACGAACATGCCCCACGCTGCCTTCTGGTGGATCATCGCCGAGGGAGTGTTTTATACGATGGGTTCGTATTTCTTTAACCACGACGAAGAGCACGCTTATTGGCATGCCATCTGGCATGTGTTCATCACGCTCGGTGCCGCAAGCCACACGGTCGCCACGTGGCTCATTCTGAGTTAGCAAAACTATAGTTTCAGACTGAGACCTGCGAAATACGTACGCGGGATGGTCGGTCCGTAGATATAACTGGCATCGCGGAACTCCCCTTTGTCGATATCACGCTGGAACTGATCCAGCACGTTCTTGATACCGCAACTGATCTCCAGGCAGTAGTGTTTATACAGGTGGATGTCGTATGCCAGCCGGAAACCGAGGTCCCAGAAAGAGGGTGTCTTCTCCAATCGATCCTGCGGTATATACCCTGCCAAGTGCGGCACGAGCATCGATCCGGTCGCTTTGCCGTTGATGGAGATGGTGAAGTCATGCACAGGCTGGATATCGATCAGCACATAACCGTAGTTATCCGGAGTATGCATCATTCGCTTCTCTGCCGCCACAACCGGACTCCAGGCCTGCGGCTCGGTATAACGGCTCTGCTGGTAGGTATATCCGATCTGGAACGTGAAGAGCGTACCGTAGTTCACTTTCCCCTCGAGGTTGATTCCTCCTACCCACGCGGCTTTGGCATTCGTGCGGGTGAAGAGAATGTTTCCTTCTGTATCTTTGCCGTCCTCACGGAGGAAGAACACATCCTGCAGGTAGGTATAGAAGCCTTCCGCTGTCAGGTTGACTTCCCACTTGCCGAACTGTCGATACCAGTCCACACTCATCGTGGCGCTATGCGAATACTCGGGCTTGAGATTCGGATCCAATTGGATCAAGGACACATTACCTCCCACGGCGGCCACATGCAGGTCTTCGTCATAGGTCTGCGGAGCGCGGTAACCGCTGCTGTAACCGGCGCGGAGCACCAGTCCCTCCAGCGGCGTATAACGGAAAGTAGCACGCGGGTTAACCACCACGTTTTTCAGCATATTATGCTTCTCCATGCGTGCGCCGATGAGCACACTCCATTTCTCCTGTTTCCATTCGTTTTGGGCATAGACTCCCGCCACATGCACGTTCTGATGGATATCGCGGTTGTAGCCCACCATTCGGTCATGCAGTCCGTTGAAGGTGTACTCGGCACCTACCGTCAGATCGCCGTTGGCGCGTCCGCAGGGATAGGAGAACCGGTACTGCAGACCCGTGATCGAGGTGAGGTCCGTACTGCGACCATACGCCGCCGTGTCACGACCTGCACCGAAATAACTCTCGCGACCGATATGCTGCAAGGCCGAATAAGCCGATACGAAATGTTTGTTGTCCGGAGAGAACCAATCGAAAGCCAATTGTCCGGCATCGATGTTATGCCGTAACTGCTCGGCTATATCCGCCTGATGGGGCTCGAAATCAAAGCGGTTGCCGCCCCGACGAAAATCCGTTGTATGGTGGTACGAAGCGGTGATCTTACTGTAGGCGCTGGTTTTGAAGAACATCCGTGCGCCAGCAGTAGTAGCCCGCAGTTGGGGCACCTCGCTGAAGCCGTCCTTATCGCGGTCGTAGGGACTGCGGGTGCGGTGGCTGGCAAAGAGATACGCGCCGATCTTGCGGTTCTCGCTCATCACAGAGGCATTGAGATCCGTATGGATATCGTATCCGGCATGCTCGTTGACCATGCTCGTGTTGGCTATATTGACGAAGTTGCGTACGGGTTCTTTGGTGATGATATTGACCACACCGGCAATCGCGTTCGCGCCGTACATCGCCGATCCGCCCCCGCGGATGACCTCGATACGGTCGATCATCGCCGACGGCACCTGCTCCAGCCCATAGACCGACGCCATGCTCGAGAACACCGGACGGCTGTCCATCAGGATCTGGGTGTATTGACCTTGCAGACCGTTGATGCGTAACTCCGTCTTTCCGCAGTTAGAACAGGTGTTCTCTACCCGCAAGCCCGGCTGAAAATTAAGCACGTCCGCCACGCATGCCACCGCCGTCGTCTCAAACAGTTTGGGAGACAGCACGTTCACGATCGTAGCCGCTTCCTGACGCTTCGTCTCATAGCGGTTGGCCGTCACCACCACGCTGTTCAACAGCTGCGAGACCTCGCGGATAGCGGCTTTCAACTCTACGGTCTTGTCTTCCTCTATCTTCACCGGCAGCTCTTCGGTCTCATAACCCACATACGAAAAGACGATAATCTGCCTGCCGAGCGGCAGGTTCTTCAGAAAGAAGTGTCCCGACTCATCGGTCACGGTGCCTATATTCGTGCCCTTGACCTGCACGTTGACGTAAGGCAAGTGCTCACCCGTTTTCTCATCCAACACGTGTCCCACCAAGTGAGCGTCATACTCACCCTGTGCCCACATCGACACGGCGCATAACAGCGCAAAAACTAATACCTGTATAGCTCTTCTCATGTACCTTATATTCAAAAAAGCGTGCAAAATTACAAAAAATAATTGACATGAGCAAGAGTGCGCGGATTTTTTACCTAAAATTAGGTATTGTGCGATCGTGAAAAAATCAGTAATTTTGCGTTGAATTTCAGAATTGAGGACAGATATACTATGTATAGACAAACAATCGTATGTATTTCGCTGATTTTGTGCGTATTGAGCGCACGTGCGGAGGACAGTATCAAGGTGAGTGCAGCCGACCTGCAGGCACTGATCCAGCGTGTGGAGCGTTTGGAGCAACGAGACAGCGTATCCCAAGAAATGGCTAAAGAAGAGGCAAAGCCTCAGAAGAAGTACGAGCGGGGAAAGTTCACAATCGGCGGATACGGTGAGGTGACCGCCAAGCATTGCTGGTTCTCCAATAACTACCTTCGTTACGGCAAGAACCCCGAGAAATTCGCGAACGATCATTACGGCGAGTTCGACCTGCCGCACGTGGTTCTCTATCTGGGTTATGACTTCGGCAAAGGCTGGAGTGTAGGCACGGAGATCGAGTTCGAGCACGGCGGAACGGAGTCGGCCATCGAGATCGAGGAGGAAGAAGGCGGTGAGTACGAATCCGAGATCGAACGTGGCGGTGAAGTGGCGCTGGAGCAGTTCTGGTTGCAGAAAGCGTTCAACCGTTACGCCATTATCCGTGCGGGTATGCAGGTCATCCCCGTCGGCGGTCTGAATGCCCACCACGAACCGACCGAGTATTTCAGCGTCTATCGTAACGAAGGCGAGTTCACCATCATCCCGAGCACATGGCATGAGGTAGCGCTGACCTTCATGGGCAGCACGAAGAACGGCTGGCACTACCAGGCGATGTTCCTCCCGGGGCTGGACAGCGACCGTTTCAACCGCAAGAACTGGATTAAGAAAGGTGCGGGCAGTCCGTATGAGTTCAAGTTGGCAAACGTCTTTGCCGGGGCGGCACGTGTCGATTATACCGGTGTTCAGGGCTTGCGTCTGAGCCTCAGCGGGTACTGCGGTAACTCGTTCCGTAACACGCTGAGTAAGAGTAACAGCGAACTGGATGCGAGTGCGTACAAGGACGTCAAGGGCACGGTCTCGATCGGTGCGTTTGACTTCGCTTACAAGGGATACGGTTTTGTAACCCGCGGTTCGTTCATGTACGGTCACCTGAGTGATGCCGCCGCGATCACGCAGTATAACATCTCCATGCGTAAGGGGTCGGTTTCGAGCAAAGAATGGGTGGCTTCCGACGCACTCGCAGCAGGTATTGAAGCGGGATATGACTTCTTTTCATTAAGCCATCAGTTATCAGCCGTCAGAAATCAGCAATTTTATCTCTTCGGGCGGTATGACTACTACGACTCGATGTTCCGTTACGACAACCAACCGACGGATATGTACGCCTGGTGCGGACGGCATCGCATAGCTGCCGGTATCAATTATTACCCGATACCGCAGGTGGCAGTCAAAGCCGAGTTCTCGTACGGCATTCTCAAACAAGGTACACGTGCAGACGGAACGCGCGGGAAGCTCTATAACGACGAGCCGCAGTTGTCCATCGGCATTGTTTATGCAGGATTTTATCAATTATAAATTATAGTGAGTATGAAAAAGATTTTATTTGTTGCGTTGGCTGCCCTGACATTGGTGGCCTGCGAAAAGAAAGGTGGCACTGAAGTCACCACGGACAAAGAAGAGGCGCTGCAAAAAGTCGTAGCGCCGTATGTACACCACACGGTCGTTGCAACCTACGGAAAGATGGCTGATGCCGGTCTGGAACTGCTCGACAAGACAAACGCTATCCTCGAGAAAATACAGAAAAGCGAGGACTACAGCGCGCTGATGACCGAAGCAGACGCATCGTGGCGTGCTATGCGTAAGTACTGGGAGCAGAGTGAGGCTTTCCTTTATGGTCCGGCTTTTCACCACTCTATCGACCCGCATATCGACAGCTGGCCGCTCGATTTCAACCAGATGAACGCGCTGCTCAACGACCCGGTGCGCATGGCGCAGTTGGAAGAGGATGGCGGTCGGTATGTCGGCGATGTGCTTGGTTATGCCCTCAAGGGCTTCCATGCCTGCGAGTTCCTGCTGTTTGAGTCGGTTATGCAAGACGGTCGTGCGGTAGGTACCGGTCGTCCCCATGCGGCTAACCTCACCCATGCCGAGGCGGTCTATCTGAACGCGATCGTAGAGGACCTCGTTCAACAGGCCATCCTGCTCGAGTACGCATGGGCAGGCGAAGTGAGTGATGAGAAGATGGCGTTGCTCGAAGACGCCGAGATAGAGCCGTTTGAAGATCAATACGGAGAGCAGATGATCAATGCCGGTAAAGCGGGTTCGATCTATGTGAGCTATCAGGATGTAGCCGAAGAGATCATCGCAGGCGCGATCGATATCGCCAGTGAGGTAGCCGACCTGAAGATGGGTAATCCGTATATCAGCAGCACTGCTGCGCAGCGCGATTATATCGAGAGCCCGTACAGCTGCACCTCTACCATCGACTTCGCGGATAACATCCGTTCGATTCTGCATGCATACTGCGGTGCCGAGGCAGGTGATGCGGCAGTGTCCGATTATATTAAGAGCCAGGATGCCGAACTGGATGCTGAGGTTCGTGCTGCCATCGAGGCTTCTAT
Organism: uncultured Bacteroidales bacterium; assembly: GCA_902798385.1. GTDB lineage: Bacteria > Bacteroidota > Bacteroidia > Bacteroidales > Paludibacteraceae > Colicola. The sequence goes on from CADBWK010000024.1 coordinate 10,696, forward strand.
CGCCGCTATCGGAGCGATTGAGAACTTCGAGAGCAATGCGCAGAACAACCCGCAAGTGAAAGCTGCTATCGACCAAGTAGCCGCACTCGCAGACCTGTTAGACGATGAAGTATTGCCACTTCTGTCGAAGTGATTGGAGATTGGAAATTTTAAATTATATATTATATGAGAAAAGAGTTTTTATTGATTGCACTGGCAGCGGTTGCGCTGGTAGGCTGCAAGAAAGAGGCGAACACCGATCCGGATACGCCGACCGACAAACCCGATTGGTACTACACCGGCGGTAAGTTAGGTACGACCGAGAACCTCACGTCCATGACTTTCCGTCAGCCGACACCTGCCACCGAAGAGGCTGGTCTGGGAACCAAGTTCGCGCAGGGCGATCAGATTGCCGAGAAACCCTTCGTGACCAACGAGAGCGGTCGTCAGCACGGCTTGGGTCCGGTCTATGTGCGTTCCTCCTGTCAGCATTGTCACCCCAACTACTCGCACGGAACGTCTGTACCGGCAGGTAAGTACGATGCGGCGAACGTAGGTAACGGAACGCTGCTCGTGGTCATCAACCCCGCTACGCAGGGCTACGTGACGTGGTTAGCCGGTATGCCGCAACTGTTCGGTGCCGATCCCTTCCCTGCTCCGCTGGATCCGGATCAGATCACTGTGGAGTGGAAGACTGTGACCGATGAGCACGACAATAAGTTCGCCGACGGCGAGACCTACGAGTTACGCTATCCGGAGGTACATATGCCCAATACGGCTGTATATGTCTATAACCAAGGTTACCGCGATCCGGACGGTCTGCTCGAGAGCGAAGGATACGAGGTCAAACTTGAGAACACGATTGGTGTATACGGTTCGGGCTTACTCGATGCGATTCCCGATGCCGATATCATCGCTCAGTACGAGAAAGAGGCTACAGACGGCAAGTTGAAGAACGGTCTGAACCCGGCTTTCTGGGACGGAGGCTTTAAGGAGAGCGGATACTACAAGAACGACCCGAAATGGGGACCGAAACGTTTCACATACGCCCTGTCACGCGGTCCGCTGATGGACGGAGCGGGTGCTAACGCGATCTGGAACATCACCAATGTCACCCGTTCCGATCGTAAGTACCACTACCTCGACCTCAACGGCACGATCTACGCTACGTATGCTTCCAAGGATCCGGAGGTACAACAAGCGTCCGGTAAGACCGAGGCAGAGCTGTACGACTATCTGACGAGCAAAGAACTGCCGGCAGAGATGACGGATGATGAGTTCACGCAAGTGATGATCTGGCACCGCGGTCTGGCTGTTCCGGCCGCTCGTAACGTGACCGACGAGCAAGTGCTCAAGGGCAAAGAGTTGTTCTCGCAGATCGGCTGCGACTACTGCCACCGTCCTACTTGGACGACCGGCTCGGACGAGGTGCGTGACCCGAATAACTTCCAAGGCTTCACGGCTGCCATGCCGCGTTACCCGAATCAGAAGATCTGGCCGTACACCGACATGGTTCAGCACAAGCTGTGCATGGAGAACGATATCCGTACAGGTTGGTGCCGTACAACGCCGCTCTGGGGACGTGGCCTGCATAAGAAAGCGACCGGCGATGCCTACGAGGCTCGTATGCATGACACGCGTGCACGGAACGTCATCGAGGCCATCATGTGGCACGGTTACAGTAACCAATCGGATGCTTACTGGCCAACCCAGCAGTTCTATAAGCTAAACAAGGAGGAGAGAGATGCTGTCGTGGCTTTCATCAATGCGATCTAAGCCAGCTACGTGGCTGCTTCACATTGCCCTCATGACCATCGTCGTGGGGGCATGTGTGACGCATTTCTTCGGGGAACAGGGAGAGATACACCTGCGGGCAGATAAAGCCGTTGTTGTGCCACAATCACAGATCTCCCTGTTCCTCTGGGATTTCCAGATCGTTAGCGACGAGCAAGGCAATCCGGTCGATTATATCACCGAACTGCGACTGCTGGACAGAAGCAAATCAAAAATCGAAAATCAAAAATCCAAAATCCAAATCGACGAAGGTATTGTGCGGATGAACAAGCCGCTTAAGTACCACGGTTGGCGTTTCTGTCAATCAAACTACGACAGCGATCAAGCGGGTATCGTGCTCAGTTATAACCACGACCCGTGGGGTATCGGTATCACGTATGCCGGCTATGCTTTGCTGCTCGTGGCGATGATTGCATTCTTCTTCCAGAAACACACGTATTTCCGTGCGCTGATCAAGAAACAGCACACGTGGTTGATGGTGGGCTTAGGTCTTGCAGCGATCGTGCTGGCAGTCGTGATGACAAAGGTCGTTACCCCCAAACCGCCTTTACAACCGGTTCTGCAGACGCCGCTCTTGGGCATCCATGTGTCTGTCATCATGCTGGCCTACACACTGTTTGCGGTGCTGATGGTGAACGGCGTGATCGGGCTCTGTATGCCGACTAAACGGGAACAATTGATGCATCTGTCGCAGTTGCTCCTGTATCCGGCGTTGTTCTGTCTGACAGCCGGTATCTTCATCGGCGCTGTGTGGGCGAACATGTCGTGGGGACGGTACTGGGGATGGGATCCGAAAGAGACCTGGGCACTGATCACCATGATGGTCTATGCCGCCCTACTCCACTTCCCGTGGATGAAAGCCAAATTACCAATTACCAATGTCCAATATCCAATCATCTATCACGTTCTCAGCGTGATAGATTTCGCCTTTGTTCTCTTTACGTATTTCGGCGTCTCGTACCTGCTCGGAGGACTCCATTCGTACGCAAATTAACACAATAATTCCTTTCTGATTTGCTTATGTCAAAAAAATATAGTACCTTTGCACCCGAATTTGATACAACGATCATGTATAAAGCTACCGATAAGATATGCGATCTGATGGCGCATGAAGAGGACGCCATCCAGATCATCAGCCGTTTCGGACTGGAGATGGGTGTAGGTGAACAGACGATCGAACAGGTCTGCGAGGCACACGACGTCCACACGCCGACCTTCCTTGCCATCGTCAATTACAAGGTCTTTCATCAGCGGGCTATCCCCGAAGAGATCGATATCCCTACCCTGCAGCGGTTCTTGCACAACGCCCATACGTACTTCCTCGACTTCCGTTTGCCGAGGTTGCGTCGGGCACTCATCGAAGCCATCATACCGGCTGATCCTACGACCAAGATCCCGGGGCTGATCCTGCGTTGCTATGATGAGTTCGTGGAGGAGATCCGCACACATATCGCGCACGAGAACGAAGGCTTGTTCGAGGAACACGAGCACGACGACGAGCGTATCACCGGTAAGCTGACGGAGATCAAGAATCTGATCATCAAGTACTATCCCGGAACGTCCTCCCGACAAACGGGAGGAGTGGCTTCCGCCGAGGAGGGGACCATCACTTATCTATTGATAAGTGTAATGAGCGACCTATGGCATACGGAGCAGGATTTTGCAGATCATTGTGCGATAGAAGATGATATCTTACGCCCTGCGTTGACCAAGATCCAGACACATCGCCATCGTCGTCACCTGCAACCGGAAACCGAAGAACTGTCGGAACGAGAGAAAGATGTGCTGATCCAAGTGGTGCGCGGACTAAGCAACAAAGAGATCGCGGACGTGCTCTGTATCTCCACGCATACCGTCATCTCCCACCGCAAGAACATCGCGCGCAAACTCAATATCCACTCCACGGCGGGCTTGACCATCTACGCGATCGTCAACAAACTGGTGGATATCAACACGCTGGAATAACTACAAGAAGGGGATGCAGAAATGCATCTCTTTTTTTGTGACAGGATGCACGAACCGGATCTCCGCGGCATGGAGCATCAATCTTTCTGCGGGCGAGCCGTACAAACGATCCCCGACAATCGGCGCGTTCATTCCGCCGGGATGCGCGGCATGAACACGCAACTGGTGCGTTCGACCGGTGAGCGGATAGAGATCGACGAGGAGCGTGCCGTCGGGACGTTGTTCGCGAATATGATAGCGCGTGATAGCGGGCTTGCCATGCTCACGATCTACCATCTGCCGCGGTCGGTCATAGGGATTCGGCAAGAGCGGAAGGTCTATGATACCTTCCGATTGGTAATTTGTGATTGGTGATTGGTGATTTGGGGACAGAACCGCTTCGTAACGTTTGAGGATATCGCGGCGCTGGAAATAGGCTTGCAGTTCTTTATAGACCTCGGGCGTCTTCGCCAACACAAGGAGTCCACTCGTGTCTTGATCCAGTCGATGCGCCGCCTTAGCATGCAGCAGACTTTCCACCGACGGTTCGTTCGACTTACCGGGCACGGAGAGCAGACCGGCTGGCTTATTGACCACCATCAGATAGTCGTCTTCATACAGGATCTCGGGCTGAGGACTGACTCCTGAATACTGATTACTGAATCCTTCAATCTTTACCCCCTCTACACCTTGCAGCATATGCTTGAGTATCGGCACGCATCGCCCGGAACAGGGCGCATAGAACGCGCCTTCCTGCCGAATCTCCGTCTTGGATGGTGCTCCTACCCAAAACTCAGCCAAAGCAAGCGGCTTGAGACCGTGCGTCAGGGCATACTGCAGTAACTTCGGCGCACAACACTCCCCTGCCCCGGAAGGAGGAAGTCTGAATGCTGATGGCTGATTACTGACGGCTGAAGAAAACCACTCGTCGGCAGGAACAATCGGCTTTTCGTTGGCAAAAATCTCCAAAAGGTTCTTGCTTTCGCCCTTACCGTTCAGGAAGTTATAGTTCGCAAACAACAAGCGCTGTAACCGCCGTGATTCCTCTTTGCTCGTCCCGATCGGTTCTTGTGTCATCTCATAGACCGGCGGCACAAAGCCCTCGTGGAAATACGAGCCATCCAATTTGGCAGAGAACGCCGCCAGATAGCCGCCTTCGCAGAGCAGCACACCGAACATCTTGCCGCAGGTGTGCAGTTCACTCTCCGGGTGCTCGTGCATGTACGCGTGCACCCTGTCCATCACCTCCTTGGCGGCTTCCTGCACCGGGTGAAGCGGCGGTATGACAAAAGGATGCAACATCAGAAGAGACGTAATTGGCGGTCTTGGAAGATCTGATAGCCCACCTCGCAATTGATGCACTCGTGGTGCTGGCAGTAGTTCTGATACAGATGTAGCAACGCTTGGGTATCGGCTGCATTCTTCACTTCCTGCCCCAACACCCGCCATTTACGAATAATCGTGTTGTTCTCCGGTGCAATCTGTTCCATGAGCCGCAACGCCTCCTCGGAAGCGGCAGTATTATTGCGATGCAACGCATAGGCATACTTATACGGAATGACGGTGTTAATCAGCAATATATCGATACTGCTTCTGCCGATCTTATCGACTTCAAAAAGCGATACCAGCTCTTTCAGATTGTCGGTGTCGAGCATCTTGCTTAACAGCGATTCAGATTGATAGAGCAGTTGGGCAAATTGGCGTATCCGCAACTCAGGACTGTTCTGCGGGCGTAAGCGGGCATGTTTCCATATGGATCCGTCCATGGGCGTGAGGCTGAATTTTGTGCGCAGGAACTCGTATTCTCTGGCGAGCGCAACATCATCGCCTATCAAGCCTGCTTGTCCCATCAGCAAAGCCGTCAGTTGGAACAGGTTATTCCTGTGCTTTTGCAAGTATGATAGAGGCGTATTAATCGCCAGTTGCTCGAAGGGCAGACTGTTCGTATGGAAGCCGAAGTTCCTCGCCAACGAGATATACAATGCGTGCTCCCAACTGCCTTTAGTGATCTCCAATAAGCGCCCTATCGATGCCCGCTTACATTCCATTCGTTTGCGCAGTAACGTGCGCCGCCAACCATCCGTCAGCATTGCCGGATCACGCACTAACTGCTCCGCACAACCAATCCTGTACATCGCGCTATCCATCTGCTGGGCAGCCTCGAAGAGTTTGCTCAAATAATCCTGCTCACTCGGGTATTGCAACTCACATTGCGGCACGAGTTCGCCCTTCGCGTTATAGATGGGCTTGTCAGCAGTTCGTACTACATGCAGAATGACACTGTCGTACGCGCTATCCAAATGATGGTGATGCTTGATCCAATCGCTGGAACACACATGGATCTCGATATTGCCGATCCATTCCTTACCATCTATCCGCACGCGTGCATGGCTGTAGTCAGGACCCGCATCGCGGTTATGTTCCCCTACCGACAGTATCTCTACTGCCCGTCCATCCGTTGTCTGCTGTGCATATCCCGCCCACAGACAATGCTCCCAAATATAATGCAATAATATTTCCGGCATTTTGGCTGTATACTAAAAATCAAAGGACGCGCGCACCTGTGCACGCGCGTCCTTTGTAGTAAGGAGTGGAATGATTACCAAGCGGTACCTAACATACGCAGGTAGCTCTTGTAACGCCACTGTGCATTCTCTTGAGCAGCCTTGAAGAGTTCCTCTGCTTCGTTCGGGAATTGTTTAGCAACCGATGCGAAACGAACCTCACCCTTGAGGAAGGCTTGGAAGTTATCCCAGTTAGGCTCTTTGGAGTCGAGCGAGAACGGGTTCTTGCCTTCAGCTTCGAGCTGCGGGTTGTAACGCCAGAGGTGCCAGTAACCGCACTCAACGGCCTTTGCCTCCTCTTCCTGGCTGTGACCCATACCGGCTTTCAGACCGTGGTTGATACACGGAGCATAAGCGATGATGAGCGACGGTCCGGGATAAGCCTCAGCCTCGCGGATAGCCTTGAGGGTCTGTGCCTGGTCAGCACCCATAGCGATCTGTGCTACATAGACATAACCGTAGGTGGTAGCAATCATACCGAGGTCTTTCTTACGAACGCGCTTACCCATAGCGGCGAACTTAGCGATAGCGCCAAGCGGCGTTGCTTTGGATGCCTGACCACCGGTGTTGGAGTAAACCTCTGTATCGAGCACGAGGATGTTGACATCTTCGCCGGAAGCGATGACGTGGTCGAGTCCGCCGTAACCGATATCATAAGAAGCACCGTCACCGCCGACGATCCACTGGCTGCGTTTAACGATATGATCTTTCTCAGCGAGGATAGCCTTGCAGGTGTCGCAACCGCATTTCTCCATAGCAGCCACCATCGGCTCGTAGAGACGATTGGTAACCTCTGCGGAGTTCTGGTTCTCCAGCCACTCTTTGAACATTGCCTTGAGCTCGTCGGAGCAGTCCTTGCACTCGAGACCTTGCTTCATGAGATTAGCAAGGCGCTCACGTAGTTTGCGGTGGGCGATCTGCATACCGAGACCGTACTCACAGAAGTCCTCGAAGAGGGAGTTGGACCAAGCAGGACCGTGACCCTTCTCGTTGGTGGTGTACGGCGTGGACGGAACGGAACCGGAGTAGATAGAGGTACAACCCGTAGCGTTGGCGATGATCTCGCGGTCGCCGACGAGTTGGCTGATGAGCTTCAGATACGGCGTCTCACCGCAACCGGAGCAAGCGCCGGAGAACTCGAAGAGCGGAGTTGCAAACTGCGAGTTCTTAACGTTCGAAGCGATGTCGATGAGGTGCTGTTTCGTAGCCACGTGCTCAACGCAGTAATCCCAGTTAGCAGCTTCGCCGAGTTGGCTCTCGAGATCGACCATAGCGAGTGCTTTGCCGACCTTCGGGTTACCCGGACATACATCGACGCAGTTACCGCAGCCGAGACAGTCCATAACGCCTACCTGCATACGGAAGTGCATACCCTTCATGGCAGCCGGAGCCTTCATCTCACGGGTAGCAGCACCGTTGAGGCCTGCGAGTTCCTTATCGTCGAGCACGAACGGACGGATACAAGCGTGAGGACAAACATACGCACACTTGTTACACTCGATACAGTTGTCTGCAGTCCAAACGGGAACGAAAGCGGACACACCGCGTTTCTCGAACTTAGCGGTACCTGCAGGCCATGTACCATCCTCGATGCCCTTGAACGAGCTAACCGGAAGGAGATCACCGTCCTGACCGTTGATCGGACGAACGACTTTTGTGATGAACTCCGGCTCGTCGCCGTAGTCCTTAGCGGGATCAGCAGGAAGTTTCGACCATGCGGGATCGATAGCGAGCTCTTGGTACTCACCACCGCGATCGACCGCTGCGTAGTTCTTATTCACCACGTCCTCACCCTTCTTGCCGTAAGACTTCACGATGAAGTGCTTCATCTCCTCAACAGCCTTCTCAACAGGGATGACTGCGGTGATACGGAAGAATGCAGACTGGAGGATGGTGTTGGTACGGTTGCCCAGACCGATCTCCTGTGCGATCTTCGTA
>CADBWK010000025.1:0-7556 GCA_902798385.1 uncultured Bacteroidales bacterium
TGCCGTATCCTTCTGCCGCTACGGATCGGGCTTCGTCACCAAGGAATCGCCCGTCATCAGCGGTATCAAAGATACCCGTCCGCCGGTGCTCTTCGGCAAGGCGAACCCTGCCAACGGTATCCTTACGCTGGAGGACAATATATCCCTCCGTTTCTCGGAGCCGATAGCCGGCAACTGGCTCGATGAGGACAATAATTTCCAGATCCTCGGCGTGACCAACACGACGGGTATCACGCAGACCACTTCGCCCTATTTCGACGGCGAGGCAGGTCATTTCGCTTATACGAAAGCCAAACGTGAACTGGCGGTCACCGATCTGACTGTCGATATGCTCATCAAACCGGCGGAGAAAAACCGCGAGATGGTGCTTCTGGCGCATGGTGACGACGTGTCGAACATCACCTTCAGTCTCACCGCCGACAACCGCCTCAAACTGACAGCGATGGATGACGGCGAGGTGCGCGAGACCAAGCTCTCCAAACCGATGGGCGAACTGTCCACAACGGACTTTACGCGCGTTATTATGGTGATCAGTTTTGATGACCAGACGGTGCGCTTCTACGCCGGTACGATGGATATCACGGACGAAGAGGATGACTATACCTCCTGGTTGCTCCAGGATGAGATGTCGCCCTTCATCGTCGGTGCCGGACGGGACAGCACGCATCTCTATCACGGTAACATGATGGAGCTCCGTATATGGACCAAGGCGCTCACCGCTGCCGAGATTGCCAATACCCATCTGCGCCGCCTCACCGGATACGAGTACGGACTGCTCGATTATTATCCGATGAGCGAGAGCAAAGGGTCGGAGATGAGCGATCTTGCTACCGGTGCCACCCTCTATGCGAAGGGCATCAGTTGGACCACGCCGCAAGGCATCTCGCTTGCTGCCGACGGCGAACCGGTCTATCTGCAGCCGACATTCTTCAGCCGTAACGAGGCGGAGGACTACTCGCTGCTCTTCTGGTTCAGATCCTTTAATAATAATGATGACAGCGTATCGCTCTTCGGTACCTCGATCGGCGATTCGACTACCATGGAGATCGTCCTGCAAGAGGGCGAGTTGTCCTACAGGGCAGGGGAGGTCTATGAAGCCGCGAGAGCGGAACTGAATAACGGCAAATGGCACCATTGTGCGCTCGTCATCTCCCGTACCTTCAATACCGGTTCGATCGCTATTGACGGCAAGAAAGTGCTCCTCTTCTCCGCCCTCGAGACCGGTGCTCTCACCGGTACCAAGATGTGGCTCGCCAAGGGACTGGAAGGAAATATCGATGATGTATGTCTGTTCGAGCAGGCACTGCCCAACGAACTGATTTCGGAGTTCGGTATGCAGTCGCCTAACGGCGAAGAGATGGGTTTGATCAACCTCCTCACTTTCTCGAAGATCAAGCGTAACTCCGCCAACGTCATGGAGCTCGTCTTCTCGCCCGAGAACCAACGTGTCTTCAAAGATGCGAACGGCAAGGTCATCGAGAAGGAGCAGATCCTGCTCGTGGACGATCTCAGCCAACAGGCGGACAAGAACAACAGCGCACCGGTACGCGACCGGGGTCAACTCACCCGTCTGCCCTTCACGTGGAACTACCAGCTCTCCGATCTCATGATCAATATCAAGGCACAGCCGCGTGAGATCAACAAACGCACGATGTACCTCACCGTGCGCGATGTGGAGGATGTGAACGGCAACCGTCTGCCTGCACCCGTCACATGGACCGTCTTTGCCGACCTCAACAGCGTCATCTGGAACGAGCGTCGCCATCAGGTCACACTCAACGACGACGAGCAGACACACCGCTTCACCATGCTCATCTCCAATACCACCGGTATGACACGGCAGTTCACGATCGAGCATCTGCCCAAGTGGATCACCGCATCGCCCGAACAAGGTACGCTCGAGGCCAAAGAGGAGAAGACCGTCACCTTCAATATCAACGCCGCCGAGATAACGATCGGTACGCACCAGCAGATGATCTATCTCACCGACGATCAGGGACTCGCTGAACCGCTGCTCCTGGAGATCACCAAAGAGTCCGAACCGCCTTATACCAACGTCGATATGAACAAGTATCCGTTCAATATGTCGCTCTGCGGACGCGTGCTGCTGGATGAATCCGGCAAGACGGTCATCAACACCGACGAGGACGATTTCGTCTATGCAATCTTCAATAACGAGTGCGTCGGTATGGCGCATTGCACGAAGAACGGCGATCTCTACCTTACTGTCCATGGCAGCGAACAGATGACCGGCAAAACGATCCGCTTCCAGTTATGGAAAGCTTCTACCGGCAAGGTCTATAACCTTACGCCGGACAAAACCGTCACCTTCGCGCACGGTGCGGTCTATGGATGCGGCGGTGACGAACCCGTTGTGCTGACCGCCGGAGAAAGCGAGATGCAGACCATCGCTCTCAACAAGGGATGGAACTGGATCTCTACCAGCCTGGAGGTGAAAGCGGCGCTCAATACCGCTATCACCGCCGAACAACCCTGGAGCGAAGGCGACCTCATCAAGAACCCCGCTACGCAAAAATTCTGCACCTACAGCGAAGTGAACGATAATTTTATCGGTACGCTTACGACGCTGGACTTCAAGCAGATGTTTATGCTTTATACGTCAACGGATAACAGCATGCATATCTTCGGCGACAAGTTGAAAGAAGACTCGATGAAGATCACCATGCGCGGTGACGGTCAGTGGAATGTGATGCCTTGTCTGTTCGACCGGGTAACGACGCTGACGGACGCCATGACCGGCTATTACGACTATGCGACCCCGGGCGACCTCATCAAGTCGCATAATCGCTTTGCTACCTTCTCCAATGACCGGCATTGGGTAGGTGACCTCTCCGCTCTCACTCCGGGCGAAGGATACCTCTTCCGCCGTTTGGGCAAGGGGTCCGTTACGGTATCGTTCTTCAACTCCCCGAGTCATACGCCTAAACGCGAAGCAGTAAACGCCGAAGGCTCTACACGCGAAGCAATAAACGCCTTTACCAACCCGAACGCAGCAACGAATATGACCATGATCGCTACTATAGACGCCGAAGGCAATAAACGCGAAGCGCTAAACGGCGAAGCCTTACACGTCTATGTGGGCGATGAGCTCGCTTGCGTAGCTACGCCGATCGACTCGCTGTACTTCTTGACGATTCAGTCGGATAGAGTAGGTGAGTTGCGCTTTGATCTCAACGGCGAGACCTATGTGTCTGTCAGCGGTTCTATCAGTTACACTGCCGATAGCCATCACGGCTCTGTGCTGGCACCGATTATCCTCCGCAAGGATGACAATCGTCCGTACAAGATCATCGAGAACGATCATGTCATCATCATCCGCAACGGCGAGCGTTATGACATAACAGGAAAGAAATTGTAAAATTTCTTGTTGTACCTTTGCACCCGAAAATGAAAGCAGAAATGATTATGGAAGCACAATTAAGAAGATTTTTACCTTTAATGCTCGTATGGGCATTAGTGGCATGCAGCAGTGGCAATGGCAATTCCAACACGCCGGAAAAGAGTAAGTTTGACCAAGAGATGGACCGTGCGATGGAGTTGGCTCAGAAGTTCGGTCCGATCACCCAGGCGCTGGCGGAAGAGACAGCCAAGGAGTACTCCGGCTGCGTAACGCCGCTTAACATCAAAACGCGCGAATCGGCAGAGCGTAAGTGCAAAACAGATCAATGTATGCCGTTCGACCTCAAGGATCTCGCCCGCACGACGGTGGTGGCTGCGTGGGACAGCGCCGACATAAGCGAGGTGATCGACTATTTGATTATCCTGGCATGTAAGGATTCGATCTTCGGCCGCTACAAACATCAGAACTCCGATTATGGCTATTGGGGCGACATCGTGAACCTCAAGTTCGTGGAAAACACGGATACGCTCTATACGGAGATACAACTCAAGACCTACAGCATGTACTACGGCTCAGGCGATGAGACGACAGTCCGTGCCACGATAGGCGAAGAGAACTATCAGTACATCCATAGCGTGTCTGGCCTCGAACCCGGTTTGTTTCATGTCTATTATGAGATCATCCGTGCGGACACGAGCAGCGAAGCCACCATCGCCTACTATAAGCAGCTCAGCCGCGAGTATAACCGCGTGCTGCAGAGCGTCCCGCAGCCGAATAAGTAAATGCCCCTTCAAAAAAAGAAACGTCCTCAAATGGACGTTTTTTTTTGTCTTTATATTTGCACATTCGGATTTTTTTTCGTACCTTTGCACCCGAAATGGGTGCATATGGCTAATAAGAGAAACATAGCAAAAGCAGAATCGGCATCATTACAGCCGTTGGAGAACATTGAGAACCTCATCCACGTCATCCGCGGCAAGCAGGTTATGCTTGATCGTGACTTGGCGCGGTTGTATGGGGTGGAGACTCGTGTACTGAACCAAGCCGTTCAGCGGAACAAAGAACGGTTCCCCGAGGACTTTATGTTCCAGTTATCGCTCAAAGAAATGCGAGAAACTCCTGAAAATAAAGAAGTTACAGATTTGACATCACAAATTGTGATCTCAAACAAGCGGGGTGGTCAACGATATATGCCTTATGCCTTCACCGAAAAGATGATCAAACCGATGGAATAATTCAACGCGCCTCATTTGAGGCGCGTTGCTGTTTTTTTATACAGGAAAAATTGCACATAGCAGGAAAAAGTAGTATCTTTGCAGCAGATTTCAGAAATAAAGATAAGGAATAGGGATGTTCGGATCTGATCCGAACGGAATACTAAGAAAATAAAAAGATAAATATAATACCATGAAAAAAGGAGAATCCCTACTGCGGAATGTAACGGAACAACTGAATCGGCACGAATATACCGATCTAACCAAGTTTTTGGATGGGATAGATTGGTTTTCTATCCCTCATGAGCAGATTGTGCCCCGTGAGAAGGTACGCGCCTTCGTTAAGAGCATTGAGAACGGTCTCGCGACACGTGTCTGCTTTGCCCAACTACCCGACACGTCCTTCACGGAGATACCCGTCTTCGCCCCATACTCCGAAGGTGAGAAAGCGGAGATCATCCGGTGGCGCGCGCCGCTGCGTTTTTTTCTCTTTTCTCTTGCGTATATCATTTTTTTGTTGTAATTTTGCAACCCATTTTGGGACAATGAGATTCACACCTTAAATGCACCATATACCGCATAGCACATATTACCGCGATAGAGACTCTGAATACGAGCTCTGCAACGACTTCCCCGGCGATGAAATACTCATCGACGGCTTGCACGCTATGCAGATGCATTTCTGGCAGAATAACGTAGCGGTCGATATTCCCGTCGTGCGGCTCATGAACACTGTTCATTACATCGCCGCTTATATGTTCGTCACTGAGTGTTCCGGCGACCAGATGGAGTACGACGTGCTCGCGTATGACAGCCTCAGTCGGGACAAACAGTTAGTCCCGCTCACGATGATCGTTCTCGCCGCTATGCTCAAACGCACGGAAGGTTTCCGTGCCCGGCAGTGCCGCAATGTGATCCTCGATAATCGTGATCCGGATTTCGAGGAAGGGGTCTTGTTATATGACCAATTCCTCCGCTCTGCGGAGAAACACTTCGCAGAGGAAGATTTCCTTATCGACACGCACCAACAAATCGTGCAACTTCGAGAAGAAAACACCCGCCTCACATCCGAAAACATTCAACTCAAATATACAATCACCACTATGGAAAACCAACAAAATATACAGTACAAGCAAGACAACAATCACGGCACTATCTACAATGCCCCTGTTTATATCACGTATGCCGCGCCTCAACACGCAGCGTCAGAAGTGACATCTACAGACGAGCCGAAGAGAGAGGCGTCCTCTATACCGCCCGATTTCTTCTGTATTTCGTCCCGTTTCTCCGAAGAGAACATCCGCGAGCGTTTAGCAGCTGAACTGTCTCAGGCTACAACAAAAAAGGACTACTGCAGAGGTCTTTATCGCCTGCAACATATCGGTTGTATCAATATAGATCATTATGCATCGGATGCACAAAGAGCAGAAGTTTTTAACCGATTCCAGTCTAAATATGACCTTTCTGCAAGTGATTTTTGTAAGGCACGAATAACTAATTAGAAGCAGAATTTTGGCATTTCTCGCAGAGCTCAGGCAGAGTTTTGGCAGAGATTTGGCAGAATTGGCAGAGTTTTGGCACTCCTCATCGGGGGTGCTTTTTTTATACCTACCTTTGCACTCGGATTTGAGCTGTAGCAACGTCGCTGCACTAAAGATCCGATGCCTATGATTATACAAAATTTAAATTCTTCTCGTCCCAAACGTGAACCCCTACCACGCACGTGGTTCCTATCCCGCGGCTACAAAAAAGCCGATTCTGCCTATACAAAAGGCTCAGTCGTCTGGCTACATCCCGAGACAAATAATGTGCTCGGCATGTATGGGCAAAATTTATCACTACAGCTTGTGCCATGCCAGGAAAAGTACAAAACATGGAATAAGTATTTAAAACTGCGACCGCAAAACGGTGACATGTACCTCGCCCGCCTTAAGTACCTCACCTTCATCGGCGAAATCCCTGAAGGAGGTACCATTGACCACATCGACGGAAACACCCTTAATAACGCCATCTGGAACCTTCGCGCTGTACCGCGAGCCATCAACGACCGCGACGGCGGCTTCATGCGCAAACTCCGCAACCAAGGCATCAACGTCGCTATGTATCATACGGATTTCATCCTCGAAGGCTACGAACGCATGGCTAAATGGAAAGCCGTTCACAAACAGTGGCAGTACGATTGTCTCACCCGCACCGATCTCCTCCAGATCTTCCTTGGTCCCGACTTCCGCGTCGACCCTCGTTCCACCGACGAAATCATGCGTGACGAAATGTCCCACCACATGGAGATCTGACTTGCTCCTTTTTTGAAAAATCTTTCTTCGTATTACAGGGCAATCGGATTGCCCGCCCAAAATTTTATTATTATGCCAAACGATTTAGCAAAACTCAAGCGCATCATGCGCCAAGCAAACCGCATGACCAACCAACATCCCGCCAACGGCAACAAAGCCTACGCCATGCGCGCCGCGTGGGAGATCGAAAAGATTCGTGAATACCTGCGTACCCGCAGACGAACCCGACCTCTCCAAAGAGCGCCTCGGGATCATCGCCTACTACGACCTCGACAAGGACGGTTGGCGATCCTTCTACATTTATTCTCTCAACCACATCGACCATTTCTGGCCGTTCAATTACGATGTGTTTTTAGGACAGAAAAGCCATGAGTAACGCCCTATGGAAACAGTAATTTGTGAATACTGCGGCAAATCTATCCCTAAGGATAAAGCTAACGAGTACGGCGACGTGTACGTCTGCGATGACTGTCTCTCGGAGTTCTTCGTACGTTGCGAGCGGTGCGGCGAACGCATCCTGCGTGATGATTCCTATTCAACCCCCTACGGTCGCCTCTGCGAGTGCTGTCACGATGATCTCTTCGGCTAAAAAGAAAAGAGAAAAGAACCAAAAGAATAAAAGAAAAGAAGTTGGTGGTGGTAGAGTGTATACTATGCCCCCTTACCCCCAAGGATCTTTACCACCAC
>CADBWK010000025.1:7577-24698 GCA_902798385.1 uncultured Bacteroidales bacterium
TACCACCATCTCAACTAAAATGGCGGTCAACAGCTTCGTGCATTACGATCCGATTCGTGCCATCAAGGAGAACATGTGGTCTGCTAAAGAGATAACGCCCCAGTTCCTTCGCGGAGACGAGGGCGGCGACATCGTACAAGTCCGCTATAACGGAGCCTATAAACTCTGTACCCGCGCCACAATGGAACTCTTCGGACTCCAGTGGGTACGCGATTGGTAAACCGCTTCGCGGACAAGTACCTGCGGTGCTGAATCTTTTCGTCAATTAACGTCGGATCGCATCCGACAATTATTAACAACCAAATTCAAATCATTATAACTATGCCAAAAAAATCTTCTAAATCCTTTATCGGACTTACCGATGAAATCGAAAAAGCGGTGGAAAAATTCACTGCCGCCGCCAAGTCAAACACCATTCTCTGTATCATGTGCAACAGATCGGGGTACAGGGCTTTTACATCCATGAGAAAAGAGCTGCCGGAAGAACTTGAATGCCAGCACAGAGTCAGACTGGTCAATGCGCTCATCTCGAATAAAGAACTGTTTGATCGCGTCTTTTCTGTTGTCGATCCTGCTATTCGGTTCTATAAACGACAGGCGAAAAAACAAGCAAAAAAACGCATGTAGTCTAAAGGGATGTATCAGGTATGTTTTAGGTATGTTTTACGTATCGTCAAATAATTTTTTAGTATGAGAGTTCTATTATCAAACATGTGTCTTAACCTCGCCGGCTTACTAAATCCGGCGCTTGGCTACTTCCTCGTTAAGCGGGGAGATAACTTTTACTCCATCCGCTCCAAGTGGGGCGCTCCCCCTGACGGGCACCTCCGCTTCATCGTCCTCTGTGCCGAACTCGCACAAAACCGCCTCTACCTCTCCGACATCGAGGTCTCCCGCAAAGAACTTCAATCCGCCCTGCGTGAAGCGCGTCAGTTTGTCGCGGCAAGACAACTCAAACTGGAGACCTATCACGCCCGTGACATCCTCAACCTCAAAACAACATTCGGCTTATGAAAGAACGCTATTATTTTTCGCAGTTAGCGGCTGCCCTTGAACGCGCGCTGCAGTGCGATGTCGGTCTGGAAGGCTTAGAAACGCTCGTCCATGGATGGATCCGCAAAGGCGGCATCAATCGTGAAACGCTTCGCACAAGACGAAAACGCGACGGAGAAGAATGGCTAACACTCTACGAAGCCAAATCCCTCTCTGAATACGCAGGTTACGACCTTACGGTTGAATAAACGGTTCATTGAACCACGAACGGAGCCCCATTTTTTTGTGGCTTCGTTTTTTTGTTGTACTTTTGCACCGGATTTGAGATTTAGCCCTCTGTCCCTCCGGTGAGTGTATGTACTCAGTCGAGACCGTCTCGAGCGGATGGGGAACGCGAGAGTCGTCGAACAGGGGGTGAGTTGTCTCGACGAGTAGCATACACGAACAATAATTATACAGCTTATGAAAAAGTTTTTAATCATGACAATCATCGTCACAGGCATCGTGATGGCCTCCTGCAACGTGACCCGCACCATCACCACCCAGAGCCAGTACTACCAACGTGGTGATACGACCTGCACCATCGTCACAAAAACCATCGAGACCTACGATGCCTCAAAAAAATAGGTAAAGGACGCGCCTATTAAAAGAACATCGTCTATTATGCCGGATGGTATCCGGCGATTGTTTAACCCAAAACACACTTACTCACATGGGAAAAGTAACCTATTCGCCGGGTATTGAGTTCGTACAGGGCTCCCTGGCAAAACCGAAGAAAATGGATGGTCACAGCCACGGCGAGTACCTCATCGGTACGCACCGCACCGCCCCGACCCAGAATCCGGACTGTACGCGTCTGTACATCCGTAAGGCCAACACCTACGGCAACAAGATCAGTCAGTCGTCTCGTTCTCTGAACGCTCGTGCACGCTTCACCGCCGTTCGCGAGGCTGTTGCACTCCGTAAGACGGATCTCATGAAGATCACGCAGGACAAGGCAGCGTTCGAGGCTCAGAAGAACACCGCCGGCGGCAAGAAGACCATGCAGGCCTACCTCTGGCTCGTCTGCGGTCAGGAGTACGATGCTCAGCACAGCAACGGCTAAACCACGTATTCGGCAAAAAGAAAGGGGTCACCTCAGAGGTGATCCCTTTTTTTGCGCAATTATTTTATGCCTAGTTTTTTGCGGATATCTTTCGGGATAGCGTTCTTGTGCACGAGGATGTCGTTGGTCTTGTACTGCATGAACGCCTCGCTCACGTACCAGATGCCTTTATAGTCCGAGCGCATCGTGCCCCAGGAGTTTTTGACCATGTAATAGCGCTTGCCGTTCTGGTCTTGTGCCGTACCGAAGATCTGCATGCCGTGGTCGTCGGTGTTCTCCCAGTTATCGAACGCATCCTGCCGCATCTGCTGTGTGATGGTCTTCTCGGGCAGGGGTTTCTTGGTCAGTTCCTCTTTCTTCTTATCGTTGGACATACCCACCCATTTGGCCATATCGCTACCGGTGATGTCTGCGCCGTGGTCATCGTCGGGCACGACACCTATACCCTTGCGGGTAAAACCGATCTCGCTCACATCAGCGCCCCAAGCGAGGGTATAACCGTTCGCGAGCGCGTTATCAATGATCCGCATCATCTCGTCGAGCGGCACGTTGTACATCTGATCCATGCGCCAGTTATCGGGCACCTCGAGGGCAAAACGCTCGTAGAAAGGATGGTGGGTATAACTGGTGATCGAGACGTAGTCTTCGGCGTTGAGTCCGAGACTCTTGACCCAAGACTGCGGGGTGTAGGTCTTGCCCTCGTACTCAAACGACTCCGGGCACTTGCCCAGATAGGTATCGTAGATAGCCTGCAAGCCTTCGCGCCAAACGGGACTGATACGCTTCAGTCCGCTCAAGCCCTTGAGGTAACCGCCGGCTACCTTATCGAGCTCCGAATGTACAGGGAGGGTGTCATTTGCCGTCCAGCCGTAACGGATACCGGGCATCGCTTCTTGCGGCACCAGTCCGTAGTGCTCCATGCAGTAGATGACGTCATAAGCCGAGCCGCCGGGAGCGAACTTCGGCTCGTTATACAGGCGCACGCAATAAGTCGCACGGTCGATCATCGTCTTGCTTACCACGTACATACGACTGAAATCCACCATCTTACCTTGGGTGCGCAGCACTTCGGACTCAAGGAAGCCGAGCGTGGAGAACGCCCAGCAGGTCGAACTGCGGTTCTGGTCTTTGACGGGACTGATACCTACGCTATCAATGGTTGTAAAACGAAATCCTTCGGTTGTGTCTTTGACCACAGCGGTAGTGTCCGTCTGTGCCGATACCGCTACGCTGAGAGCGGTCATCATAATGATTAAAAGTTTTTTCATACTGCACTCTATTTTGGGCTGCAAAGGTACTACAAAAATTGCAAATATGCAAATTTTTCTTGCATATATCAAAAAAATGTTGTAATTTTGCACCGCAAAATGAAACACTATGAAAGACATTCGTAAAATTTGGCATGATTACAAGGGAGAATTTATCTTCGCGGTGGTTTTAGTAGTAGGCGTGCTAATAAGTTATCGCTTAGCTCCGCTTATCCCCGTCTCTTTTTATGATCAGTCTTTGTCTCCGATCTTGAACGGTTGTATCGCGATGACGTCTATCTATGGCGCCATTTTGCTTTTCCGTCACCATGAGGGCGTGCGTGTGCGTATTCTATGGGCATGTGTCTTGCTGGTATGGGCGGCATTGATGACGATGTTTTTGCTGCGTGTGATGGTGTATAATATCCCTTTGGACTCGGAGGGTACCATCAGCCTGCGGGATAAGGAGATGATCATCGGTAACTTCTATGCCTGGCTTCTGTTTCTCTATCCGACGGGAGTCCTTCGTCCGGGCTATCTCAATCTTTGGCGCGCGCTGTTCCCGTTGCTTCCTGTGGTGGCGATTGCGGTAGCCGATTATCTTATTCCATACGACTTGCGCTGGCTATTGGCTATTTATCCGGTTATCTTAGGCGTTTTGCTGATGGGATACCACGTACGGGCATATCGCAAATGGTGCGAGGAGAACTTCTCCTCCATGGAGCGCATTGACGTACAGTGGATTTATCGGTATATGACGATGTATATACTTCTCGGTATCACGTACGTGCACATGTGTTTTCATTATGATAGTGCGTGCGTGTTTACGGAGCAATGGTTGTTGCTGTTTATGCTGGCCTATAGCACGGATCAGATCTTATACCGTCAGGATCCGTGGAATATGCTTCATCGTGCGGTGAAGACAAAATCCTTTACGTCCGAGATCGAGGTGGAAGAGCCGGAAGAACCGGAAGAGGGTAGTCCGGAGTTGACGAACGCGGAATATCGCGCTACGCTCGAGCAATGGATGGATAGTGAGAAACCGTACCGAAATCCGGATTTCCGCTTATTGGATCTCAAGCAAGTGTTGCCGATCAACCGCACCTATCTGTCGCAGTTGATTAACTCGGAGTACGGATGTAATTTCTACCAGTTTGTAACCAAATACCGTATCGAGGATGCGAAGCGCATGATGGACGAGCACCCGGATTGGAAACTGCAAGATATCGCCGAGAAATGCGGCTTCTCATCGCCGGTTGTCTTCTCGCGAATCTTCACCCGTGAGACAGGAATAACGCCTCGTGAATGGAACACAAAAATTGACAATTCGTAAAAAATTATACGTGATTATACGTAAACTCAGATACAATTCGTAAAAAATTACGCCAAATTCTTAATTCTAGGTCAATAAATAAAATCAACTATTGCGTGCATGCGAAAAAAGCAGTACCTTTGCAGAGTTGATTTTATTTTTATGCGCAAAATTTTTTGTTTTTTAGTGTTATTGGTATCCTGCTACGCGTATAGCGCGGAGGTGGAAAAATCGTCGGATAAGGTCGAGGTGGTAGCACTGAAGAATAATCTGCTATACGATGCAGCCGCGACGCCGAACTTGCAATTGGAAATTCGTTTGGCGCCCAAATGGAGTTTGGAACTCGGAGCGGGTTTCAATCCTTTCCCGTTGAAAGATACGTCCTTCCCGAAGTGGCGTCATGTGTCGGCATGGATCGCGCCGCGGTACTGGTTCTGTCATGTGTTCAACCGCGGCTTCCTTTCCTTTAACGTGGCTTATGCCCACTATAACGTAGCGGGCAATGCGTATCCAATCAGCTGGATGTACAAGCAGGTGAAGGATAACCGTTATCAGGGCGATGCCGTGATGGCGGGTCTCAGTTATGGATGGCATTTCGCCATCAGTCCGCATTTCAGTATTGAGTTAGAGGGCGGTGTGGATGCCGGCTACAGCTGGTATGACCAGTTCGAGTGCAAGCACTGTGGTAACAAGCGCGATCACGGTGGTCGCTGGTTCGTGCTGCCGAAAGTAGGCGTGAACCTGTCTGTCCCGTTGGGCGGCGACGAGTTGAGTCTGGCGAAGCGATGCGACTGCGAGAAACTCGAACAGCCGGCGGAAGAGAGTATGCCGCAAGTGGCGGATACCGTTCCTGCCGAACCGGAAGAGAAGATCGAGCCGTTCGTTCCGGCAAAACGTCTGTTGGCGCCGCGGATGATGCCTCAGAGACGTATCGCGTTTGTGCCGTATTTCGAGCCGAAGGTGGATCAGATGCATAAGCTACGCAACCGCCTGTTGCGTAGCGAAGAAGAGTACGAACCGTACGACAGTTCGATGGCGCTCAGTGCCGATCCGCGTAACGTCTTCCTCTATTTCGAGGTGAACGTGACAAAGATGGACCGCTCCTTTATCCAGAACGACATGCTCATGGACAGCATCATGCATATCTTAGGCTCCGTACAAGAGGATAGCACAATCCGTATTTCGCATATCCGCATCGTGGGTTACGCTTCGTTTGACGGACGTCAGGCGTATAACGAGCGTCTGGCGGGTAGCCGCGCCAAGACGATTAAGGAGTACATGCAATCCGTCTATGCCTTGCCCGACAGCGTCTTCGAGGTAAGCAACGGCGGTGAGAGTTGGGCGGAGTTACGCTACGGCCTGTCGAAAGTGGAGTTCGAGGGTAGGGACGAGGTGCTGCAGATCATAGACTCCGAACCGGATGCCGATCAACGTGAGGTACAGATTAAGAAACTGCATGGCGGCGAAACCTATCGCTATATGCGCGATGAACTGAAACATATCCTTCGCAACCTTGGTTGCATTACCATATACTGCGAAAATGATGAATAACTAATACAAACAACTAATTAACTCAATTTTTTAACCAAAATGTTTACAACAATGAAAAATGTTAAGACATTAGCTTATCTGATGGCGATCGCCATGGTAAGCACGTTTGCAATGACATCCTGTAAGGATGAAAAAGAGCCTGCTCAGCAAGAGCAAGGTCAAGGTTCTTACACCGGCGAGGAGGTGAAGACGCAGTTCTCCATCGCATTGCCGGAGCAACTCAATGGCCCGGCACGCATGCCGAGTGCTACGGTACAGAATGCCGGTGTTTCGGAATTCCAAGGAATGACTGACATCATCCTCATTCCGTTTGCTAAGGAAGGTACCATCACGAGTTCGGATACGCGTCTTGGTGATAACATCACTACGGCAAAAGGAGGAGCAATGACCGTTCTTCCCACTGATTTTAGTGGAGACTATAGAGCAAAAGTGTACGAAGATGTTTCTATTCCTTTGAGCACCGCTTCGTTCTTGTTCTATGCTAAATCGGCTGCTGCCGGTAGCAAGTTTGAAGTAGGTTCGCTTCTCGCAAGCGATATGACGCTTCAGCCGTCCACTTTCTCCTTCCGCCTTGAACAGATTAAGTCGGATGCTGTTATTACGGCAAGTTCGAAAGGCCAAAACTTATTGGACTATCTGACATCTATTGCTAATGCGAATGATGGTGCAACGCCGACTCCTAAGAAATGGTGTGACTATGTGGCAGCGGATAACGCGTCCATGGCAGCTATGTTCGCTACGTTCAGTACGATTCATGGTCTTTCTTCGTTTGAGGTAGCACGTGTACTGACCGACCTCAATAAGTCTCTTGCTCCGCTGGTTAGTTCGAATACGCTTGCAGCCAATATTGCTGCTGCTATTGCTGCCGGTTCTACCTATGTTGAGGTTAACAACACAACGCATGAGGTGACGATGAAGACAGACTATACTAACTTCCCGGGAGAGTATAATTTGCCGGATGGTTCGATTGACATCAGATGGAATGATTCCAATCCTAGCGATAAGAAGTTTGAGGAAGGACTCTATTCTAACATGGCTGCTCCGGCCACTTATACCTATCCTGCACAACTCTGGTACTATGTGAACTCGACCATTCAAACTTCCAATAAATCGCAGAAGACGGCATATGACGGTTCCAATGACTGGACAACTATCTTAGGGCTGCACACAGACGCTACTGCTGTGAACTCGCGTACGCGTGCCGTAGCTATCGTTGATCCTATCCAATATGCAGTAGCTCGTCTGGATGTACAAGTTCGCGTAGCAGAGACCGGCAGTGGCAAACTGGCCGACAATAGTGTTACGGTAGAGGGCAAAGCTACAGATGTGCCTGTAAATGCAGCAGGCTTCCCGATTTCGGCTGTGCTCGTCGGTGGTCAGCGTCCGGTTAATTTTGACTTTACCGCCCAAACATCCGGTACCGAATATACCATCTATGATAATGCAATGGCTTCGACCTACAAGGGAACGCCGGTCACCATGGCAGCTAAAATGGGATCCGATTATTCGGAATGGAACCATACGCTGGTTCTGGAGAACGGAACAAGCGATGTCATGATTGCCGTGGAGATGAAGAACAACACGGGCGTTGATTTCTACGGTGCCGGAGGTCAATTGATTCCGAAGGACGGTAAGTTCTATGTAGTAGGTAAACTGGCTGCATCAGCGGCAGATGAAACAGCTCATCACGTGTTCAAGCAAGACTTCGTAACAAAAGCCAAACTGACGTTGACAGACCTTAAGAAGGCTTACAACACGATTCCTGACCTGCGTACCCCGCAAATGGAACTCGGTTTCTCGGTTAACCTGGAGTGGCAGAGTGGTCACGTATATACTATTGACTTCACAGAATAATCTATTCAATACGGTTTGAACATCAAACGAACCATATTGCTTTTAATCGCTGTCGCAACGGCAGGTTGTCATCTCATTGATGATGACCTGACCGTGTGCGGCGTCGACGCCCTCATCAATTATGAACTGCGTCTCGTGACAGAGGTACAGCTTCAGATTGAAGAGAAACTATCGTCGGATATCGATAAACCCGTAGCCGATGCGCTGAAGGCATGGTCTGCCCCCTATTATTCGGGCAGCGCGCATGATTTGGATATGAGTTTCTTTTCCTTGGATGGAACCGACGAACTATTGGAACATAAGAGCGATATCATCAATGCCAATCAAAAATCCTACACCTTATATATCCCGCGTAAGGATTACCGGCATGTAGCCGTGGTGAATATCGCTGACAACAAAAATGTGCGTTTAGAGGGAGGCGAGTATGCTTCTTCCATGCGAATTGTGCAGCGTAATGCAGATACTCTGGACTCGCATAACACGGCTGTTTATGCGGCACGTATGCCGATGTACATGGCGGATGTAGACACCAGTCTGACGTTTAACGTGCGCCTTTATATGGTGAACTGCGGTGTGGCACTGGTGCTGACTGCTGACGGCTCGACGATCCCGACGATGCGCGACATGGTGCTGACAGGTACGGCGACAGGTTTTGGTCTAAACGACAGTACGTTTACTTATGATAAATCCCGTCCAATCAGGGCAGAGAAAGTGATGGATCGCTGCTATGCGGTATTGGCTTTGCCTTCGCCGGAACCCCAACCGGCAGCATGCGGACAACGAAAAGCGGGACAGGCAGCGAAGGCAGATAATGCCCTGTGGAAGGTGCAGGTATTTACGGATATGCCGGACGGTACGGTGACGGAGACGGAGTTATCCTTCCCGTACGCACTCCGCGCCGGCAGTCTGGAGATCATCAAAGTGCAAATGAACGATGACGGTTCGGTATCCGTAGTAGGAAATGCGGAAGTGGGTGTAACCGTGACGCTGGATTGGAAAGAAGGAAATACGCAAGAATTGATTACCGGATAATGCGAGATAGAAAGGGATACATAGTATTATTGCTGCTGGCATTGGTATTAGCAGGCTGCAAGACGAATGAACCGTCAGAGACGATAGGCATTCCTGTATCTATCTGTTTGGCGGCAAACGAGGTGCATGCTGCGAATCATGCTATGCGGCGCGCGATAGGTGATCCGGGTACGACGGAGAAATACTTATTCCCGCATCATCTGTATTTTATCGTTATGCGGCAGACAGATCCGACCACTTGGACGGTATGGACTCAGGAACATCGGACACTGACGGATGGAGATTGGATCCCCGGACGGTATGAATGGAATCTTCCTACGACAGGAGATAGCATTTATCGCTACGATGCGGAAATAACCATGCTTCTTACGTCCTCTGATAAGTTTGTCGGCCATGTGTATGCTATCGCGTCGGCTGAGGAATTGACGTTTAACCCGTCATGGGATGCAATAAGCAGTATGAGCGATGTATTGAACTTAACGTTCAGCACGGCGAGCGATGCTATCCAGAAGAACCTGCAGCATATCTATACGTCGCCTTATAACTTGAAGGTGGATGGCGCATACTACGGTTCGTTCGACAGTGAGCATCAGCGAGTGCCGCATATCAATATGTTGCTCTATCATGTGGCAGCGAAAGTGGATATCAACTGGTATGTGCCGACAGATAAACGGTATGATAAGGTGACTCCGGCGAATGGTATACGGCTTACGCATATGGATGCAGTGGAATTGTTTAACGGCAATGCCTATTGCTTTAAGCCGATGCGCAATCAATTGCCTGCCAAGCTGACAAGCGGATACGATCTGACGAATATTGTAACTGCGACCGATGAAGGTCTTTGGTGGGAAGGACGCAGTTATTTCTATACCATCCCGTATGTGGTAACCGGCGCAGCGGTAGAGGGGAAAGTCTATTTCCCGCTGCAGATGAAGATGGAGACGAACTCGAGTGGAAACTACTACTTACCGACGCTCAATTTGAAGGTGGATACTACAGCGGTGTTTGTACCTTGGTTGCGGGCGAACTTTAATATCAATGCCCCTTTGACGGCAAAGGAGGAAACGAAAACAATAGATAATTAACGCGATTTGAAGCGACGTATATACATATTATTATTGAGCCTGTGCGCATGCGTGCTTACGTACGCGCAGACGAAGGATACGATCCGTTACGTCCATCCGAACGGGTCGTATGAGAATGACGGTAGGTCTTGGGAAAAGCCGAAGAACCGTGTGCAGGATGCGATCAACGATCTGCGTGAGTACCTGAGGGATAACGGTCTCACGTCCGGATCGGTTTATATTGCTGCCGGTACTTATGTGCCGACGGAGTCCACCGAGAGTTCCGGCGGTTCGATGCTCAATACGTCCTTTAAGATCTACGAAGGAATCCACGTCTATGGCGGTTTTAACCCGACGACTCCGGAGTCGAAGCCCGGCGACCGTATCATGGCGAACGGCAAGAAGGTGAGCGAGAACTGGGCGGATCAGTCGGGTATCGGTACGGTATCCGGCACAGAGATCTCTTCACAGTGGGATTTGCGCCATAAGACGATATTGACGGGTAACCACTCGGGAGCAGCTGTATCCTTCACATTCGACTCTATCCGCGGACGATATAACACCACTTATCCGGCGAGCTCGTACCACGTGGTATGGTTTGCGACGAACGGTAAATACGAGACGTCGGATGAGACGCTGAAGGATCACTTTAAACCATTGGCGAACCCGGCATCGATAGACGGCTGTGTGATTTCGTCGGGTAATGCTTCTTCGCGTTCAACGACGACGCGTGAGCACACGGCGTATGGTGGCGGTGTGTATATGGTAGGCAACAGCTCGATGCGGGCGTGTATCATCGAGCGCTGTAATGCGACCATGCGAGGTGGTGGTATCTATTGTGACGGCGGCGGTGATGTCGAGTTCTGCTGTATCCATACCTGTCAGTCGCCCGGTGTAGGTGTGGTAGAAGGTTATGGTGGCGGTGTATGTATCGACCATGAGGGTTCAATAGGGCATAGCCAGATTACGAGTTGTGCGGCCCGCTGCGGTGGCGGTATCTTCATCAGCCATGTGCCCGAGGAGTATCCCACTACCGGCGTGCCGGCAATTGACAATATCAGTAACTACTCTCCGCATACGACCGCGTGCGTGGTCAATAATAATACAGCGAATGCGGAAGGCGGCGGTATCTATCTCGCGGAAGGCGGTACGGTGAACCATGCTACGGTCTGCGGTAACAACTGCTCAGGGCGTGACGTAACGTACTACGGTCGCCGTCATGGTCGTACCGGTGGTATCTACGTCCGCAACTGTGGTCAGATCTTCAACTCCGTTGTATGGGGTAACCGCTGCGATGCGAACAGCGATATCCAGTTCGCTTCCGTACGCCAGAAGACCGGTATTGCGAGCTACGAGACCTTCGTCTATCACACGGCGTTCATGAACCACGATATCACCGACTGGACGGGTGTGCGCAAGGAGAGTGTTTACTCCCTCGATAAAAATAACATGCCGACGGAAGGCGGTTCGGATAACTTCTGCTGTTTCTTCCGACCTACGGTTGTGCCGCTGAATTGGGATTCAGTCAATACAACGGAAGGTATCTACGGCGCGGGTGTGTTAGCTCATATGCGTCCGGTGGACTATCCGGGTCCGCGTATCTGGCACTTGACCTCTCACTCTTATCTGGATCAGAAGGGCGTGCAATGGTCTTCGGCGATGGTGGATCCTCCGACATGGCTGGTCCATGCGCATACGGAATATGGTGTGGTATCCAACCCGTACGAGCCGGCTTCGACGCTGGGTGCGTTGGTGCGCAAGCCGGATAACATGCGTCATGCGCTGCATGCGCAGCAGGGTCAGGAGGGCAGAAAAGATGCTTCGCTTATCCCTACGGTCTTCGTAGATCTGCACCACGAAGGTGACTACGACGGGGAAGGTCATTTCGAGACGCCGGACCATTCCGGAGATAGCTGGGATCATCCGCTGCACTCGATCGGCGATGCGCTGATGTATTTTCGTACTTATCTGGTAGAAGAGTCGACAAAAGCCATCGGTAAGCGTGCTCATTACCGCCTGCCTTCGGCATGGGATGCAGAGGGCAATCCGACGGATTCTACAGACTACGACTATGTCCAGTTGCTCGTCAAAGAGGGCGAGCAGAGTACCGCCGGACCGAATAACTACTTAGGTAAAGATATGCGTACCGCCTCTATCCGTACGCTGTCGCACATGCGTCTCTACGGCGGTTATCCGAAGACCCTGACCGGCACAAGTACGGAAGGGCGCGACCCGCTGAATCATCCTACTATCATTACAGCCAATATTGCGGACGAAAAAGGAGTGACAGCTTATGCGAACAACTCCGCCCACGTGCTGACCTACGTAAATACCGAATATACGATTGTCGATGGATTCCAGCTTCTTAACGGTAATGCCCATAACTTAACGGGAGCAGCCGTGATGGCGGGTGGCGGCGTGCTGGTTAGTAATGATCAAAATGTAATAACCGATCCATCCAAACGTATAGACATGGTGGGCAATGAGCTGCGTAACTGCCGGCTTGCGAATAACTCCGCTCCGAAAGGGGCCGCTATCTATGTCACCGGTGACAGTAGGAAAAATATCATAGAATTATGCTATGCAGAGTTGAAGGTGGTGAACTGTATTATCCGTAATAATACCGCGGATTACGAATCGGGGAACAACGGCGTTATTACTGCAAACGGCCGCGCCTTTATTGATATCGACCATTGCGATATTGTCAATAATGTCGGTTATCCGCTTCAATCGGATAATAGATGGTGGAAGAATGGACAGTTACTGCCTTACAACAATGGTTACATCCGTATAGATAACTCGCTCATCTATTGCAACGGAACGGAGGTATTGAACGACCGCTCCGCGTTGGCTGCAAATACCCCGCTTTCCGTAGATGCGGCAACTCAGGATTATATATTCGGTACGTATAATATGTTCGATGCCGATATCCAGCTCCATACTGCCGATGCTACCCAGCCGCATGGTTTCTTCAAGAGTGATTTCATCGTCCCTCCTGTTGGCGGTGTATTACCATCAGGAATGCCGGGTGCGGCGAATCATCCGCTGAAATTAAAAATGCCGGCGGAGAAATACAACCAATGTAACCTCACGCGTACCGACCGCAATGCGGAGACATATCCTGTTTTTGTCAATCCGTCGCGTAATATTGGCCACGCGGTGGATGGAGATAGGCCGTTGTTCGGCGGTAAGGTATCGTTCATTCCGCTGAATAACAACCCCTGCGTCAACGCTGCATCCGTCTCTGCATACGGCAGTAACAATGTTCCGCGTCCGGAAGCAGAAGATTTCGACTTGACGGATTATACCCGCCGTAACTATGGTGGCGAGCCGGATATAGGTGCGTTGGAAGATACCGACCTGCCGATCAGCGGTTCGGTCATCTACGTCACGCCGAATGGCGCCGGCAAACGCGATGGTTCCTCTTGGGCAAACGCCATCGCCGGTAATACCGTGTACAGGCTAAACACAGTGCCCGGACCGGATTTGGCGGAAGGAGACCAGATCGACCCGGAACCGACTTGCAACCGTGTCCTCGACAGCGAAGGAAACCCGATCCTCACTACCAATGAAAAATACAACGGCGGTTGGGGAAGAGTATGGTACACCGACAAACGGGAGGGAGCTACATCCACCACTACTACCACTACGGCTTGGGTTACTGAGGTGAATACGTATGTCGGAGGTCCTCAAGCAGGTCAGACTGTGGTAGTACAGGACGGCTCTACGCCGGTAGAGACAACCGAAACGAAAAAAAACAGTAGCGGTTCTGTCATTCCCGGCTTTACCGCGGGTTATGATTATGATCCGCGCTACCCGTATGGAGAGATCTCCGGTGCTTCGCGTTCGTTCTGGCGCGCCAACCCATACCATAGTGGCTCAGATTGGAATAATGCAGCCGATTATGCAGACAGGATTGCTTTCATCAATGCATGTAACGCAAACGGTTGGATTAATAACACCCGTGCTGAACGGTATGTGGGCGGTCTTCAGTATGCAGTAGAGAAAGCGTCTGCGGCGAACAAAACTTATCATAGCGACTCCGTACAAGTATGGGTCAGCGCCGGTACGTATAATGACTATAAGGGATTCATTATGCGTGATTCGGTCACGGTATTAGGCGGTTTCCCGGCTAACAAATATAGTTCCCCCGGCTTGACAGAACGTCAGGCATTGATGTCGGCAGTGGTATCTATTCCTAAAGCCAAAGCAGCAGAGAAATTAAATGCCGCAGACTATGAGTCGATTCTGCAGATTTCGGAAGAGAACCCGATCATTGGACACGACTCGCTGATGAATACTAATGCCGTTAAGTATTGGGATGATGACTATGCTTATTCCGAAACAACCGATACGCATAATTATGCCTATAAGACGCGCAATATAACCAATACATACAGATATACCTCCGTAATGACGGATGTGACCAATACGTATATTTTCTATCCGAATTTTAGCAATACGCCATCGACTAAGATACAAGATATAAGTGTTGGTACCGAAGGGCATTGTATATATGGCGATTCTGTAGTCGCAAAAGAAGCGAATAAAGATTGCTGGCATATTACGTATCCGAAGTCACAAGATTATTACTATGCAGAATCAGCTCCTTATGAGATGAACCCATTGCGTGTATTTGATTATGATAATGATACAAAGATAGAAGACAAAAACTCGCGGTTTATACGTGTAAGTAATGGCTCACTGACTGGGGTAAATATGTATCAGACTATGA
Source organism: uncultured Bacteroidales bacterium (assembly GCA_902798385.1). Lineage (GTDB taxonomy): Bacteria > Bacteroidota > Bacteroidia > Bacteroidales > Paludibacteraceae > Colicola. The sequence goes on from CADBWK010000025.1 coordinate 22,471, forward strand.
AGGATGTGGAAGCCGGAACTTATAATCTGACCCTTGATATGATGGGCGGCTATCGTAATGGTGATCCGTTTGATGTTACCACTCCATCCAATATATGGCTTCATATTGTCGATGGAGAGGGGAATGAATTAATCGACTCCATACAGCTTAAATGCCGTGATTATAATAATCCATCTGGTACTGACAAGAATAGAGTCCGCGCTACAGCATACCGTAAGACGATAGAATTCACTACGTCCCAAGTCGATAATATTACCATATTAGTCAAGGTGTTAGATGGTACACGGAATACAATAGCACGCAATGCTACCTATGGTACCACTGATGGACGTGACCCGAATCCTATACCCTGTGTATATAAATTTGACGGGAATAACTGTACCGGTAACGCCTGGGGTACCAAGAACCCGAACCGCCGTGAGTTCTTTATCACCAACTTGAACTTGAAGAAGCTTGATACCTCAACTTCCGCTTATTCGCTTGCCGATGAGGATATAGATGTAGTGGAAAAAGATACTACTGTAGATAATCCACATGCATCGGAAGTCAATGCCTCTACTGTTTATGAGTCGAAAAAGCACCGTATCACGCTCCGCAAACGTGTATTGACGATGCCGGATGTGTGTGTGCCGACCTATGGTGCCGGCTCTGTGGGAGACCCTGCAAGTAGCACCAACGGAAAATTAGCCGATGGTTTGGCGCACACCGACCGTGTATTCGGTCCAACGAAGGCTCTGCGTACCGCTGCCACGCTCAAGAAAGAAGAAGACCCACACTATATAGAATACAACGAAGCCAATTGGGACGGCTTTACTATCCGTCACGGTTTCCTCACGGATGAGGCAATGGCGCACGGTGGCGGTGCCGGAGTGAATATGTACGAAGGTGCACACCTGCGCAACTGTATTGTGATTAACAACATGTCACATTGCCCGCGTGTGAAAGGCGGTGGACTATTCTGCGACGGTGCCACATCGACTATTGAGGGTTGCTTCGTCCTCAACAACCAATCTACACTGAGTTCGAAACTGACAGCCAGCCAAAATCAGATTTTCGCAGGCGGACTATTTATGTACGAAGGTACGTGCTTCAACTCCCTCTTCGCCAATAACTATAGTTATGGTTCCTCAGGCGGTGTGGGCTTCTGTGTGGGACGATTCTTTAATAATACCATTGCCTATAATACGGCTACTTTGGTTGAAGGCAGTATCAGTGGTGGTGCTATCTCGTTAGCCACTGAATCCAACCCGAACCTCTTTGTGGCAAACACCATTATATTTGGAAATAACGGTATTGCGATTCGTGACCGTGACGAAAAAGGAGATAAGGTAAATAAGGTGAACCCCTTCCTGTATTGTTATATCCAGTCGGCAGTGGCACAGCCGCATAATGCTACCAAAAAGAATGTAACCAACTGGACAGAGTCTGCAACAGGCAACTACGGAACTGGTAATACTTTCCTTAACGGTACTGCTCCTTCGTCAGCCAATACACCTTTTGCAGCGGACTTTGATGAGAGCGGTAACTATGTTGCCGGTCGTGCCGCTTCGCTCAACGACTTCCGTCTGCGCGACGGTATAGGTTGCGTCAACCATGGTACTGAGGAATTCGCCGGCGAGTTCTATACGGCAATGCGGCACAAAGGTAAGAGCGACTCTGAAATCCGAAACTCCTTCATCTATAAGAACGTAGAGGCGGCTCAACTGCCGGATAATGATGTAGCGTTCGCGAAACGTATTCAGGACTGTCAGATTGATATCGGTGCGTACGAGTTCAACGCGGCGTACTCTATCAAGCCCGATACGACGACTCATCCGGGTCAAGCGATTTTCTACGTGACCTTCGCTGCGCACGGTGGTGACGCTTCGGCTGATTCGCCGGAGAACGCAGCTTGTAAGCAAAAGTTGCAGTTAGTACTCGATGCAGCAGGACGATACAAGAATAACCTCATGACCCTGGCTATGTATAACAAAGGCGAGGCGGGTACGTATGTGGCGGATCAGCCGAATAAACACTGGTCAGTAGAGGTTTGGCTCGAGGGCGATAGGACGAACAGTACCACGAGCAACGAGTATGCCGACTGGTACACGGCGACGCGTTCGACCAAGCATAACGTGGATAACTACGTCGATAATACGCTCGACTACTCGTTCATCATCCCGCACGGCGTACAGATTAAGGGCGGATATACTACGGATTTCACGGGCCGCGACCCGCTGACCTATCGT
>CADBWK010000026.1 GCA_902798385.1 uncultured Bacteroidales bacterium
TCAGCATCTTTTCACAACTGTGTTGGGGGTTACTACCCGGTTTTGCCAATGCGCCGGATACATTGTCGATACCGGCACTCCAAGTTACTTTTGCCATAAATAGTTAAGGTTTTAAAGGTTAATAAATTAAATAATTGGGGTATGCCCGCGAGGTTAGCCGTTGAGGGCTTCATCATACGCCGCGCTCTCCAGACTCCAGATGTACGACTTCATCGTCTTTTTGCCGTTAGCCGCATCCTTCTGGAGGTTAAAGGCGGCGAGGTCGTCTGCTTGTTTCGTGGTGTCGTGCAGACGGGTGTTGACCGCAGCGGAGACTGCTGCAAACTTCGTCCGGATGGTGGTCTCTTTGGCCGTTACGGGCGTGGAGCGGGTGACGGAATTGAGATCGCGCAGATAGACACGAGAGCAATCAGGACTGGTAGTCGGCGCTTTACGGTGGGTCGTGAGCACCATCTTTTGGTCTGCCGCGTGCGGACTCTTCTTGTTGATCTTGTTCAGTGCACCGCTGACCGTTTCAAACATCGGTGCATACGAGGCTTTTGCCATAATTTGTTAAGGTTTTAAAGGGTTAAACAATTAGTTTTGCTTGTGCTTCTCGATGTGGTAGAAGCCGAGGGTGAGGATCTTGATGATTACCTCAAAGAGGACTTTCGTCCAATCTTTCTCTTCATTTTCAGTTTTCATGATTGATAATAATTGATGTGGTTGCATATTTCCAAGCGGGTCTCTAAGTGAGCGGATTGCTCTCGGAGCCAACGAGCGGTGAGAGTTTGCTCCATACTGGCCGAGATAAGGATACAGCCTTTACTGTGCTCAGGTTGAGAGCCGCGGTGGAAGCGGATGCCGGAACGTTCGGGGACTTGCTGAAGGACAGGCAGTAAGCGCTTAAACTTGGGACTTTGCGTGACTGCTACTCGGTAGATGAGAGCAGGTACGAGGTAGTCGGCGTTTTCGAGAGTGTCGCAGATAAAGTGCAGACGCTCGACGAGAACCCCGGTGCGTTTATTGACGTAGTGCGAGGTGCGATATAACTTACCGGGGACGGCATTGCCTTCCGGCATGGCACGAATTAACTTATAATACATAACTATGATCTCTTTTTGTAAACGTAATCAATGCCAAACAGAGCACCTGAAAAGGTCGCAGTCTCGCCGAAGGCAACGAGCAGTGTTTCGTGGATCTGACCTTGCGGATCGATAAAGATGCCGCAAAAGAGTAATATGAGTCCGCCTATGGAAAGTACTGTGGCGGTAATTAGTTGCAGGTGATCTGATTGCATAGTGGTGTTTAATTTTTAAATCGAGTGCAAATATGCCCACATTTTTGGCGGTTTTGCAAATTTTTCTCCAAAAATCTTTCAAACTTAGTTCACTACTTCACCGATCCATTCTCGATGTTTTACCGATGCATTTCCGATACTTTCTCGCCTTCGTAGTACGCCGACATTATCGCTTTTTGCAACTTCGTCCTGGCTTTTATCTCCGGCGATAACTTCTCGTACAGGTAGCATATCCGGTCACGGATCTTCTTCCGCTGTTCGATGGCTTCCAGCATATCGGCCATCTGCGATTGTACCAACTCCACACACGCATTAACCAACGTGCGTTTTCTGAACTGAACTTTCTGCTTGCGCGTCGCGTTTTTCGGCAATTCCGGCTCTGATCTTCTACTCATAAATGTCCGACCGTTTCGTGTAAAAAACGTCACATCTCCTATCGTTCCCGAAATGCGCTCTATTCCGGGCATTAATTTTACTTTAACCATAATTCTCAAGATTTTATTGTTTTACATAGATTGTTTTTTGTTTCTCAGGCAGAAATGTCCGCACCCAACCGTCATGGTTCTCCTGCGTCCCGTACTTTCGGTAGTACGCATCAGCAGAGATGATCTGCACCTTGGGGATGTTGTCCTGAATGGCCTTGACGGGGTCATAGTGGACGAACTTACCGGCTTGCAACTTGTCGCGAATCGTGTTGTAGATTTGCTCCTGTTGCCGCGCAGTAAGTGTCTCCCATAGGCGCAGACACTCCGCTATTTTTCCCGGCACCATCGGTCGGGTGTTTAACATTCTTATGAGCTCTTCAAAAAACATAAAGTTTCAAAAAAGTTGTTGTTGTTCAAACACGCTGCATAGTATAACGTTCTAGAAACAACAACTTCTTTTTAATTTTCTTTTGCTTCTTTTCTTTTATCCCTTTCTTTTTACTCCTCCTCGGAGTCCTCCTCATCGGGCGGGGTTTCCCGCTCGATGAAGGGATCATAGTACTTATAGGGCTCGTCCATGTTACTTGCTCATAAAAGCGATGGTGAAACCTTGTTTAACGCACTTAGGATGGGCGATGGCCAGTTGAGCAACGAGTTTATCGGCTTGACTCTTCTTGTCTTCTATCTCCTCCAGCAACTGCTTGTATTGGCGCAAGTTAGGATCATTGAGATGCTTGGATCGCCAGTCGGTCTTGTCGGGCCGTTGTACGCGGATCTTGTATATCTTGTCATCGTACATACAAACCACAGTGCCGGTAAAGTCCTTGGTCTCGGGATCAGCATCTAACTTCCTCTGCAGTTCAGCGATTGCCTGAGGACGCAGTTCGTCCACTTTGCTCTTAACCTCCGCTAATTTAGCAGACTCTTCGCAGAACGGTTTAATACTTTTCTTTGCTTCATTTTTAGCCAAAGTGATGGCTTTTACTTGTTTTGTTGCCATAATTTCTTTTCGTTTATTAGCGCCGAATCGTATTCGGCATTGGTTAAAATTATGACAAGCGCTTGTCGTTGTTTTTGGAATTCCGCTGCAAAGGTACTGCTTTTCAAATAAAGCATAGGGAAAAAAGTTGCACCTTTTTACGAGATGAGTGATTTTTTTAGTGTATATTTGATGGCACGTATGGATTTTTCGCAAAAAGTAGCGGTGACTCTGACCAATGAACGAAAATCTTTGTTTTTCGGATTGGCTTCTGCTCGTCGTTTTGCATCATTGTAGATGGTTCGTACGACTGCGACATAGAATTCGGAAGAAAAGAATCGTTCACTTAGGAACTCGTTGTCTGTGAGGCTTTGCAAGAACGCTTTGAGTGCCTCAATGAGGTGTTGTTCGGTGTTGCTTAACATGATTTTATAGGTTAAAAGACATAAAAAAAACGCAACCCCTTTCGGGGCTGCGTCCAGCAAAACGACATATACTATGTTCTGTTATTTAGTCGGAGCGGGTTGAGGACGGTAGCGTTCGACGAGTGCATTATGGCGAATGCGACCATAGATGGCTACGACCGAAGCACAGACGAACAGCAGGAGCAGATCCGTCATCGCGTCCGCATAGACCGGATGGCCCGTGATATACTCCGGATGGAAAAGCGTGAAATAGAAATATTCTATCACCTCCCAACACGCAGCCATTCCCACCGAAAAGAAGACGACAACAATCGCGGTGAGACGTTTATCGAGATGAATGCGGTCGCTCCATAGGTGCATCGCCACATGGATCTGCCACAAGAGAATATACGGAAGGAGGATACCTGTTTCTATCAACACCAGATCATCCCACCATTTGATACGTCCGTTGAGGTCGAGTCCGTCGCCCAAGATGAGCGAACAGAGGCAGTAGAGGATCATGAAGATGGAGATGAGTGGCGGTACATCGAAGCGCCATGTGTCCCGCATCATGCGTGGGATACTAATCACAAACGCCATACCGGCATACTGCATCGCACGTAGGAGGATGAGACCACCGGAAGCATGGTCGAAGAAAGTGAGTTCTATCAAGTGGCATACACCCAAGGTGACCACAAGGCCAAGGGCGAAGTTATTGTGCATCTGGTTGCGCTTATGCCTATCCAGTCCGAAGAAGTATTTGTATTTTTTTCTTGCCATAAGTCCTTTTATTTGATATGCTTCTGATTCATCATCCGGCGGTAGTCACGTGCTGCCGAGGTGTGTGTTCCGTACGAAGACGAGAAGATGTGCGTGCCATTCAGGGAAGGATCGGCGCACATATAGAGGTAGTCGGTTTTCGGTGCGTTCAATACATAATCCAATGTACGCGGCAGGGGACAGTGGATAGGTCCGGGCGGTAGGCCTTTGTTCTTGTAGGTGTTGTACGGTGATTCCACTTTCAAATGGCTTTTGAGCACACGTTTGATGGAAAAATCACCTACCGCATAGATGACCGTCGGACACGCCTGCAGCGGCATGCCTTTGTGGAGCCGGTTGATATACAGGCTGGCGATCGTAGGCATATCCTTCTGGAGGTATGTCTCGCATTCGACGATGGAAGCGATAATAGCCACTTCGGCGGGTGTCAGTCCCAGCGATTCCGCTTTCTCAAGACGCTCCTCAGTCCAAAACGCACGGTATTCCTCGTTCATCCGCTGGAACAGTTCGTCCGGCGAGATGGTCCAATAGGCCTCGTAGGTATTGGGGATAAACAGGCACCGGCTGCTCTCGCCAGTAAGGTCATATTCAGCCATGTATTCGTCGCTGCTGAGTCGCTCGATCATGTCCAGGCTATCCAGCATCAGTTGCGCTGCCACAATACCTGCTAACTCCTCGCGCGTACGTACCATGTTCGTCCACTTGATTTGAATAGGTGTCTGGTCACCGGTTTGAAGTTTGGTGATAAACAGTTTATCACCCATCTCGGCAGGGAAGACATAGTAGCCCGGCTTCGTCTCAGTGAATACTTTCAGCCGCATGTGCCAGCGCAAGTCGAGTTCGCCACTGATGTTGTAGTCCTGGCGCACCATATTCAGTACCGAATCGATAGACACGTCCGGATAGATATAATAGTGGTGCTCCTTCCCGTCCAGCGAGCGGAAGTTGCTCACATGATAGCGGTAGTATTGCTCCACACCGAACGTCAGCAGGAATAGCACAAGTCCGGTTACAACACCCAGAAAGGTATGAACAAAGGATGGTTTGATTTTCATATCAATACGGATTATTTGCTATGAATATAGTCCAGTGCTTTTTCGAGTTGGTTGTCACGGCCGGTGGTCTGCCAGAGGTTGACATCCAGTGGGCACTCGATGTCCGGTTCAAAGCCGTAGCCTTCCACGGGTTTATATTCGCCATCCTTGTTCGGATAGAGGCACACATATTTCGGTATATAGCCCCAGATAGGAGTTGTTCCGTTAACACCGAACGCACCCGAATAAGTCTCGCTGTATGCTTCGGGGTCTGGGTTGAGTGCACTCAGGCCTCCGAAGGTACGGGTTCCGATGAAGCAACCGTTAGGTTGTGATTTGACGCCATAGGTGGTGTTCTCTGCCATACTCACCGAATTGGTATTGGCCAGCACGACGATAGGACGATCGTTGATCACCTCATGCTCTGCTTCATACGTCGTAACCACGAACGGTGTGATCGGTCCGAAATCCAAGCGTCCGATACCATTCTTGACACGCAACTGATGGGAGTTCCATCCTCCCGATGGCAACAACGCACCCAACAGGTACTGATAGTCCAACACATAGCCGCCGCCGTTGTTACGCATATCGATGATCACACCGCCCAAGTCGCCGCTTTTATGCAGGGTTTGGATGGTGTCGAACCAATGATGCCAAACACGCTCCACCGCCAGGTGGTAAGACTCGTACATCGAACCGGGTATCGGTTCCTGCTTATAGACAGGATGGAAATGCCCTGTCAGACCGCACCCGCCCAAACGCAGATAGGCTATGTTGCCATCAAAAAGCGCGAAACGAATAGTCTTCACCATATCTTCGCCTAACATATCCTCGATGGGAACCATCTCCGCACCTATCTGCTGAGAGGTTAAGGCATATTTCTCACACAACTGGTTATACAACGGCCTCATGATGGCAATGAAGGCCAACAACGAGCTTCTGGGCATTAGGAAAAAATTCATCATCGAGTCCGTTGAAGCTTTTAACTCCTTTACAGACTCATAAACGACATTGTTCATCTCATCCGGTCCACCGGCGGCATCTATCTTTGCTATATAGGCTATCGCCGCGCGATTCACACGATGAACAGTCGAATCCAAATGCGCAATGATGATATCATCCGAACTGGCGGCATCGTACGCAAGAGCGCGATAGGTAGCCGGCACTTCGGTTGTTTGATACTTATCCAATGTAGTTACATTCATAGACTCTTCGTTCTGCCGTGTGCCGCGCTCACGGGTTACGCGGTCCAAATGAGGAGTCAACGTGATATACAGGCCTGTATGCAGATTTTTCACTTGCAGGCTCATATGTCCATCGTGCAGGGTGTCCGTGATCTGCTTGTAAAGCGCCATCAGTTCTTCATTGGTCACTTGGGTTTGACGTTTGTCCAGTTCTTCGAACTTAGGCAGATAGGTACGATAGACCGCATCCCAGTCGGTGCCGTACGACTCCTCGACATCCCAGATACCGTAGTTCTCGTTCATCGCGGTCCAGAACGCCTTGAACTCACCGGCGAAACTGTTGTTGGCTTCGTAATAAGCCTGAACATCATTCTGACCGTACGACAAAAGGTCATCACTCTGCGGACGGCAGGAAGTAGCGCAAAGCGCTACGATGAATGATGAAATGATGAAATGATAAAATGATATATTTCGTTTCATATTCAGTCCTCCTTAAAATATATAGGCGAAGCCTAAATTTATACCAAGCGTTGTATTAAAGCGATAGTCTTTCACATGCTCCATGTACTGCTTCGTGGTGCTGATGAAACTGTAGTAGCATCGTCCTTCAGCATGGATAGCCCAGTGCTCCAAGAAACGGTATTCGATACCCAAACCGCCTGCCAGACCGAAGTCTGCGCGCTGGTCTTTCTTGTTTTGGAAGATATAGGGTTCGTTGACAGGACTCGTTTTCTCGACCATGGGATCATAGATCGTACCCTTGTACTGCCCGGCAGCCCAGTAACCGGCATAGACACCGGCATTGACGAAGCCGCGCACTTTCTGTCCTCCGAACGAGAACTGCGCCATCACAGGCAGTTGCACATAGGTGTTGTGAACGATGTAGTTCGTACCGGCATAGATGCCCGAACGACGGAAACGATAGTTACGCTCCGAGGCTTCGAGTTCGAACCGAAGACCGATCCAGTCCTTGAAGTTATACTGACCAAACACAGCGGCATTCCACCCCCAGGCTCCGTCATAATGGAAGTCGTTCTGATAGTGGGTGTCAATGCTGTACCAGTTGTAAGTCGCTCCACCGGACGCGCCGATGCGCCACTGCGCTTGCGCCTTGCCCGGAAGAAGGAACAAGGAACAAAGAGCGAAGATGAATAAATAGATTTTCTTTGTCATATCTAACAATTTAACAGTTTTACGTAAACAGTACAATGATGAATGTCCGCCAAACGGTGGGCCACCAGTCCCGATGGAAGAGTTGCTTGAAGTCAATAAGCAGCACCGCAAACAATATCAGTTTGGGAACAATCATCGTCCAGCCGGACATGTGGTCAAAAGGCAGCTTATGGAAGAGCAGCATGGCTATCAGGCTCAGCAACTGCAATTGGCATAGGATAAAGAAGATGACGGTCACTATCTCAGCGAAGTTGTAACCTTCTATATATTCGCCGTTCTCTATCACCCATTCGCCTGTACCGATACGGGGACTCTTGCGCCAAAGAAGCCAAGTGACGAAGGTGACTCCGAGCGACTGAATGAGAATATCCCACGCGCGGTTCTCGTCACGCCAGTCGTGGATATTATCCAACCACTGCGCCGCTTTGAAAATTTTCGTCATTTGTTGTATCGAGAGTTGTTCCGAATGGTCGCGAACGAGTTCGAAGGCCGTCAGCGTCATATCTTTGTTCTTAGGCGTCTGCACGTTGAGCACCCATGCCAATTGCACGAGAATAAGGGTTAGCACAAAGAACATGAAGAACGGTTGCATATACTTGCTTCGCCGACCATTGAGGTAGTCACAGATCAAGTGACCGGGACGCCATAGCAGGCACCACATAGTGTAAAAGATATTTCGCGAACCAAGCCCCCACGTTTCCATAAACGAGAGCACGGCACGTTTAACGGTAATGCGCTCATGCGACACCTCGTTCTGTTTCTTGATAACTTCCTGCTGGGCCTGATACCAATCCACCATGCGCTGCCAGTATAGCAGGCACAGGTTGCCCAAAGTTTTTAACTGTGTCAGGCACCAAATCCCTATTCCTTTGCTTATTTCTTTGAATGGTTTCATATTATTGCATGGACGAGAAAAAATAATCGGTTACCCATTGCGGCATCTTGCTCGTTTTTGGGGTTACGGGTGACGGGTTATGGGTTACGGGTTCGCCGAGCACTTCACGGACACGCTTCTTGCCGGCGCCGAAGCGAACGCCGACATTGAAACCTAAACCGAGGCTGGGTGTCGTTCGTGAAATGAGCGATACAGGAGTAGCCGGATCCACCCATGTAGTGTAATTATCATGGATGCCTGTTCCACCTGTGGTCAGTGCTACACGCCAACTGTGTTCCGGCAAGGTGATATACGTGGTATCCAAGCCGCGCAGTTGAAAATTATCCACCCATTCCCCTATACGATAAAAGAAGGCCGCTGCCTTATTGGAGTTAGAGGCAGTGGCGATCGAAGGAGCGCTACTGAGCAGCAGCGCAAAGAGGATAATATGTGCGAACTTAGAATTCAAACTGCTCAATCTTGAAATGTCCGCACTCGTTCATGATCTTGCAATATCGTTTGTATTCCGGCGTGGCGGCGTGCTGCTCGTGCGACTCCACGTCTTTCCATGTGTCGCACACCATAAACACATCCGAACGGGTAGTGCTGACAAACACATCATACGCAATGCATCCGGGATGTTTACGGGATTTCTCCGCTAATGAAACAGCTGCCCGCAGAGCATCCTTATAGTCATGCTCACCCTCTCCGGCTTGAAAGAAACAATTCAATCGTATCATAAGGTACTTTCTTTATAATTTGTTACCTTGTGGAAACCCAATCCCACAAGGCAGAATGATTAGAGTGCGAACTTAGCACCCGGTTTGATTTTAACGACTTTGCGAGCAGGAATATCGATAACAGCGCCGGTAGCAGGATTCTTAGCCTTGCGTGCTTTGCGTTGAGCGATGGTCAAGCTGGCATAGCCAAAGAGTTGTACGCCTTCGCCTTTCTTCACTGCCTCAACGGCTGCTTCCAAAGCTGCGTCAATAACTTTTGCTGCTTCTGCTTTCGATACTTGTGCCTTTGCAGCAACTGCTTCAATCAATGCGGATTTGTTCATAATAAATTGGATTTGGGGTTAATAAAATTGTTAATTATGATGGTTTGTTTTGTTTGTATATAAAGCGAAAGCGACCGATGCATGAAGCATCAGCCGCCTATATTAGTCGGATATTATATATTGTGCGTTATTGCTCTGCTCTTCGCAGCAAACCCCACTTCGCTGTGTGTGTGTGTGTGTGTGTGTGTGTAAGTCGCATACTATTCATACAAATCGGGTGCAAAGTTACTAAAAAATTTTTACATGTGCAAGTTTTTGGACACAAAAAAGCGCAGGTCCTGTGATGTTACTTGTCCTGCACCTTTGTGGCTCTGCAAAGCCGTCCTTGTCAGTCCAAGCAACGCAGAGCCTATGCCGAAGTATATAGTGCACCCTAAAAGGGGACATATACTCAACATAAGCATCTATCGTTGCATTGTCTTGAACAAGGGTTTGAACTTGCAGATTCCAAAGGTGTCAAAACAAGCGTCAATAAACGCTGTTTATAATTTCAATATGTCACCCTATTTAACGTCTTGGGCAGCTGACGGCAGAAGGGTTGTTAAACCTTTGCGGGTGCAAAGGTACTGCATTTTTTTGATATATGCAAATTTCCACAGCACTTTTCGTAGCACTTTTTTGCATTTTTCTCGTAATCGCCTGATACGCAAACAAATAAAAAAACGCACCGCCGAAACGGTGCAATTACTACAAAAAATTGAGATATGCAATAAAAAAAAATGCGCGCGGGCTTGCGTATATGAAAAAAAAGCAGTACCTTTGCAGCCGAAAGTTGCAAAGACACGATATGAGCAAGTACGAAATTCCATTTTTGACGAGTGCGATACAGTTGTTTGCACAACGGTTTTCCATGACACGGCAAGCTGCTTTTCGCTATTTGCAACAGTACAAAGCGCTTGCTTTCTTAATGGAGTTCTATGATGTAGAACACCTGCAATCAATGGACGATACCATTGATGATATGCTCATTATCTGTCGTCAAAACGGAGGAACACTGGCATGATTCTTTTTCATGGAACAAATACGGATATTGAGAATATAGACCTTTCCCGCAGCCTGAATCACAAGGACTTCGGCAAAGGATTCTACCTCACGGATTCGCGTGAAAAAGTACAAGTCCTATGAATCAGGCTAATCATCACCAAATAGCAACCTACTTGACCGATTACGTTTTGAGCGAGTTGGTTCGTTATGTCATGGAAGATACCGGCTGCAGTCTGGAACAAGCCATGGAGCGTGTCTATAACTCGCCCCTTATGCCGGCTTTGCAAGACGAAGAGAATGAACTCTACGTCCAGAGTCCGGCGTATCTGTATGAGATGATTAACGCCTCACACGCTTAAGACGTATTGTCGCAGCCAAGCATCGATATCGTCGATCTCCGGGCTGACATGCTTACGAACGATTTGCCTTCTATGGTAAATCGTTTGTTTTTGTACGTTCAGCACGATAGACATATCGTTATCCGAGGCGCCGATGATAGACAGAATCGCAAACTGCATATCCGATTCAGTCAGTTCGGGATACTCCGCGCGTAAGCGACTGATGGCGCCATCCAAAGCCTTATCGAGAGAAGCTATCAAGGCGTCCAGACTCTCTTTGCTCATCGTCAGTTGTTCATCGCGATAGGTCTGCAGCCATTTCGGGAACTCTACCTCGTTGCCGCGCATTCGCTGCATCTCTATCTCGCGGGTGAGGTTCACTTTTTGTTGAAGCCGTTCCAACGCCAATTGCAACTGCTGTACATACTTGTCGCGCAAGGCTTCTAACTGCCTGGCTTGCTCACGACGGCGGTGCAACCAATAGCGCCACAGAACAACGAGTAATAGCACCAGAACGGCCGATAACAAAACTAAGACGAAAGAAATCTTACGTTGCCATTGTCGTTCGCGTTGCGCCTCTTCGGCTCGTTGTTGCTCGCGTGCTACATCATAATGTAAGGAGAGAGCGTACGTGCGCGCACCCGCATCACGCTGCAACTCATCTATCTTGCGGTCGTATAGATTCAATAGGACACTATAGGCTGTGTCGGATTGTCCGCGTTGACGGAGTATTTTGCTGTTTAGATAGGCATAACTCTGCTCGAACCAATAGGTATAAGCCGAATCGGTGGGTTGCAAGCGCTCTAAATAATAGGCGGCAGAGTCCGTTGCTTGTTGCGCTAAGAGGAGTTCGACGATCTCCGAATAACGCGTAGGGATGTGGTACTCTTCCGCCAACTGCTTGCAGACCGCCAGACGGTGGGATACACTGTCCGGATAGCAGAGTTGGTAACGATAGGCATCTATGTCGAGTAAGAGCAAAGGGCTGTTAGCTGAGCGCGCATACCGCTCTGCTTGGGCAAAATACCAAAGCACACTGTCTTGTTCACCTCCACCAATTGCCATTGTACGCGCGATGTCGCGATAGGCACAGGCTAAATAGACCGCATTACTATCGGGATCTAACATCGGAATAGCCTTGCGGTAATAGTTTTGCGCGATGTCGTACAGCATCTCGCTTTCCGAGGTATTGCCCAAACGAAACCAAGTCAGGCCTAACAACTGATCTCTTTGCGCAGACTGCGGAAGATCCACCAGAATCTCTTCTGCCTGTTTCAAATAAGCGGTAGAACTCTCGTACTGACTACTGCTATTAGAGGATATTCCCTGACGGTATAATTCTTCTGCCTCTTGCAACCGATTTTGGGAGTTTTGAGACCCCGAATGGCAACTTTGCGCACAATAAGTCAAGCCCAAAAGGAATAAAAAATATACGCGTACAACTTTATTTTTCATACAAAATTATAATTTGCTTATTTACAATAACTTATAAAATGCCATATACACCCATCGTACAACTGCAAAATTTGCACATGTCAAAAAAAAGCAGTACCTTTGCACCGAATTTTGAAACACGATTCACGATGCAAAATTAGTAATACTTTTTTACATATGCAAATTATGGAAAAGAAAAATCAAATTTGTCTGCTTTTTGTAGCAATTATGTTATTAAAAGGAGCGTGCATGTACGCGACGGTCTATAACGGCGTGTGCGGAGAGCATCTGACGTGGAGCTATGACACGGAGACGGCGCACATGACCATTGAGGGCTACGGCGAGTTGAAGAACACAGTCGATAGTCTTTGGTGGAACAAACAGGTGCTGCAGGCTTCGTCGTGGTCAACGAGTTATAAGACGTACTATCCGTATAACTCGTGCAAGACGATTTCGCTGCCGGAAGGGAAAATACCTGCTTACCTATTTGAGAGCTGCTACCAGTTAAAGGAGATCAAACTGCCTAACTCGGTGGACACCGTGGGACAATACGCCTTCAGCAACTGCACGACGATGGTGAAGTGCGATTTGGGCAAAGGGGTGAAATATATCGGTCAGATGGCCTTCCAGAACTGCTATCACTTGAACTCTGTCCGCTGGTCGGACTGTCTGGAGGTGATTGACGGCAGTATTTTTGACGGCGAACCCGATAGAGCGTCATACGACCAAAATAGTGTAGCCACTATTCCGCTTCGGGACACGCTGTTCTTCCCGGCGACGTTCCGCTCGAACAAACAGATCTCGTGGTGCTACCACGATAGTCCTGTTATTGTTTGGAACGCCAAGAACCCTCCGGCTTCTTCGTCGGTATTTTATAATCTTTACTGCTACTGGAGGGGCGATTTTATCTTCGGTCCGGATGTAGAGTTTGTGCCGTCAGGTCTATGCCAGCAGGTACTCATGAAGAAAATCGTGCTGCCTGAGGGCTGTAAATATATCGGTTCAGGCGCCTTCTCGGGTAACAACAAGTTGGATACGGTTATCCTTCCTTCTACGTTGACAGCCATTCACCAAGAGGCTTTCAAGGGATGTACGAAGATTCAGCGAATCACTATACCTCAGAAAGTGAAAGCCATCAATTCTTCCGTATTCAACGGGTGTTCAGCCTTGAGGCGAGTCGAGATACCGGATAGCGTCAGCACTATCGGGGATAATGCCTTCTCAGGATGTCCGAACTTGGATTCCATCGTACTGCCGAAAGAACTGACGATGATCGGCGGAAGTGCCTTCTTGGGTGCTGTTCTCCAAGACAGCCTTGTCATTCCCGACAAAGTGATCTCCATCGGCACAAACGCGTTTGCGGGCTGGTTGTCGCTCAAGGAGTTGTCTATCGGGAAAAACGTAGTACTAATCGGTGATGATGCTTTCAGGGGCGACAGCGCGATAACAAAGGGACATTGGCGGACATTCCGGACAGCGCTTTATTGAGTGTGTTACCTGATAGCCGTAAACTTTATCGCGAACATCCGTATTGGGGACGTTTCCGCATGAATGACACACCCGACTCCGCCATGATTCAGCGGACCGTAACAGTCGATCCGGGACAGACAACCGCGGACTTCACTTGGCCGACAGACTCCGCCGCACACGCGTACCAGATAGATATATACAAGGACGGCGCGGTCTTCTGCAAGCTGACCTTAGGAGCAAGGGGACAGCTGCTGGCGATTAATTTCTCTGCGCCGAGACGAGAAATGTCAAATTTGAAATCTCAAATCTCAAATGCTGACAACAGTCAGCCTTACACCCTCTCCTTCAAAGTGACAGGTCTGGATGAAGCCTCACGATATACGTATGTACTATCCGTTTTGGATGAGAACGATGCTCCGCTGCACGTTTATATCGGCGATTTCGCCACCTTGGGATACGATGGCGAGTTGAAGTACAACGGAAACGAACTCATCCCAACACCTCCGATCATCCCGGGGGATCCGGATGCACACCATGTCGCTACGGGAGTAGAAAAAACCGGTTCGGAGGGGGCAGAGAAAAAGACCATTATTGAAGGACGACTTCTCTTTATTACACCGCAAGGTACCTATGATATAACCGGAAAACGGATCGAGTAAGCAAGATTTTATGACACGCGTATTTATGTGGATAAATACTGTGCTGATAAGCATGGTATTAGGGGCAACCCATACCTCTGCGCAGAGTTTGATACCCTGGAGCGGAGGTACACAAATGCCCGATTTCAACGGAGAAATCTACACCATCCGGACTGCTGAAGAGTTAGCATGGATAGCCGCAGCAAGCCGCACGGATGATTTTGCAGGGAAGACCATTCTTCTGGCTTCAGACCTTGATTTAGGGGGAAACGGCTCTACTCCGCCGAGTTGGGAACCGATAGGCAGCGCAGCCAGACCGTTTCAGGGCGAGTTGGACGGAGCCAACCATGTGATTTATAATCTGTACATGCTCTCTTCGCTCTTCCCTGCCGGCGCAGGACTGATTGCAGAAAGCGGGAACTCAGCGGTCGTTCACCATCTGGGTATCGCGCAGGGACAAATCATGACGGACGCTACCAGTAATGTCGGATGCCTCACAGGAATCAACCGCGGACAGATACACCATTGTTTTAATATGGCGCAGATTATCGCGCACAACGGTGATAACATCGGTGGTCTCGTGGGTACTAACTACGGCGGAATCAGCTATTCATACAACGCCGGGATCATCACCGACGGCAACAATCATGTAGGCGGATTAGTGGGCTATAACAAAGCCACCGCCGTTTTGAACAACTGCTACAACATAGGGTATTGCAAGGGAACCGATCATGTAGGCGCGCTATTCGGCAAGAACGAAGCGCCGCAGGGAAATCTGACGACGGTGTTCTTCGACCAACAACTGACACGTATGTACGCCACCGGATACGGAGCCGCAGATCCCATCCTCACAGACAACACCCAATACGCGATTGCCAAATCGTCCGATTTCATCGGGCTTTCAAGTCCTTACTATGAGTATCCGGAAGAGGAATGGAGGTGCTTTGCAGGAGGCTATGAGAGCCACCCGCAGCTGGTTTGTTTTTCCAACCACATTGCCTCGGAGCTTTCCGTCAAAGCCGTTTTACTGAACGCAGAGACCGTACCGATCATGCGTGCAGAGGGAGTAGGAGCTCCGGAAGAAGGAAACAAACCGCGTAATAGTATAGGTCTGGAGAGGCTGAACAGTGCAGCCTTTGGTTCCGGAGATTGGTACTCGCCGAGTCCGGATGTTATTTTTATTCCCAATCCCAAGGGTGCGTCGGCAGAAGTGAAACGGCCTTGCGGCAATCAGGAGGTGATCCTGACCATCAGTTGCGGTCCGGCAGTGAAGCAGGTGTACACGATTGTAAAGGGGTATGAAGCCTTCGATGCCGGCATCGTGACCGGAGTATATTCTGCCTGCTGGAATGAGGAGGATGTACGATTTAAGGACAAGAACAACAGCGGAAAGGAAGCCAGCGGCGGAAAAGACGACGAGCAGGACAACGGGAGTCTTTCATACCAATACACCATCATCCGCGATACTGTTTTGGGGCATGATGAGAACGGTTTTCCGAATGATTTTGAACCCATAGATACTTTTTATATGTCGCAGCCGACGTACAAAGATTGGTCTATGCCGACAGACGTCCCGGGAGAATACGCCTTCCGCCGATATGCCCATGACACGAAATGCAAGACGGAATGGACGGCATCGAAAGGCGGGACGGGAGAAGCAGAAGGAAGACTCTGTCTCTTTGTTCGCCGGGAGTTCGATCCGGGAGATTTGTACGAAGAGCCGGACACCCTATACGGATTACCGCAAGTACTGACGATACACAGTAAATCGGATGCTACCGGCGGAGGGGGCAAGTTTGAGTATGTATGGAAGATGGAGCATGCCGTACTGGATACGGCGAGTCAGAGTTGGGATAAAGTAGAAGAAGACACGCGCGAACCGCTTTATATAGGTTCCTCCAAAGTAAGTACAGCTTCTTTTGATTACATCTTCAAGGAAGCCGGAGAATACACATTCTACCGGAAGGTCAGCGAAGCAACCTGCCAAGCATTACCCCTATCATGCGAGCACGCGCACAAAGTAGTGGCCTTTAATACGATCCATCCGGGGAAGATAGAATCCTACGAACGCGAGTTATGCACGCCTGTTTGTACAGATACCGTCCGGGAGACTGAAACTGTAACCGGAGGAAACGGCATTTATACCTACCGATGGCTTTGCAACGACGTCGTTATTCCCGAGAGCGATACCACGGAACTGGAGATAGCACGTATTCCGATGATTAACGGTGAGAATTACGTGTTCCGCAGGGAGGTAAAGGACAATACCGGTTTGATGGACTGGACAGCCGCGGAAGGAGAAGTAGTCATTCATGTGTATAGTGCATATAACGCCGGTTCCATCGGGGAAATAGAGGAGCAGGTATGCCTGGAGAACGGGACGATACAGGAAGTAGAGATGCATATCAGCGATGATGAGAGTGCGAGCGGAGAAGGAGATTTCACGTATTGCTGGTTGTTGTACCGCGGAGGAGACGGAGAAGAACTTCTGGATACCTTACGGGTTAATTCGGCCTCTTTGGATACTACCATTACGCTGAGCCGTTACGGTCTGGCCGTGCCGGTAACGGTTTGCGTCAAGCGGGCCGTACAGAACTCCAGATGCGTGACCGAATGGCAACACTCGGCCAACACCGCCACGTGGAGACTTGGACGAGCAGAGAAGCGAAGAAAGGTTGTCACCGTTTGTATGACCGACATGCCTTACCATGGTATATACTCCTTTGCCGACGGGACTACGAAGGAATACTCTTTCTCCGAGACAGGGGAAACAGTAGTGATGACCGACCGGACAGAGGAAGGCTGTCCGCTGGAAGTGAGTTTGGTTTGCCAAGTTACCCCGGTGCCCGTAGTGGAGGTCAAGCCGGTGATCTCTATTTGCGAATCCGACGCCTCTATGGAGATACATTATGACATCCGTGAAGGCCACCCGGACCTATACGACCTGATCGTTTCCGAAAAAGCCGCAGCCTTAGGATTTGTCTCCGTCTATGGGGAAGAGTTGCCTGCCGAAGGACCGATAGTAGTACCCATACCCGGCGAATTACCCATAACTATGCTCGATTTCACCGTGCTTTTTTACGCATCATCGGCCGGAGAGAGCGAGTGCAGAGGCCTTCCTCATGAGATACAGGCTTCCATAGATCTGGACGGATTGGTTCATCGCAAAGGAAACGATGTACTCTTCGTAGACAACAGCGGAAAGAATAATGACGCGGGCCTGACTTTTACCGCTTATCAATGGTATCGGAACGGAGAACGGATGGAAAACGCAACAGAGCAATTCTACTATGAGTACCTTGGTTTGAACGGTTACTACCAGGTAGAGATGACCGGGGATGACGGCATAGTCTATCGTAGTTGTGTATACGAAATGCGACCTACCGAAGGATTAGAGGAAACAGCTGTCTTACCCGTCTGGAGCGAAGGAGAGACGGAGATTTATACTATGGACGGCAGGAGATGCGTTCATGCCGATGGAAGCGGGATTTATCTCATCCGATGGCATGACGGGAAGACACAAATACAAATCCGTAAAATACTTATACCATGAAACGCATCGGAATCATCATTTTCTCCGTTTTCATCGCTGTTTGTACCGATGTTTCCGGTAAGCAGAAAGCACCGGAAGAGAAGCCCGTTCGTCATTATATAGATATCTACGGAGCCGGAGGCGTGAGTCATTGGAATTATCCGTTGACCGGAGGGGAAGTGACTATCGGAGGTGCTTTTTCTGCAGGCGCAGGATATACGTTCTTTTTTCTTCCCGGTATCGGCGTGCAGGCAGGATTGTCTTTCAGCCGCATAGCCTCATCAGCCCGACTAACCCAACCGATGGAATGGCGCGAATGGCAGGACGGCTCTGCTCTAACCGACTATATGGGCGAGACATATATCCATCGTACCGAACTTGATCATTGGCAAGAGAATCAGCAGGCCTATTTATTAGAGATACCGGTAGGATTGCGGTTCAGGTATTTCAAGAACCGCGAGAGCCGGATCGGATTGCACGCCGCTGCCGGACTGAAAGTTGCTTTTCCCGTGATAGCGGGTTATACCCGTGTCTCGGGAGATATCACCCACACCGGATGGTATGAGCAATGGCAACTATTGCTCCATGATCTTCCGGGAAGGTTTGAGACCGAGAGGTTCCGTGAACCGCAGGAAGAAAGCATGGCTGACAGACTGCATATAATCAACGCAGAGGCCTACGCCGAGTTAGGAACCGCCATCCGGATCAACCCGCATCTTGAACTCTACGTAGCGGCATTCGGGCAGATGATGATCAATGATTTCTGCGCTATTCAGCAAAATGAAAAAACCGCTTTGGGATTTCGAAACGAGACAAACCGATACGCGTTCATGAACGAATACCGGGGACTTATCGGCACGGATAAAACCGGTAGCAGCCACCCCTGGATGGCCGGCGTGAAAGCAGGTCTGTCCATATGGCCCGGAAAGACCGACAAAGAGAAGAAAAGAGAACTGAAGGAACTCCAGAAACAATTCCCGGAAATGGCCGCTAAGGAGGTCGTACATGATACCATCTACCTGCATGATACCATAGTTATCCGGAACACGGGATTGATTCACGACACCATCTGCTCCTCTCCCCAAAAAAGATTAGATTCATTGCTGTCGGAAGCAGTAATATGGTTTCATCTGGACGAATATATTCCGATCCTTGAGCCGGCATATATATTGGATTCCATAGCTGCGATGATGCATCGTCATCCAAGCCTGCGTATTCACATTAACGGGCATGCTTGCCGGCTTGGGACAGAACGCTATAACCAACGTCTGGCCCTCCTGCGCGCCCAAGCGGTAGCCGCGTTGCTGGAAGAAAAAGGAATCTCGGGAGACCGGATGTTCGTCTGGTCATACGGAGCCAAAAAACCCTATAGATATAATTCCGAAAAACAATTATCCAAAGACCGCCGTGTCGAAATCATTCCCGATTTGAGGAAAAAATGATTTCTAAGGAAAATATGCAGCAAGTGGTGACGGAATGTCACCATTTGTTGTTATAGACCGTCCTTTTGTTAAGAAAAAAGATGAAAAAATGCGCGCGGGCTTGCGTATATGAAAAAAAAGCAGTAATTTTGCAGGCGTTTTTGTAGAAAAGTGCCGTTTGGCATGATTCGCAAGCCTATAATAGGAATATAAAATTTGTAAAAAGGTATATAGAATGTTTAAACTTGATGTAAAAAAACATGTGTTAGCGCCACTAACATTGTTGGTGGTGCTGTTATTGTGGTTTGCGCCGGCGTCTTTCTTCGGCATTGAAGGACTGACGGTAGTGCAGCAGCGTACGATAGCGATCTTCGCTTATGCAGCGCTGCTTTGGATGTTTGAGATCATCCCGGCGTGGGCAACTTCGGTGAGCACGATCGTGCTGTTGTTGCTGACCATTTCCAACAAAGGATTCACGAAGCCTGAGATGGGCGAGTTGGTGAATTTCAAAGAGATCATGGCGGCTTTTGCCGACCCGATCATCATGCTTTTCTTGGGCGGATTCGTCTTGGCGATTGCTGCCAGCAAAGTAGGCTTGGACGTCTATCTGGCGCGTATATTGCTGAAGCCTTTTGGTACGAAGCCTAAGTTCGTGCTGTTGGGTTTCTTGGTGCTGATCAGTGTGATGTCGATGTTTATGAGTAACACGGCGACCGCAGCTATGATGCTGGCCTTCCTGGCACCGGTGCTGAAGACCCTGCCGGAGAACGGCGGCGGTCGTGTCTGTCTGGCGTTGTCGATTCCTATCGCGGCAAATATCGGTGGTCTGGGTACGCCTATCGGAACGCCTCCGAACGCAATCGCGATCGGTCAGCTGGCCTCGAGCGGCATCGATATCGGCTTCGGCTCATGGATGCTGCGTTTTGTACCGGTAGTGGCTATCATGATCTTGTTCTCCTGGTGGTTGCTGCAGTTCCTCTTCCCGTTCAAAGCGGAGAAGATCGAGATCGTTATTGACGGCGAGAGCAAGAAAGACTGGCGGTTCTGGACGGTAACTATTACGTTCTTGGGCACCATCCTCCTCTGGATGACGGGTGAGTTGACAAAGTTGAACTCGAACGTGGTGGCGTTGATTCCGTTTGCTGTCTTTGCGGTAACGGGTATCTTCACGCGTGACGATTTCGCGAAGATTGACTGGCATGTGTTATGGATGGTTGCCGGTGGTTTCGCGCTGGGTACGGCGCTGAACAAGACAGGCTTGGCGTCTGCGCTGGTAGAGGCTATTCCGTTCGGCAGTTGGTCGGCTATCGCCGTGCTGATTATCGCAGGTCTGCTCGGCTGGTTGCTCTCTAACTTCATTGCTAACTCGTCGGCAGCTAACCTGCTCGTGCCGATTCTGGCGGTAGTAGGTACAGCGATGGCAGATAACCTCGCAGGTATGGGCGGTCTGACGACGCTGCTCGTTTGCGTAGCGGCTTCGACCTCGTTCGCTATGTTGTTCCCGATCTCCACGCCGCCGAATGCTATCGCGTCTTCGACGGGTATGATCAAGACGCACGATATGACGGTAGTGGGTTTGATCGTCGGTCTGCTCGGTATCGGTGTTTCCTATGCAGTTATGCTGTTATTCCCGTTCTAATATGAAAAAAGTATTCATTATAGCGCTTTGTTCCTTGTTCTTTGTTCCTACCTTTGCGCAGGAAGTGGACAAGGAGGCAAAGAAAGCAGAGAAGAAAGAGGCGGTTAAGTCGCACCTCAAGCAGCATTTTAAACCCTATGGGTTTATTCGTAACTACTTCACGTTCGACAGCCGTGAATGTATCGCC
Organism: uncultured Bacteroidales bacterium; assembly: GCA_902798385.1. Taxonomy (GTDB): domain Bacteria; phylum Bacteroidota; class Bacteroidia; order Bacteroidales; family Paludibacteraceae; genus Colicola. The sequence goes on from CADBWK010000026.1 coordinate 20,839, forward strand.
GGCACCGGTGATTTGTATTTCTACATGCCCAAAGACGAGGCGTGGAACAAGACGACCGATCCGGCGCTGCGCGAAGACCTGAACGACGTAAGTTCGTTCCGTTTTCTGTCGTTGACGACCCGTGTGGGACTGAATATCGTGGGCTATAAATGGCGTAACACGGAGTTCAGCGGAAAGATCGAAGCGGATTTCTATGCGGGTATCAGCGCTACCACGCCCAGCGGTGTGAAACAGACGCACGCGGTGACCGGTACGGCGCAGTTCCGTCTGCGTCAGGCATATGTGTCGCTCGGTTGGGACAGTCTGCGTATGAACGACAAGGACTTTGCACGTGTTGATCTGACGATCGGTCAGGCCTGGCACCCGATGGCAGCCGACCTGTGTGACGCGATCTCCCTGAATAGCGGTGCGCCTTTCGGTCCGTTCAACCGCTCGCCGCAAGTGCGTATGGACGCGCGTCTGGGTAAGTGGTTCACCTTGACCGCAGCGGGCTTATGGCAGATGCAGTACAACTCGATCGGTCCTGACGGTCAATCGGCGGAGTATATAGCTTATGCTAAAACTCCGGAGGCATACTTGGGCTTGAGTTTCCATGACAAGGGCTGGATCGTTCGCGCCGGTGCAGACGTGCTGAGCATCCGTCCCCGTCATTTGGGAGAGGCACTGGATGCCAACGGAAACGTCATCCTCGGTACCGATGGCAAACCGCTGCAGATCACGGTGAAGGACCGTATCACGACCGCATCGCCTTTCCTCTATCTGCAATACAAGAAAGGGGAGTTCTCAATCAAGGCCAAGACGATCTTCGCCGAGTCCGGTGAGCATATGAATATGAACGGCGGTTATGGCGTGAAGGCCATCAACCCGGACGGATCGTATGCCTATACGCCGACACGCACTTCGAGCAGCTGGATCAGCCTTGTGTACGGCGGTAAGGTAGGTAAACAGGAAGACAAGCACCCGCAGAAACTGCAAGGTATTCTGTTTGCCGGTTATGTGGAGAATCTCGGAACCAAAGATCCGCTGGCTGTCGATGCAAGCGGAGCGATCGTAGGTTACTACTATCCGCGCGTGAAGAACATGAACCGCATGTGGCGTCTCGTTCCTACGTTGCTGTACACGGTAGGTAAATTCCAGTTGGGTCTGGAGTACGACATTACTTCTGTACATTACGGCGACGGCAAAATTGATCCGGCTAACGGTCTGAGCAAGAACGGGCTGCATTGGGTGACCAATCACCGCGTAGAGCTGATGACAAAATATAATTTTTAATTCGATTGCACTTATGGAAATTATCACAACTCCGATCGAAGGTCTGCTTGTTATTGAGCCGCAAGTCTTCCAAGATGCCCGCGGGTATTTCGTAGAGACGTACAATGAAGCGCGTTATCGCGCTGCGGGTATCGACGCGCGCTTTGTGCAGGATAACCAGAGTTGCTCGAGTTACGGCGTGGTACGCGGTTTGCATTTTCAGCGTCCGCCCTATACGCAAGCGAAGTTGGTATGTTGCACGGTAGGACGGGTACTGGATATAGCGGTGGATCTGCGTAAGGGAAGTAAGACGTACGGACAGTGGTATAGCGTGGAGTTGAGTGAAGAGAACAAACGTCAGTTCTTTATCCCGAAGGGTTTTGCGCATGGTTTCTCCGTGCTGAGTGAAACGGCGATCTTCAACTATAAATGCGACAACCTCTACCATCCAGAGGCAGACGGAGGCATCTTGCTGAACGATCCGGACTTGGCGATCGATTGGCAAATCCCCGAGGAAAAGCGGATTATTAGTGATAAAGATACACGGCATCCGTTGTTGAAGGATTTGGATAATCCTTTCAACATTTGAGATTTTTGATTTTTGATTTTTGATTTATGAATATTTTAGTAACAGGCGCAAACGGGCAGTTAGGCAATGAGATGCGGGTGCTGAGTAAGGAGCATCCGAAGCATCGTTATTGGTTCACGGATGTGGTGGAGAGCGAGGGTGTGCAGGTGTTGGATATCTGCGACAAAGCAGCTGTGTCAGCTTTTGTAGCCCAACATGCCATTGATCTGATCGTGAACTGCGCCGCCTACACGAACGTGGACAAGGCCGAAGAGGACGAAGCGACGGCGCTGAAGATCAACGCCGAGGCGCTCTCTGTCTTAGGGGGACAAGGCGTGAAGGTGATTCATGTCAGTACCGATTATGTGTTCTCGGGCGATGAGCATGTACCGTGCCGGGAGACGGATCCGGTGGCGCCCAGGACGGCTTACGGAAGGACAAAATACGAAGGAGAGAAACGTCTGCTGGCAGAATGTCCGGAGGCTGTGATACTAAGGACGGCATGGTTGTATTCGGAATATGGGAATAACTTCGTGAAGACAATGATCCGGTTGGGCAAAGAGAAAGAGTCGTTGGGCGTGGTGTTCGACCAGATCGGTACGCCGACGTATGCAGCAGACCTGGCTTGGGCGATCTTCACGGTGATCGAGAATCCTGTATGGCATGCAGGCATCTATCATTTCACGAACGAGGGCGTATGCTCGTGGTACGATTTCACCGTGGCTATTCATGAGTTGGCAGGGATTAAGAATTGTCAAGTTCGCCCGATTTTATCGGAAGAATATCAATACAAGACCCCGCGTCCGCACTATAGCGTACTGGACAAGAGTAAATTCAAGAAGACGTTTGGTGTAGAAATACCTTATTGGATGGATGGACTACGGAGGTGCGTTAAACTATTATTAAAAGAAAAATGATAAAGAAAATCAATCATCGCAAAAATACCAAAAATACTTTTTTTGAATGAAAGAGATTCTGCGATTTTTGGGTGAGTTGTCGGCGAACAATAACCGCGAGTGGTTTGCTGAGAACAAGGCATGGTACCAAGAGTGCTATGCTCAGTTTGTGGCGTTTAGCGCAGAGTACCTTAAGCGGTTGTCGGAGATCGATCCGAGTTTGGCGGGGTTGCAACCGAAAGATTGTATATGGCGTATCTACCGGGATGTGCGTTTCAGTCATGACAAACGGCCTTATAAAGAGTGGTTCGGGGTATTTCCTGCGACAGGCGTACCGGGACAACCGAAGACCTGGGGTAAGAAATCGATGCGCGGCGGTTACTACGTACATATTCAACCGGGGCAGTGTATGTTCGCCGGCGGCATATGGGATCCGGGCAAAGAGTTATTGGACGCGCTGCGTAAGGAGATAGAGGCTAACTATGAAGAAGTGGAAGGTATCATGGCTGCGCCCTCGTGGCAAAAATATTTCTCCGATGATTTCGACCCTTATTGGGGTATGCTGAAGAAAGTGCCGGCAGGTTTTGATCCGGCATTCAAGCACGCGGAATGGTTGAAGCACAAGACCTACACGTTCAGTACGCCGCTGACGGATGAACAGGTGAGTTCGCCCGATTTCATCGACCAAATAATCGATATAGCCGCAGCGGGCAAGCCGATGAATGATTTCCTAAATTACACCTTCGAGGAGTACGGCGAGTTTCCGAGCAGGTGCAACTAAGCGAGAAATAGGGTCTCTTAGTTCAATGGATAGAACAGGGCTCTCCTAAAGCTCAGATTTGGGTTCGATTCCCAAAGGGACTACAAAAAGACACAAAACACAACACCATGAAACACAAATTGTTTCTCTTATTAATAGTACTATGCGCGTCAAGCATGATGCGGGCGGATGAGGAGTTCATCATCCGTCAGTACAACGACACGGTGATCCGTACGGTGACGGATACAGTGGTTCGTACAGAATTCATCCCCGACAGCATTGCCAAGCAGCGCGAGGTCGTGATCCCCACCGATTCGACCGATCGCCGCGGACATTATATCCAAGCACATATAGGCTTGGGGTATGGTAGTCTGGGCTACCAACTGACCGGAGCAGATAACCGTGTGAACGGTTCATTCAGCGCATTGTTGCAACTGCAGTACGCGTATTATTTCCATCCAAACTGGGGTGTCGGCGTAGGTCTGTGGTTCACGAACTACACTTCGTTCGCGCACATAGGCGGCGCTTACCAATGGAAGGATCAGACCGATACGGACTACGAGCAGCATTATGACCACACCGCCACCGTACAGAAATGGCGCGAGCGCGAGACGATTCATAACCTCGGCATACCTATCTCATTGCAGTTCCAGATGCGCAAAGAAGACTGGAAAGCCGGCATCTTCGCTGCTGTGGGTGTTGCTCCGTCGTTCTCGGTTTCAAAGAAGTACAAGGTGCTGGAAGGTGTAATTGACCATTCGGGTTACTACCCCGCATGGGATCTGACGTTGACGGACATGCACGAGTTCGGAAGTAAAGATTATAAAGACGCACCGCAGTCAAAAGGCAAACTGAGCGTTCGCCCTCAGGCTACCTTCTTCGCAGACCTCGGTGCACTCATTCCGTTGACCAAGCAGATAGACCTGCTGGTGGGCGGATACTTCAATATCTCGATGAATAACGCCAACAGTTCCGACAAAGCGGACTTGGGTTGGAAAGACGACACGTTCACTTTTATGAACGAATACAAAGGGGTTTATGCTACGACACTCGCTAACGGTTCCCATCATTGGGAAGCAGGCGTGAAGGTCGGTATCCACTGGCATTATATCAAGCCGGACAAGCATGAGATAGAAGATTACTTCGAGCCTTTCATGCGCGAGGAGACGCGTACAGAGTATAAGGAGCGTCAAGACACGGTGCTCATCGCCCGCGCCGACACGATTGTTCCTGAGCATATCCAACAGGTAGCTAAAGAAGTGGAGAAATTCAACAAGATATACTTTGCATTTGACAAGTATTACTTAAGCAACAAAGCAAAGTCCTATCTTAATTCGATCGTAGACGCGCTGAATCGTGTACCGGACGCACAGATCATGATTGACGGTCACGCTTCCTCGGAAGGTCAGAGCGAATATAACAACATCCTGTCCGAAAACCGTGCACGCACCGTACGTAACTATCTGATTAGTTGCGGCGTCGATGAGAGCCGTATCGTAACGGCCGGTCACGGATCCAGCATACCGAACGAGGATCTCGAGTTCGAGGAGATGTCGCGCGACCGTCGTGTGGAGATCAAGGTGGTTTATAACAACAATGTAGTGATCGAACAATAAGGAGGAACAACTATGAAAAACGGCAAATATATTATTTTAGGTTTATTGATGACCCTCGCGCTGAACATCAGCGCACGTACCTTCCGTACGGGCGAAGAGTTGTACGTCAATATGCAACAATCATTTGATTGGACGAGCGACGGCGCGATATTGTATCTGTACCTGTTTGATAATAACGGTCATAACACATGGCTCAATCTTACTCAGGAGAACGGCAAGTTATATAAAGGCACTATCTCCTCCCAGAAAGATTACACAACGGCTATCGTCGTTCGTAAAAACCCTTCGAACCCTGCTAAACAGTTCGATGGCGATGTATGGAACCAGACAGAAGATATGAACATCCCGGATGACTGGAACTGTATCGATAAATTCGATGACGCAGCGCATCGTTGGGCTATGTATTCGCCGCAGACGAGTAAGATTAATGCATATGTAAGCGTTCTTACAGCCGATGAGATTCATGTATGCCCAAGTGCTTTGGGTTGCATCATCGCCCTACGCCCGAAACTGAACGCAGATACCACCTCTTATATTTATGACCAAGTGACCGGTCAGGAGTGGTACGTATCGTCTAACGGCGGTTCTACGTGGAGCTCCATCAACTCGCATGCCGGCGCCACCCGTTCAGAGAACAATATAGAGGAGAAAGACCTGTTTACAAACCTTCCCAACACGCTTCCTGCCGGCGGTATCTATTATTACCTGCATTCATCGATTCCGGCCGGTCGTCATCTGATTCGCGTCCAAGATGATGCACCTGATTGCGCATTGAATTGCGAAATCACAGCCTTTGAGACCGCGGTGTCTAATGTGAACGCCGATGATAACACCTACACCTTGGACGGTATGGTGGCTTTCGGTCAGGCGAACGGTAATCTGGTTATATCCTGCGACGGCAAGTCCATTACGATCAGCGATCCGAAGAGCCCTCAGGCCTTCTCGCTGCATGGTGTTCCGGCAGCCACCGTCAGCGGACAGACCACTACGGCTACCGCTTATTTCGTAGGAGACCAGACCAACTGCTCCAAGGCCATCACGATTGATGTGCCGAATGCGACGGAGGCTGTGGCGGTTGTTAATGTTGATTCGTTAACCGGAAGGGGTTTTGTGCTCACGCCGAAAGATTACGATCCGGCGAACAACTATATTTGGCTCGCTAACGGCGATACGGTTAAGGGTGCTCCGCAAGTGCTGGTCATTGATCCGTACGGTAAAGACTCCACAACCACTTATACGTATAAGGAGTACTACCCTGCCAGCGGTTCGATGGATGACATCATGGAGAACGGCGACTATGAGGATGAGACCTGGAACTATAACACCAAGAAAGTAAGTGAGTACGACTACTGGGGACTCTTCCCGCAGACGGCTACCACGCAGATCAACTTCTACAGAGACACCTTACCCGGCGGCGTCAATTACCCAGCCAAATATACCAGCAACGGGTTTTCCGTCGTTCGTAATGCCAATAATTTCTACCCGACCTACGCTAAAGTGACGGCTAAGTCCGGTAATAACTTCGGTCTGTTCGATGCTGCCACCGGCACTGCGGGTGCAAACAAGATGGCGTGGTACGCCACGACCGCCGATAACAGTAAACTGAAACTGCAAAAGGGCACGACTTATGTGCTCTCGTTCTGGGCAGCGAACATCAATAACTACGGTGAGATGGACAATGCAGCCAAGTTCAAATTCTATATCGAAGACATAACGAATCCTGCTAATCCTGTGAAGATTGACTCCTCCGAGGTACTGGATCTGAGCAAACAAGAATACCGCAATAACTTGTGGCACCAATGCTCGAAAACCATTTTGGCCAAGAATGATTACAATAATGTACGCATCTCAGTGGTCAACCTCAACAATCGTGCGCTCAATATCGGCAATGATTTCGCTTTGGATGATATTCAGTTCCACCCGATCAGCACGGTTTCCAAGGTAGTGAAGTCGCAGCAGCAGTTTGTTGTTACGGCACATCAACCGAAAATAACCGCTTTCACCGCCACGCCGCAACCGATAGGATGCGGAGGAACTTCGTTCGTGGTGAAGATGCATGTAGAGTACGAGAACCCGGACGGTCAACTCATCATCAAAGATGCGACGGATAATATCGAATATCCGTACACTGTCTCGGCTCCGTTTGACACGCCCCAAACCCTGGATAAAGACATCAAACTGAACATACCGACGGCAGACCTGCACAACTGGGAAGTATTCTGGGAGAATACGCCGTCTATCAGCCGAACGACCACCACGAACAGTCCTGTCGTTCCTCTTATCGACACGGCCAAGATCGCGTTCAGCGAACTCAGTTGTACCGACCAGACTACTACTCTCACATTCGATCTGGACTACACCTACCAGCGCGGCACACTGACCTATTGGGTGGACGCACTGCCCAAACAGACAGCCTCCTACAGCGTGGATGATCCGACCAAACAGACTCTGACCGGTTTGACGGTGCCTAACATCCCGGCTGACGGCAGAGCGCACAAGTTGTATGTATCCTTCAGCGGAGCCAACAGTTGCTTCAAGAGTTATACCTTGCCGTACGCCCCGAAGACATCGGTCATCTCTTCGTTTGTGGTGACCAAAAACACGGAAACCGTGCTATGCGATGAAGACTCTTTCACCGTCACCATCACCGCAACGATCCCTTATGCTTTGTATGGAACGGCCTTCTTCACCTTGCCTATTCCGGGCGGACCAACCATCACCTCCCACATCGCCGGACAAGGTAAAACGAGTTTCACATATAAGGATATCAAGGTGCCCATGTGTGATACCGCTATGGTATTCACCCTCCGAATAATGGAGATTTCCGGCATGCATGCTTGTCCGGTGAGCGACACAATAGATATGCCGACACGCATGAGTTGCTCCAAACTGGACACCACAATCTGCGAGGGCAATACGATTTCATGGATGGGCGACACCTATCCGACCACGCCGTATATCGGCACCGATACATTCACCAGCGGTTATGACAGTCTGATCCTGACCATCAAAGCTCTGCCACGTATCAACGTCGGCACCGTTAGTATGGTATGCGACAGCGCCAACGAGGTGCGTATCCCGTTCACCGTCACGACCGGTTCACCGGACACGTATGACATCGCCGTGGATGGAAGCCATTATGCCGGAACAGTCAGCGGCAGCGATCTTGTCTTCTCTCCGACCACGATGGTAGCAGGTGACTATACAGCCACACTGACCGTCAGTGAGACCGGTATGGACTGCGAGTCCACGGCTACGACTTCCTTTACCATCGCCCTCTCAGGACACCTCTATAGCAAGTGGACGGATGTACTGTTCATCAGCAATGCGGACGGCAAATTCGTCTCCTATCAGTGGTTCGCAGACGGTGTAGCAATGCCCGGTGAGACGATGCAACGACTCTATGATCCCGACGGTTTAGCCGGCACTACCACGCTCTATCAGTGCCGAATGAATACCACCGACGGAAAGATCATATACACCTGCCCACAGACTTTCGACGATGCCATCCCAAGTCGCTCGGAGAACACCGGAAGTGCGGTACAAACGAAGAAGATCTACGACACGATGGGACGCCCCATTAACGGTACGCCGTCAAGAGGCATCTATATCGTTGTCATGGAGATTGACGGAGAACAAGTAACTACTAAAATGCTCATTCATGACTAAGCCAATTTTACCTGCATTAGCCGTAGATGCCGCATGTAGCGGTAATCCGGGCGTGATGGAGTTTCGCGGTGTGATCGCGGACACGGGCACGGAGGTGTTCCGTCGCGGTCCGTTTAAGCAAGGGACGAACAATATCGGTGAGTTCTTGGCGCTGGTGCTCGGACTGGCGTACATCAAGAAGTATAACTTGCCGTGGGTGATTTATACGGACAGCGTGACGGCGCTGGCATGGGTTCGCGCCAAACGATGTAAGACAAAGATGGAGTGGACGATGGACAATCAGGACCTGTTTCTGATGGTACGAAAGGCGGAGATGTGGCTGCATGATAACACTTGGAGCACGCCCATTTACAAGTGGGACACGAAGGCTTGGGGTGAGATTCCTGCCGATTTTGGTCGAAAATGATAAAAACAGATAGCAAAATAAAAAAAATTATACAAAAAATTTTTGTATATAAAAAAAAAGTAGTACTTTTGTAGTCGCAATTGAAAAAAACAATTTATACACAAATAATTTAAATTATTACACACTATGACAAAAGTAGCAATTAACGGCTTTGGCCGTATTGGTCGTCTGGCATTCCGTCAGATGTTCGAAGCTGAGGGTTATGAGGTAGTTGCAATCAACGACTTGACCAGCCCGAAGATGTTGGCTCACCTCTTGAAGTACGACACCGCT
>CADBWK010000027.1 GCA_902798385.1 uncultured Bacteroidales bacterium
TGAAAAGATGCTGATGGCGACGCATCGCACGGCTCCGACTGAGAACCCCAATTGTAACCGTCTTTACCTGCGTAAGAAGACGAAGATCAAAGTGTCGCAGTCGTCTCGTTCTCTGAACGCTCGTGCACGCTTCACCGCGGTTCGCGAGGCAGTCGAGCTCCGCAAGACGGATCTCATGAAGATCACGCAGGACAAGGCAGCGTTCGAGGCTCAGAAGAACACCGCCGGCGGCAAAACCACGATGAAAGCTTACCTCTGGAAGGTTTGCGGTGATGAATACGATGCACAACATTCGTAATTCAGGCTCCGCAAAGCTCCAAGGGAGCTGCGGCGACGAGTACGATGCACAGCACAACGGCTAATCTCAGCCACTTCCGACGAAAGAGGCCCTTCGGGGTCTCTTTTTTCGACGTAAATAATGTAAAAAAATGACAAAAGTGTTAAAAATATTTGCATAATTCAATTGAAAAGTGTAATTTTGCAGCGTGAAAAAGTATTGAAAAGTGTAAAAACGTATGTTATATCGTAAGATTTCGGGATATTTGGAAGAGTATCTGCGTTCGGAGAATGACAAGATACTAATCATAGAAGGTGCTCGACAGATAGGTAAGTCGTTTATCATTCGTGAGGTGGGTAAGCAAGTATACAAGCACTTCATCGAAGTGAACTTTGTGCAGGACGATGAGGGACCTCAGCTGTTCAAGAACATCCACGACGTGAATGATTTCTATTTTGCGTTGAGTTCTGTAGCCGGAAATGAGTTACATGAATACAGCGACACGTTGGTGTTTCTGGACGAGATTCAGCATTATCCGCAATACCTGACGCTGCTGAAGTTCTTCCGACAAGACAAGCGGTACCGGTTCATTGCGAGTGGGAGCTTGTTAGGCTTGACGCTGAAGAAGACGAAGTCGATACCGGTGGGGAGTGTGATCCGTAAGCGGATGTATCAGTTGGATTTTGAAGAATGGCTGATAGCAAACGGTTATGGCGAGGAGGCTTTGCGGCGGCTGCGTGAGGCATACGACCACAAGGAGAGTCTGAGCAAGGAGCAGCATGAGTATGTGCTATCGCTATTTAAACGGTATCTTCTGGTGGGAGGACTGCCGGATGTGGTGAATGAGTATCTGAAGACTCATAACATTGCGAAGGTGCGGGAGGTGCAGAATGCGATAATGGACCTGTACAAGCTGGATGCGGTACAATACGAGGAGGCAGCGGAGAAGAAACTGTATATCCAGCGGATATACGACATGATACCGAGTCAGATGGAGAACAAGAAGAAGCGCGTGGTAGTAAAGGATATCCAAGAGAAGAAAGGGGATCGGTTCGATAACTACAAGGAAGAATTTGATTATCTGGTTTTTTCGGGAGTAGCGTTGGCAGTGCATGCGATATCGAATCCGCGTTATCCGCTATCGGAGTCGCTGCAGAAGAACTTGCTAAAGCTGTATCTAAACGACGTTGGATTACTGACGAGTGTGCTGTATGGCTTGTCGATCAAGGCTGTGATGGAGACAGAGAAGAGCGTGAACCTAGGTGCGGTGTATGAGAGTGCGGTGGCACAGGAATTGGCTGCGCATGGGCATAAGTTGTTTTACTACGACAACCGATCGAAGGGCGAGGTGGATTATATGATCGACGATACGGAGGGGTGCCGCGTGATGCCGGTGGAGGTGAAGTCCGGTAAGGATTATACGGTGCACAGTGCGCTGAATAACTTTGTGACGAATCCGGATTATAAGATCGAGGATGCGGTGGTGCTATCGAATGAACGGGGCGTGAAGCGCGAAGGGAAGATATGGTATCTGCCTATATATTTCGCGATGTTCATGCATGCGGTAGAGGCATCGGAGATGGACGAGGATGAGTTGATTTTCTAGTGACATCCGGGGTGACCAGCAGCACTCGTTTTGTTGTTTCGGAAGAAGTAGTAGATGGCTGCCCCCTTCGCATTTACCACTGTTTTGTGCTTTATCTATTGAGCACAAAACGAAGTAATGTGCTTTTCGCATTGAACACAAATCCGCTGCAAAAGTACTGCTTTTTTTTGATATATGCAAGAAAAAACAAGCGATCACCACTGCTCGGGAGCTATTTCTTCAAACAGCCCGACATTGTTAAACGAGCTACAGAGGGTCGTCAACATAAGGGCTTGCACCGATGATAGAGGAGTGGTGTATATTTTTTTAGTTTCCATCATAGTCCTCTCCCTTCTTGTTGTAATTGTCCTTGTGCGTTATACTCCCTGCCGTCACGGAGAATAATCAGATGCCCGTTTCTAACAGTTTTCCCGGATCCGCCAAGTTCGGCAGAAACCTTCTCCACTCCTGTTGTCTGCCCGGAATGGTTAAAGTTGAGGGAGAAACGAGCCGGGGCGTTATTAGCAGAGGCGGGATGATAGAACGCGCGGAAAGCCTGATACTTTGCGCCACCAAACCGATAGAACCCTACACCATGGGTTTTGTCTCCATACAAGACATAGGATGGGGCTAACACTGTTACATTATTATTCTCATAGCCTCCGAAAACATTGCCTGCTATGTGCGCGGATGCAGTCTCGGTCGGAGTAAGAAGGATAAAACTGATATTATCCTCTTCGTTCGCTCTTTCACGACGGAGTAGCACTCCGTTGTCAGCAGGGATGGTGAGTGTTTCGCTTACGCGTGGAATAGCGTTCATATTCAGGCTGTTTCCTTCTGCTGTAGCAGTGTATGCCTGCACGCCTTCCGGCCAAGCTACCGTGAAGGCATAGGTAGCGAAATAAATCGTACCGTAGAACGCATCTTGGGTCTTAGGATCTATATTCACCGCCGCATAAGGGTGGATATTCGCATCGGCAAAATAGTCCAGCCAATCTTCAAAGTCAGGTCCGATTATCGCTCCGCTGTTATTCAGTTTGACTGCTCCCCAATACTGGTCGTGGAGGTATAGCAATGCGGATCCCGAGGTGAAATCCGGGAATGCTGATGCATCGATGGTTACCTTATTCTTGGGATCGGTATTCCTTACAACCACCCATTCCAGATTGCTGCAACCTGCGAATGCATTCTCGCCGATGTTTGTCACAAAGGTCGGGATAGCAACGGCTTTCAAAGCGGTCGTACCATTAAAAGCACTTACCCCGATAGCGGTGACGGTATATTTGTTTTCCCCTACTCGGAATGTATCGGGGATGATCAGGATTCCATCCTCCGGAAGAGCGGTAGCACCGGTGATGGTGGCTTTATACTCTGCATCCGCACTATAGTTCAGCGTAGCTCCATTCGCGTCAATAGTCTCGGCGAATAAACACAGGCTGCTTGCTGCTAACAAGCAGCTTATCAATACAATTTTTTTCATAATTCTCAATTCTCAATGCTCAACACAAACGGCTGATCCATCGTGCCTTTCATAGCGTCCGTTGCAAAGACAAAGGCATCGGTATGGGTAAAAATATTGGTCCAATGTGCGGACCAGTACTGCAAGGAAATGCTGTTATCCGCCTCGTTTGCGGGTGCAGTGATATAGAGGAAGAACAAGCCTTTCTCTGCGCCACTCTTTGTTGAAGGCGAAGCGACACCGAGACAATGTCCTGCTGCGTCGAACGCTGCCAACAGGTCCTCCGCCTTCTGTGTAGCCTGTAGCGCATCCGGCAGCCGAATAATAGCCGTCATGGAAGACGAGTAATCGTAATCTGTCGGTACTACCCAATTCGTTGGACGGGGCACACTACCCTTCATGTTCTCCGGCTCGTCGCTTTTTCCCTTGCACCCTGCTGCACCGAGTAGCAGGAGGCAGGGAAGAGCCATTAACAATAATTTTCTCATTGTTCTCATTGTTTTATTGAATTAAGATGGATCACTTGTTTATTTCTTGTCCTATAATACTATAGGTCTTGCCGTCACGGCGGATGAAGACATGATCGTTAATCAGGATCTTCTCTGCCCTATCGGATGCTTTCCGTACGGTGAGTTCAAGCGGTTGCTGAATCGTGCCCACGATCTTGTTAGGCTCATATCCAACGGTCTGTTCCGCCGACTCGCCATCGAGTGTGAATGTCACTTCTGCGGCATCCTCTCCGCCAATGAGGAAGAGGTATTGTCCGTCCTCTATCTCCGTCGGCGTGTAGTCGATACCGTTCGCGTGTGCCACCGGCATCACTTCTGCGGTAGCGAAGACGACCATGTTCGTGGCGTAGGGATGAGCAGCCATTTTCTTTTCTGCTTTCGCCTCGACCGGCAGCGGCTGGTTCTCCGGATAAACCATATTCACGGTTCCCTTACCCACGCGGTAGAAGAGGTATCCTTCCCCCGGTTTGAGGGTCTGGAGCGAACCTTTCCATTTGCCGCTCTCTGTGAACACGGCTATAGCGGTACGGTTCTTGATCACATCACCTACGGAAGCGTTGTCGTAGTAGTCAGCGAAAGCGTCCGTGATGGTTCTCGCGGAGTTCATCATGTACGGCACGCTGTTCCATCCATTACGCAAGGAGATGGTGCGTTGCTGCATGGTCGGTTCGTCACCGATGAGGTACCAGTCGGTTACATCTTCGTGGCAATAAAGCATATACATATACTGCCAGCTCCAAGTATCCATTGTACCATACCACTCATAATGGGAGGTGTCGTCGGACGCGCGGTTATATTCGCTGAAGGAGAGTGCCACGGTTGATTTGACTTGGTCGTGGCGGTTCCACGAAGCATAAGACGGGAGTACATCGTCGATCGCCATCGAAGCAGGAATCTTATAGAGCGATACCCAGTTCCAGCCTTTGGAGAGTTGGATATTCATCATCTCCTTGGAGGAGGTGCTGAGCAGCATCGGCTTTTCCGGCGAGTAACCTTTGGTGGTGTTCGCCTTGTAGGATATAGCAGCGGACGGAATCAGCGGCAGGATCTTACCCGTCGAAGCCTGCCAAAGACGGAATGCCACTTTCTCCCCGGTCAAGCTGTCCGAGCCATGGATCGTGAGATAGACAAACGCCTCGTTCAGGGCTTCGTCCACATCGATATTAACCTTACCCACACATTCGTTGTTCACAAACGCAGCTACTATATCGTCCGCATCGGTGTCTATTTTCTCATCCACATATACCTGTGCGCGGATGTTCATCGTCGTCGAGTACTCGGAGAAATCAGCGTTCTGCCACGGGTCTTGCGCTTCAATAGAGATGTCCACCATGAGCGGCTCGGACAGATCGTTCATATCCGTGAGATAAATGAGTTCCGAGTAATCGCCTACGTTCATGTTCGGTGCATCTACGGTGAAGGTCAGCGTCCTCTCTTCCTCGGGTTCAAGCGTTCCGCTTACCTCGCTACATGCGAGCCATGCAGGCAGACCGTCGATAGTGAACTGATAACGTTCACCGGAGGTGTTGACAATCTTCGTCTTGAAGGTAAAGACATCCTCGCTGTATTCGTCGCGGTCAAGGATATATTCGATGTTCTTCTCAGCCCATTTGAGACGGTTTTTATTCACAAACACAGACCATGTAACGGGGTTCTCCATCGGGTTGCCGTTTAGATCCTCTACTTCGCGGACGGTGATTTGGATATTCTGTTTGTTAATCTCATAATCGAACATATTGAGGTTGATCATCAGCTCATCGTTGTTGTACGCCCAATCGAAGTTCATCTTGCTCAGCGTAGCTTTCTCGCGTGACGGAGGGAGATTAAGGTAGTCGGCTTGCGCTTTAGCTTGTTCGATATATGCCGAGTCGATCAGCGGTTGCACTTTGCCTTCCACTACCACGCCCTCGGAAGTCTTGAAGACGCGCTGGTCATTCGGCGAGAATACTTTGCGGATGATACCGCTGCTGTTCTCCTGGTCCACAGAGAAGGTAAGCAACGCCATCAAGCCCATCTCGTCACCGGCAGGCGAAACATTGTCATACTGCTCAATGAGGTTCTGCGGCAATGCTTGCTCGAACAGCACGAGATTATCGATGTTACCTATTAATCCTTTGCTACCGAGGTACATCGTTCCGCTGAACGCACCTATCTCATCTGAAAGGATGGAAGATATAAGGCTGCCGTCCATATAGATAGCCGTTGCGTTATAAGTACGGTTGACAGTCAGAACGAACGAGTGCCATGCACCATCAATGTACGAACCGGCAAGTCTATGATCGAACAGGTCATTGCTGTAATACAGTTCGCCGTTTCGGAAGCCGATGAAGGTACCAAGCGCTTCGCTTGTAGTAGCATCCTGATTGCCGGCTATGAGCAGCGCTACCGTATCTCCTTGCAACGACTCGGCGCGGAACCAGAACATAAGGGTCATATCCTTCGCCGCCGAACGGGAGAGCAGTTCGTCTCTCAGCCGGATTCCCTCCTGCGTACCATCGAAAGCAAGGGAGATACCATCCGGAGTTGTCCAACTGCCATTATACATCCACAGGTGTGCGCCGTTCGCTTTATCATTGAGGATATGCCCCTTTCCTTCGTTCATCGGATAGTAGTCGGCTAACTTACGCTCGTAACCGGTCATCTGTACCATGTAGGTATCGCTGATCTCCTCCTGGGTGAGGGCTTTGGTCCAGAGGCGTGCTTCGAGCATGTTTCCCCTGAAACCGCGTCCGAAAATAAGCGGAGCTTTGACGCTGTATACAGGCGCATCAGAGCCGTTGAGATCAAGGCTCACATTCTCCGTTCCGATATAGAAGAGTACTTTCTGACTCTCGTAGTTATAGACAGCCGCTACACGGGTGAAACCGCTGATCACTTTGCTGACAGGCTTGGAGCTAATCACCTTGTCTCCAAACTGCAGATACAGCGTTGTTCCCTCTTTGATACCGAACTTCAGTCCCTCGTCACCATGCTCAAAGAGTACTGCGCTCGAACCATCCTCTGCCGGTTTGATCATCAGGTCTATTGTGAAGGACTTGGCAGACAGATTGCGCATGATTGGCGACGAAGCATACGAGCTCTCTGCTTCCGCAAAGAAGACGGAAGTCGAAGCTAACAATCCTGTGGTATTGGTATAACCGGTCACTTGGAAGTTATTGTCCTTATCCAGATAATTGCCGGCTATCGGTTCGTTGAAGCGAAGCAATATCTGGTTATCGCCGGTAAGAATACTATTCGTCGGATTGGGTTTGCCAAATACGCGCGGCACACGTGTATCCTTTATACCGCGCATGACTGCAGATGGACGTGTGATGAATCCGTTTCCGTGGCGGCAGAACGCTACAGCGCGCAGGTCATACTGCTGCTCCATCGGGTCA
Organism: uncultured Bacteroidales bacterium; assembly: GCA_902798385.1. Lineage (GTDB taxonomy): Bacteria > Bacteroidota > Bacteroidia > Bacteroidales > Paludibacteraceae > Colicola. The sequence continues at coordinate 7,208 of CADBWK010000027.1, forward strand.
CGCTCACCATAGAAACGGATATTCTCGATACGTCCGCCGCTGATCATAGCCTTCGTACCCGATGCCCTCTCATAGAGGCTGTCGTTCGCATAATACGAGCAGAGGTTGACCCATGCTTCGTCGCTCTGCGTCGTCAGTTTGTATTGGAACTCGATATGGTCGAAGTTCTTGTAGTTCACATCAAAGCCGTCGATGACTACCGGCAGATACCATCCGGCTGAGTCTTGCGGCGAGAGGGTATTCATGATCCATTTGTCATGCGGCGCGGAGATGCTGACCGGACAAGCCACCGGCATATAATGCACGGAGAAAGTACATTGTCCTTTGGTATTCACCATACAGGGCGAAACGAGAGAGAGCGATATATTCTCGAAGTCGTATCCTTCGCCGGCATACACCTGCACGAGTTTGGTAATGATCTCGCCGCGGGTGAGACGGATAACACGTCCTTCCTCCAGCAACGGCACACCGTCAATCACGATACGTGCGCCCTTGGGGTTCGTACCCTCAGCCAGCTTGAGCGTAAACGGAATGGCATAATTACCGACTCCGTAGCCCACTTCACCTTCGTTCGTGAGGCGGAGAGTGAAGACAGCCGCCTGATCTACCGGCACATTGCTGCGCTCGTGAACGTCGATATCGAGTTTCGGATTCTCGAGTTTTAGTGTTCCTGCCGAGAGCGGCACTTTCGGCGTATAGAAACGGGTCGAGTCCGGTCCTTCCCACGGGCAGCGTGTAGCACCGCCGTTGAGATAATAGACATACGAACCATAGACGTAATCGTCATTGGCGTCCGTCTCATCCATCGTATCATCCGGATCATCATTGAATCCGCTGCGCTTGTCTTCCACGCGATAAACGCTGACATCCAAATGACCGTACGCCCAATCATCCGCCTTCAGGGTGAAGCCGGTACTTCTCTTATGCGAATCACCGGAGGACGGATCTAAGGCCATATCGAAATTAAGGATCGGCGTAAATTTCAATGTCCAGCTTGCGCCCGGTGTCTTACCCTTCAAATCCAACGGAGACGCATAGGTAGGATCACCATCTTCATTGGTACCGCTTACCAATTGATTGTATGCTTTGGTCAATTTATCGCCTACGGTCTTACCGAAGTATTTGAAGATAGCGACCATATCCGCCCCCGGGAGGTTACCGGATGATCCCGGCCAGAACACTTGAGAGGTGTAGGCATTGGAGTACTCGTAACTCTCGGAATGGTTGATCTTGGTAGTACCGCCGAGCGACCAGGTTCCGACGAGTTTTCCTTTGGTGCCGCGGAGCGCATTGATCTTCTCCGTTTCGTTATCTACCATCAAGCGGAACCAGTCGTAGATCTGACGGTTATAGGATGCCACTTCGTCATCGTATACTCTATCGTCATCCGGCCGGATCATCACGTAGTATCCCTCCTGTGCGAAGTTCTCATCATCGGGCGTGACTTTGCTCCAGTAAACCGGTTTGTGCGTCGCCTGAGCAATCGCTGCCACGGTAGCGCTGTCGCCCGTCATGAGGAGGGCGTCGCGGCGCTGTTTGAGTTGCTCGAGCAAGGTATTCTCAATATAATCCTGCGTATAGATGAAGGTGGCGTCAATATAACTCTCTGCGCCGAACTCGGTACCGATAACGAGGTAATATTTCTGTCCGTCGGCATCCGTACCCTCCGCGATAGCACGCATGGTACCGTTCGCCGAACGCGCCGCCAGGGTGACATAGGTAAGCGAGTCGAGCGGTTGAACCGCATCCATCAAACCGTAATACACATTCTGCGTCGCGCCGATATAGACATCCGCAGACGGACCCACCGACATCGGATCACTACCGGTCTCGATGCGCTCCGTAGTAGTGAAGGTATATACCGCATTGTGCTTATAGACATATTTGCCTTCGATAGGGAGACCTACGGTCTTAACGGTATTGATATCCGTCTGCATGCCGACAAACGCGCCGCCGCCGACACCTGCCCACGTACCCATCGTATACGAAGCACTGGTACCGTATCCGATCTCCACATTAATTCCGAAGGTAAAAGCTAAATTCAGATTATACGAATATTTATACGTTGTACCTGATTCTATAAATGCAGAGCTACCGGATCCGGGAGGATCACGCAGGATATCCAGCAGCACGACTTTACCGTGGGTAGAAGCGGTGAACTCCTGACCTTTGGCTTTGTCGCCGGTCACGAAAGCCTTGATGGCCTGGCTTTCTACGTACGCACCTTCGTACTCCACGGAGAGGTCGAGTACGCGCTGCGCGCTCTCGCCCGTTTTAAGGAAGGAGACATAGTTGACCGGCACCGTGATTTCGGCTTGACCGTTTGCATCCAGTTCCTTCGTCTGAATCTCGGTATTGGTCGCATCGTACATGCCGTTATAAACCTTGAGCGTACCGCCCTGCAGACGCACTTCTTCGTGTTGCGGCGAGGTTGGCTCGTTGTTATAATAGTAGTCCTCATGCGCCGTTACGCGGAACTGATAGGTATCCGATTTGAATACCGGCGCTCCGAAGAGGTAGGTATAACTGCCGTCTGCCTGCTTTTGGGCAATCGGTACGTTGATATTTTTGTTGTGGATATTCTTACGATTGATGGTCTCTTCGCCGTAGTAGCCTACCTCCATACCATACCGCAGCTGCGTGCAGGAAACGGAAATCGGGCTATGATAGGTGATCGAATACGTCTCGTTATAGTCCACACTTTTGCCGCCTTCCGTATTCGTGCGCTTCTGCAGCGGAGCGTTGGTCAGATCGAGCGTCTCGCTGGTCTTGCCCTCGGCGAACAAGGTAGCGTAACCTTTCGCGTTCGCTTGGGTGATCTTGTACTTAACAGGGAACATATCCACTTCGTACTCACCCGTAGTCACATCCGGACGGATGATGATGCGCTTCTTCTGATACTCTACGAACGTAGCGCCCACCGAGTCAAGCAGTTCGCCATCATGTACGTCATGGCGGACGATCGTATCGATATGATCGATAGTCATGTCCTCCGGAATGCTGACGATATGCGATATATTGTCGCCCTCGAGTTCAAATACCATTTGCAGGTCATCGCCGATGTTGTTGGTACTCAGACCGAAGCCCAGCGGTTTCTCGGCTTGTATCCTACCTCCGGCGATACGACCGATGAGGCGCACCTTCGTCAGGTCCGTAATACGTACATCGTCCAGCGCTTTTACGAGCAAGAGGGTACTGTCTGCACTCTCATCGTCCATCTTGACAAAACCATTATTGAGGAAGGTGTGTCCCTCTTTGAAGGCCTGGAGGGTAAAGCGGTCGTTTTCCGGCACGCGGAGTTCGAAATTACCCAAAGCATCTGTCTTATAGAGCGCTGAACCGTTCATGACGGGAATACCATTCAACTTGAAGTTCACATCCCGAGCCGGTACGGTACTGTTCTCATAGAGTACGCGTCCTGTCATGCGGACGGAAGATATATTGGCGAAATTGATATTCTCTTTGATACAATCATCCAGTCCGAGAGTAACACTCGCATTATTAGCGGAGGTGTTGTTATAAGTGAACTGCGCCTTGGTAGAAGTCGGGGTGATCGCATAGGGATAGCCTTCGCCATAAAGAAGACTGTCGAGCAGGTAGTAACCATTCTCATCGGTTACTACGGTCTGTACTATCTCCCCGTCGGAGGTGCGAGAACCCACCACCTTGATACCCGGGCAGGCGGTACCATCCTCGTACCGCACATATCCGCTTACCTTACCGTAGGGGTTACGGCTACCGACTACAGAGTCCGAAACGCTCTTCGTATTGCCGTTGCACTCATAGGTCATCGTCAGGCGATATTCCCATTCGGGAGATACATACGGATTGGCGGTAATGTCTTTGTACCAAGCGGTAGTCAAGCTATCCACCACGAGCGTCCAAGCCGTATCTTTGCCTGCCGGGCGGGTCTCTATCGTATAATAGCCGACGTTGCCGTCCGTCAGTTCCCACGTCAGCAGCACGCCGTCCGAATAGGTCAACTTTGTCGCGCTGAAGGTATTGATATTCGCCGCCTCGGTGAAATAGACGTTTTGGTCTTTGCTCGAAGCGGGTTTTACCGGCCGATGGGCAGGATAGTCTTTATCGGGACGAGAGACTGTCACATCGGTGGTATCGATATAGACCTCGTATTTATAGTGGACACACGGCGTAGAAGCCACATCGGTATAGCGGATAGTAATGGCGCCGCGCGAATAAATACTGTCATTCGTATTGAATCGAACTTCATCAATGGCCTTCTGAACGGAGTCGGTCGGGATAACAATCTCTACCGTGTCCTGCAGCTCCGAGAGTATCTTACGCAGGATGAAGCGCTGCTTCGGATCCAGGTAATAGTAGCTGAAGCCGGGCTTCTCTGCGCTGCGCTCCGGATTCATATTCTTATTGGGCAGACCCAGCGAGAAGTTCACCTTATGGCTCGTCTCGAAATCATCTGCCAGACTATAGGTGAGGCTGTTGGTATAGATGAAGGGCGAGAACTCATTTGTCGGATAGTGCGTAAGGCTTGCCGTAAAGTCATGTCCTACCCATCCCCACTGTGCGGAGGAAGCACGACGGATACGATAGTATAGCTGATACCTGTTGTTATCCACGGGGTTCCACCATGCCTCAGGCACCGAGTCCACGTAGGTATAGGTCTGTACTGCCACGTCCCCTATGGAGTCGAGTTTTGTCGAATCATACTCCATAGGGACGACGCCTATGGTTTGCGCATCCGAGAAATCGGAATGGTAGGCTCGCTGGATCTCGAACATATCACCGTCTATAATATCCTCCTCCCATGGATAATAGATTTTCCATGAGATCTCTTTGTAACGGTCGTTGGAAAACGTCTGGTTGGAGTTCTCTTGATACCTATAACCTCTTATCGCGAAATCGTGTATCTTGTGATAGGCGGGAATATTAATCGTATTGGATTTCAAGATGATCGATTGCGTTGTATCCATGGAGCGCTGAACTTCCATCGTGATGTAAAGACTGCGCACCACATCGTCGCTATTCATATACATCATGTCCGCGTTTTGATCACAAGTAATAGGATCTCCCGTACCGTTTATCCAATACCTGTTGGGTTTTTGAACGGAAAAATACAGGACCCCGATCTTACCGAAACCGGTAGTTCCGTTTTCGTTTACTACATAGAGGAAGGGGTTTTGCAATTGCGGCGCCGGATCGGGGTTGCCGCCCTCCACTTCCGCCAATACGCGGGTTTGTTCGCCTCTGGCCTGGTCGCTTATCTCACCACCTTCACGACGGTAACATACCGAGTTGCCCACAAAATACGTCTGGTTAGCGTATGCAGCAGGTTCGATATAGTCGAACTCCAGATAGGTCAACCAATCCTCGGTACTCATGCGTTTGAGATAAAATTCATGCCACTGACCGTCAGGAGCAACATGTACAGGCACACCGTCGTAGGTATTGGTCACGATGATAGCGTCCGACAGCACTTTCAACTTCACCCAACCTCGGTCGTTGGGGTTGCAGCCATCGCAGTCATCTCCTATAGGTCTGTTATGCCCTTTGTTGTCCGCTTCGTATATCAGGAAGACCGGTTGGTCGGCGGATCCTTGCAATTGCGTCCAACAACGGGAACCTTGGGTGATGTTGTTCTCATCCGAATACGCCCAGAAATTTCGACTCGATCCAGTGGCGTAAATGAGAACTTTGTAATGCACTTTCCCGTTACCCGCTACGTAAGCCGAATACTGCGTACCACCCCATTCTTCACGGAAATACCAGTCTCCGTGGCTGGCTCTACTGGCCATGAGGTCCATAGCCGGGATGCTTGCCAGCGTCAAAACTGCTAACAAATAAAGAATAGTCTTTTTCATCATTGTGTTAGATTTATTTAAGTATAGAATTTTGTGATTTTTTCGCAACATAAACAACGTCAGTGCAAAATTATAAAAAAATATGCACGTACGCAATACGCACGCGCAAAAAATTTACAAAGTGTATCCTAAAAGGGTCAGAAATTTACGAATTGTTTCCTAAATAAGGATTAATACAAAAAACTCCCACGGCATCACTGCCATGGGAGCCCCAAATGAAAAAACTTATTCTTAAAGATGAGTTTTCTTACAAGATCGTGATATGTGCACGGCGGTTGAGTGCGCGGTTGGCACGAGAGTTATTCGGAACTATCGGTTCCGTCTGTCCTTTGGACTCGCACTTGATCTGCGCAGCATCAACGCCCTGACTTACCATGTAATCACGCAGTGCCTCTGCACGTTTCATACCGTAGAACTCGAGGTTCTGACGAGGATCGCCGTAGTTATCGGTATGTCCCGTAATAAGGATGCGGATGGATGTATCCTCTTTCATGAGTTGGCAGAGATTGTCGATCGCCTGCTGCTCACCCTCTTTGAACTCGAACTTACGTCCCTCGGAGTTGAAGTGAACGTCCATCGCCTCTGCGTTCCGTTTGATAGCCTCGATGCGTGCTTGCTCAGCGGCTTCGGCGGCAGCGATGGAGTCGGCAATTGCTTTCTCACGAGCGAGACGTGCGGCCTCTTCCGCAGCGAGTTGCGCTTGACGTGCAGCCTCAACAGCTGCGATGGAGTCAGCAGCAGCCTGTTCCGCAGCAAGTCGTTCTGCTTCTTTGTCGATGGTCGACAGTTGTTCCTCCACCGGAGCCTCTTTGGCGGCTTTCGTCCATCCGAAGTCGAACGCAATCTTCACGCCGGCTTTGAGGAGGTTGGCTTTCGCCGTCTCGTTAGAATCGAACGTACCGCGGTAGTCGATGACAGCCGGGTCGGTGGCGTTAACCATGATCATCTCGTCCGCTTTGGCCTCTGCCAAGAGGTTGGTGAAACCATAGCCGGCATAGACACCGAAGAACATACCCCAGTTATCATTGAGAGCAACGCGGAAGCCGAGGTCAGCCAGTACACTACCTCCCACTTTAGCGCGGTTGTTGATCTTCGCGTCCTGGGTAGTGGTATAGGTGCTGAAGCCATGCTCCGGCATGTCGGTCACTACGTAGTTACCCAAAGCGGGGAAGACACCCGTCGTGCTGTAGCTGCCGCCCTTGGCGTAATAAGCACCATGGATGGGGAAGTCCACCGACAGGCCGACGCCGGCAATGAACGCAGCGCGGTCGTTAAGCGCTTTGCGGAACAGCACCTCGACAGGAATACTCAGCACGCCTATGTTCTGACGCTCCTTGAAGTCCTGGAAGCCCGTAGTGAGGTTATAGGTCACGTTCGGGTTGCTGGCGTGCGTCAGACCGGTTGTTACCTCATTCCAGTTATAGGTTGCATACGCATTCGCCCAGGAGTAGTTGAGTCCGAATCCGAGACCGACGGTCTTGTTAAAGAAACGTGCGTAGAAGAGCTGGGCATCGAAGCCGCAGCCTACTTGCTGTTGACCGTTCGCCGGTTTGTACAACATCGTGTTAAGGCCGCCGCCGAAGGATACACCGATATAGTTATCGTGCGCGCTCTGCTGTGCACTGACCGAGATGGCCAGTGCTGCAGCAGCGATAGCAATAATTGATTTTCTGAGTTTCATAAAATTAATTATTTAATTTACCATTTGGTCATTTACCATGTACCATTTATGTACTATTTAATCATTTGGATAAATAACTCAATGAACAAATAAATGAACAAATTGTACTTGACCAAATTGTAAATGGTTTTTATTTTTTCATAACCTTAACTACGATGCCATCGACAGAGATCATGTAGTTACCTTGCGGATAACCGCTCATCTCCACGTTGGTCTCGTTGCCCTCGAAGGTCGTGTTCATTACTTCAACGCCCATGAGGTTGACGATACGCAGGTTGTGATTCCATTCGAGCGAATTCTCGATAGCAACGGTTGTGGTATTGACAACCGGGTTCGGGTAAGCACGAACGACCGGAGCCTGTGCTTGCTCACCGGCACCATAGAGGGTCTCCATGTCGGATTGACCGCAGGTATAGGTCGGTTCGCCGTTCATGTTCGCTTTAACGAAGTATTCACCGGTCAGTTTACCATCCACATGGTAGTAATAGCCGGTTGCACCCGGTATCGGCTCCCACGGGTCGGAACTGTTAGCACGCCAGTACCACTGGATATCGGTCAGACAGTTGCAGGTATCAACGAGTGCGATCACGTTGTCGAACAGCGGACGAACATAGGTCTCCGGCAAGTTGACATGGAACGTCACGTTGAGCTGACGGCTCTCGAGCCAGTCGAAGCGGCTGTCACGGAAGTAAACGGTCATCGTGTAATCGCCTGTCGGCAGATCCACCGGAATATCGATATCGATCGTTCCGTCCTTACCTTTCGTCACGAGGTTGGTCCAATCGACGTCGGTGAAGCGGCTGTCTGCGAAGTCAATCTTATACTGATCCGGGTTACCGCTATTGAGATGGTACTTGAGGCTGTAGCCGCTACCGTCGCAATAACCGTACGCATAGACATCGATACCTTCCTTAACCTCTACTTGCTCTTCCTCTTCCGGTTGGTGCTCGTTGTCCGGGATGAACGGTTCGATGATCACACCTTCGGTGGAGAAGATCTCCGATGTCGGATCGAGGTTGTAGTTATTGAGCAGAGCGGCATCGCCGGTCAGTTCGTAGAACAGGGTGATGGTCAGATGCTCTGCTACGTCTGCACTGCTGAAGGCAGCGGTGGTGACGTGCGCAATCGGATCGTTCAGTTTGATACCGTTGAGGATACCTTGCTTAAGTACCACTGCGTTAGCGTGACCGTCTGCGAACTTAGCAATCTGAGCTTCTGCGTCGGATACATAGACGTGTGCTTTGTTAACCGTCAGTGTACCATCGACGAAGGTGATTGCATAGTTGAGTGCGGTAGCGCTATTCGGGTTGATCGTGTAGGTACCGATATAACTACCCGGAGCGTACGGCGTGGTATAAGCCAGACCGCTTACTACCGACTCGTCATCGCTGTTCTTCCAACCCGCGTAGGTTACGGTGAACTCAGGATGCTCATCGCCGTAGATCATCACTTTGTCCTCTGCGGTAATGGTCAGCGGAGCCTGGTTAACGGTGAGTGTACCGTTGGTGAAGCTGATCGCGTAGTTGAACGCCGATGCGTTAGCCGGAACGATGTCGTAAGTGCCGACATTGCTCGTTACGAGGTATGCGCTCGTGAGCGTCAAACCGCTTACCACCGATTCGTTGTCGCTGTTCTTCCAGCCGCTATAGGAAGCGGTGAACTCCGGAGCAACCTCGCCGTATTCAACGGACTTGTCGTCTGCGGTGATCATCAGCGGAGCCTGGTAAACGGTGAGTGTACCGATGGTGTAGCTGATCGCGTAGTTGGTAGCCGTGGCGTTAGCCGGAACGATGTCGTAAATGCCGACATTGCTCGTTACGAGGTATTCGCTCGTGAGCGTCAAACCGCTTACAACCGACTCGTTGTCGCTGTTCTTCCAGCCGCTATACGAAGCGGTGAATTCCGGAGCAACCTCACCGTATTCAACGGACTTGTCGTCTGCGGTGATCATCAGCGGAGCCTGGTTGACGGTGAGTGTACCGTTGACATAGACGAAGGTGTAGTTGAGCGCCGTTGCGTTAGCCGGAACGATGTCGTAAGTGCCGACATTGCTCGTTACGAGGTAC
>CADBWK010000028.1 GCA_902798385.1 uncultured Bacteroidales bacterium
ACGTAATCTGTACCTGACCATCAGCCGCCAACGGCAGATGATTGTGATAATTATGCTGTTCTTTGTAACTTTGGGCGGAATCCTACTGTTCGTCTATCTGTATCGCCGCCGTCAACGGCTGCTTTTGGAGAAAGAAGAAGAAATTGAGACCCTGCGTAACATGTTGGCTTCCGCTGATAAATCGGACGACCGGTTTAGAAATAATCGTTCGAGCGAAAGCGAGATAAGAACCGGAGCAAGCCAGCCTGCGGATGGGAATGTGCGCAAACTGATGTTGCAGCAATTAGGTGTCATCAAAACGATTGCCGGAACACCCACCGAAGCCAACCAACAACTGCTTGCACGCCTCATGGCATTGAACGAGGAAACCGCCAATGCCCTCATCGACTGGCCAAGCATTTACCAAACCATCGATCTGGTCTATGATGGATTCTATACACGTCTTAGGGACAAATACAAAGATGTGTTGAACGAGAAGGAACTGCAACTCTGCTGTTTACTCAAAGCGGATTTCTCCACCAAGGAGATCAACATGCTCACTCGTCAAAGTCTCCAAACCATCTACCAGCGCAAGACCCAAGTCCGTCAGAAACTCAATCTTGCCGAAGCCGAGGATATCACAATGGCTATCGTATAACAAGGTACAATAATTTTTTGAGATATGAAAGTATTGTTAATTAATGGTTCGCCGCGAAGGAGCGGGAATACGTATCTGGCGCTGAAAGAAGCGGCGCAGGAGTTGGAAAAAAACGGCATCGAGACCGAGATTGTGGGTGTCGGAACAAAGCCGGTACGCGGTTGTATCGCATGCTCGACGTGTAAGACGAAGGGCAATAATCAATGCGTTTTTGGTGACGATATTTGCAATGAGGTGAGCGCAAAGATGGCTTCGTGCGACGGACTCATCGTGGGTTCGCCGGTTTATTACGGTCAGCCGAACGGAGCCGTTATTGCGCTGATACAGCGCATGTTATACTCGAATGGCGCGGCGTTCAACGGCAAGCCGGCAGCAGGTGTAGCGGTATGTCGCAGAGGAGGAGCAACCGCTGCGCTGCAGACGCTGAATATGCCATTTCAGTTGCTTAATATGCCGATTGTGACGAGTCAGTACTGGAATATCGTTTATGGTCGGTTGGAAGGTGAAGCGGCACTCGATGCTGAAGGCATGCAGACGATGCGGTCGTTAGCGAAAAACATGGCGTACTTGTTACGCGCGACGGAAGGTCAGCCCAAGCCCGAATACGAGCCGCGACAGACCATGCATTTTATACGGTAATCCAAACACAAACAAGTTAAAACCAGCGTCGATCTCATCAGAGACCGGCGTTTTTGGTATAAAAATGCACAAAAAGCGCGAAAATTCGGCATAAAATTTGCTCAATTTAAAAAAAAGTTGTATCTTTGCACGCTAAAATGCGCGTAATGCATATGTGTGTGCGTATAGTGGCTACCACGCGCGTATGAAAAAACGAACAAAAACAACAAAAAATATACGTATATGAAATTTAATGTTTCGAGTTCTAAACTCTTTTCGCAATTACAGGCTGTAAGCCGCGTGATTAACAGCAAGAATGCGTTGCCGATCCTGGACGACGTGCTCTTTGAGCTGTCCGGTAATGAACTGAAATTGACCGCTTCGGACGGTGAGACCACGATCCGTACGGCCGTTGAGGTGGAGAATGTAGAAGGTGCAGGTAAAGTGGCTTCTGCTGCCAAGCTGTTGTTGGAGACTCTCAAGGAGTTCTCGGAGCAACCGCTGTCTTTCACGATCGATGAGAACAATTTCGCAGTCAGCATGGTTAGCCAGAACGGTACGTACTCGTTCGTAGGTGTGAACGGCAACGAGTATCCGGAGATGCCGGGTGCTGAGGCAGAGGCTCAGACCGTAGCTATGCCGGCAAAGGTGCTGCAGACGGCTATCGAGAAGACCATCTTCTGTACGGCAGACGATGAGCTCCGTCCGGTGATGAACGGTGTGTTTGTGGACATCGCAGCAGACAAGGTAACGATGGTGGCTACGGATGCACACCGTCTGGTTCGTTATATCAATACGAGTGTGGCTGCCGGTATCGCGGCTAACTTCATCCTGCCGAAGAAACCGGCTAACCTCCTCAAGAACCTGCTGGCTAAAGAGGAAGAGGATGTGAAGGTAGTCTTCGGTGCTAAGAACGCCCGTTTCGAGTTCGGCAACACGATCGTCGTTTGTCGTCAGATCGAGGGTCGCTTCCCGAACTACAACGCCGTTATCCCGCAGGCTAACCAAAATATCGTGACCGCAGACCGTCAGACCTTGATCAACGCCTGCAAGCGTGTGGCTGTGTTCGCTAACAACGGTACGGCTCAACTGCGCCTCGCTATCAGCGAGAACCAGATCAAGATCAGCGCACAGGATATCGACTTCTCGACCAGCGCTGAGGAGACCATCAGCTGCAGCTATAACGGCACGCCGATGGCGATCGGTTTCAAGGCTCCGTTCCTCATCGATCTATTGAGTTCTATCGCTTCGGATGACGTGCTGCTCAAGCTCGCTGATCCCGCTCGCGCAGGTCTGATCCTGCCGGCAGAGAACGAGGAGAATGAGGACGTGCTGATGCTGTTGATGCCGATGCTGCTGAATGATTAAGCAAGCTTAATCGTTTAAAGGGTTTATTGTTTTTACCCGGTAAAAACGTTTAGAAATGTTTAGAAAATTGACAGCGCAAGAGATTGCGCAACTGGAGCAACAGGGCTGCAAAGCGACCGACTGGTCCGAGATGGAAGTGGCTGAGGCGTTTGATGCACGCTACGTGCGTCATACCAATTTCTCGGGTCACAACCGTCTGGGCGTGTATGGCAAGGAGATAGAGTTGCCGGGTGGCATCAAGATCCACACCGGTATTTATCACGCCATGCTGCATAACTGCGAAGTGGGCAACGATGCGCACCTGTACAATATCCATAACTACATCGCCAACTACCGTATCGGTAACAACACCTGCATCGAGAACGTCAATGCGATCCTCGTGGACGGCAAGACGACTTTCGGTAACGGCGTGCGCGTGCCGGTGATGAACGAAGGCGGCGGTCGCGAGATACCGATCTTCAACGAACTGAGTGCGAGTCTGGCGTATGTGCTGACGCTCTATCGTCACCGTCCGAAGATGATTCATCAGCTCGAGCAGATGATCGATGCCTATGCCGAGGCGCAGGCTTCGGAGATGGGTTATATCGGCGACCACGTACGTATCCTCAACTGCGGTAGTATCAAGAACGTCAAGATCGGTGACTACGCCGAACTGACGGGCGTGAGCCGTTTGAAGAACGGTACGATCAACTCGAACGAGTATGCTCCGGTGCATCTGGGCAGCGGTGTCAAGTGTACGGATTTCATTATCGCTTCGGGCGTGGAGATCGGCGACTCGACACTGGTGGACAAGTGCTTCGTGGGACAGGGTTGTATCTTCGACAAGCATTATTCAGCCGGGGAGAGTCTGTTCTTCTCGAACTGCCAAGGCATGCACGGCGAGGCTTGCGCTATCTTCGCAGGACCGTACACGGTGACCCATCATAAATCGACGCTGCTCATCGCCGGTATGTTCTCGTTCATGAACGCCGGTTCGGGTAGTAACCAGTCGAACCATATGTACAAACTCGGTCCGATCCATCAGGGTATCGCCGAGCGCGGCTCGAAGACGACGAGTGACAGTTATCTGCTCTGGCCGTCCAAGATCGGTGCGTTCAGCCTCGTGATGGGTCGTCATACGCATCATGCGGACACGTCCGATCTGCCGTTCTCGTACTTGATCGAGAACCAGTCGGAGAGTTATCTCGTACCGGGCGCTAACCTGCGTACGGTAGGTACGATCCGTGATGCGCAGAAATGGCCGAAACGTGACAACCGTAAGGATCCGCATAAGCTCGACCAGATCAATTTCAACCTGCTGAGCCCGTACACGGTACAGAAGATGTGGCGCGGACGCGAGGTGCTGAACGAACTCGTAGCACTGAGCGGCGAGAACACGGAGGTCTTCGGTTATCGCAATTGCAAGATCCGTAACACCTCGCTCAAGCACGGTCTCGAACTCTATACGATTGGTATCCGGAAATTCCTCGGTAACAGCCTCATCAGTCGTCTCGAGAAGAGCGAGTGGCATACATTGGACGAGGTGCGTAAGGCCCTGCGTCCGGACAGCGAGATAGGTCTGGGATCCTGGGTCGATCTCGCCGGACTGATTGCGCCGCGTAGCGAAGTGAGCCGTCTGGCAGACGATATCGAAGCCGGTAAATTGAGCCTCGTGGCTATCCAGGAACGTCTCGTGACGATGCATGCGAACTACTACTCGTACGAGTGGTCGTGGGCACTGGAGCACCTCGAGCAGGTATGGGGCTGCAGCGTCGAAGAAGTGACGCTCGAGCAGATCCGCCGTACGGTCATCGAATGGCAAGAAGCCGTCGTAGGCCTGGATCGCATGGTCTATAACGATGCCCGCAAGGAGTTCGACCTCAACAGTCAGACCGGTTTCGGCGTGGACGGTGACCGCTCGCAAGCACAGGCGGACTTTGAAGAAGTACGTGGCTCGTTCGAGTCCAACTCCTTCGTCAAAGCCGTGCTCGAACATATAGAAACCAAGACGAATCTGGGCGATAAAGTGCTCGCTCAATTGGAACAAGTACAATGAAAGGAACAGTAACCATATTAGGCTGCGGCAGTGCCAAGCCGACGAAGACCACTTCGCCTTCGTCGCAGTTGGTGAACCTGCACGATAAGTATTTCCTTGTCGATTGCGGTGAGGGAACGTTGTTGACGATGCAGAAGCTGGGTGTGCACACCTCGCGGCTGTATAACATCTTCATCTCCCACCTGCACGGGGATCATTGCTTCGGCCTGATCGGTTTACTGACCACGCTCGGTATGCTCAAACGTACGCAACCGATGCATATCTACGCGTATAAGGATCTGGAGAAACTGCTGACGCCGCTGCTGGAGTACCATGCCAACGACCGGCAGTACGAGATCTTCTTCCACGCCATCAATCCCCGCAAGAACGAGGTGATCTACGAGGATAACAACGTCTCCGTAGAGACCATTCCGCTCAAGCATAGCGTACCCACCTGCGGCTTCCTCTTCAAGGAGTCACAGCGGGTGCAGAAAGAAGACGGTTCGTTCGAGCGCCAGGTGCGTAAGGCGTATGCATACTGCTCGGATACGATGTACAGCGAGAAGATCCTCCCGATCATCGAAGGGGTAGGTACGCTCTATCATGAGTCCACGTTCCTCGAGTCGATGAGTGCGCGCAGCAAAGAGGTGCAGCACTCCACCGCCGCACAAGCCGCTACGATCGCACAAAAGGCGAATGCCGGGAAGTTGATCTTAGGGCACTACAGTGCGCGGGTGGAAGATCACAATCTCTTCCTGCAAGAAGCCAAACCGCTATTTGACAACACCGTTTTGGCGGAAGAGAATTTGACATTTGATATTTGATAATAGATGGCCAAGTCAACGATACAATATGTATGCTCGTCCTGCGGAGCGAAAGCCCCGCAGATGCTCGGTCGCTGTCCGGTTTGCGGAGAGTGGGGGACGTACGAAGAGGAAGTTATCACTTCCTCCAAGGTAAGAGGTGAGAGGTTAGAGGTTAGAGGTATCTCAACCGGCAAACCCCAGCGCTTACAAGACGTGCAAGCATCGCACGAGATCCGTATCGACATGCATAACGGCGAGTTGAACCGCGTGTTAGGCGGCGGACTGGTACCGGGTAGTCTGGTGTTGTTGGGTGGTGAACCGGGTATCGGCAAATCGACGCTGGCGCTCCAGGTACTGATGCAGCAAGGTGAACGCAAGACCTTCTACGCCTCGGGTGAAGAATCGGCGCAGCAGTTGAAGTTACGTGCCGAACGACTCGCCGGCAATGCCGAGAACCTCTATATATCCGCCGAGACCTCGCTGGAGCGTATCCTTGAGCAGGTCAAAGAACTCGAACCCGAGATCGTGGTAATCGATTCGATCCAGACCATCGGTACCGACGCCATCGATGCGACCATCGGTTCGTTGAGCCAAGTGCGCGA
The DNA here is from genome assembly GCA_902798385.1 of uncultured Bacteroidales bacterium. Classification (GTDB taxonomy): domain Bacteria; phylum Bacteroidota; class Bacteroidia; order Bacteroidales; family Paludibacteraceae; genus Colicola. The sequence continues at coordinate 6,046 of CADBWK010000028.1, forward strand.
GTGCGCGGCACGAATCCTGGAGTTCGCCAAGACGCGGAACATCCCGTTCTTCATCATCGGACATATCAACAAAGAGGGTTCGCTGGCAGGTCCCAAAGTGCTGGAGCATATCGTGGATACGGTGCTGCAGTTCGAGGGCGATCAGCATAACATGTACCGCATTCTGCGGGCACAGAAGAACCGCTTCGGTTCGACCTCCGAGTTGGGTATCTACGAGATGCGTCAGGATGGCCTGCGCGAGGTGACGAACCCGTCGGAACTGCTGCTCTCGACCTCACGCGAAGGACTGAGCGGTATCGCGATTGCTGCGGCTGTTGAAGGGGTACGACCGTTCCTGATCGAGGTGCAGGCACTCGTTTCCTCCGCCGCGTACGGAACGCCGCAACGTTCGTCAACGGGTTTTGATGGCCGACGACTCAACATGCTGCTGGCGGTGCTGGAGAAACGTGTGGGCTTTAAGTTGCTGCAGAAAGATGTGTTCCTCAATATAGCCGGCGGACTGCGTGTACAAGATCCGGCGATCGATCTCGCGGTAATCGCTTCTGTGCTCAGCAGTAATATGGACATCCCCTTGGACGCTACGACCTGTTTGTGCGGCGAAGTAGGACTGGCAGGCGAGATACGACCTGTCAACCGCATCGAGCAGCGTATCGCTGAGGCAGAGAAATTAGGCTTCAAACGTATCCTCATTCCCGACGGACAGAAGATCGATAGCAAGCGTTTTAAGATTGAAGTGGTGGCGGTAAAACGCGTCACGGATGCCTTCCGCCTTTTGATAAAAGCCGGGAATTGAAAATTGGAGATTGAAAATTGAAAATTGAGAAATTATACATAATAATCCTTGGTATCCTGTGTGCTGTGCTCTGTATTCCCCAAATGCAGGCGCAGACGAACGGTCAACCGTACTTGTGTGAACTCGGTGTTCAGGCAGGTTGCGGTTATTACGTAGGCGATGCGGCGGAGCATATCTTCATGAATCCCCGTGAGGCCTACGGCATCCATTTCCGGTATAAGTTCACCAAGCGTTGGGCGCTGCAGGTGAAAGCCTCCGGACAACGTATCACGGGGCATGAGTATGAGTACAAGACCGGTGTGGGCGCCGTGAGACTGGATAGCAAATGGCAGAACCTGTTGGTGAATGTCGATGTGATGGCAGAGTTCAATTTCTTCCGTTTCGGCGACGCCAATAAGTTCGACAAACGAATCAAACCCTACACGCCGTATATCTTCCTGGGTATCGGCGCAGGCATATACGGTGCAGAAGGTTATACGAACGGCAACTTCAACAAAGCCATGGCGTATTTCCCATTCGGCATCGGCTTCAAATGGAAATTCCATGAGTTTGTGGGACTCAATATTGCTTGGCAGCATAATGTGTATTTCGCGGACAACCTGGAGAACCGGGATAACTTAGCCGACCGTCACGGCTTGAATGGCAGTAACCTCATGAACTGCGATTTGACGGGTATGCTGACGGCAGGACTGGTGTTTGAGTTCGCCCGTGCGAAGAAGGCCTGCCGCATCTGTAATTGGTAAAAAAGAATAACAATGGCATATAAAGAACAAATAGACAAAGCGCGTCTGCCGCGTCACGTAGCCATCATCATGGATGGTAACGGTCGTTGGGCAAAGAAACAAGGTCTGGCGCGTATGTTCGGTCACAAACAAGGTGTGGAGACCGTGCATAACATCACCGTAGCCGCAACGGCGCTCGGCATCGAGTACCTGACGTTATACACCTTCTCTACGGAGAACTGGAACCGTCCGAAAGAGGAAGTGGATGCCTTGATGACGCTGCTCGTGGATACGATCGTGAAGGAGACCCCGACGCTGATGAACAACAACGTGCGTCTGCAGACCATCGGCGATATCGACCGACTGCCGGAAGGAACGAAACAGAAATTTCTGGGCTGTATCGCCGAAACGAGTCGCAACACCGGTCTGACGATGGTCATCGCGCTCAGTTATTCGGCGCGCTGGGAGATCACGGAGGCAGTTCGCGAAGCCGTTCGCCGTGCGCAGAACGGTGCGTTACGTGCCGAGGAGGTGAACGAACAACTCGTATCATCGCTCATGACCACGCGCGAGATGCCCGATCCGGATCTGCTCATCCGTACCAGCGGAGAGTACCGTATCAGCAACTTCCTGCTGTGGCAACTGGCATACAGCGAGCTCTATTTTACCGATTGCTTGTGGCCGGAGTTTACCGAGGAGGAGTTCTATAAAGCTATTGTGGACTATCAGAAACGTGAAAGAAGATTTGGAAAAACCAGTGAACAGATTCATTAATATACTATTGTTTGTGCTCTTCAGTGTCGGGGTGTTCGCCCAGGACATTGAGTACGGCATGACGCGTAAGACCTACGAGATTGCCGGCATTGAGGTGGAAGGAGCGGATAGCTATGAGGACTTTGTGCTCATCGGCTTCTCCGGACTCGCTGTGGGAGATAAGATAGAAGTGCCGGGCGATCAGATCACCAAGGCGATCAAGCGTTTCTGGAAACAGGGACTCTTCTCGAACGTGAAGATCAAAGCCTCGAAATTCGAGGGTAATAAAGTGTGGCTCGTCATTCAGTTGGAGCAACGTCCGCGTATCAGCGAGGTGCGCTACGAAGGACTCAAGAAATCCGAACGGGAGGATGTGGAAGTAAAGGCCGGCATACGTCAGGGTTCGCAGATGACGCCCAACCTCGAAGACCACTGCAAGACCGTCATCAAGAAATACCTCGCCGAGAAAGGATTCCATAACGCCGAGGTACATGTGATTCAGAACAATGATGCGGACCATCCGGGATACGTGAAAGTGCTGATCGGCGTGGATAAGAAAGCCAAGACCAAGGTCGGAAAGATCTACATCACCGGTAACCAGGCCTTGACCCATCGTCAGATCAATAAGGCGATGAAGAAGACCAATGATAACGATATTGTCAATCTCTTCCGTACGAAGAAATTCGTTACGGCCGAATACGAGAAAGACAAGTTGGCGGTGATTGAGAAATATAACGAGTACGGTTATCGCGATGCATATATCGTAGCGGACAGCGTTGTTCCCAACCCCGAAGATCCCAACCGCGTGGATATCTACATGACCATCAGCGAAGGCGATAAGTACTATGTCCGTTCGGTTAAATGGGTAGGTAACACGGTGTATCCGTACGAGTACCTGGATGCGACGCTCGGTGTCAAACCCGGCGATGTCTATAACCTCAAGACTCTCAATGACCGTCTGACGAACGACGACGATGCCGTCAGCAAACTGTATACCGACCGCGGATACCTGTTCTTCAACGTCGAACCCGTGGAGGTCAATGTGGAGAACGACTCGATTGACTTTGAGATGCGTATGTACGAAGGCAAACCCGCCACGATCAACCAGGTCAATATCGTCGGTAACACGCGTGTGTACGAGCATGTCGTTCGCCGTGAGCTCTATACCAAACCCGGACAGCTCTACTCGCAGTCGGATATTATGCGTTCGTTGCGTGAGTTGGCGCAGATGGGGCACTTCGACCAAGAGAAACTCGTGCCGGATATCCAGCCGAACCCTGAAGAGGGAACGGTCGATATCACCTATCAGTTGCAGACCAAATCCTCCGACCAGATTGAGTTCTCGCTCGGTTGGGGTGCTACCGGTCTGGTGGGTTCGATCGGATTGAAGTTCACCAACTTCGCTATCCAGAACCTCTTTAACAAGAAAGCCTATCGCATCGTGCCGCAAGGTGAAGGCCAGACCTTCTCCATCAATGCGCGTACGAACGGTATCTATTATACCTCGGCTTCGATATCGTTCCTGGAGCCGTGGCTCGGCGGTAAGCGTCCGAACAGCTTGAGCGCAAGTATCTACTTCGCGAACCAGACCGGATACTCGAGCCGTTATCAGAAGGCTTACCAAAACCTCTATAACACGTACTCGAATTATTACTACTACTCCGGCAATAGCAATTACTACCAGCAGTTGGCGGAGAGTGAGGCGGATAAGGACAAGTACCTGCGAACACTCGGTGTGTCGGTGGGATACGGCAAACGTCTGCGCTGGCCGGATGACTATTTCGCTTTCTACGGTGAGTTGAGTTATCAGATGTACATGATGAAAGACTGGCCGTATCTGCTTGTCTCCGACGGTACATGCCATAACCTGGCGCTGAACCTGCAGATCAGTCGTTCGTCTATCGATAACCCGATATACACCCGCCGCGGTAGTCAGTTCACTTTGGGCGTGAAAGTGACCCCGCCGTGGTCGCTGTTCAAGAAACAGGATTACTCCAGCATGACCAATAACGAGAAGTACCATCTGATTGAGTATCACAAGTGGAAATTCTCCGGAAAGGTGTTCACGCCGCTCACGCGCGACAGCAAGTTAGTGCTCATGACCCGTGCTGAATTCGGATACGTAGGTCATTATAACAAAGACCTCAAATCGCCGTTCGAGACCTTCTATATGGGTGGTGACGGTATGTCCGCCTATACCAGTTACTCGACGGAATACGTTGCTATGCGTGGTTACTCCTCCGGTTCGTTGACTCCGTACGATGTGTCCACCGGACGTAACATGGGTTACCTGTACAATAAATTCACGATGGAGCTCCGCTACCCGATCTCGCTCGAGCAGAACGCAACGATCTGGGCACATGTCTTCCTCGAGGCAGGTAACTGTTTCGCGGATATATCGGATTACAACCCCTTCAACCTCAAGCGTTCCGCCGGTGTGGGTGTACGTATCTTCCTGCCGATGTTCGGTCTGTTAGGTATCGACTGGGGCTGGGGCTTCGACAAGATCAACGGCTCCGATCAGTATAGCGGTAGCCAATTCCACTTCGTTCTCGGACAAGAACTATAAGCATATGAGAAAAACAATTATAGTATTTTTTGCAGCCCTGCTGCTTTGTGGCACGGCTTTTGCTAAAGATCAGTCGATAGCGTATATCGACATGAGTTATATCCTCAAGAACCTGCCGCAGTACGAGCAGGCGAACGAGCAGTTGACGATGCTCTCGAAGCGTTGGCAGAAAGAGATCGACGCCGCGCAACAGGAAGCACGCGTCATGGCGACCAACTATCAGACCGAGCAGATCTTCCTCTCGGAGACCATGCGTGCACAGCGCGAGCAGGAGATCGTAGCCAAAGAGCAGTCGGTGCTCGAACTCAAACGCAAGTATTTCGGTCAGGAAGGCGAGTTGTACAAGAAGCGCGGGGCGCTCATCAAGCCAATCCAAGACGAGATATACAACGCGATCCAGGACTTGGCGAACGAGAAACGTATTGACATTGTCAAAGACCGTTCGGCCGATCCCGCTTTGATCTATATGTCCTCCAAACTGGACATCTCCGATCAAGTGCTGCACAAATTAGGGGCTAAGTAAAGTTTAAAGTTGAAAGTTTAAAGTTGAAAGTTTAATATATAAAAGTTTATAAAAATGAAAAAGATTATTATCGCAGTATTGCTGGCTCTGCCGATGCTTGCCAGCGCACAGAAATTCGGTCACATCAACACGCAAGAGCTCTTCGCTCAGATGCCGGAAGTAGCACAAGTGAAACTGAAAATGGATACTATCCAGAATCAGTACGAGACCCAACTCGCTTCGATGAACGAAGAGATTCAAAAGAAAGTACAGGACTATCAGGCTCAGGAAGCTACGATGGCGGATGCTATCAAGCAGATCCGTCAACAGGAGTTGCAGGAGATGCAACAACGTATCCAGTTGTTCTATCAAACCGCAGAGCAGGATATCCAGAAGAAACAGCAGGAACTGTTGGCTCCGGTGCACGAGAAGATGGCTAAGGCAATCAAGGCTGTCGGTGAGCGCGAGAACTACACCTATATCTTCGACTCCGCAGCCATGGTACATATCGGCGCAGACGCGATCGATGCAACCCCGGCTGTAAAGAAAGAACTGGGTATTAAATAATGGCAGACGGTTATCTGGAAAGCCATTATGCCGAGTATGAGAAGAAAAAGGCAGAATGGTTAAAGAAAAAATCCAAATTCTCCTACAAGTATGGTAAAAGCAATTCAAAAGACGCTTCGTGACAGCGCTGTAGCGCGTTGGGCGGTGTTAGTGTTGGTAGCATCGATGATGTTCTTCGCCTACATGTTCGTCGATATCCTCTCGCCCTTGGCTTCCTTGCTGGAAGAGACCCTCGATTGGGACCGCGGCGATTTCGGTACCTACGCAGCCGGTGAGTACTTGCTGAATGTGTTCGGTTTCCTCATCATCGCCGGTATCATCCTCGATAAGATGGGCGTTCGTTTCACGGGTCTGCTCAGCGCCAGCCTGATGGTGATCGGTGCAGCAATCAAATACTGGGGTATATCCTGGTCGGAGGCGAACACGGTCGAGTGGCTCAACGCGTGGTGGCCGGCAATGCCGGGTAGCGCGAAGCTGGCGATGTTCGGATTTATGATCTTCGGCTGCGGCTGTGAGATGGCCGGCACGACGGTTAGTAAGATCCTCGCCAAGTGGTTCAAAGGCAAAGAGATGGCGTTGGCCATGGGACTCGAGATGGCGATTGCCCGTCTGGGTGTGTTCGCTGCGATGTGGCTCGCCCCGATGTTCAGTTCGCATTATGCAGTGGACGGAACGAACTCAGTTACGGCACCGCTGCTCTTCGCAACACTCTTGCTCGTCATCGGTTTGATCAATTTCTTTGTGTTCACGATCATGGACAAGACCTTTGATAACCAACTCGTGGCTATCGGTGAGGCAACGGCAGAGAAAGATCCGGAGGATGAGTTCCATGTATCCGATCTCAAGCAGATATTGACCTCGAAGATGTTCTGGATCGTAGCGCTCCTTTGCGTGCTCTACTATTCCGCTATCTTCCCCTTCCAGCGTTTCGCAACGAACTTCCTGGAGGAGACCCTGATGATCTCCAATGCGGAGGCAGCCGGACTGTTCAAGTGGTTCCCGATTCTGGCGATGGTACTGACACCGTTCCTCGGTGCGTTCATCGACTACAAGGGTAAGGGCGCATCGATGATGCTGCTCGGTGCGGTTATCATGATCGCGTGCCATAGTGTGTTCGCGTTCGTGCTGCCGGCATACCCCAGCAAAGCGCTCGCGCTGGTGACAATTCTGGTACTCGGCGTCAGCTTCTCGCTCGTACCGGCATCCATGTGGCCGTCGGTACCGAAGATCATCGACGAGAAAGTGCTCGGTTCGGCCTACTGCCTCATCTTCTGGGTGCAGAACATCGGACTTTGCCTGGTACCGCTGCTCATCGGTAAACTGCGCGTGGCTACCAACGGCTATCTCGTGCCGATGATCGTCTTCGCTTCGTTCGGTGTGCTGGCATTCTTGCTGAGTCTGGCACTCAAAGTGGAGGATAAAAAGAAGAACTATGGATTGGAGCTTCCTAATAAGAAATAAACAATCCCTGAACGTCACAACAGACAGCCGGAAGGTCACTCCTGGTTGTGTCTTTGTGGCGCTGAAAGGAGAACATTTTGACGGCAACGCGTTTGTCGAGCAGGCACGTGAAGCAGGAGCCGAATATGTCATCAGCGGAGAGAACGCTTTGGCTGAACTGCAGGATCTGGCGCGTGCATGGCGTCGTGAGTTGGGACTGCCTATACTCGGTATCACCGGCACAAACGGCAAGACGACCACCAAAGAACTCTGCGCGGCGGTGCTCAAGACGAAGTACAACCTGTACTACACACAAGGCAACCTGAACAACCAACTTGGTGTGCCCCTCACCTTATTATCTATAACGCGCGCGCACGAGATGGCGATCGTGGAGATGGGAGCGAGTCACCCGGGTGATATCCAAGAACTGGTGGAGATTGCCGAACCGAACTGCGGTCTGATCACCAACGTTGGCAAAGCGCACTTACAGGGATTCGGTTCGTTCGAGGGCGTGCAGAAGACCAAAGCGGAGTTGTATGACTACCTCCGTGCACACGGCGGATATTGCTTCCGGAATATGGACAATCCGTATCTGGCGAAGATGGCAGGGGACTTGAAAACTATCGGTTATACCACCGGCACTATGCCCGAAGGAACGCACCTCGTAGGCGGTTATAACGCAGAGAACGTGTCGGCAGCTATTTGTGTAGGCAAACATTTCGGTATCAGCGAACAGGCTGCTTTAGAGGCGATCCGTGCGTACGTACCGAGTAACAACCGCTCGCAGCTGATGCAGACGGACAAGAACACCGTGGTGGTCGATGCCTACAACGCCAACCCGACCTCCATGACCGCAGCCATAGAGGCGTTTGACCGATCACCAATCACCATTCACCAATCACCAAAGCCAAAGGCATATATCTTGGGCGCGATGCGCGAACTCGGCGATTACTCGCATCTGGAGCATCAGAACATCGTCAACATGCTGCTCGAGCGCAAGGCGGACAAAGTGATGCTGGTCGGCGAGGAATATAAACAGACAACCGCACCGTATCCCGTCTTCGATGATGTGGAGGCATTGTGCGAACACCTGCAAAAAGAACCGCTTTCCGGCTATACCATCCTGCTCAAAGGTAGCCGAAGCAATCAATTAGAGAAAGTTATTCCGTTATTATGAACAACAACAATGTTAATCGTGCCCCTGAGGCTAAGAATAAGAAATTATTTTGGATCATTATAGGGGTATTAGTCGTTGTGATGGGCGCACTCGTCTATCTGTATCTCGACCAGCGTCAGGAAATGAACGAGATGGTGGAGCAGATGACGATTGAGAAAGAAGAACTGGAAGAAGAGTACGAAGATCTGGCCATTCAGTTCGACGGCTATCAGCAGATGGACATCCGCAATGACTCGTTGCAAGACCTGTTGAGTCGTGAGCAACAACGCGTGCAGGATCTGCTCGAAGAGTTGCGTCAGACCAAGGCTTCTAATGCCCGTCGTATCGCAGAACTCAAGAAAGAGTTGGCTACCGTGCGCATGGTTATGAAGGATTACGTCCGTCAGATCGACAGCCTCAATGCGACCAATGCCCGGTTGACCGAAGAAAATATCCTGGTCAAAGAGGAGAACCAATTGGTTAAACAGCAAAACACCCAACTGACCAATGCCAATGCGCAGCTGACTGAGACCGTGACACGCGCCTCGATGCTCGAGATCACGTCGTGTACGATGCTCATGCTCAATAAGAACGACAAGAAAACGCGTATGGTCAGTCATATGCGCAAAATGCAGTTCGATTTCGTGATTGCGAAGAATATCACCTGTACGCCGGGACTCAAAGACCTGTACGCACGCGTGATCACTCCGAACGGGAATGTGATTGGTGAAGACGAAACGAAACTCTTCGCGTTCGAGTCCGGAGAGATTCCCTATACGCTGGTACAGCAGATAGAGTACAGCGGCGAGGCGTATAACGGCACGTGTTACTGCATCTGGAGCGAACAGAACCAAGTGGAGGAAGGTTTCTACTCGATTGATTTCTTCTGCGACGGCAATCTCATCGGCTCCTTCCCCTTCCAACTAAAAAAATAAAGATGAAAGAGCGGGATTTCTACGTAATCCACAGTCTGCCGATGGCATCCTGTGCGAGAGCGGAAAGAGAGGGATTCGAACCCCCGGTACCTTTCAGTACTTCGGTTTTCAAGACCGACGCAATAGACCACTCTGCCATCTTTCCTCAAAAGCGGGTGAAGCAACAGGCTACTTTTTTGATGCTGGCGAAGACCTTCAAGGGTCTCGAAGAGGTATTGGCGCAGGAACTGATCGAGTTAGGTGCCAATGACGTGCAGCTGGAACGCCGCGCGGTCTCTTTCCGAGGGGATAAGGCTTTGCTGTACCGTGCGAACTTCGGTCTGCGTACCGCGATCCGCATCCTCGTGCCGATTGCTTCCTTCAAAGCCAAAGATACGGACGCGCTCTATAAGCAACTCAAAGCGCTCGACTGGTCGAGATACATGACGGTGAATAATACCTTCGCCATCGATGCAACCGTCTATAGTGAGTCGTTCCGAAACAGCCGTTTTGTGACCTACCGAGTCAAAGATGCCATCGTCGATTACTGGTCGGAGAAGGTGAACCAACGCCCGAACGTGAGCGTGCAGAATCCCGATATGACCATCAATATTCATATTGCGAACGAACAAGTGACGCTGTCCTTGGATAGCAGCGGCGATAGTCTGCATAAACGCGGATACCGCGTGGCTACCACCGAAGCGCCGATCAACGAAGTGCTGGCAGCAGGAATGCTGCTCATGGCGGGATGGCGCGGACAGTCGGATTTCTACGACCCGATGTGCGGTTCGGGAACGCTGCTCATCGAGGCGGCACTCATCGCACGAAACATCGCGCCGGGTGTCTTCCGTCAGTCATATGCCTTCGAGAAATGGCCGGATTTCGATGCCGACCTGTGGAATGAGATATACAACGATGACTCCCACGAGCGGGATTTTGCCCATCATATATACGGCTCCGATGCTTCGTTCTATGCCATTCAACAGGCGGCGAAGAACGTCAAGTCAGCCGGTGTGCAGAAGGATGTCGAACTCAAACAGATTCGCATAGAAGAGATTAAAATCACCAATCTCCAATTTCCAATCACCAATGCATCACCTTTGGTGATGCTCAATCCGCCCTATGGCGAACGACTCAAGAGCAACAAGGAGATGGAGGACCTGTACAGCGCTATCGGTACTGCCCTCAAGCATCAGTTCACCGGCGCTACGGCATGGATCATCTCGTCCAATGCGGAAGCAATGAAATGCATCGGACTCAAGCCCTCCAAGAAATACCGTCTGCTCAACGGTGAACTGGACTGCCAATTTAATAAATACGAATTATTTCAGGGAAAGAGAAAAGACAATAACCAATGACCAATCACCAATCACCTTTATATATAGCTGATTACAACTACCCTTTACCCGACGAACGCATCGCCAAATACCCTTTACCCGAACGAGACCACAGCAAACTGTTGGTTTATCGTAACGGACAGGTGAGTGAAGATCGTTTCTACAACGTCGGCGACTATATCGCCCCGCATTCGCTCCTTATATATAATAACACGCGCGTGATTCAAGCGCGGTTGGAGTTTCATAAGCCGACCGGTGCACGTATCGAGGTGTTCTGTCTCGAACCCCTCGCGCCGCATGACTACCAACTCTCACTCGGTTCAACCACCGGCTGTACATGGAAATGTATGGTGGGAAACGTCAAGAAATGGCACGATGAGGCGATCGAATTACCAATTACAAATGACAAATTACAAATAGTTCTTCGCGCCTATAAAGAACAGGTCTTAGGAAATACCTTCGCCGTGCGTTTTGCGTGGGATGAAGAGAATGTGTCGTTTGCCGAGATACTCGATGCAGCCGGCGAACTGCCTATCCCGCCGTACCTCAACCGTAAGACCGAAGAGAGCGATTTGAAGACCTACCAGACCGTTTATTCGCGTATCAAGGGCAGTGTGGCAGCACCTACGGCAGGACTGCATTTTACACAACAAGTCTTGGTGGACTTGCGTTCCCGCGGTATCGAGACCGATGAGGTGACGCTCCATGTGGGTGCGGGTACGTTCTTGCCTGTCAAGACCGCTGACGCCAATGAGCATACCATGCATACGGAGATCATCGCCGTGCCCCGTGAGACGATTGCGCATATCCAAGCGAACCTCGGACATATCGTCGCTGTGGGTACCACTTCGATGCGTACGCTCGAGAGTCTCTATTTCATCGGTTGCCATCCCGATAATGCAACGGTGAGCCAGTTTGAACCGTACGAGAAGGAATATTCTTTGTCAGTCTATGATGCCTTACAAGCCATCTTGGACTACCTCGATGCCACCCGTCAGCAGACCCTTCATGCCGAGACGCAGATCATGATCAAACCCGGTTATACCTTTAAACTCGTGGATCAGTTGATCACCAATTTCCACCAACCGCAATCGACCTTACTCTTACTGGTCAGCGCTTTTGTCGGCGGCGATTGGCACACGATATATAACTATGCGCTGAGTCATGATTTTCGCTTCCTCTCCTACGGAGACTCCAGCATCCTCACCCATCGTCAATAACCAATAACCAATTACCAATCACCAATCGTGATAGACACCCATTGTCATATTGATGAAGAAGCCTTTGCTCCCGATCGCGAAGAAGTCATAGCTCGCCAACAGCAATCCGGCGTGCAAGCGATGGTCGTACCCGGTGTCAATGTGGCTTCTATCGAAACGGTCTTGAATGTTTGCCATGCGCACCCGGGGTTCTGCTATCCTGCTTTGGGACTCCATCCGGAGGATGTCAAGGCCGATTGGAGAGAACAACTCGCTACCATCGAGGCTGCTATTTGTGCGCATCGTGAGGAACTGGTGGCTATCGGTGAGATAGGACTCGACTATTATTGGGATAAGACATTTAAAGAGGAACAAAAAGAGGTCCTGCGTCGACAACTGCTTCTTGCGCGTGAACTGAACCTTCCTGTCATCCTGCATAACCGCGAAGCCACCGAAGATATTTTGACTATTGTCAAAGAAGTAGGAGGAAGAGGTGTCTTCCATTGTTATTCCGGTAGTAAAGAAACGGCAGAAATCATTCTTAAAATGGGTTTCTATCTTGGTATTGGCGGTGTTCTGACCTTCAAAAACAGCAAATTAGGCGAGACATTGAGAGAAATATCAATTACCAATCACCAATTACCAATAACCAATCGTCTCCTCCTGGAAACCGACGCCCCTTATATGGCACCTACTCCTCATAGAGGAGAACGCAATGAGAGTCGCTGGATGATACATGTCGCGGAACGACTCGCGCAGGTCTATAATTGCTCCGTCGAACACATAATTGAGGTCACAAGTGCCAATGCGCGAAGCCTTTTCGGCATAAAATAACAGAAAAATCGTAAAAATTTACTCAAACTCTTGCGTATTTGCGAAAAAAGCAGTACCTTTGTAGCCGATATTGAGATTTGCGCCTAAAAGCGCGAGGGAGAGATGCTCGAGTGGTTTAAGAGGCACGCCTGGAAAGCGTGTAAACTTCAAAAGGGTTTCCGGGGTTCGAATCCCCGTCTCTCCGCTTACGGAGAAATCCCCGTGGGAGAGGGTCTCCCCGTCAAATGAAAACACAATAAACACAAATAACTTAAATTAATTTTTTATTCTCATGAAAAAAGTATTTGCAACTCTGACAGTGCTGGCTATGCTGACCTTTGGTAGCGCAGCTGTATTGGCACAAGAAGAAGCAGCTGCTGTAGAAGAAGCTGCTGTTGAAAACGTAGACGAAGTAGCTGCTCCGGAAGCAGTGGAAGCAGTAGAAGAAGTAGCTGAGGCTCCCGCTGAGGAAGGTGGCTTGGTAGCGCTTCACAAAACTTTGAAGACGAAGTTCATCGAAGGTGGCGCAGGCTTCATGGCGCTGACCCTCGTGACCCTCGTATTCGGTCTCGCTCTCTGTATCGAGCGTATCATCTATCTGTCGTTGAGCAAAACGAACACCAAGGAGTTGCTCGCTAATATTGAAGCTGCTCTCAAGCAGGGCGGTATCGAGAAAGCACTCGACGTTTGCCGTAACACCCGTGGTCCCGTTGCTTCGATCTTCTATCAGGGTCTGAGCCGCTATGACGAGGGTATCGAGGTAGTGGAGAAGACCGTTGCTTCCTATGGTGGCGTTCAGCTCGGTCTCTTGGAGAAGAACCTCTCTTGGATCACATTGTTCATCGCGATCGCTCCGTCTCTCGGATTCTTGGGTACCATCATCGGTATGATCGAGGCATTCGATAAGATCCAGCAAGTGGGTGATATCTCGGCTACCGTTGTTGCCGGTGGTATCAAGGTCGCTTTGTTGACAACCCTCCTCGGTTTGATTATTGCTGTTGTTCTCCAGTTGTTCTACAACTACATCCTCAGCCTCGTTGAGGGTCTGGTAAATGAGATGGAAGACAGCTCGATTAGCCTGCTTGATTTGGTAGTAGAGTACGACAAAGCTCAAAAGAAGTAATTTATAACGCATTTAACGGATTGCTTCTAAGCAATGTTATTTGTAAATTGTTAAATCACTAAATTGTAAATTACTTTATGAAAAACTATAAAATGTTACCTAAGATTGCCCTCTGGTCGTTGCTGGGTTTAGGCATCGTGTTCATCGCGCTGTTCTTCCTCGGTGGCTCCAACGGTAGTCTCGAGGTGGCCGGTGATTTCCTGGATATTCCTCGTTTCACCGACGCATTCCTCATCTGGGTGTATATCCTGGTCGGACTGGTAGTGCTGATCACTCTCGCAGTGGTTTGTGTTGAGTTCGCGAACAACTGGAAAACCAATCGCAGCAAAGCGTATATGACGCTTGGCGTAGTGGGTGGTTTCATCCTCTTGGCGCTCCTCTGCTGGTTCCTCGGTAGCCCGGAGAAAATCAACATCATCGGTTACGAAGGTACGGATAACGAAGGCGCTTGGGCTCAATTGGCTGACGCTGTTATCTACGCTTGCTACTTCCTCTTCATCGCTACCATCGGTACGATGATCTGGGGATATGTACATACTAAAAAACTGTCGAAGTAAATCACATTTATCATGGCAAAGAAAGTCCCACAGATCAACGCCAGCTCTATGGCCGACATCTCGTTCCTGTTG
>CADBWK010000029.1 GCA_902798385.1 uncultured Bacteroidales bacterium
GAGACTCTGCGCTTTGATTTTCTTCTTGGCTTCTTTGCGGTAGCCGACAGCTTCCTCGCCTTTGTACTTGTTGTAGTCAGCGAGATCGAAGACATCGGTACGCTGGAGTTGGAATTTGCCGAGACCTTCTACCTCGAACTCGCCGCGGTCGAGACTTTTTGCGGCAAGGATGGGGAGGGCTTCTTTAACCGCTTCGGGCATGACTTCGTCGATAGCAGCCTTGATGGCTTTTTCTTGGGTGCGCAGGGAGCGCAGTTGCTCTAAGTTTTTTGTTTTGAATTCAGTTGTTTCCATAATGATGAAATTTTTGGGTGCCGGATACTATCCGGCGTAATTAACAAAGCTTTTGGGTGCCGGATAAAATCCGGCGGTAATAAACAAAGGATTTGATTAGTCCAAAATGACCCAAAATGACCCAAAATGATCCAAAAAAGGAACAGGCTAGATCTCCATGTGGTGGGTGAGGTCGTGGTCCATGACGGCGGCGGGGTCTTGTCGTGTGAGGATGAGGCCTTGAGCGAGGGCGGCGTCGATGCGGCGATGGGCAGCTTGGGAGAGCCAGATGAGGTTGGAGGGACGGTTGTCCGTTGTGATGCCGTTGAGATGATGACAATCGTAGGCATGGAGATGCCACGAAGGGATCTTGGGCGTAGGCGGGAGCCATTCGACGGGTCGGGGTCCGATGAAGGCGAGTGCCACGGCATGATGAATGAGGATGTAGCCGTAGGTGCGGGTCATCTTGAGGTACTTCTGTTTGCGGTTGCCATTGTACTTGTTGGTTTTGGAGGTGTCGAAGATGGGTTTGAGTGGGTGGTACTCAAAACGGTAGTCACCGGTTGTTTTGTCTTTGACATAGACATGTGAGAAGGGTCGTCCGTCGGCGGTGATGTAGAGCGGTTTGTTGTTGGTTCGCTCGACAGGAAGGACGAGTCGCACTTCTGTTCCGTCGGGGAGTGTATCCCTGAGCGGATGAAACTGGATGATATTTAATAAAGTCATAATGCACCGCCATTCGGGGTTACGGATGCTTCGGAATAAGCGGGTCCGGAGCCTCTCCGGTCCGAAAGGCGGCACAAAGGTACGGCGAACTTTTCGACCGTTTTAGTCGTAGTGACAAGTTCGAAAAACGAGGGTCATTTTCCGTTCACAATTCGGTATAATTGCCGTTCAAGCAGGAAGAATTGTTCACTGAGCAGGTGGAAGATTTGTGCTTGTGAGTACTTCTGCGTTTTGTTCAGTTCGTTGTACTTGTCACGAATGACTTTGTCACGGCGTTGATACAACGCCAAGGCTTCTTCTGAGAGTTTCATTGTTGTAAAAATTTTAAAAATGAGACAAAAAAAAGCGATCCACCGAAGTGAGTCGCTTTTCGACAAAAGTAAATTATGATTGCTGGATAATACGGTCATACTTAGAAAAAAAAGCGACCCACCGAAGCGGGTCGCCTTTTGGGATAACAATACGTTATACGACTTACGAAATGATCAGGTCATTTGTAGCGTTATTATCCACACCAAAGGGTGTGCCTGTGTCTCCGCTGGCGCAGAGAACGGATGCCGGATTTATGGGATAGGTCTCCATAACCGGAGAAAAATATACTCGTTTCATACTATTTACGATTTTGTCATTTACCATTTACTATTTGTCCCATAGCGTTATAGATCTTGCCGTCACGGAGGATGAAGAGTTGACCATTACAGATGACCTTATTGGTGATTGGTGATTGGTCATTGGTGATTTGCTCTATTCCTGTCATACTTTGCGGAGCGTTCGCATTACCGATACGCAGTTGTTTGCGACCAGGAACATAAGACGGACCTTGCTGATCAACGCTTACTTCGCTCATATCCACATACGCGCGGTACTCACGGAGTTTGACGTTGGAACCGGCTTTGGTGAAGAGGTTATTATAGGTGACATACATACCCGGAGTTACATCCGTCATATCGGCATAAACGCCATAAGTACCATTACCATCGTTACCTGCTGCGGTGTACTCACCGGAGTAGTTGCAGACGAGTTCTGTACCTTCGGGTACATAGAAATACGGTTTGCCAGCTTCGAGTGCGCCCACGTGCTCTTGGAGATAGATCTCAGCCGGTTCAGCAGCTGTTCCACCTGCTTTGTAGAGCATGGTGTAGAAAGTAGCACCGGTGTATGAATCAATCTGATAGGGGTAGCAGAGGGAGTTGAGGTTCATATGCTCGTGCGTACGGGTGTACTGCTGAACGGCCGGTTTCTTGAGATAGGTTACGCGGATCGAATGGCAATAGAAGTCACCTGCGCCTTGCACGAATGTCAGTTCTGATTCGCGCAACTCGCCGCACGACCAAACGGTCTCATCTTCCTTGGTGCCTTGCTGCAAGGAGCTAACGGTCACATCGCTGCTGTTCTTGACGGTGAAGTCAATGTAGTAATCATCGTTGATACCGGCAATCTTGTTGCCTTTCTTATTCCAAACGAAGACTACTTCGCTGATATAGGAATCCGCAGGCACGGTAAGCAGCATCGTGTAGTCATAGCCTGCCTGTACGCGGATACCACGGTTTTCGGAATCAGGTGCAACGTTATTGGCGCTATTCGACCAAACAGCAGTTACTTCTCCTTCGGTAAAGGACGGATGAGCCGATGCCTCAAAGTCCGTAAAGACGAGTCCTTTGACACCTTCGCCTGAAACAGGCTCTACGAGGGCACGAATCTTGAAATCCTTGAGCGCAGCGTAAGCGGCTTTACTGGCAATATTCCAATAGAAGCGCAGGTAGATTTTTCCTTGCAGGTTCTGCAGAGCAGCTACTTCGGCAGTGTTTACTGTCATAGCTACGTCACCCATCGATTGGATATTTCCCTCTTTCACTGCACTCATAAACAGCGGTTCGGCATCATCTGCATCAGAGGTATATACACCCATCTTGTATTGGATCTTGTTCTTCTCTGCATAGAAATCGCCATACAGCTGCGAAATGCTCATTGAGTAGCCGATAGGAATGTCCACGGAGAAACCCCAATAGAGATTGTTAAGGAAGACGCCATTGGCCGTTTCTTGCGTAGCATAGCAGAAGTTACGATAGGAGGTTGGTGCAGTAACAGCATTGTCCGCAGTACCGTGATACAAAGCTATGTCTGCTGCTGTCTGGTCCATACCGGTACCGTTATGCAGAGCCACCGTCAGAGGAACAGGAGCTGAACCGATGAGTTTCTCTACTCCCTCCTCAAAATGAGTAGCATCTGCGAACTCACGTCCCATACCGAATTCAACATGCGGGTTAGCACTGGCATGCAGCGCACCGCTTACGTTAAAGTCTTTGATGGCGAGGGTTGTTCCGCCACTATTGATCCACCAGATCAGTTTAACGGTTATCTCACCCGTCAGACCTTGCAGGTTCTCATCCCAACGCAGGGTAGCAATACTATTACTATGATCGGTTCCGCTCTGACCGAAAGCAATGGTTTGCACCGGCGATTTATAGAGTTCTACACCTCCTTTTTCAATCACATATTCATAGTACCAATTGGGCTTATTCTCTACATAGAGGTCCGACGAGATCTCACGGAGATTCAGCGAGTAATCTTCCTCTATATTCAGCGTGAATGCCATGTATGCGCCGTGATTCTCTGCGCCATCTTCTTCACCGTTTTGAGTTTTGATAACCACATTACTGAGGTTCATATTACGATGTGCAACAGGAGCGGTGAACGCGTCCGCTGAGCCGTGATAGAGGGTGCGGTCGGTGAGGGTATGATACGTCGTTTGGAGAGCCGATGTCTCTACGTGGCTGCAACCGGAAGCACGCGTGCCGACCGATTGAATCTCTGTACCAACAATCTCCGAAGTCAGACCGAATGTAAACACATCAGAGGGAGCAATCTCTGCTACGCTATACGCTACTACTGCCACAAAGCATACTTGCTGCATATTGAAAGTGAAGGTAAACGAAGTGGCGTAATCCAGATCTTGCTCAATAACGGTCGGGTTGCTGTAATCCTTGATTGAGGAAACAGGCACGTTGACCGTTGCTCCATTAAACTCATACAGATTACCTGCCGCATCAGCATTCGTTGTTACATAGAAAGTAACATGTGTTGCTGCGCATCCATCCGGCAGTGTAACCGTATTCTGCGCACCGTTGGAGTTTTTGAGCGTTGTATAACTTACCTCATTGTAAGCGATACTGCCGTTACCAGCCGACCAATTTTTGGTGTTATTGCCGG
Source organism: uncultured Bacteroidales bacterium (assembly GCA_902798385.1). GTDB lineage: Bacteria > Bacteroidota > Bacteroidia > Bacteroidales > Paludibacteraceae > Colicola. The sequence continues at coordinate 4,210 of CADBWK010000029.1, forward strand.
TAATGGCGATGGTGAATCCTTCGGCTGCACAGCCAGAAGCGCCTGTAATCGAATTGGCACTTGTAGCAGCTGCTCCATTCTCACCCATGTTAAAGGAGAGCACGGCTGTTTCTGCTTTTGCTCCCATGCTGCATACTGCCATCAGGAGCAGTAATGCAAATGTCTTTAAGTTTCTCATGTTGTTAATGAATTAGTTATTATTGAATTTGAATTCCTTGTGCGTTATAGGTCTTGCCATCTTTTACTATCAGTAACTGTCCGTTACGGATAAATTTATGATTTATGATTTCAGATTTCAAATTTACATTCTCCACTCCTGTCTCCGTATCTTCAATCGTAGCCGGAGCACCGAAGCCGCCGCGTGTGTTGGCTTTGCGGAGTGTCTTGCCGATGTAGGAAGCAAGGTTCAGTTCACTACCTTTGAGTAGGGCGACGAAAGTACCTTCGTCCTCAATGAGGTAAGCCGCATCGTCATCGATAACTTTCGGATTAGCGACAGCCTGCGCTGCGATAGCGCGTGCATCCCAGTTGTCGGCTCCTTTGACCACGTTATCATAGGTGTAATTACCGATAGCTTCGAGATAGATAGCATCGGAGTTAGCGGCATAGTTGAGTCCGTTCAGGTTATGACCTGTAACCGGCGTACCGTCTTCCAGATGCGTGTTATACTCATGGAAGCGGACGGGGAGGTCAGCGCTCATATAGGTGTAACCTTGTGCCGACGGAGCGATGAGACAGGTAGCATTGAGGAAGGTAGCGGCAGGGCTGTTATGCCAACCGCGTGCGAGATTCCATCTTCCGGCTTGACTTTCATCACCGTCAATGGTACAGTTATTGAGCACGTAGCCGTAAACGGTCTCTGCGGCCGTCGAAGGCGCGAGGATAACATCTGCATGCGCTCGTGCATTATTGTATAACAAGGTATTCTCAAACCACATATCGCCGCCACCGCAAATATAATCCACCGTACCTTCGATACGTCCGTCTTCGAAATAACCGCGTGCGGTAGCCGGGCAAGAAGAATAATACGTATCCTGGTTACCTTGCAGATCTACTTGTTTCATGATGCTCTTGTCTCCGCGCACCTGTACGGCGATACCTACTCCACTGGCTGAACTGCCTTCATAGGACACATCGCAGCGGATAGCGAGGTCTTGCAGATAGACATTATCGGCACCGATATAGAACGTCTCGGCATTATTCATACCGGCTGCCAGCGGATGGTTCTGAATGAGTACACCTTCCATCGACTGACCGATCAGGCTGACCGTCTGGTCGATATGGGTGAGAGTTGCCGTACCGAGGTCATATATACCATTTGGAAGGAAGATCTTATCGTAAGGCTGTGCCGTCTCCAAGGCCAACACCAAACCGGCAGCATCACCTGCTCCGATGACGTAGTAACCGGCTTCATTGAGGGTCGGTACCTGCTCCAGGTTATACACCTTGACAGCGTGTACGTAACCACCGTTAGAGAGGGTGAAAGTGAGCGTAGTGGCAGGACCGGTATAGCGGAACACACCTTTGTTTCCGTCTGCAGCTACCGGCAAAGTGATCGGTTCTCCGACAGGATTGCTATTCGCGTCCACGCAAGCGAGTGTGCTGGCATTGCCGTATTTGCAGAGCGCCAAACTAATGAGGGCGTTTCCGGCTACCTCAATCGTAATCGTGCCATTGGCGCTGAACTGCCATCCGTGCTGTGTTCCATTATACGTACCGCCGGTGATGGAGATGAGTTCATGATCCTCCGGATAGAAAGAGCGTTGGGTCAGGTCGTAGTTGAAGACCTTACCTACTTCTGCTACCTCGATATCCGTTGCATGGGCATAGAGTTTGAGGCTCTCGATAACGGTCGTTCCTTCTGCCACTTTGAGGGCATTAGGCTCCGCCGAAGCGAACCAACCGCGGAAAGCCTTACCTGCTGGTACGGTTACGTCCGAAACGCTATAAGCATATACCAAAGCCGAACCGCCGTCCACGATCTCGCTACCTAAGAGCGTTGTACCGTCCGTATCATAATAACTAACCATTGCTTGTGCAATGTAGTCACATGCTTCAGCGAAGAAATACGGGACAAAAGTCTGATTGCCGAACTCGAAAGTCAATGTAGCGGCTTCTTCCACATTATAAGTCCATGTAACGAACTGGTTGTAATTCGGTTTCTGCTCGCCACAGGGACCGACATTGCTAAACGTAGCAAAATTCACACCGTTCTTTTTCACGGTGATATCGGTCTTGCTAAACTGACATGCGCCGATAGTGAACTTCACCGGTCCGTCCACCGGTACGGTGACGGTACCGCCGTAGATACCATGCTGGACTCCGTTATAGTTGGTGCCCGCAATCGTTACACCTTCCGGCAACTGATTGTTATCGGGAAGGAAAACGGTATAGGGGTCGTCACGGAACTCCACTTTGAAATCCGTGAAGGTGCGTGCAGCTGCCTCTTCGACCGTTCCTTTGATATTGAAATCTTTGATAGCTAACAGTGTCGAACCGCTATTGATCCAATAGATGAACTTCACCGTGATCTCACCCTTGAGGTTCTTGACGGTCTCGCTTTCCAGCGCCAAAGTAGCTTTATGGCCTGTTCCGCTCTGACCAGCTCCTATCGTTTGCGTAGCCGATTTGAAGAGCGGTAAACCGTTAGCGCCTTCGATGATAAACTCATAGAACCAGTTGGATTTGTTATCCAGATAGAGGTCTGTATTGATCTCGCTTGCGTTGAAGACATAACCGTCCGCAATAGTCATTTTGAATGCTACATACGCATCGCTGGATTCGGCATCCGCTTGCGTCTTAATGGTCACATTATTGGCTAAGTTACGATACGTCACCGGTGCCGTGTAAGCGGTTGCATCTCCGTGATAAACATTGCGGTTCGTCAAAACGGCATAAGTAGCGGGTACGGTAGCTACAGCCACCTTGTCGCTCGTAGATGGTAACAACGAAGGAGCAGTGAGCGTATGGTTAGTATGATCTGCATCAGCCGCCATACCGAACGTATGCTCGTTGGTCTCTTCGCCCGGTTCATCGCCCGGTTCATCTCCCGGTTCTGCAGCAAAAGCCTGACCGGAGATAACGACGTTACGAAGGCATATATATTTGCTGTCCTTCTCCTCTCCGTAGTCATGCCAAGGCAGCACGCGCACGTGAAGGGTCTGACCTGCTTTGACGGTAAGGGTCGGCGTAAGGTTAACATGTTCGATGGCACGGTTAGGCAAGTTACGTTTCTCATAGATGGTCATCACGTTTGTGAAGGCATCGCCGAAACCGGTATTAATATGATAGCACATCGTGGATGTAGCGTCTGCGGTGACATCCATGGATATGCCGGTGATACGTACGTCCATCGCCTCGGGAGCGGTGATGGCAAAATCGATATAACGGCTGGCATTCTCATCTATCTCACCGGCAGGCCACGGGGTACGGCTGCTGCCGTTAGCGGAGTTATGGAAACGTGCGAGGACGATATCTGTCTCATCGCCGTCTGTGAAATAATTCTTGCTATAATCCATACAAGCCATGTTACTCATTGCGAACGCGGCACTGATCGGACCTTCTACGACGGCAGCAGGTACCGGACGGGCATTGATAGCCCATGTAGCACTAACCTCTGCACCGCCGTCCAACGAGATAGCCGTTGCACTGACAGGGATAGCAATCACATGTTCGCCGGAGGTCGCATAGACTGTGTCGAGTTGTTCTCCACCGGTGCTGTAGTTAGCACGCACATACACCTTCTGGAACATCGAACCGCCGCTGTAGGTAGCATTGACCGTGGACGCATAGTTGACTTTATCAAGCGAAATCTGCAAGTTTGCTGTAGCGGTTAGAGCGACCGTACCGTTAGCCGGTTCCAGACCATAACCGGTGAGCAGGAACTCCTTGTTCTGCGCTACCCCGCAATAGGTCTCGCCTATCTCGATAGCGTTGGGGTTGGCCGTGATGTCGGTCGGAATCGTGATATGCTCCGCTAAGACGCCTGCGTTCTTGAGCAGTTGCGCCGCAGCACGTGCCACGAGGTTACCTCCCATGGCGTTGGTATGGGTTTTATCGCCTTCGCAGAAGAGCAGACTCAAACACTGCGTCTCGCCGTACGACAGGTACAGTTGGCGCGTTGCTTCGGTGAGGTCGATGAACGGTACATTCTTCTCTGCTGCTACGACTTTCATCGCCTTCACGTAACTCATGGTGGAGTCACCGGCAGGAAGACTCTGATTCTCGTACAGCACACCGTTCTCAATTTTGGAGAATTTATCGCCGAGGTCATGCTGACCGTTTCGGCGGATGTTGTTACCTTGGAAATACGCACGGCATATCGGTCCGACCAAAACGGGGTTCACGCCTAACGCGCGCGCTTCATCAATGAACGCGCGCAGCATGTCGCGATAGGTGGTCTGTGGGTTAGTTCCGCGTGCATCGGTCGGTGCAGGCAGACCATGCTCCTGACAATAAGCGGCGTACTCCAAGTTATCCATGCCGTTGGTGACGGTGCCTTCGTCGTTATGAGCGAACTGGATCAGCAGGTAGTCGCCGGCATTCATCTGGGTCTTGAGCGAAGCCCAATACGCTGCGCCGGTGTAGAAGCCGCGCGTGTCAGCGCCGGACTTGCCGCGGTTGTTCACGGTGACAAAAGCGGGGTCAAAGAACGAGCCGAGGTACATACCCCACCCGCGTTTGTCCGTTGTGTTCTCGTCGTACTCCGCCATGGTGGAGTCTCCAATCGTGTGTACTTTGATAGCCCCCTGCATAATCGGCAGGCAGAGCATCATAGCTACGAAAAGCGAAAAGATTTTTTTCATTGTTGATTCATTTTGGGTTAAACGATTTTGTAATTACGCTGCAAAAGTACAACAATTCGCGCATATGAACGTACAAAAACTCACCAAAGACGTATAAAATTTGCACATGTGGATTTTTTTGTGTATCTTTGCGCCGATTTTTACACAATAGCACCATGAGACGCTTACTTATTATCCTTTCACTTTTCACTTTTCACCTCTCCCTTTGGGCTACGGAGTACTCCCTGCGTTTTTTTGATGATAGGAATGGATTGAGTCATTGGCTCACGTCGCATGTGGTACAAGACTCCACGGGCATGGTGTGGGTGGCTACTTGGAACGGGCTGAACCGTTTCGACGGGACTCGTTTTGTGGCGTTCAAGGCACGTCCGGGGGACAAGATCTCCACCCCTTCGGATAAGTTCCGACATATCAAACTGACCAAAGACAACAACCTCTATTGTCTGGTAGAAGACAGTATATTCCTATTTAATACGCGTACGTGTGCGTTTGATACGCTCTCGGCTGCACAACGAGCGGAGGTGCAAGAACGACTCCGTGCGAACCATGACCCCAATTACAGGCGTAAGGACCTCACTTTCCAAAACGGCCTCACGCAACTGAAAAACATCCGCTATAAGTATGTCGATTCAGCAGAGAATGTGTGGTTGATAGACGAACACGGTTTGTATATCGCTACGCCTGTCGTACCGCACGGAAAGCGAGTAGGGGAAGATGAGGTGCGGTATATAGCCCAACGCTCGAACGGTGAGATCTGGACAGCCCGACGATATACGAATCAAGTCACGGTCTATGACAGCACGCTGCATGTGATCCGGACGGAAGATTTCGGTGCACCCGTCTATTGTATCCGCGAGACCGAAGACGGGCATGTGTGGTTAGGTACCAAACCCGGGGCGCTCATCGAAATAGACGGCAAGCAGCAGACATATCCGAACGTGCGCAATGTGTATGACATCCTCCCGGACGAGCAGGGACGAATGTGGATCGCTACCTACGGCTTCGGATTATGGCAGGGGAAAGACGGTGTTTTTGAGCAAGTACCCGGCACAGAAGGGATGTATATACGGCGGTTGCTAAAAAGTACGGATGGCTCCTTGTTCGCTGCTACCACGATCGGTTTGTTGGAAGTGAGAAACGGACAGCTCTCCTTGCATCAACGCGAAACAGGGAATAGCCATTCGCTCAGCAGCAATGCCGTTATGTGTCTTGCGGAACATTCCGGGAAACTGTTTGTCGGCACGGAAGGCGGAGGCCTCAACAGCATTCGGCTGAGCGATATGGAAGCCGGAAAATGGAGTTTTGATCACTTGACGACGAAGGAGGGCTTGGCAAGCGACATTGTCTATGAGATCATGCCGTGGAACGACAGTACCCTGCTGCTGCAAGGCAATAATGCCCTAAGCCTGCTCAATACGCATACACCCGGCATCGTCAATTTCGAAAGTGCTTTTTTCAATTATACGGGCAATAATCACCTTATCTTAGGCGAAGTACCGCCCCTTGATCTCGGCAACGCACGAATTCTGGTAGCTCCGCACGACGGGCTGATGCTGCTGAACCATGCGGATCTGCAACCTGAGACCAAACCTGTTCGTATAGCGATCAGCGCGCTCCAACGTAGCAACGGACCCATGGAGTACGGGGTGGACACGGTAAGCCGGATCGTCCTCTCGCCCAAGGAACGCAGTCTCGGCGTGTGGTTCTCCGCTTTGGATTTCAGGAATTGCGGCGCTGTCTTATACCGCTATCGGTTCGATAAAGTAGATGCTCAGGAGGCTCCTTGGAGTGCCGCTTCTTCGGTTGCAGAGATTCAACTGCCTGACCTGCACCCGGGAGAATATATCCTGGATATTTGCTCCACCAACGCCTACCAACAGTGGCAAAACAACGTGCGCCGCCTTACCATCATCGTCCAACCGACCTTCATGGAAAGCACTCTCGGAAAGACACTCGTGCTTTTCGGAGCTTTTGCTGCGCTGCTCACTATCATCATCTCCTTATTGCACATGCGTGCCCTCAAGAAGAAGCGTAAAGAAGCCTTGGAGGCCTATCTCGATGTGCAAGAAAGGTTGGTTGCTTTGCAGAACAGACAAGACACACAGCAGGCGCCCCTACCGAAAGTGATGGTTGCCGGCTATCTGAATAAGAATGAACAGTTCTTGCAGACACTAACAGCATTTATGGAAACGAATATGGGCAATGTGGATATCAATGTCGATGACCTGATGGAAGCCACCGGCATGAGCCGTTCATCACTCAACCGAAAGATGCATGAACTATTTAATCTCTCGCCCAAAGATTTCTTGCAGGAAGCGCGTATCAAGCACGCTTGCTCATTGCTACAACAAACGGATCTCTCCGTCAAAGAGGTCGCCTATGCCTGCGGTTTCAGCAATCCCCAATACTTCGCCAAGTGCTTTAAGTCCAGTACCGGTCAAACACCAACGGAATACAGGACGCAGCCAGAACAAGGGAAATAAGAGCGAGGGAATATATTCTACCCTACTAATAATCCCAATAATAGAACTACACATCGATATAATCGATGTAAATAGCCATGTATGGTGACACGGCGCGGGGGGCTTGCGGAGCGGGCAGGGCGGCGCGGCGGATATACCCGAATACCATTCGGGACAATAGACGACGCCTTGGGGCAAAGAGGAAAGAGGAAAGAAAAAAAGAACCCCCGAAAAAAAAGAGAGGAGAGCGTGATGCTCCCCCCTCCTCATAGAGCGATAGTTCCTATCGCGGATATCAGAACTGATCCTCACCGTTCAGAGCGGCCTCGGCTGCCTCGCGGGCGGAGTGTGCCGGTCGGGGTTTTGGCATCGCCCTCTCCGTTTTTGCCAATACCATTCTTACCAAT
>CADBWK010000030.1 GCA_902798385.1 uncultured Bacteroidales bacterium
CCATGCCGCGGAGTAACTCGATGCAATCTTCACCATTTGCACCATTCGCATCATTATAAAACTTCACACTGTCGTGCTCCATCTCGCTTAACCAGCTGATGTCAGCACCTTTGGCCCACGAACCGCGCGGGCTGTCTGTCTTGTGGTAACAACTTGCCAAGGTGATCCCGATGACAAGCAGTAGAAGGATCCGTTTCATGAGATATTCGCGATATGGGTTAAACTCGACTGCAAAGGTACAACTTTTTTTGCATATATGCAAATTTTAATGCATTTTTTTATTTAACAAGTGGTGATATTCTTTTTGTCTATTTCTTAGTGTTGCAAACAGGAAATACGCCACTGCCATCAGCAGCAGGACCATCGGTTCGCCGATAGGGGTGTCCAACATTCCGATCTCTTCCCCATCCGGCTTACTGTTCCAATCCATACACACGCGGGATGGTGCGTTATGAGGAGTCGGGCTACCGACCGGAGTAGTCGTTTCTTCGGTACAGAAGATATTCGACTCGCCGACGACGGACTGATAGGTCGATGTGGAGTGGAACGGCATCGTCGTCGGTGCTGTCTTGCCCTGTACCAGCGTATAGCGGAACGGACGATTGTCTGATTGGTTGTTACCCTTGGGGGCATTCTTTTCATCTCTCTTCTCATTCTTACCTCACTTTCTGTCCAAACATGGTATATATATGACCGTTACGGATGATCCATACATGGTCGTCCTTAATGATCTTGATGGCTTGTTCTTCGTCGTCCATCTCATAAGGTTCGATCTCCGTTGTGATCGGTTCCTCTTCGTCCGGCGTGTACCCGGGGCGACGGATGTAGTAGCGCTTTTGATGACTCTGTGTCGGCGTCTCGATCGTCAGACATATACCGTCGATGATTCGGCGCTCGGTATCGGTCCACTCATCGTAGAGCACCAGTTGTCCGTCGATATTATTGACGCCTGTGAACCATAGATTCGTCACCGGTTCATAAGGCAGGTCACTGATGCAGAACGCGATCGGGATATTGACTACTTCGTCTCTCAGATCAATACTCAGTCCGTAGCCGCCTTCCAACGCGTACAGATTAAACGGCGTAGCAGGGGCACTATTATTGGTGTAATTGTCGATATTGACGGTGGTCAAGATCGCATCTTCTCCGTCCCGTATTCCGTCGTGGTATCCTTGTCCGATCAGCAGGCGCGAAGTACAACGCGGCGAGCAGGGGTTCTTGGCCGTAACGGTCATGATGCCCCGACTCAAACCGGACGCACTCACGCGACGCGGAGCAGACAGCGGTCGTTTAACCTGACTCACATCCGTCACCACACGACTGGTGTCCAGTCCTACCGTCAACGAAGTAGCGGCCGCTTTCGCCTTGAGCACGATGACATGCATAGGCGGCAAGTAACGCTTCAGATTAGTGAGCGTATTGGGGGTTTCCTCAGCAGACGATCTGCTCTCTACCGTATAGAGGCTGGCGCTCGGATTACTCTCGTCCATGTAGTCGAAAGTCTGCTCCAACAAGGGCGAGTTATCTGCAATAAAGCCCCAGATATCGATAAAGCCCATCGTCGGGTTACCGAAGACGAACGAAGTCGATTCAACGCCATTCGTAAGTTCGAAACTCTGCGATTCCGTTGCCGGGCGATAAATCAGATCACCCGGTGTACCCGTACCGGCCGCGGCCTGACGTTTTGTACGCAGATCTCCCTCGTACTTACTGTCTACACGCTCGCCGTACGTACCATAGTAATAGTAGGTATCATCGTCCTTTGGCAGACGTATGATCGCATCTTTCTCGGACTTGGTGTAGGTGTAGATTGCCAAACCTTTACCTTCCTCTAAGGGCAACGTAAGCGCATTCGTCACTTTCGACCAATCAGCAGAAGCGTTACGAATAGAGTCGTCGCCGGTATGGTTGATTTTGTGGGTCTCGGTGTTATAAACGGACAGCCAGAACGAACCGTTACCGGTCCTGTAATTACGTCCTGACGCATCGAATTCACCTACTTCCCAAAGCGGCGTCTCGTTGTTCAGATCAGCATTGGACATGAATAGGTCACCGCTGAGCATACCTTTCACCGGTGCGGTACGGAATGCCCATTTGTTATGCGGCAGTTTCATGTCGATGACCACCTCGGAATTGATATACTGCTGATTGCCGATGGCTGCTTCAGGCAGGAAGCGGATCGTACCACATTGGTTATACTGGAAGTTCACCTTTTGGACAGAGTCCTCATGGGTGGTCGGCAGCGGTTGAATAACAGGGTAGGGCTTTCCTTCATCCGGCTTCGGGATGACCACCATCGTATTCTCCATCGGCACAAAGTGTGCATCATTATGGATCGCCTTGTTGTTCTCATCAATACCGAGCCAGTTGTTGGCATCATTCCAATTATTATTTGATGCCGACTGCGGCTCCCAACGAACATAGTCCGGTACAATAGATACGATGAACGGCACGGTTCCTACTTCGCATCCGTCACTGGTCTTCAATTGACCGAGCAAGGTCTGCATCACGATATCGAAGGTGTAGTTATATCCCGCCTTCATCGTGTAGTTATTGCTGGATGCCGGGCGCAAGAGCATACTGTCCCCTTTGACATAATACCGATCGGAAGGATAACTCTTATCGGGTTCCAAACTCAGACGATGCACACCCTCACGGTAGTTCGGATCGTCTGTCGCACGGAGATTGATCGCGTAGATTCCAACACCCGACATGATCGAGTCGATACGCATTTTGAAACCGCCATTAGCTTGTACAGCCGTAGCGAGGACATTAACCGGTAACATCGCCTCGGTCGAGTCGCGGTTCAAACCACCTACCATCAGCGGCACGCCACCACCTTTATCGGGCTTCAGTTTGATAAGGATCGGGTTCGGACATACCTCTACACGTGCATCCGTCATCTCTTTCGATCCGGAACCGACGATCGGGAAGATGACGTACTGCAACGAGTCTCCGGCTAGTACCGATGCCGTCAGTTGAGGTTGATAGAGGGTCAGAAATCCTTTGTTCACCAGATCCTCCAAGATCGTATAGGGGTGAGCCGAGGTATCTAACGACACTGCCCAGTACTCTTTTACTTCCCGCATAACGGCACTATCTACTGAGGCCAAGTTCTCTACCAATTGGTTGGGGTTCTCTCTACTCGGTACAGATTCTTGACGCAGAATATCCTTCACTACTTTCTCAATATCAGAGTAGTAATAGCCGTAGCGTTTCTTACTGGACGTACGCGCCGTATCGCCGTACAGCAACCAGTCGTTCACGCACGAACCGGTCACATCAATCGGCGCAACGCTATCCAGATACATCGATCCCTTGACGCGCAAGCTGATGTCATACGTCGCATTCGCGCACAGACCCAACTGCTCTGTCTCCGGCTGTTCTTCACCATTCAGCTCCAGCACCATACGGTTGCTGATCTTCAGGTGACTCGTCATACCGCATATACTGCTCAGCAGTTCCTTTGGTACACCGGACATATGGACCGTATAGTCATTCTTGGCTAACATCTTAGCACTGTGGACGACATATTTTACCGGACGGATATCGCCCTCCAAAATCTCGTAGATATAACCCTCTCGAACAATGTCAATCCCTGCATTTTCCTTATGCCATGCCATCGTCGTATCAAAACGATCGAGCAGGTCATTCATATTCTTGTAGATCGAGTCCTTCGTCTTGGGCTCGTAGTCCTTAGCCGGGATAAAGAGCCTACCGTACAGCGTATCGCCGGTAGCCGTCTTCGCTTCATCAATGTATCCATCGGTCATTTTAATGAACTCATACTCGCCCGCCGGGGTCTTCTGACGAACGGTATAACATACCGTCGTATCGTTGTAGCCCTCTCCGGTGATACCTTGGTAGTCCACACGCAACAACACGTGCGTCTCTTCATCCGAATGACCATAGTCATTACAGGTCGTCTGCGCCTGATAAGCGATCAACGGCGGTTTGGTTGCGAAGATACACATATCGTCGATGATGAAGTCGTTTCCGTCAAAATCCGCTGCCACATTATAGATACGTACGCGGAAATGCGTATATTCGCGACTCCCGTCGTTATGCAGGATCGGGAAATAAATCTGATACCATTCGCTGGCAGGAGGTATATCACCCGTCATGTACGAGGTGATATCATCCCATGTGTCGCCATCTACAGATCCCTGTACCGAGAAGATGAAGTTCGGATTGGACTTGCCGGTCTGGCTACTGGGGTTTCCTACATACCCGGAGAAGAACATCTTCTGGCCGGCACACAGGTTGGTGCTCAACGTCAACGCGGCTACCTGACCGGCCGACGCCATACCGTCGCAGTAAATCATATACCCGTTTGCCGCACCGCCGTGCTGCTCCATCTTACGCCAATAGGAACTGTAAGGAATACGGTTGATCAAACCGTACTCACCGTGATTCGGGAAATCCGACTCATCGTGGTAGCGGTTGTGGGGCAGACTGGACGTCTCAGGGTACGTATAGCCGTATGACGCATCACCCCAAGGCAGCGGGTGCGGATAGACATGATAGTCCGGACCGGGTTGGATATAGTCAAAATCCAAACGCTCCAATACATCATATCGCTGCTCAATATCTTCCTTGGTGATCAACGCTTTCGTCACACCGCCCTTTTTCGTCTCCTTCAGCGGACCGTACTTATTCGGACTATGATAGATGATCTTATACCGGCATATATTGAACCAATAGCCGCCATCGACCGTTGCCTCAGCACCGGGGGTTCCGGGTTCTAATGACGGATTACCCGTAGTGGACTTACTCCGTGCACGCAGACAGTAATAAACGGTATCAACCGCACCCGTTCCTTTTGCCGGAACTTTAAGGAAATCCTCTTCTTCGGAAACAGGATGGGTACAAAGCGTATATTCCTTGGTCTTTGGATTATATGTGTACCATTTGCATTCGGCATCCCATCCGCCGCACCAGATCATCGAGTCCTGACGACTCCAACCGGATGCATCTTTGGTCGAACTCATAGTACTCCAGTTATCATCCCGCATGTAGTAGCCCAACAACGACTCCGAGTGACCGTGCTTTTTCAAGTGGTCGAAACTATACCGCTGCTCGGTGGTGAGCAGTAAGGGTGCTCCTGTGGGCGCCATGATAGTATGGTCCTCCATATACTTCATGTTCCGGTATGCGCTACCTTCACGGCCAATCGTATCTTTATAATTCTCCAATTTCTCTGCCATCTCGGTCCAAGGATGCAGCTCGAATACCTCACGCAACGACAAAGTCGGTTCGATGATCTGGCGCATCGTATCCATCAACGCTGTATCAATCTGGTTCTTGACCTTCAACGACATCGGCAACTTATCGTAGTAGTTACTGATATCCGCTACATAAGTGACCACGGGGTGCTTTCCTCGATTGATACCTACGCGCATCGTATCGGGCGGAACGAGCGTCGGGTTCTTAGCAGGAGGATCCTGTTTGTTCTTGTAGTCTTTTGACTTATAGTGGAATACCGTCCAACGACCCATCGTTACCAGTTTCTTGCCTCCCGCTCCATCATCTACGGAGTCTCCGATAATACGGTAGGGATAGGTATAAAGACCGGCGTTACGAGGTGCGCTACGCCATAACGAATCGGGAATATCCGAGTCGGATACATCCACACTATCTACATCCACACCCTCACGATACCAACGCCACCAGCCGTAGAATGCGCGTTCACGAACAGGCAACTCAACATCTTGATCGGGATAGTAATACAGAATACGCTTGTTCGTATGCACTTGCTGCATACCGTTCTCCATCTTCTCATCACCGGAAGCACCGTGACTATGAACCAGTGTCTGGTTGTTGGCATACTCGAAATAGCTGGCTTGAGATACCGTCAAACGACGGTTGACGAAGCGGGTATCACCATTGATCACCACGATATACGCCAAATAGAGGTACGCCGTACGGGGAGAACGAATACCGTTTTTCGTACACTTGATAGTCACGGTATCGGAAGTGATCGTGTCAATCTCACACCAATCCGGGGCGTCACCGTATATATCCATCAGTCGCACCTCTGCTACCAGTTTGTTGTTGAGGTGCATACCGACGGTGTCCTTATCCCCACCTTTACCCTCGTGATCTTCGGTCACATCAATGAATCGCTCGCTCGTAATAGCCACCACGTTGCCATCCACATCCACCATCCGCGTACCCTCATGAAGGAAGGTATATAGTATGTAATCATGCGAGTCATTGTCTCCGGGCGTGATCGTAGCCGGGAAAGTAAAGTTCTCATCATCGCCTTCTACGGCGCAGTTCAGGGAGTAGAAGTCTTCTTCATGATAAGTCTTACGAATCAAAGGTATCTTCAGGTTCGCATCGCTGATCGACTTGAACCCGCTCCAATCACCCTTGAAACGGTACGTCTGGGCTCCGTCTTTGAGCGACAGCGTCACACGCAGCGTATCAACGATATCGATATAGTTACCGCTCTTGTCTTTCACTTCCGTCGGACTATCTCCAGCGACACGTACCATCGTAGTCAGCGTCGTGCGGTTATAGGTCGTATCTATTCCGCTGAGCGTAGCCGTACGACGATCCCGGATTGTATCAATCGTGAAAGTCGTCTTCCATTCCCGAGCTGCGTCTTGCAGACTGTCCGTGCGAGTCTCTTCTTTATGACACAAATACGTCAGACTGTTATCCAACAGCATCGAGTACTCACGATAGGCCTTATAACGCGTCTGGATAGACTTCGGCGTAGCGATATTATATCCGAACGACACCTCGTCCAAACTCGGATAGTCGCCGTTATTAAGCAGGTTATATTCCGTGATCAGATAGGTCCATGAGAACACGGTCGCCGACGCGGAGTCTTCTTGCAGCACGATGTTAGTACCGTTGAACTTCAACCATTTATCATCCAGGTATTTGATACGTACTTTTTCCTCATAGTTGGAGTTGTCGTTGGTATTGACTTCCGCAATGCGATAGGTAAAGAGCACTCGGTCATCATCTAATGTGGTTCCTGTCCCACCATCGGTAGCAAAGTATTTACTGATGCCGTATTCGGTCTTAAGCGAGAATTTGTTTTTATCACCCTTGTCATAATCAAACGTCCAAGGCGTGATATACTTCCCATCGGAGTTATTGCCGGCATTGGAGCCTTTCACCAATTGATTCTTTGTGCCCTGCTCATAGAGCATCGAATTGGCTTGCGTGAACTCGCGGAACTGCAAAGTCGTACTGCTTCCATTATTTACCGCCATAATGAAATAGCGCTTCTTGGCACTCTCGTCATATACAGACCATACTAGCTCATTCGTCGTCAATGCGGCCTGTACCAACGGTACACGTGCCTCGACAGCGGTTGCCACACCATCTACGTTGATGCTTGATATGATCAGCGTATCGTAGTTGGTATTGATCGTATTATCTGCTGTTACGCGCAGCGTTACGATACTGTCTGATGCAGCATTGACTGCGTAAGCGGCACCTGTGTTGAAACTGCATTCGTCGGAGAGCATACCCAGTTTCTTGGTCAGCGTATCCACCTGTATAACCTTTTCGCTGATTTTATTGTCCGCCGTATCCAATATGTCGTGATAGGTCTCTCGGGTAAGCGTAAATTGAATCGTATTAGTCTGCCCATTCAACGGACCGAAGTTATAACTCTCTTTCTCCGGTTTGAGGGCATATCGTGTCAGGGTATCACTGGAGTGATACGTCTTGGTGCGCACAATGATATCGCGGTGACGCATCGAACCATTGGCGTTATCCACCTTCAGACCCGCTGAACCTGCCTTCCAACGTCCGCGGTATTCCTTGATCTTACTCACTGCATCGTGACTCATGTGAATACGGAACGTATCAGCGATGTTGATATACTGACCGCCACTGTTCTTCACGTTCATCGGACTGTTAAGACCGCTGACAATGTTATGATGCCAATAGTGATCGGTCGTCTCCGATTGAGCACTGTCGCCTTCGTTCAACGGCGCACTCACACGGCTATCCGGGATCCATTCGAAGATCTGCGTCACACGGAAATCCGGAGACAGATACAAATCATTCGGATCGCTGATGATTTTCTTGCGGTTCGGGTGGAAATAGACGGTGTCTCTATCCAACATCATTACCGCCATCAACTGTTTACCGATCAACGCAGACCATATATCCTCACGCAACTGCTCGTTCTTATGATAGCCAAAATCAATCGTGTCCTTCCAAGCATACGACGTATCCGGTAAGATGATATAGTGCTCGTCCGCTACAATCACCGCCGAGATATCAAAAGCAGTCGCTTCGCCTTCCGTCGCTACACCGTTAAATTGGTCGGTCGAAGCATCATACTTTACGTAAGCCGGTATAGTATCTCCTCTGGCATTTAAACGAGCCTTCAAAATCAGCGAATCGGGCTTGTTCTTATGATCGTACTCTTCTACATATCGCGTGGATTTGATTTTGGCCTCCTTGATATACGGCACCATGTAGTTCGGCCAACTGAGCTCGGTCGCGGTACTCGTCGTCGTAAACAAACCGGCCCAGGTATTGTTCGCCAAAATGGTATTGAACGACTCTTCATAATACAATCCGAGGTACTCGTCGTCGTTCGGGTGGAAGAACTCGTAGAACGTCAAGGAGTCCGTATAACCCTTCATGGTGTATTGACGAGGATCCAAGGCGTGCTCCTGAAGCCTCAAATCTTCCGTAATGCCGACATCTTTCTTTTTGATCTCATTTACCGGACTACGTAACTCAAAGGTACTCAGGTAATTCGGATCTTCGTTCTCCGCATTCTCCATACCTTGCCATGTGTTCTCCCAATGTTCAAAATGGCGGGCACGAGCAACACGAGGAGTGGATGTATTAGGGTGCGTGATGAAGTAACGCTTACCGTCCCGCATGAACGATATCGCCATCTGCAACGTTCCCTCATACTTGGCTAACGCATAGAGATTCAAAACCGAGTCGCCGGTCAAGGATATACCGTCAGGAAGGTGTTTCAGATCTATTTTATCGCCTATCTTTAACGTATCACCCGAGCCATCCGCCTTGGTGTTCCAACCTAAGAACGTATATTCCGATTTGATACGCGGCTCCATGATGGTTAGATCGGAGCCATCGGCCAGAGGATACTGCTTAGGCATCTCCAGACCCATAAATCCGTTGTTGTGGTAGCGAATCCATTTCGAGTTATCTGCTAAGATAAACACCATATGTCCGTTCGAGTCGGTATTATTGACCGTAATCTGCGCATAACCGGACTTATCAACGATACTTTTGCCGTCACTCGTCGGTACGCTATCACCACGTACCCACTTACTCCAACCCTCTACCGCTGCGCCCGGGTCATCTGCATTGAAGTCCGAACCGGTCATCAGCATCGTTCTAATATGCAAAGAGGCATAATAACCGCTGATCGTCCACATCTCCTCGGAAAGCCAGGTATTGGCACTCGTTTGATGCATCCGCACATTCGTTCCCGTTTCTTTTATCTTCAGGAAATAACCCGCCGGTTCAAAAGCAACACCCAAGTTAAAATCCGTCGAAGTCGTATCCACTATCATCTGTCCGTACGCACCTGCAGGAGCTTTGAACTCAGGCATCGTTGATAACGGTAACTCGCGGATCTTCTCGAACTGCGACTTGGCGCCTCCCGAACCCAATGTCTCTGCATCTTTGCGGTAGTCGTTATTCCAGCCCACATAGTAGTACGTGCTGTCCGGAATAGGGACAGTCATATAGTCGGTCTTATGGTACTCCGTACTTCCGTCGCGCTTCATCGGATACATCCAGTCTATGGTGTAGATCTTCTTTTCTGCCGTACTATCCGTCCATGTTCGATTCGGCTTAACATTCGTATCCGGACCCCAACGGTATTTCTTAACATCCTGCTCGTCCGTCGCAAAATAGAAACTGCTGCAATAGGGGAACGGCCTGTCTAACAGATACAGACGGAAAAGCGTTCGGTGCGTCGGCTTATGCTTGTCATCGGCAAAAGCATACGCCGCATGACCCGGGTCACATTTGATTTGCCCGTTGGACCACGACTGCTGCTTGTTCGTCGTGTTGAAGGTCACTACCGAGGCATTCGTGTAAGAAACCGGCTTGTTCTGACGAGGAATATTCAACATATATACCTCGCGATAGGTCATTCCCAAAAATCCCCTTCCGATCCTACCGTTGATCCTACCGTCCGATAATTGATCCGTACGACCATAAACATTGGTTAAGGTCTTATTCGGGTCAAAAGAAGTGATGCCTTCGTGATTCGTCGGTATGACAAAGACTACATCACAGGCTTTGGTATCGTTGTAGTCGCTCGTCAGGTCTCCTAAGAACTGAAAATCATTATATGTCTTGAGCGTCTTACCGTCATTCCAAATCGTATAGACCTGACCGGCATTCGCACCTAACGAATAGTCCAAACCGCCAATGATACGCGATAACGGAGCACCCGCCGACCATATGGACATGTCCGAGGGTTCCGTCGCATCACCGGCCTGAGGCGCAAGTTTTAAATACAAACCGTCCGAGTAGTTGAAATGACCTCCGGTATAACGGTTGTAGTTGATCACAAAGAACTCCTCTCCCGCATCTTCTACGCCGTCTTTGTCCAAATCAAGCCATATTGACAGCAAGAATCGGTCACCGGTTTGCAAGTCCACAACCAAACCTCCGTCCGTCGGCGTCCATCCCACACTCCATGCGCGTACAGGTGCAAGGAGCAAAACAGCGAATAGGAAGAGGCCTAACCAATTCGTTTTCCTCATTGAATTTATCATCGATTTGTTCATCGAATTCTTCATCATTTTCATCATCGATTTCTTCATCATATCATACCTTAAATATATACATTCATTGTTGCAAATACACTCATTTTTACAAAATAAATACTTGTTATTTTTGTATCCGCCACAATGAAAAGTGGTGGCATAGGTACGGATTTGAACATACATTATCGGTTAATGGAAGACAAAAGCGATCTCCGTACCTATGCACACCATCACTCACTATACAAATCGAACGCAAAAGTACAAAAACACAAGCACGTACGCAACACGCACGTGCAAATTTTTACGTATTGTCCCCTAAAATGGGTAAAATTTTTACGTATTGCCCCACCTGGGACGTCGATTTTTACACAAAATAGTTTTACTTTGTTTGAGCAACGGGATTAGCCTAAATGATTTCTTATGTCGTCGAAAATAGCCGCTGCTTGTTTGCTATCTAAACCTACCCGTTCTGCCAAACGAAGGACATCTGCGCGTTCCGGAAGCGGATTGTCGTTC
>CADBWK010000031.1 GCA_902798385.1 uncultured Bacteroidales bacterium
ATCGGGTTTGGTTCGTGTACGGAAAACCATGTCTCCACATTTGCCGGAAGCGCTTTCGATACCGGCTGCTAAAGTTACTTTCATAATGATATACAATTTTATTTGTTAATAAATAAATGATTCAGCACCGCAGGTACTTGTCCGCGAAGCGGTTTACCAAGCGCGAACCCACTGGAGTCCGAATTGTTCCATTGTCTCATGTGTGCAGATGAGGAACTTGTCGTTGTACTTGACCTGCACAAGCGGGATGCCCAGTTCACGCATCCGGTCTTGCTCCTGTCCCGAGAGGAACTGAGGTTGCGGTTCGGGAAAGTCCACCACGAAGAAATAGGGGTTGTTTTCGTCTCCGGGATGTCCGGGAGCGCCTTCTTGAGCGGCTTCGACGATGGCTTTTTGTGCGACCTCGGAGCGCGCCTCGAAAAGCATTTGTGTTGCTGCTCGTCTGTTGTTGAATTCGGCAGGCATAGCTATAGAGAAATATTTCCAAAACTTTTCAAACAGGCTGTCCTGCTGCTTTTCGCAATCGCGTGCGCATAGCGCGCGTTGCTGCTCTTTTTCTTTTTCGTTCATATTATTATTAATAGGGGGGTTATTAGGGGGGAGCTCAATTTGTTCCAAGTTTGTAACATTTTGTTCCAAGTTTGTAACATTTTGTGACGACTCTGTAACATTTTGATACAAGGCGAACAATTTATTCTCACGTCTTTCTAATAAACCCAAGTTCAACAATTTTTCGACTGCTCTATGAGCGGTCATGTGAGACATGACGAAAGGCATTGCGGCGGCGAGTTCGCGATAGTTGCCGTACCATCCTCGTCCAGCACGTGTGCATTTGAGGATAGCGGCAAAGATGCAGGCCTCGTTGGCATTGAGGTCGAAACCGCGGTGTTGCTTATCGTCGAGAAGGAGTTTCATACTTGAATGCGCTGGTAATCGTTATAGCCGTCGTAGTCGGTGTCGCGCGGGTAGTTGTGCACGATAGGGATGATACAACTGCCCCCTAATTCATCGATTTCTTTACTCATGGCTGAGGGGAATTAATATTAGCCGAAGAGATCATCGTGACAGCACTCGCAGAGGTGACCGTAGGGTGATAAATAGGAATCATCACGCAGGATGCGTTCGCCGCACCGCTCGCAAGTGACCGTTTCGTCCTCGGCGCAGTCGGGGCAGAGGTAGAACTCTGCCGACTCGATATAGACGGCTTCGTCTTTGGGCATCTCTTTGCCGCAGTATTCACAAATTACTGTTTCCATAGGGCGTTATGCTAAAGGGTCATTAAATCTCCAGACCTGATCAAGGCTGACGAAATTGAGGACGGAAAAAGACCGCCACTCCATTTTCTCGAGGTCGAAATAAGGGATGGCTTTGGCAGAATCTTCCCAAGTAGCCGCACCGTCGGACATGTCGCCTTTGGGCAGTTTATCGGTCGGAATGAGAACGGACGAACGTGTACCAAGGGCGGTGCGGATCGAACCATCTTTCTTGTAGTAGGTAAAGCGAGCAAAGCCGTTAGCGAGGGCGTCCCGGAAGGACTCGAACCGCCAGGCTTGTTTGAGGGCGATAGATTTTTCGAATTTGACGTCTTCATCTCCTTTTTGCAGGACATGAGAGGTGCGCATCAGTCGGCGCAGTTTTTTGATATCGTTTGGCATAATGTTGTTGTTTTAAGGATAAAACAAAAGTGATTGGAGAATTAACTAGATTTCCTGATGGCGGGACATTTCGTCGCGCATGATGTCGTCGGTGGAACGAGGGTCGACGCGGAAGCCGGAACCGAGGAAGATCTGGAGGAGATTGGTGCGGTCGAGACATCGATACTGCCACTCTGTGTGCAGGGCTTTCCATTTCGCTATGCGTTCGTAGCCCATGAGGATGATGTCGGTGTGGTACATGGCAACGTTGATGCCTTGGTTGCGGAGTTTCTTGAGAAAGCCGCCGTCGCGGTCGTTGATGGCTCGCGGTACAGCACGGAGGTTCCAGATGGCGTTATTGAGGGTGTTGCCGTCGATATGATCGATAGTGCAGCCTTCGGGAATAGGTCCGATGAAAGTGAGGTACTTAAGGCGGGCGAGATACATATCACCATCTTGCGGTCTAAGTTTCAGATACTTTGCTCTGGTTTTATGGTGTCTCTCAAGCGGTACTGCCTGTAGTGTTAGTTTTTGCCCATAACAATTGAGCACGTCATTGGTCTCGGGATGCAGCCAGACAACGCGTCCTTTGGTGTAGGCTGGATCGGCTTTTTTGTAGTCGCGGAATAGGAACCACGTACGAGGTAGGGGTTCGTGTTTTGGGGTGGTTAAAGAAATCGTTCCTTTTTTTGGAGCGTTTTTTTGTTGTATAATACTCATAACTCATCGCACTATCGGAGGGATGTTTGTTCCGAAAGGCGATGCAAAAGTACTGCTGTCTAAATAGGAAGTCCGGCAAAATTTGCCGACCATGCAAAAAATCTTCTAATTGTTACAAATATAGCGAATTTTGCGCTCAGAAACGTCCGTACTCATAACCATTTTGCTACTATGGTTGTACGGAAACTCTTTGAACATTAACTCACTCCATTTACGGAGAAACTTCCGTTCGAAATCACGGAAAGAGAAAGAAATACGGTCACATTTCACGCCCTTAATCCTGCAAACTACAAGCAGGATTTTGAAGGCCTTTTCTACTACGAAATCAGTAATGTCGTAGGTTTCATTTTCATTTCGATACATCGCGCATTGTTTTTGCGCGTCAAAGGCTCTTTGGGAATGAAGAGAGGCGGCTATCCGTCTACTCCTCAGGCCCTAGGAATGCCTATAACATAGACAGATGCCGCCCCTAAAGGGAACAAGCAACTCTTGTTAGCAATAAGTCGAATTTCCTAGGTTCGAGGATTGCTTGACGCAAGTTAATGTATGTTATCTATCACCCATCCGATCAGATATAATCCTATAATCCAACCGACTATTCCGATGATAATTTTAAGCATATTTTGGGCGCTCCAAAAAAAGGAACGTTTAATTGATTCATAAATACGGTGCAAAGGTACTGCTTTTTTTTGATATATGCAAATTTTTGAACAAAAAAATCTATTCTCAAATCGTACAAAAGTGTTATTTTTGTCGATTTTGTTGGCGGTACTGGAGAGGGGTGAGGCCGGTGAGGTCTTTGAAGATACGATAGAAGGTTTGGTCTGAGGCGAAACCGCTGAGTGCCATGGCGTTGGCAACGGCTTCATGGTCAGAGGTGAAGTCGGGTGAGCAGAGGATGGTCTGCGCGTGCTCGACGCGGTAGCGGGCTACGTACTGGGAGAAACTGAGTCCGGTGCGGCGGTTGATGCAGTTAGAGACGTAGGTGCGGTTGGAGCCCACGGCATTGGCGAGGTCTTGGATGGTGAGCGAGGGGTTGGTAAAGAGTTGTTGCTCACGCAGCACGGTACCGATCTTATGCATCAGTTCATCAGTCTCTTCGGTGGTGGCTCTGTCTTCCTGCGGTTCTTCGATCGTGAGTGTTTCTTGCGGCATGTTGGTATGGGCGGCTACGTATCCGAGCGAGAAGAGGAGGACGGCCATCATGAGCGCGGGTATGCAGACGAGCAGACTGCCGTCGAACAGTTCGCGTCCGAGCACATTGAGGAGTGTGGAGACAACGGCGGTGAGACCGATGAGCAGGAGGAGGGTGTGGGTAGGTTGGAGCAGGTAACTACGGTCGTCGGTATAGATGCTATCGAGTCGTTTCGTGGTAGCGCGCAGCAGTCGGAACCCGCGCACCCAGACCCAGATGACCTGGAAAGCAAAGCAAGCGCGTGTGCAGAGCAACACGATATCACTCGCGATCCAGCCGTAGCGTGTATTGAGCGGGAAGAAGAGTGCGATGAGTGCCGCAGGAAGGAGGAGCAGCGTCACCTCGAAGTCGATTTTCGTACGCGTGAGGGCGCGCAGGTACGCATAATATAAAGGATATACGCACAGGTTAGCCACCAAATAACTCCATTCGCCGATGAAACTCGGGTGCTCGGAGAAATAGAGCCAGTGGTCGGTGTAGAGGACGGTAGAGGCGAGGAAGAAAAGGAGTATCGTGCCGGTGTTACGCGGTTCATCGCTTTTGCGGTAAAAACGCACGATGAAAAAGACCGCCCAGAAGAGGCAAATCATCATCGGGAGCGAAATAATCCAACTATATAACAAGTTTGGCACGGTATTTGCTTACTAGTTAATAGAGATTGTTTGTTATGTGAAAAAGGGTTCGTCGAGATGACGAGCCCTCTTTCGTTACTCGGTCACTTTGCGATACTTGCCTTCGATGAGCAACATACCGGGGAGGATCTCGCCTCCGGCGGTCTTGGTGAAGGTAGTGTACGGCAGGGTAGCACCATCGGCCTCTTCGAGCACGGCGTTGTAGCGGTTATCCCAGATACAGCCTTTCTTGGGCTTGACGGTCGCTACGTACTTGTAGGTCGTCTTACCGGTCTCGGGGTCCTGGAGACGTTGTACGACTTGGAACTTGGAGTTCTCGGAGATACCTTCTTTCATACCGATCTTCGCGGCGTAGCCTTCGATCTTTCCTTTCTCGTTGGTGAGAATGGAGTAAACCGGGGTCTTGACCTTGAAGTCCTCGTACTGCTTGGCGAGCGCTACGATGTTCTTATCCATGGAGCGGGCGCAGATCGTACGCACGAGTTCGGTACGCTCGTACTTACCCTTGAGCACGGATTTCTTATCGAACTCATACTCATGGGCGACGTACTTGAGACGGTAGGTGGTCTTATCATCGAGGAAAGCCTGCACCTTCGCCGGATCGGGTGTTCCTGTATAATGGAACTGATAGAAGATGGCGGCGATGGAGTCGTTCCACTCGAGCTGATAGAGGTAGGAGTGCGTCTTGACCTTAAAGCCGGTAAAGCTGTCGGCGATAGCGCCGGCTGCTCTGGCCATATCCCGTCCTGCGCTGCCTCCGGTAAACGCGTCCATGAGTCCACCGATGACGCCCATCGCGACCTTGGCGGCTGCGGCTTCCTGTTCGGCGGTGATATAGGTGATATCATTGACGAGCACGAAGGTGTTATGCAGCAACTCTTCTCCGGCATCGGAGAGGGAGGCGAGTCCGCGTGTGGTCTGCAATGCGACTGCTACATCGACATCGTTGGCGTTATACTGTCCGCGGGTCTGGATGAGTTCGGTATTGAAGGTGGCGTCCTCGGGATTGGTACCGGAGAGTCCGAACCATTTGGCGACCATCCATTTGCCGAGTTGTGCCTCGTTGAGCAGGTCTTCGGTATGCTGTGCGTTCTTTTGTAGCTCAGCGGCTGTCAGTTGGTGACCGTAAGTCGCCTTGTAGTAACCGGAATCGCGTTTCTGCACGCCGTAGATATGGCTGTTGTCGATGACACGCATGCCCTCGATGGAGTGGTCGTCGTACTTATCGGGGATGGGCAGGGAGTCGAAGGCTTTGTAAATCTCGCCTCCGAACTCATCCTCGGGGTGATAGACGAGGAGGGTGGTCAAGGAGTTACGGCGATAAGAGAGCGATTCCTGCGCCTGCGCTGTCAGTGCAACGCAGGCGAGCAGGATCGCTATTGCAGATTGAAGATTGAAAATTGAAGATTTTTTCATCTCTATTAATAATGTGCAGAGCGTAAGAACTCGATGTTGATTTCTTTGTTCGGCTGGTGGTTACCGTAAGCTACACCGATCTGGCGCATGGCGTCGATCTGTTGCGACTGCAGGTTGACACCGTCCTGGTATTTCTTCATCTCAAACTTCCAATCGTCGAGCACCTTACCCTTGATCTCCTTGTAGAGTTCCATCGCTTCACCGTAGCACTTGGCGTCGGGGAGGATGTTCGCGAGGTATTCACCGGCAGCTGCTGCGCCGATGCTATTCTGCTGAGCAGCCCATTCCTGACGTGCTTTAGCGAGGTTGATGGTGCACTCGTTGTCGATATACATATGGTAGATATCGATACCGGCCTTGAGGGCAGCGTCGTAGTGCTTGGACTGCTGCGGGATGAGCGATACCCAATAGATAGCCTCCTCGTAGTTCTTTTGGGAAGCGAGGAACTGCGCTTTCTTGATGAGGGCTTCGCCTTCGTGGTCGTAGTACTCGATGATCTTGTTCTTACCTTCGTCTACGAACTTGGCAATCGCCGGTGTCTGCAAAGGCATGCGGCTGATGGCGTTCAGATAGCACTTGTTCTCCGTCTCGCCGAGACCTTTGACGGTCATGGAGGTGGAAGAGAAGATGGTCTTGGCATACGCATCGATGATATAGAGGTTCATCTCCATTTTCTCTGCGATCTTCGCAGGAGGACCGGGGATGATGTCCTTGTCGAGCGGGGTGGTGGTGACGGTGAGCAGGAACTGACCGGTATAGTCGAGTCCGGCGATGCCGTTACGGGTCAAGAGTTGGGTCAGTTTGTTCTCGATCATGGCTTTGGCGCCTTGCGGGAACGACTCGGAGTCATCGGCTGCATAGACGGATATCGGCAGATACTGCGTCTCCGCGGCCAGCATGGAAGCACTCATGAGTGCTGCTACTATCGAAAAAATGAATTTTTTCATAAGTATTCAGTTTTCAGAATTCAGTATTCAGTTTATTTCTCACCGAGGATGATGACTGCGCGACCAAGACCTTTGACCATCACTTTGGACGGGATGTTATACGGCTCTTTCTTGAGCATTTTAGCAAGGCCTTTGGCAAAACCGTTGGCGTCGATAGCGCGTCCACGCTCGTCGTATACCGGGATACGCACTTGGGTGAAATTCGCTACGTTCTCCGAAGCGTACGGCATGGAGAAACGACCCTGTACGGTGTTGAGTTGAAGCCAGTTATTGATGACGTCGATCAGTTCATCGTCGCCGAACTCGGTCTCGAGGTCGATGCCGGCTTCGTTGTTGGCGAAGACCTTGATGTCGAGGCTGATCTCACGACCGATGGTCTGCATCTCTTCAAAATGCGCCTGGAGGCGATTGTTGAAATTATCCATGTTGGCTACGATGGCTTCTTCGAGCAGTACATCTACATCTGCCGTGAAGGAAGGAGCACCTGTACCGGAAGCGGCACCGATGGTCTTGGAGGTATACGCATCGCGACCCTCGAGGATGTACGAGAGAGAGTGCTTCGGACCCATGTCTTTCACATCCCAGCTGAGCTCGAGGATGATATCGCATTTCGCCGTACGAGCTACCTCATCCAGCGGAGACTCTGCCAGTTCGTTACCGGCCTTGCTGGTGGTGAGGTTATCCTCCATACGACGTTGCTCGAGGTTCTTGAGTTCCTGCTCCATGCTCTTGAGCGGGAAACCGCGCTCTGCCATGAGGTCATTCAGTTTGGCGATGGCCAACTTAAGACCCATGTTCTCTTGGAGGGCTTGTTTGTAGTTAGGCACTTTGACGGTCGTGCCGAGGTTCTCTACCTCGGTGTAGTATCCGTTATTGATACACCAAACATCGGACGGGATGACCATCAGTTCGGGTTTCTTGATCTGTGCGCTCGCAACCAGCGCTACCAGCGCCAGGGCGATTGTAAAAATATACTTTTTCATATTAATATCTTCCTTCCATCGGGATTATACCATCTTCTTGCAATTTTTTCTTGAGGCCGGCGCGATCGACGGTGACGGTAACGGACTCAACCATCTGACGTCCGTCACGTTGGTAGCGGGTTGAACCGACACGTTTGTCCTTGAGGTTAGCGAACTGCGTCCATGCACCTTCGTCGGCGAAGAAAGCATTGAAATAGTCCTCATGTTTCTCGCGTGCGTTCATGTCAAAGCACAGCGGTTTGAGGTCTGAGATGCCGTTGCTGCCGGCTTTGACGCCGTCGAAGATGACTTCCTGAACGGCTTTGCGTTGACCGTCGGTGAAAGCCAGTACGGCATCTTTCGCGCGCACTTGCACACGGATGACATAACTGCCGTCGTAGTTAGCGCTCAGTACGACACTCGGCTTCTCGTAGTAAGCCTGCGAGCGTTTGGTTCCGCAGGAAGCGAGGATGATCGCTGCGAATGCGGCTATAAAAAATGATAAGCGTTTCATAAGTATTCAGTATTCAGTTTTCAGAATCCACTATTGAGTCCACGAATGACGCCGGCTGCTTCGAGTGCTTTGCGCAAGTCGTCCTTGCGTACGCTGACTACCACGCCGACTTTATACTCTTTGCCTACCTTGACGGTCTCGGTGGTACCACCCATGATAGACGCATATTTCTGGAACTCACCGCCATCGGCGAAGAAGCTCTTGAAGTACTCTTCGAATTGAGCCTCTGCACCGGGGCTGCTAGCCAACGGGCGTTGCGAAACGCAACCCTGACCACCGCCGTAACCTTTGAAGATTACGCCGTGTACGGCATTCTTACGGCATTGGTTCTCAGCCACCGATGCTTTCTTGCTGTAGCTCCATACTTTGACGAGATAGGTGCCCTGAATAGCGTTTCCGGCGCACTCGATCTCATAACGGAACTGATCTGTATCTTTATTCGCCTGTTTCTGACGGATACCTGCGCTGGCGGGCATGCAGAGCACGAAGGCGAGAAGGGAAAGAAGAATCTTTTTCATTGGTAATTGGTAATTTGTGATTGGTTAATTTGCAAAAAACGCGTATACCGTTTGTCGGCACACGCGTTTTTTGAGGATTAGTAATTAGAATTTGTAGCGGATACCGAGTCCAAGACCGCCTGCGTATAAATCATAGCCGAAAGCTACGCCTCCGCCGTAACCGAATGCAGCTCCGAGCGTCGGACGGAAGTCAATCGAGAGTTGGAGCGGGAACCAGAAGTCGTACTCAATACCGAAACGACCGGCTACACCAACAAATCCTAAACCGGGGTTAGTCCAAGTGGTCTGGAAAGCACCACCGACACCCATGTACCAGTGCCATTCACCTTTCTCGTTCCAAGGAACAGTTGCACCGAACGGATCAATCCAATCATAGGTACAAGCAGCCTCCAACAGAGCGAAACCCGGAACACCGACTTCCAAACTAATCATGTTCTGACCAAGTTGGTGCTCATACGATACTTCTGCTCCGTAACCAAGACGTACACCGATGGCACGGGGCTGAGCATAAGCTGCAAGGCTAGCTACAGCCAAAACAGCGATTACAAAAAATTTCTTCATATTGTTTGTTATAAAATTTATGTAGGATCCTAGGAAACCTAGGACCCTAGGAACCTAGTTATTTATTCAAAGCTAATGCTACGTTGACTGCGCAAGCTACGGTGCAACCTACCATCGGGTTGTTACCGATGCCGAGGAAGCCCATCATCTCAACGTGTGCCGGAACGGAGCTCGAACCTGCGAACTGTGCGTCGCTGTGCATACGACCGAGGGTATCCGTCATACCGTAGGAAGCAGGACCTGCAGCCATGTTATCCGGGTGCAAAGTACGACCTGTACCACCGCCGGAAGCAACGCTGAAGTACGGCTTGCCGGCGAGGATACGCTCTTTCTTGTACGTACCTGCTACCGGGTGTTGGAAACGAGTCGGGTTGGTCGAGTTACCGGTGATGGAAACATCTACATTCTCATGCCAGAGGATAGCTACACCCTCGCGTACATCGTCTGCTCCGTAGCAGTTAACCTTTGCACGCGGACCGTCGCTGTACGCTTTCTTACGAACGATCTTCAACTCGCCCGTAAAATAGTCGAACTCGGTCTGTACATAGGTGAAACCGTTGATACGGCTGATGATCATAGCAGCGTCCTTGCCCAGACCGTTGAGGATGCAGCGGAGCGGGTTCTTACGAACTTTGTTCGCCATCTCAGCAATCTTGATAGCGCCCTCAGCAGCTGCGAAACTCTCGTGACCTGCCAGGAAAGCAAAGCACTGGGTCTCCTCGCGCAGCAGACGAGCTGCCAAGTTACCGTGACCTATACCTACCTTACGGTCGTCCGCTACGGAACCCGGGATACAGAATGCCTGCAGACCGATACCGATAGCCTCGGCAGCGTCAGCGGCGTTCTTGCACCCGCGTCTTAGCGCGATAGCCGTACCTACTACATACGCCCATTTGGCGTTCTCAAAACAAATACGTTGGGTCTCCTCGCATGTCATATAAGGATCGAGGCCGTATTGCTCGCAAATCTGGTTTGCCTCCTCGATGGAAGCGATACCGTTAGCGTTCAGAGCGGCGAGAATCTGTTTCTCGCGGCGGTCTTGCGACTCAAATTTTACTGTTTCTCGCGGCGGTCTTGCGACTCAAATTTTACTTCACGAATCATAGTGGTCCCTCCTTAGTTTTTGCGTGGATCAATCGATTTAACTGCACCTTGCTCTTTGGTCGTGCGGCCATACGTGCCGGTAACGCTCTTCAGCGCCTCGTCTGCCGGAACACCCTTCTTAATGGCGTCCATGAACTTACCCATGTGCACGTACTCGTATCCGCAAACCTCATTGTCCTCATCGAGGAACTCCTTGGTGATATAACCTTCGGTTAACTGCAGGTAACGAACGCCTTTAGCCTTGGTGGAGTAGAGTGTACCGCACTGGCTAACCAGTCCCTTACCGAGGTCTTCCAGACCTGCACCGATAGTCAGACCGCCCTCCGAGAACGCACTCTGCGTACGTCCGTAAACGATCTGCAGGAACAACTCGCG
>CADBWK010000032.1 GCA_902798385.1 uncultured Bacteroidales bacterium
CCGTTGTCGTACTCAACGGCTATAGACGGCACGCCGTCCATCGGCATGATATAGAACGCAATCTTGAATTTCGGCACGTTCTGCTCCATGGTCTCGTCGGCAAAAACGGGTTTGCCGAAGACGCTATAGTTGCTCAGCACGCCCATCTGGTAAGCGAACATGATCTCCGCCTTCAGGTCATAATCCGCTGCTACGCGTGCAAACGGATAATCCTCGTGTGCGAGCGTTTGCTCGAAGGACTGCGCGTTCTCTTTAACAAACTCCTCAACCGTCTGGTTCGCTATCTTCGTAGTCAGCGCAAGGGTGTTGACGAACATTCCCATGGTGTTGTTCACCCGCAGGTTGCTTCGTCCGTTGGAAATCGTCGTGATGCACACATCATCCGTTCCGGCGAAGCGCGCCAGCGAATAATAGACGGCGCTCAGCAGTACCGCCGCCGGCGTCACGCCTAATTGGGCCGCATATTTCTCCGCCGTAGGCATATCGAAAGGTACGCAGACGCGTCCGTTCTCGCCTTGCGGCAGGGCATTGGTGAGGTCCGGTTGGATCTCGGTGACACTCTCGATGCCGGTGAGGCGCTCCGCGAAGAAGGCTTGCGCAGCCTTGAAGGACTCGCCTTCCTGAGCGGCTTTCTGCTCTGCCACAAACTGTGGATAAGAACACATTTCCGCCTCAATCTCTTTGCCTTCGAGCAGGTCACATATCTCATGGATAAAGAGGTCGTAGGATGCTCCGTCGCAAACGAGGTGGTGGATATCGCTCAAGAGATAGAGGTGCTGCTCCGTGCGCACAATAAAGAAGCGGAAGAGGAGGTCTTTTTGCAGATTGAAGGGTTGTACAAACTCATGCTTAAAAGCATCCATCTGCGCCTCTTCGAGTGCTTTCTCGGGTACGTCGATATGCACCTCGTTCATCAGCTGCTCGTCAATCGTCTGGATGACGTCGGCTTCTTGGGTCGCGAAATGCACAAAGAGTTCGGAGTGGTTGAGCACCGCCTTGCGCACGGCTTGCCGCAATGCCTCCGTCTCTACCTCCAACGGCATCTGCGTACAGATCGGCACGTTATAGAGCGTCGAGGTCGGGTTCTTCATGCACTCGAAATAGACACCGAGTTGAGCAAAGCTCAAGGGAGCTTCGCTCATTGGAGATTGGACATCGGAGATTGGAGATTTCGATATTTCGGTATCCCGATGACCGCCTAACATCGCAGCGAGTATCTCATTCTCGATGGCTTGAAGGGTGATACCTTTGGTCATCTCTTTGGCATCGAGTTGGATGCCGAAACGCTTGAAGATCTGGGTTGCTAACTTGATGGCAGCAATAGATGACAGACCCATATAACGCAGGTCGGTCGTGATGCCGAACTCCTCCATATTGACGATCTTCGCGATGATGTCATGCAGCTCTTGCTCGAGCACATTGAGCGGCGCCGCGCTGATTTCTGACGGCTGATCGCTGACGGCTTTCGGTTCGGGCTTCGGCAGGGCTCTTTTGTCCACTTTCTGGTTCGGGTTGAGCGGTATAGCGTCTATCTGCATCGTCACGGCAGGCACCATATAGGGCGGTTTGCTGTCACCGATAAAGGCATTAAGTTCGTCGATATTGATCTTCTCGTCGCTGACGACATACGCAGCGATGAACTTACCTCCGTCGGGATAATCGAAAGCCTGCACGGTAGCATCCTTGATGCTGGGGAACTCGCGGATGATGGCTTCGACCTCTTTGAGCTCGATACGGAAACCGCGGATCTTCACCTGTCCGTCCCGCCGACCGACGAACTCGATATTGCCGTCCTCGCGGTAGTGAACGATATCTCCGGTCTTATAGCATCGTAAGCCGTTCCATTCCACAAACACCTCTGCGGTCTTCTCAGGCTGGTTGAGGTAACCGAGCGACACTTGCGGTCCGGCTACGTACAGTTCGCCGTCTGTACCGGTAGATGCTTCCTTGCCGTCCTGACCGACCACGATGAGTTGCGTACCGTTCGTATTGGCTTTGCCGATAGGGATATTGGGTTCGTTCTGGGTCACGAAGAAACTGCTGACATAAACCGTACACTCCGTCGGGCCGTAGCAGTTCATCAACTTATACGAAGGCGGATCGAGGCTGATCAGTTTCTCGCCGCCCGTACCGAGCCACTGCAAGCCCGGGATGTTGGGATAGTTGAGCACAAGCTGCGTTGCCATCTGGGTGGTCATAAAGCAGTGGGTGATGTGCTCGTCCTGTATATATCGGTTGAGTCCCTCCAGATCAAAACGGATCTCGTCGCCCACAATGCAGATAGTCGCACCCGATTGGACGCAACACCAGAGGTCCATCTGGAAGGCATCGAAGCCGTAACCGGCGTAGGTGGCGTACTTGCTTTGCGGAGTCAATCCGATGGCCTGCACATGAAAATCCAGGAATGCCAAGATGTTCGCTTCGCTTAGCATAACACCCTTGGGGATGCCGGTTGTACCGGAAGTATAGAGCAGCACAAAAGCCTCGTCGCCGTCGTACTTGGCGGCATCTTCCCGCATGTAGTTCAGTCGCTCTTCGGGATAAGAGCCATCGAGCGGCATAGCCGTCAGGCCTGCCTTGGCGATCGCGAGGGGGACAAGTACCATCAGTTCATTACGAGGCACGATGAACGCTGCCACTTTGTCGCCACATCGGGTGACATACTGCGGATCGAGCGTATCCGACAGACGGTCTGCCTCAGCGAAGGTGATGCGTTTGTCGCCGGCGATACAGAAGATATCATTTGGCCGCTCGGAAACGTGTTTTTTGAAGTATTCGATTAAGTGTTCCATTTTATTCTATTGTAAAAAGGTTATGAAAACCGCTCATGCGGAAGATATCATTCACGTCCTCATTGAGGTGGGTGATACGGATCGCCCCTCCTTTCGCCTCGGACTCGCGTTTGAGCTGCATAAAGAACCGCAAACCGGCTGAAGAGATATACTCCAGTTCCTCACAATCGATCTCCAGCGCTTTGTCAGCAAGTGCCAACACCTGGTTCAGTTCCTCTACTTGGTTTGTGGTAACCGTGGTGTCGAGTTCGCCGATCAGGCAAACACGAGTCTCTTTCTCATTGGGAATAATGTTGATTTTCATATGGTGTAAAAGTTTATTTAACGATTAAACGATTTAACCATCCGCAGGATGTTTTTATTCTCCTTCCGCTCGTAGTGCAGTTCATCAACGATTTGTCGGATGAGATGGATTCCCAGCCCTCCTACCTCAGAAGCTTGCGAATAATGAAGAATATTCACGATGGCTTCTTCGGCTGCCACTTCGAGTTTTTTGAGTCCTTTCTTGTCCATACCGTTGCATAATCCAAAGGTATGGATTTCCTTTCGCAGGACAGGCCATTGGTCTGCTCGGCAAGGCACACGCAGCGTCACAGGCTGGACGGGGCTCTTCTTACGGATAGTCATGAGTGTGATGTCATCGGTGGGCTCCGCCTTGTCCATGAAGGCTTGTATAGCGCCGTACAGATCCTCTTGGGTTGCCACGATCTCTGCCCAGCGCTTCATTCCTAACATCTTATGGGCACTGTTACGCGCCTCGGTCACGCCGTCGGTATAGAGGACGAGCGTCTCCCCTTCGCCGAGCATGCAACCTTGCTCCACAAAAGAGTAACGACCGTCAAAGCCCAGAGGTATGTTCGGTTCCATGACAATCTCTCTTGTCGTCTGGCCGTTTCTGATGAGCGGCGCGCAATGTCCGGCGTTGCAATAAATCAGTTCTCCGGACGGAATACGCAGACACCCGACAAAAGCCGTCACGAACGTCATGGATGGGTTGTCCTCACTGAGCACAGCGTTCATCTCCTCCATGATCTCTTTGGGCGAGTTAGCCCGTACACCGGCAGCACGGAAGAGGTTCACCGCAGCGCTCATGAACATCGCAGCCGGTACTCCTTTGCCGCTCACATCGCCGATGATGAACCATAACTCATTCCCTTCGCGATGGAAATCAAACAAGTCTCCTCCGACTTCGCGCATCGGGACCAAGAGCGTTTGCAGTTCGATATCGCCGTTGCCTTGGGCTTGCTTCTTCTCTTTCTCGTTCTTCAGGATGCCCATCTGGATGTCATGGGCGATCTCCAGTTCGTGCGACACCACCTCTTTCTCCGTCTCCAGACGCGCGTTGACTTGCTCGTCACGCGTGATGCGGCGAATCAAGAGTCCCACGACGAGGATACCCAATACAAACACGCTCAAAGGCAATAAGATACCCAAGCGGAGAGATTTGAGAATGTAGCTTTTCGGGATTGCCGTAACCATGTTGATATCCATTTCAAACTGAAATCAATACCTATGACGCAAATCAGATCGCCCTTCTCGTCCAGCACGTCATTCGAATAGGTATAGATCGGTTCGTCAAAATCTTCATCTATATACGGGGTGCTCCAATAGCCTGCGTTGTTTTGCACGGCTCCTTTATACCACTCGCGTTCAAAATAATCATGCTCAGCATCCCCAAAAGGGCAGGAGACTATCGAATCCTTCGTACGATAGGAAGTCAAGCCGAACCACTTCCCTTTTTCCGGATAATAATACGGCGGGAAAACTACATAGCAGGAATAAAAATTCGGATACCGCTTGATCAGTTCGTCGGTCTTGCTGTACAAATTCTCCGGGTGCGTCAGGTTCCTCTTCACCTCTTCTATCAGCTGAGCGTTGGCATCCAGCGCGTCGTACAACTCAAAACGCAGTTTCTCTTGCGCAATCTGCATCTCGAGATTCATTTTCTCCTGCAATTGAGATTGCGCCCTGCTATAAGACACATATGACTGTAAGACACATATGACTGCACGCCCATGCCTAAAAGGAGGAAGAGAGCCGCTAAAATATGTATGTATTTAAATTGCTTCATTTAATATTAAACACTCCTAATCCATTTAGGAAAATAAGAAGGATAGCAATCGGAACGATCCAGCGGAGCGAAAAAACGAAGAGCGGACGAAACCATTTCTTATACCCTTTCTGGATATGGGGAATCAGATCTTTGTCCTGTAAAGGCATGAACCATCCCACAAACAAGGACATAGCCAAAGCACCGAGAGGCATCATGAAATTCGTAACGAGCGTATCGCTTAATTCAAAAAGATTATGTCCGAACAACTGCAAATTGCTCCACACGCCCGTCATGGAGAGCACATAAACCACCACAATGGCAATAATGACAGCGGTTGCGATCAGCACACTCTTATGACGGTTGATTTTGCCATGACTCAACTCCATGATGCCGGCCACAACCACTTCCATCAATGAGATGGTTGACGTAAGCGCAGCTACGAATAGCAGGATGAAGAAAACCACACCGCTTATCCATGCAAACGTCATGTGTTGCAAGACAGCAGGCAGGACGACAAACACCAATTGCGGACCTTCTGCCGGATTAAAACCGAACGCGAAGACCGCAGGAAAAATAATCAATCCAGCCAATACCGCTACCAAGGTATCGAGCCGGCATATAAGCGCCGTAGGTGATCATCAGACCAAGACCCACCGAAAGGCTGAAGAAACATTGACCTGCCGCTTCCATCACCACCGCAGGCGTGATCTGCGAAAAATCGGGAGCTAAGAAGAAACGAAGACCCGTTCCGCTACCATCCAACATCAGCACGCGGATCGTCATCAAGATCATCATGATCAGCAACATTGGCATCAAGATCTTACTCAGCCGTTCAATACCGCTACTAACGCCAAACCACAGAATAGCGGCGGTACACAGAATCGGGATGATAGAGCACAGAATCATCTTCGGCGCATTCATCACATTCGTATTGAAATGCGTCAGCAGAGCGTCCGTATTCATGCCTACAAACGAATTAACAGCCGACTCATATAGGTAATCCACACACCACCCGGTCACAATGAAATAAAATCCGGTGAGGATCAGCACGGTCAAAGCCGACCACCAACCCAACCATTGCCAACGGTTGTTACCGGTTATCGCACGGAAGGCGGAGAAAGTGGATTTGCCGGCATTCCGACCAATCAGAATCTCTGTCATTAATAGCGGCATACCGAAAATAATCACGCAGATCAGGTACACGATCAAAAATGCACCACCGCCGTTCTGACCGGTCTCATACGGAAATTTCCATATGTTTCCTAAGCCGACCGCACTGCCGGCAGCCGCCATGATTACTCCTAATCTCGAATTAAAACCTGTGTGTTTTGATTGTTCCATAAGTATGCTTGTTAGTTTTGCGCGGCAAAGTTACTACTTTTTTGCCATATACGCAAATTTTGGGACAAAAAATGCTACCAATTTTTCATCTTTTGCAGCCAAAATGTGTGATTCCAAGGGATTCCAGTTCCTCAACATACTCTTTTACCTCCGGACTATAGCGTCCTAACTCCTTCCATGCACGGACAAACTGGTCGTGGTTATTCTTCTTGGAGTAGTCCTTGACCAGCTGCTCGGTCATCCACCGGGTGATGTCCCGAACGGAGCAGGCACGACGCACGTATCCCAACTGCCGCAAGGCATAGATAGCAGCAGACAGGCACTTGAAATAATCCCACTCTTTCTCTTGAATTCGCAAGTACTGCGTCAGCTGTTTCTGCTGTTTCTCACTCACCTCTTTCTCCCAGAAGAGCACAGGTTTCTCGGGTTTGAGATGACGGGTGATATATTTCTGCCAATTGGACAACCATTGTGCCAATAACTGCTGCTGCTCGCCGTTCAATTGTTTTATTTCCTCCGAGAGGAACGCCCAGTTGGTTTCTTGCTCGACGACATAGTTACGATGCCGGGCCGCGCGGGGTTGTGCACCGGGAAGTTCACGTATCTGCGCTTGATAAGTAGTCCACACCCAAGTGAGATAGCGTTTGTAGATATCCTCCGCATCTTCCCCTTCGAAGATGAAAGTCGGTTGATTCGTTTGGTCGTCGTCTCGTTGCAGTTGCTCAAAGAGCGCATTGACCTGCGCAGGATCCGTCCAGCTCGTGTGTAAGAACTGTTGCCGACGCGTCTCTGCTTCAGCAGCGTTCAGCAACCATCGCGCAAAAGGTTCTACCCACGATTCGTATTCCCATATATGGTTCCCGAAGGTCTCAACGGTCAGGTAGCGCATGTACGTTGTCACCAAATTGAGCGCCAGATCCAACAAGCGCACATTCGGACATATATCTTTCCATCTCACATCCGATGTTGCCAACTCGATGTGCGCGTTATTGAGCAGTTCGACTTCTGCACCGAGCAATCCCCATTCGTCACGTCGCACTTCGCGCTCGTACTGCTTGATCCACGCCATCCGCTCCGCGTCGCTATCTATCGCGATGCCACGCCGGGTGCCTTCCTCCGTGTCCACAATCAACGCACTCAGCAGCGCAGCTCCCGCCACGCCGCCTATCTCGACATCCGTCTGAGCCACCTTCAGATAGTGGTCCTCATAACGCAATCGGTCGTCTATGATATAATCTTCTAACATAATCGGGGGCAAAGGTACTACTTTTTTTTGATATATGCAAATAACGAACACGAAAAAAGCGACAGGATTTTCATAGCTTTTTGTAACTTACTGATTTTCATGGGCGTAGGTGGCGTCTAAATGTCGCAAGTTTTGGAGGGGTACGTAAAATGAAAAACCTGCATTTACCTGTATAGGTAGGGCTATATTCCCTAATATATAGAAGGACTCGAATTTCGGGAACCCCAGATTATTAACCTTTTAAAACCATTATTTTTATGATTCAAAACTTACAACCTGCGATGGAAGCAGACCAGGATCTGCACATCGCCAAACACATTGAGCCGGAGAACCTGCCGGCAATGATTCAACCTATTATGTCGCTTGCGCAGAGTGATGCCGAGCGCGACATGTTGCTGCTCTCGCTGATTACTGCCGCGGGCAGCTGCATGCCGAACCTCTATTTCCGCTACGGACTGACGGGCAAGAAGTACTATCCTAACCTTCAATGCTTTATCGTCGGTTCGGCGGCTTGCGGCAAGGGTATCGCGAACTTAGCCTTGGAGTTGGTCAGCAAAGTACACGAAGCCCTGCCGCTCGTTATTGCCGGTGACTCGTCTTACCCGGGATTCTACAAACAGTTGGAGCGTCAGAACGGCCGCGGGTACATCCACGAGAGCGAAGGATCGGTCATCACCGATGTATGGCGTTCGTCCGTGACGAACTACAACACTGCCCTCCGTAAAGCTGCGGAGCACGAGCCGATCACCCGCAACCGCGCGAACAATAGTTCATGTATCGCGTGCCCGCAGTTGAGTGTGCTGCTCACGGGTACGTTCAGCCAGTACAAAGCGCTCGTGCCGAGTATCGAGAACGGCTATTTCTCGCGTCTCTTGACCCTCATCGTCAACGATCAGCAAGCTTTTAGCCACCGTTATGTAGAGCCTGCCAGCGGTTCGAACGGTGTGATGACTATTGCCGCCCAACAACTCTTTGACCTCTGCCAAACGCTGTACAAAAGCAGACCCATCGAGTTTTCGCTTACAAGCGAGCAGCGTGCACGTCTCGGTCACCACCTGGAGACCGCCTATCCGGCGCTCATGTCCCTACTCGGCGACAATTTTCACTCCGTCGTCCTCCGCATGGCGGTGCATATCGAACGAATAGCGATGATACTTTCCGCGCTTCGTTTACCGTCTTTGTCAAGTGCTCGAGACATTAGGCCCGAGAATGTAGTCTGTTCCGACTCTGACTATGCTACCGCCGAACTCATCGGCAATAAGCTCATCCTCCACATGGCTGCCGCCTACAAGATGATCAAGGGTGCAGAGCAACCCTCTGTCCCCAAGATCCAACCCATCGACCAAAAGCAGATTCTCCTCTCGCTCCTTCCCGAAGAGTTTGAATCCAAACTACTCGTCTCAGAAGCACAATCCCAAGGAATTTCCCGCCGTACTGCTATCCGATGGAGCGATGAATGGCAAGCGGTAGGACTCATACAAAAAATTAAGTATGGTACCTATAAAAAAATTGCATGACACAGTTGGCACACTTGACACTCTTCGCCCAAACTGTGCCAACTGTGTCAAGTGTGCCATGCAAATTTTTCTTCATGTTACAGGCGAATCTGATTCGCCGCTCATTAAAATCGTTAGTGGTTCTTATATATTCTTAGTCATTCGTTAACGATTACCGTGGGTATTACGGGACGAAACAAGGGGCATTCCCTATTAAATATAAATAAACAAATTGTAAATAATTAAATTGTAAATGAACTATGGCACATTATGTACCTGCCGCTGAGTTCGAGCAACTCACCGGCGCATTAAGTAAGAAGAAAATTCAAGGAGTAAATCACATGACTGTCACCCGCCGCAAAAAGGTCAAGGATCCGCTGACAGGCGAAGTAGTCGGTTTGGGTCCGAAAGAGATCTACAGGCAGGAACGTCGTGACTATAAGGAGAAGCCGTTGACGCCCAACGAGACTGTTCAGCGCAGCCGATGGCGCGAAGCCTGCCGCGAAGCGGGTGCGATTGTTCGCGACAAGAACCATCCCCGTTTTATGGAGATGTACAATCTCTGGCGCGCACAGCTAACGAGTGATGCTCCCTGCAAGCAGTTCCCTAACTTCGTGAGGGCGGTATTAGCAAGCGAAAAGAGTCCGAATTAACGGGCTCTTTTCGCTTGGTTTGAGGGGTTGGCGGAAGTACGCACGTCTTCATTCAACAGTTACTTAACGACAACCAGCGAAGGGATATAAGGATCGGCGATGGTACCAAGAATATCGTCATTCTTGAACGGGAAAGCATCTTTTGCCTCGAAGAGGTTCTTGTAGAATGCCGAATAATAACGGAGCGTCACCTGCGACGAGCTTTCTGCCGGACTGTTGATGTAGAGAAAGAAGTAGCCTTCTTGCAGTTGGGCTATGCCCAGACATTGTTCTCCCGAGAAAGCACCGAGGAGGTCATTCTCGTTAAGAACGAAGTCCGCAGCGATACTCGGGTATTGCGCCTTGAGATCGACTTTGACTACTGCCACCATCGAGGAGGTCATATCCGACTTCTCAGGAGCCGTCCAAACGGGACGCGCCATATCGGAAACAAAAGTCTCGGGGGCTTGCTCTTTGTCCTTCTTACAACCCGAGAAAAGTACTAACAAAACCATGCTCAACGAGCAGAGGGCGAAAATAAAAGATTTCTTCATAACGATATTGTATTTAATTATTTACCAAGCTTTTGTCTGACTGTCTTCACCGACGATAGGCGTAGTACCACCGCCGCTGGTGGAGAGGAGTGCGGAGGGTGTTTGTACAGGGACTATCTCTGTACGCGGTTGGGTATAGGGGATTCTTCTCATAGTCTCTGTCCGTTTAAAGAGAACGTCTGACCGTTCCTGATGATTACTAATTGTTCGTTGCGAAACTCCTTACGGATTAGGGGTGAGGGGTTAGGGGTTACGGGGTCCTCCACGCCGGTTGGGGTAGCGACGATACGGAGCGTAGCGGGCATGCCGCGACGGACAGGCGCTCCGCTGACGGACGAGCCGTTGATCCGGAACCACGCACGGAAACCGAGCATCTTTGCATCTAGATCATCGCCGTCCGAAGGCCAGAAGAGCTGGTTGCCGCCGCCCAAGAAGAGGTTAAGGTGCTGCTCCCCGCTGGTATCATCGTTGATATGCGTCTTGC
This sequence comes from uncultured Bacteroidales bacterium, assembly GCA_902798385.1. Lineage (GTDB taxonomy): Bacteria > Bacteroidota > Bacteroidia > Bacteroidales > Paludibacteraceae > Colicola. Next base: position 10,599 of record CADBWK010000032.1, read on the forward strand.
CGTAGAAACCATGGTAGGTTACCTCGGTCGTTCCGGCATCCTCGGCGGTCTGATCGGTATCCCAGGTGATGCCGGAGAAATGCATTCGGTTCAATACTTCACCGGTATTGGTCCATTGGATGAGATACGGCGTTCCGGCGACGAGAGTGTTTCCGACAAGCGGCGTGATATCGAGTTGCAACGCTCCGTCCACGACCGCTGCGCCGGCAAACTCATAGACCTCCACATTATCCCCGTCCAAGGGCGAACCGCTGAGGGACACGCTGAACGGCAGCGTCAAGGTATTGAAACAGCCTGCCTTTCGCAGCGTACGGAAGAGGTCGATGTCGGTTCTGTGGTCATTGTCCCGGAACATCGTTATTTTGGTTGTGGTAGTAGTCTGTTCATCGTTTTCATCGAGAAAGCATAAAGACAATTCATCTTGATAACTCCTCCAGTTATCTTCGTATTTATACACACCGAGTGCAGGCACGCAAATCTGCAAAGTGGAGTGGCAGTACGTAAAACCATCCGTTCCCAATGTCGGAGCAGCTTGCGGACGACAGAGTACGCTACTCAGGTTCTCGCACCGATAGAACGCATGAATGCCGATATTCGTCACCGTAGGCGGAATAACGACTTGCGTCAAGGCGAAACAACTATCGAACGCATAAGTGGATATATCCTGCACATTCGATAGGTCGATATCAGCCAATGACGTACATCTGAAAAACGCTTGCGAGCCAATCTGGGTGACGTTCTCCGGGAGGGTAAAGGACGTGATAGTCGTGTTTTCTTTGAACGCAGAGTTCGCGACAGTAGCCGGTTGGTCGGGATCCGTATTAAAACGAAGCACACCGCTGCCGTCTATCTCGTACTGGAGGTTAGTGCCGCAAGGCTCCCACGCGAAAGCGGTACTTGCTGCCCCGATAAGCAGGGCAGCAAGCAGGAGGATTTTACAATTTCTTACCTGTAACATCATATTTCTCATTGTTTCGAATAATTACTACATGGTTGTCCTCGAGGATCTTGTAAGGAAGGGTGTTCTCACCGGGCTTGAGGATCACAGGTGTCTGTAATGAACCGTGGTGAGCGTTGGAGACGTAGTGTATAGCTACGCGTTTATTGCCTTCGGCGTTTATAGGTGTATACTCCTGACCATCGATCTCAAAGCGCAGTTCTCCTATCTGATCGCTCTGAATCGTCAAGAAGTACAGCGAGTCAATCGGCTCTGCTACAGCGGCGAGCTCGTCGCCCACGTAGACGTGTAAAGTTGCGCTGTTTACTGCTTCTTCGAAGCGTTTAGTGCCTTCGGCGTTTAGCGCTTCGCTGTTTAGGGTGGCAATCATCGTCATGTTGGTTGCAGAGGACGTATGGAAGCCTTCCGGGGTATCCGGCATGACAGACCGTTTCGGTGCGCCTGCGCTTGCGGGCTGGTTATAGAACGGAACGGTGACATCCGTAGGCGCGAGACGGCGGAGGAAATAGCCCTCACCGGGACGCATGGTCTTGAGGTTACCTATCCATTTACGATCCGTAGAGAAGGTTGCAAAAGCGTCATGGCTCTTGATGATATCTCCCGGCGTAGCGTACTCATAATAGCCCGCCATGGTCTCTGCGACAGAGGTGTTGCGGTTGAGCAAGAACGGCAGCGGGCTCCACTGGCCGGAACCGTCCGAACTTCCGCGGAAGGTCAGTTTCATCTCATACTCCAGGAGGTTTTCTCCATTGAGACGAAGGATATTATCTTGCGCGGAATAGACCATATAGGTCTGGGTATAATCCCACGCGGAGAGGGTTCCCATGAAGACATCCATCACCTCGGAATAGGTACTAAACTGCCGGCTCTCGGGGTTCTTGATGAGGTCACCTTCTTTCCACGGTTCGGCTACCGTCATCACTTTATTCAGCGGAGCGGAGGCAGGATTGAGGCGGAGGTTGGTAGAGATCCAGTTCCATCCTTCCTGGAGGCTGATATTCTGTGTCTCCGATCCGGAGGTGACGAGCATGACAGGTTCTTCGTTGCTGCATCCAATCACGTCGCCGGAGCGGAAGACGATGTCACGATCCGGGGAGAGGATGAGTGTCTTGCCGGTCGAAGCCTGCCAGAGTTGGAAGGTGAGTGGCTTTCCGGTCATCGCCTCGTTGCCATAGATAGTGAGGAAGAGGGCAGAGGAGTTGGAGAGGTTGTCATACTCGATATTCGCCATTCCTACACACTCATGACGATAGAGGACATAGACGCGGTCGTCAGGGTCTGAATCCACGACGGTATTTCCGCCCTGTTGCGTCAGTTGTACTTGTCCGCAGACAGACATGGTAAGCGGGTAGAGACCTTTGTTGATCTCGTCGTACGGCGGTATTGCCTCGACGGTATATTCCACTTCGAGCGGTTCCGAGAGACCGTTCTCATCGGTCAGATAGACGATATCCATGTATTGTCCGACGGACATCTCGGTGTTGTAATAGAAGCGGATGGCCTTATCCTGCATCGGTTCGATGGAACCATACGCGTTATCGACAGAGAGCCAATCCGGCAGGGACTCAATGGTATATTGATGGCGCTTGCCGGAGTTATTAATGATCTGGAAATCGCGGTAAGCCGTATGTGCCGTCTCCTGACCGTAGAGGACATGCAGATCGAGGTCGTCGTCCTCCCACTTGAGACTGTTATGATCGACGAAAGCGGTCCACATAACCGGCGATGCCATGGGGTTGCCGTTGAGGTCCTCGACGTCACGGACGGTCACGTAGATCGTCTGTTTGTTGATCTCCTTATCCTGCATATTGAGGTTGATGAGCAGCTCGTCGTTGTTGAACGACCAATCGAAATTGAGTTTGGTCAGCAAGCCCTGCGTCCGGACAGGCGCGGAGTTGGCCTTATCGGCAAGAGAGGAGATAGGCGAGGGGTTACCGGTTACGGGTATGAGCGGTACTTCCTTATGGAGGATCTTACCATCGGAGGTCCTGAACTGGCGTTGGTCGTTGACGGAGAAGACCAGTTCGATGATGCCGGACTCATTCTCCTTCGCCTCCTGGAACGGCAGGTACGCCATCAGACCCATCTCATCGCCATAAGGCGAAATGTGGCTATAGTTCTCCACGAAGGACTTAGGCAGCGCTTGCTCGAAGACTGCCAGTTCGTCGATGTTACCCTCGAATCCGCCGCCACCGAGCAACATGCGTCCGCTGATACTACCAAAGGTCGCCGCAGGAGCCGTGTGTACCATCTGTTCATCCAAGAAGAGGGATACGTTATTATACACCCGGTTGATAGTCAGGAGGAGGTGATGCCAAGCGCCTTCGGCGCATTGGAGATTTGAAATTTGAGATTTTTGATTTTCGCTATAAAGGACGAGGTTGCCGTTCTCGATAGCAAGACGGAAGCCGGAAGCAGCGGTAAAGAGGTTGCCGGACTGGGAGTTGGTCTTGAACCAGAACATGAGCGTCTCATCCTGGATGGACGAACGAGCGAGGAGGTCTCCTGCCAGCTCGACAGAGTCGGTAGCAGGGATATGGAGGGAGATACCCTTCTCGAAGTTCCACGTAGCGCCGTGGAGGAAGAGCGTAGCGCCGTTGGCCTTGTCGGTAAGCGCCTCGCCGTCGCCGTCGTTCATCGGATAGTAAGCGAGCAGCTCGCGCTCAAAGCCGGTGAGGTACTTGAGATGGGTGTTCGCTACCTCTGCGGGAGTGAGGGCCTTGGTCCAGACACGTGCCTCGAGCATGCCGCCTACAAATCCGTAACCGAAGTTCAGCGGAGCAGAAATAGGATGCTCGAAGAAGATCGGTGTGTTGCGCGCAGGATCGGTCACCTCCTGGGTTCCCGCATAGAAACGGACGAGTCCGGTCTCGTGGTCGTAGGTGACGATGACGCGGGTGAAGGCGGTCATCAGTGCATCCAACTTACGGGACTTGACGAGGACGTCATTGCCTACGGTGAGCCAGAGTTTATTATCGCCGGTCTTACCGAAGAGCAAGAGGTCTTTTCCCTCGCCATGCATAAAGAAGACTTCGTCTTGGTCTGTCTCGGTGGGTTTGACAAGCATGTCGATAGAGAAAGACTCCGAGAGGGTACGGTTGACCTTCGTCTCGGCATAAGTTCCCGTGAAATAATCGAAGACAAGCGACGTACCGGTAGTGATGCCGGTCTCGTTGGTGATGCCGGTGATCTGGAAGTTATTATCCTCATCAAGGTAGTTACCGGCGATAGGTTCATTGAATCGCAGGACTAAGTTATCCCCTACTCCGAGTATCGAGTTGGCGGGTTCGGGGTGGCCGAAGACACGTGGAGGACGGGTGTCCTTGATACCGGTCAATACCGTTGATGATCTGCTGATAAATCCGTTGCCGTAGCGGCAGAAGGAGAC
>CADBWK010000033.1 GCA_902798385.1 uncultured Bacteroidales bacterium
TAAGCGAGCTTCCAGCGCGTACTTATATGCTTACACGCGCAGTGAATGCTGCTAATAATTCCGGCAATAGTATCAGCGCCAGCAAAAATATCAAAAATAGTTTTAATTTCTCGAGTGTAAGGTGTATAAAAAAGCAACGTCCAAATGGGCGTTGCTTTTAGTTAGATGTTGCAGAAGAATTAAGCCTGATTGTGTTCCACTATAAAATCGTGGAAAGAACTTATCACTTGATTATGCAAAGGATGGTCCTTGCGCAATAAAATACTGGAGAAGTAACGTACATTGTCAATTGTCATTCCCTCGCTATAGAGCGAATAAGAATCACTTCCCTCATATGTATAGAACCAAATGCGGAACAACCTATCACGAACTTCCTGACGTTTATCTGTAGTATCACAGATATAAAGCATCACAGGCTCCTTTTGCGCAAAAAACTCTTCTATAATAGCACGAACGGTTTCTAATAAGTTTTCATCTCTCTCTGCTGTGTGACCAGATACATTGTTGATGAAGAACTGATATAGTCCCTCGTCAAAAAACGAGACGTCCAAAACAAAGCCAACAGTATATACTATACCATGCTTTGTCTTAAATGAGAAAACAGCGTCATCCTCTTGTTCAATCTTGTAGGGTGAACGCCGATTGATTGCATCAACGGAAATGCTGATCATTGCGCAATAGTGGTTTCTTGACGTTTATTAGCCCAGATCTCGCGAACACGAGCTTCAAAAACCTTTCGCAATCCTACCATGCGACGCAAAGCCTCCATCCGTTCTTCCTCCGTTTTGTACTGAATAGCTTCCATAGTTATGTTCCTTTCCTTTTACCTTTGACGCTGCAAAGGTACAATAAAAAATTGACATATGCAAATATTTTGTGCGTTTTATATAAATTTACACGAGGAATATCGATTTGGCGATGGGCTGTGGGTGTTGATGGCGCTCGCGGGCGTATATGCGCTTATGCGCGTGATCCTTATCAGAAAGCGCGCGGGAGAAAGGAGATAAAGAAAAATTATAAAGAAAATACTGCCGCTATACTATTGGGATTTTAGGCCTACGCGGCCTCGAGCGTAACCATCTAAGACACGCTCGTAAGCGAGCTTCCAGCGCGTACTTATATGCTTACACGCGCAGTGAATGCTGCTAATAATTCCGGCAATAGTATCAGCGTCAGCAAAAACAGAAAAAAATAGTTTTTATTCCTAGTAGGGAGATAAATTTTCAAAAAAATGGCATACAAATTTGCGTATGTCATTTTTTTGTTGTAATTTTGCAGCGCAAAATCAAAAACAACAAAAATTTGAGAGTATGTTAGCGACCCCTGTTAGAGAAAATGGTAGTCAACCAATTTTAGGCAATTACGAAAACGAAGTGTACTACACTCGTGGAGAGTTCATGGATGAGTTGGCTAAGCAACTTGGTCAAGCTTATGGTTTGAATGATATTAGGGAGGCACGCTAATGCGTTACACCATTCGATTCAAATCAAAAGCCTATTCTGATATAGCTCAGTTGAAGGAGTTCATTCATAAGCAATGTGCTGCTCCTTTAACGGCTCGTAAACAATTCGAGATGCTGGAACAGTATTTAGATTGGATAGAGCAATATGCAGAACTTCCAGGTGTAGACGTAGAGTTATCCATTAAATATGGTCAGTTGATGCGTAATGTGACTTTTGGCAAAAAGATGGCGATTCTTTATTCTGTTGAAGGCGATATAGTATATATCCAGCGTATTATGCCGCAAAGCATGATTATTCTATAACACTATATAATAATTTTAAACGGTAATTCCACTATCAAACGGAGTTACCGTTTTTTTTGTGCGTGTACGCGTGTATGTGCGCGTGATCCTTGATTAGAAAGCGCGCGGGGGAAAGGAGATAAAGAAAAATTATAAAGAAAATACTGCCGCTATACTATTGGGATTTTAGGCCTACGCGGCCTCGAGCGTAACCATCTAAGACGCGCTCGTAAGCGAGCTTCCAGCGCGTACTTATATGCTTACACGCGCAGTGAATGCTGCTAATGTCATTTTTTTGTTGTAATTTTGTAGGCTATTTGGGATGAATGGAAAATCATTTAACTAAAATAAAAATTATCATGAAGAAAATTTGTACTATTTTGGCACTGGCGATGATCAGTGTATGGAGTTGGGCAACGGTAAGTATTACAGTGAGTCCCAGCAATGTAGATTTCGGTACCGTTAGCATGCTTGGTCACGAGTCGACCGGCGTAGAGGATTCAGTGACCTTTAATGTCACGTACACAGGACTCATGCAATATAGCGGCGTTGTGTATGAAGACGACGTGATGCCGGAAGAAGATGCAGCATTCTGGATTTCCGGTACTAACATGGCCGGTTGGATTTATGGTGGCGACACCTATAATCCTGCAGAAGGACAAGGGCTAAAAGTACACTACTATGTCAGTGCCCAGGGTAACTACACAGGACGTTTTAAGTTCTATAGTTACGAGGATGATTATTGGGAGGTACGTTCGGACTCGGTTTATTTGGATGTAGCAATAAATGTCATTTCCGGTGAACTGCCGAAAATCGAATACACGCTTGTTAACTCCACCAGCGATCTGAAAGTAGGCGACGTAGTTGTGTTTGGTATTGGTAACGCAAGCGCACAAAAAGTAGCGATCAGCCACAACAACACGTATCTGGCTGTAGACGATGCAACTATTACCGGCAACAAACTGGAGGTGGTTGAGGCAATGGAATTCACCGTTGGCAAAGAAGATGGCAAATGGACGTTTACCAATAATGGTCAAAAATTGGGCGGCGACAACAAATCACTTGTCATGGGTAGCGGTACTATGACTTGGGCCGTAAGTATCTCCAACGGAGAAGCAGAGATTAAGCCAACCGGTTCTTCCTACCCGATCATGTTCAATAGCGATCGTTTCAAGTTATACGATCCGAACACTACCAGTTTCCCGCTGGCTCAGTTGTATAAAAAGGATAACTCGGCTACGGGTGTGGAGAATGCAAAGGCAGCAGTGAAGGCACAGAAAGTGCTGCTGAACGGGCAAGTGCTGATCATCCGGAATGGTGAAAAATACGACGTCACGGGCGCAAAAGTAAAATAAAATTATTTATTTCTCCGGAAATTACAAAAAAATCCCACTTATATTTGCGTATGTGGGATTTTTTGCGTACCTTTGTGCGATTTTTTGCGAGCGTATTAGACACAAACTATATATAACGGTTGCAAACGGCAACCAAAATTGACGAAAAAAAGATGAATATTGTTACCAAAGAGATCGCTCTCCCCGATGGACGAGTGATCAAACTGGAGACAGGTAAGTTAGCGAAACAAGCAGATGGCGCAGTCATGGCCACGCTTGGCAACACGATGATCCTCGCTACTGTCTGCTCCGCCAAAGATGCGGTTCCCGGTACAGACTTTATGCCGCTTACCGTAGAGTACAAAGAGAAATTTGCGTCCGCAGGACGTTTCCCGGGTGGTTTCACCCGCCGCGAAGGCAAGGCATCGGACTATGAGATTCTGATTGCACGTCTGATCGACCGGGCCCTTCGTCCCCTCTTCCCTTCTAACTATCACGCAGAGACTTTCGTAAACGTAACCATGTATTCGGCCGACGGCATTGATATGCCGGAGTCGATTGCCGGTTTGGCTGCAGGTGCTGCTTTGGCTTGTTCGGATATCCCGTTTGAGGGTCCGGTGAGCGAAGTACGTGTAGCACGCGTAGATGGCAAGATGGTGATTAACCCGACCTTCGAGCAATGCGAGCACGCTGACCTCGAGCTCATGGTTGCCGCTACGTACGACAACATCATGATGGTGGAAGGTGAGATGAAAGAAGTACCGGAGAGCGTTATGCTCGAGGCTATCAAGGCTGCGCACGAGGCTATCAAACCGCAGTGCCTGGCTATCAACGAGATGATGAAAGCTTATGGCAAGGAGACCAAACGTGAGTACTGCCATGAGGTAAACGATGAGGAACTGCAGAAAGCTGTACACGACTATAGTTATGCACGTGCTTATGCGCAGGCTACGTCTGCTGACACCGACAAACATCACCGCGAGGAGATGTTCAGCCAGATCCGCGAGGACTTCAAGACCGAGAAGGCAGAGTATATGGCTCAGCGCGCAGAGGCGTTAGGTGTTGAGATCGATGAGATCGCTGCGCTGGTAGATCGTTACTATCACGATGTAGAGAAAGAGGCAATGCGTCGCGCTGTGCTCGATGAGGGCAAGCGTCTGGATGGCCGTAAGACGACGGAGATCCGTCCGATCTGGTGCGAGGTAGGTTATCTGCCCGGCCCTCACGGAAGTTCGATCTTCACCCGTGGTGAGACGCAGTCGCTCAGTACCGTTACGCTCGGTACAAGCCGCGATGATAAAATCATTGACGAGGCTTTGATCCAAGGTACGGACAAGTTCCTGCTGCATTATAACTTCCCGCCGTTCTCGACGGGTGAGGCAAAAGCACAACGCGGTGTAGGTCGTCGTGAGATCGGTCACGGTAACCTTGCTTGCCGTGCGCTGAAGAACATGATTCCGGAGGATTTCCCGTACACCGTACGTGTAGTAAGTGATATCCTGGAGTCGAACGGTTCGAGTTCGATGGCAACCGTTTGTGCCGGCACGCTGGCGCTGATGGATGCAGGTGTTCCGATGAAGAAACCGGTGAGCGGTATCGCGATGGGTTTGATCTCGGAGAACCAAGGTAAGAACTACGCCATCCTGAGCGATATCCTCGGCGACGAGGATCACCTCGGCGATATGGACTTCAAGACGACCGGTACGAAAGATGGTCTGACGGCTTGTCAGATGGATATCAAGGTAGATGGTCTGAGCTATGAGATTCTGGAGAACGCGTTGGCACAGGCACACGAGGCACGTATGTACATCCTTGGTAAGATTCTGGAGTGCATGCCGGAACCGCGTGCAGACCTCAAGCCGCACGCTCCGCGTATCGTAAGCTTCTATATCCCGAAAGATATGATCGGTGCAGTTATTGGCCCGGGCGGTAAGATCATCCAAGGTATCCAGGCTGAGACCGGCGCTGTGATCTCGATCGACGAAGACGAGAAGGGCGGTAAGGTTGAGGTAGCAAGCAACAACGGCGAGTCGATGCAGGCTGCTATCGCGAAGATCAAAGCTATCGTTGCTCTGCCGGAAGTAGGTGAGGAGTACGATAGTGTTGTCAAAAGTCTAATGCCTTACGGCTGCTTCGTAGAGTTCATGCCGGGTAAGGAAGGTCTGCTGCATATCAGCGAGATCGACTGGAAACGCTACGAGACGATGGAAGAGACGGGTATCAAGGAAGGCGATCATATCCGCATCAAGTTGCTGGAGATCGATCCGAAGACCGGTAAGTTCCGTCTGAGTGCTAAGGCGTTGAAGCCGAAACCTGAAGGATACGTTGAGCCGGAGAAGCGCGAGCGTCCGCGTCGCGAAGACCGTGATGGGGCTAAGCTTGACAGAGGTCCGAGACCCGAGCGCCGTGGCCCCCGCCCTGAGCGTCATTGATTCTATTTTATGTAGAAAAAAACAGATAAAACACTGATTATTGATTTAGATTATTGCATAATCCATAAGTCTTTGCTTGCTAATGTTTATTCATAAATAAATTTACAATAAACCTTATCAACCAAATTCTTAACTCTACAAGTTTAAATCAATAATCAGAGATAAACCTAAATAAAATAGCGTCGCTTTTGGGCGGCGCTGTTTTTTTGTATATATAAATGATTAGAAGTCTTTCTTCCACATGAAGCCGACGCCTTGGATGGTCGTGGCTTGGCGGAGGGAGTATTTATCGACCATGTGGGTGTAGCCCTTGAGGCGCCATTGACCATCTTCGGTCAGAAGCACTTCGACATCGAGATCGCCGAAGAAAGGTTGATTCGATATATCGTTATAGCGATAACCCACATTGCCGTTGATGACCAGTCGATCCACCGGTTGCAGCTGGAACTGCGCCTCGTACTCCTGACTCGTGTTTGATCCTTCGCCATCCGTACGGATTGCGACACCGAGGGTCAGCATGTCCGTCAATCTGGAGAGCCATGCATTGATCTGGCTGGTGACGGTAGAAGACAAGAGCGAGTAGGTCGAGTTGAGCGTTGCATACTGCGTGTTCGCCATGTAATCGGGTGTAAAGAAACGTCCGAAGACAAGCAGGTAGATAACCTGACGCATCAGCATCTCGTCCGTGTTGATGACCTGACGCACTTGCTCCTGGATATTCTGATCAGACATCGGGAACTCCAGCGAGAAGGAGAGCATCGGATTACTGAGTCGTCCGCTCATGTGCAGACAGGTCAGCACAGGAATATTCGAGCGCGTGGTAGCCAACTGATCGACATCCTCGCCAAAGAGGTCGCGCAGGTTAGCCGTCACTTTGTATTTGGCGGTGACATCGAGTTGCGGGTTCGTAGCATCCCCGGAGAAGACAATCGTCGATCCGTCGCCTACGGTGAACTCCTTGCGGATCATATTCGCCACAGTGTAGGAGAGCGTACCTTGGTAGATGTCATAGGTTCCGAGCAGGGACACATCGCCGGTGGAGGTCTCATAAGTCAGACTCAGTGCACCGTTACCGCGCGCCTGGATGACATCGCCGTTCCGCTCACCGAGCACGAGTTGGAAGAGCAATTGCGGGTTGACCTCGATATTGAGTTTGAGCAGACAGCGACCGGCACGCACGAAGGTCGTATCGGCTTGGACGGTGGTCTGGATATCGATATTATCCAGATCGGTCTCACCTACCGTATCCACTTGCGCCAGCTCGGGGTGCTCGACGAAATGCACGAAGGACGACTCGTAAGCATTGGACACGTTGTCTATACTCAAGCGGAACCGGCTGTTGCGCGAAGTACGGGCGTCGGCTACGACGAGGATATCGTCTTCCGAGCCGGTGACATCGACATGTCCGGTGGCATAGACGGAGCCTTGGATCATCTCACCTTTGGTGTTATTATCAAAGACAAGGGCATCATGCGCATCGACATGCAGATCGAGCGCGAAGTTCTTGAACTGATCGTGCGTGACGCGTCCGTTCACCTCTACGGGATTGCCCTCAACATCGGTCAAATGGACGTTGGGGAAGATGATGGCGGTAGTGTCCATGACGATGGTGTCTTCGGCAATCGTATAACGCGCGCCTGTCCATGGGAGCGTGAGCGAGGCGTTCTGCGCGGCGCAGTTAAGGAGCACATACACAAGACCTTTGCGTCCACCGACCACTACTCTACCCGTTCCGTTACCATCGAGGTCGCGGATGACGGAACTCGTCCAGTGATTAACGAAAGCGAGCGGCACGGAGTCGGTTTGCATGTCGAGTTCCCAAACACCCGAGCCGTCGAAAAGCGCCTTACCGTACAGATCTACGACTGTACGATTGGTGATTGGTGATTGGTCATTGGTGATTGGTCGATAGACATCGGCATGGAAAGCAAGGGAGTCTTTGATATGCAGATCCACCTCGGCTTCACCGAAATAGCAGTTGTTCAGTCCCATCGAGTCGATATGAATCTGCGTGTCCACCTGCAAGCGCTTGAAGACCGACGATATATTCGCACGACCGGATAGCAGACCGTTGAACATGATGGTCTGCTGGGGTAAGATGAAGGGCACAACGTACGAGGCGTCTAACTTCAGCAGATCGACCGCCAGCGTGTCTGTAGCGCGACGGGAAGCGAGGCCGTTGGCGTATATATGCTGTCCGCCACCCTCAAAAGCAAAGTTCTTAATCGCCACCGTTGTGTCTGCGGCGCAGTAGGTGATACGGCTCTCGCCGAGCGTATAAACGGAGTCGCGGAGCAAGAGCATGCCCGGCATAAAATGCATATCAATGAGGGGCTTGCGGTTGTATTGCGAGAAATGCGTGATGAACTGCAGGTCGCCGCCGTAACTGCCTGCACGTTGGGCTGCCAAACGCGCCAAACGCCGACTCTCATACTGATCGGCATCGAGCAGTTGCGACTCTTTCTGAACGGATATACCGGTGAGCAGTGTATCGCGGAAGGCCACCGAGGTGAGTTTGGTGTACATCTCCATCGCCTCTGCCGACACAGCGAACGCCAGGCCGGAGAGCGAGTCTTCGTTCTGGAGCGTGACGAGCAGGTCATGTACCGGCGTGTCTTTGAGACGAATACCCGGCGCGAAGAAGCGGAAGTTCACAAAAGGTTCTTTGGAGGGCGCCACCTTGAGATCGGCCGTCAGCTTGGGATGGTCACTGAGCGTGATATACGCTTGGAAGAGACGCTGCACGTCACGCAGCCTTTCTCCGTCCGCACGCAAGGAGAGGTTAACCGGTTCCCATGCCTTTTGGGGTTCGGCTACCGCCGAAGGAAGGTAATAATGCATCAAAGCCTGCAAAGCGGGCACGATATCGCCATAACGGAAATGACCGTCCGCTTGCGCGCGGAGGTAGTCCGTATTGAGGGTGATCGCCTTGCTGCCGTCGGGATCCGCCGAAGCGAGCAGCATCAGTTGCTTCATCAGCACGGAGTCGCGCGAGGTGGCCACGAAGAGCGAGTCGATGGTCAAGTAACCGCTCATCTGATCGGCTTGCACACCACTCATATCCACCGTCAAGGCGAAACGCGTCTTGAGTTTGTCGCCGATGAACTCATTGCCCAGAGGCGCCGAGTCGAAATGCCGGCAGAGGAGGTTACAGTTGATCTCGGGGTTCTTCTCGTGCAAGTCCACCACACCGTTGAAAGAGACATCAAAATGCGGGTCATGGATGGCACATTGGCCGTTGTAATGCTTCGGTGCATAATGACCATCCATGCGCAGATCGCTGTAGGTATAGCCGTTGTAAGTCAGATCGTGCACACGCGCCCGGATATCACCGTGCACTTCGCCGTCGTCGATCTGTCCCTGCGAACTCACATCGAGGGTGATCGCACCTAACTTAGCCTGATCGAGCATTCGTCCGAGACGGAAATTACGGGCAACCACTTGTGCGTCGTAAACCATGTGATCGAAGGCCGAGTCCGAACGCAGCGTACCATCGGTGGTGATAGCGCCTAAAGCCGTGCGGAACGCTCCATGCAGCGTCAGATCGTGGATGTGTCCCTCTGCCCAACCGCGATAATGCAAGTCACCGAGGCGATGCACGGCTTGGGGCAGATGAACCGGTCGACCGTAAAGTTGGGACATGAAATCCTGCAGCCGCGCGGCGTTCGTATGAAGATCCGTCAGGTTAGCCCGCAGATAGGGGTTTGACAGATCGGGCAGTCCGACGGCTGCTATATCGCCCTCGAGGAAGGTCTTGTTGTTATAACGCAACGCGAGATCCTCGAACGCCAGCGAGTCGAGGGTGCCTCTCAGTCCACCGGAGAGTCCTACCGGACGCTTGAGGTGCGCCGCACGAGGCACGAACAGTGCCAGGTCAGCAGGCACCACCTCTGCCTCATTGAAACGGAGCGCAAAACTGATCTCGTGCGCCGATTTGGAAAGATAGAGTGTGTCGCCGGCAGGGAAACGAACGGTGATACCGCTCAAATCCATGCGGGACTGCGGCAGTTGGGCACGGAGCGTCGGGACGCTGAGCAGCGTGTCGGTGAGGATGACATGCGCCTTCATGTCTTCAACGATGAAGGGCGATGTTTGATGTTTGATGTTTGATTTTCGATTTTCGATTTGCATCGCCAACTCGGATATCTCGGCATCGAGGGTAGTCTCCGTCAGTTCGTGCAAGTCCATCAAGGCATGCGAGAGGAAGAGATCGTAGTCTTCGTAGCGCAGCCGGATCGAGTCGAGTTGGACATCCTTGACGGCGATAAGACTCTTGAGGGGTTGGCTCTCTTTCTTCTCGGAGCGGAAAGCATCGGCCAAGAACTGATAGTTCCAGGTGCTGTCCGGCAGACGATGGATGTCCGCCACCACGTTATTGAGCCGTACGTGCGAGAAGCGGATCTCGTTGCGCCGCAGGGCGAGTGGACGGAAATGTGCATACAGTTCGCCGGCATAAAGGAGCGTGTCACCTTGTTGGTCTTCCAGATACACATCGCGGAAGGCAAGGCGCGCTGGGAAGCGGTACTCTACTCTACCCACACGAGCCTCTGCGCCTAAGGTTCGCGACAGCTCTTTGGTAGCCAACTGCACGGCTGCCGTCTCCACCTCATCGCTCATCAGCGCACCGATCAGCATCGCGCTCACCAGTAAGAGACTGACGAGGATTACACCCAATATGTACAGAAATCGCTTCACACGTGTGCATTTTTAGCGTGCAAAGGTACGAAAATATTTTCGTACCCGCAAATAAAATCATTATTTTTGCATTTTTTTGCTAAAAAATTTTGTCAATTCAAAAAAAAGCAGTACTTTTGCAGTCCGTTTTGAGCCTCTGGCGATTGCATTAGGTTTGTCCGAATAGTAGTAAATGCTCCAAACGTTAGTAAGGATCCATATAAAAGAAAAACGAAAATGGATTTATTGAAAGTAGCTGAGCAAGCATTTGCCGGCGAGAGGAAAGAGTTCCCTGCATTCAAGGCAGGTGATCAAATTACGGTAGGCTACCGTATTAAAGAAGGTAACAAAGAGCGTGTACAGGAGTTCCGCGGTGATGTGATCTGCATCCACGGTAGCGGCGACAAGAAGCGCTTCACAGTTCGTAAGATGAGCGGCAACGTTGGTGTAGAGCGTATCTTCCCGATGGACAGCTATTACCTCCGCGAGCGTACGGGTAAGAAAGCCCGCATTCAAGAGCGCCGCGTCAAGTAAAGCTCAAACAAACAGGGGTTCCGAAAGGGATCCCTTTTGTTTATGTTCAAACTCGAATCTCCATATAAACCGACAGGTGACCAGCCGGAAGCGATTAAGGCGCTGGTCGAGGGTGTGCAAGCCGGCGCAGAGGCGCAGGTGTTGCTCGGTGTGACCGGAAGCGGAAAGACGTTTACGGTAGCGAATGTGATCCAGCAACTGAATCGCCCCACCCTCATCATGAGTCATAACAAGACCCTCGCGGCGCAGTTGTACTCGGAGATGAAGGCGTTCTTCCCGCACAATGCCGTGGAGTATTTCGTGAGTTATTACGATTACTACCAGCCGGAAGCCTATATCCCGAGTACGGACACCTATATCGACAAAGACCTGAGTATCAACGAGGAGATTGACCGGCTACGACTGAGTGCGGTGGCGGCGCTGCTGAGCGGACGGAAGGATGTGATCATCATCAGTTCGGTCAGTTGCATCTACGGTTTGGGTAGCCCGCAGGACTTCACGGCGAATGTGGTGGAGTTGAAGCGGGGCGAGCAGATTCCGATGGATACGCTCCTCAAGCAACTCGTAGGCGCGCAGTATGTGCGCAATGATATTGAACTTGCGCGCGGGCGCTTCCGCGTCAAGGGCGATACGATTGATATCGCATTAGCGTACGCGGATTACCTGGTACGCGTGGAGTTCTTCGGCAATGAGATCGATGCGATATTAACCGTCGATCCCTTGAGCGGACAGGTGCTCGAGGAGTTCGATCATTATAATTTAAGTCCTGCAACCATCTTCCTGACGAGTGCCGAACGCATCGCCGCCGCTAAGGAGCAGATCAAAGCGGATTTGGCGAAACAGATAGAGTATTTCACCTCGATCGGTGAGGAGTTATACGCTAAGCGTATCGAGGAGCGCGTGAAGTACGATCTGGAGATGTTGGATGAACTCGGTTATTGTACGGGTGTGGAGAACTACAGCCGTTATTTCGACGGTCGTGAACCCGGTACACCACCCTATTGTCTGCTCGATTATTTCCCAAAAGACATGCTGCTCGTCATCGATGAGAGTCACGTCACTGTGCCGCAGATTCGCGGTATGTACGGCGGCGATAAGGCACGAAAGGATAACCTCGTGACGTACGGATTCCGACTGCCGGCGGCACGAGATAACCGACCGTTGAAGTTCGATGAGTTCGAGCAGAAGACGGGGCAGACCATTTATGTGTCAGCGACACCGGATGAGTATGAGTTAGAGCGCAGCGAAGGCATCGTGATCGACCAGCTCATTCGTCCGACAGGCTTGTTGGATCCGGAGATAGAGGTTCGGCCTACCGAGCATCAAGTTGATGACCTTATGGATGAGATTAAGTTCCGTATTCATCGCAATGAACGGTGTCTCGTCACGACGCTCACCAAGCGAATGGCGGAGGAGTTGGATGAGTATCTGAGGAAGTACCGAATTAAGTCCGCCTATATCCATTCGGATATAGATACGATCGAGCGCGTGAAGATCATGGAGGATCTGCGTAAGGGCGAGTACGATGTGTTGGTGGGTGTGAACCTGCTGCGCGAAGGACTCGACCTGCCCGAAGTGAGTCTGGTTGCGATATTGGATGCCGACAAGACGGGCTTCCTGCGAGATCAGCGGAGTCTGACACAGACGGTAGGTCGTGCGGCAAGACATATACACGGTAAGGCGGTGCTATACGGCGATAAGATCACGCCGGCGATGCAGGCAACGATCAACGAGACCAACCGGAGACGGGCAATTCAGATGAAGTATAACGAGGAGCACGGGATTCTCCCTACGCCGATTAAGAAAGAGATTAACACCTCGGCGCTTGCGGGTCTGTATAAGGATCCGGAGGAAGAGAAACGCAAGTTGACGGAGAGTATCAAAGCCGGATGGAAGAACGCCGAATGGCAGAAGATGGATGCCAAGAAGCTGGAGAAAGCCATCGACCAGAAACGCAAACAGATGCTCGCCGCAGCAAAAGCGACGGACTTTGAGGCCGCCGCTTTCCTACGAGACGAGATGTTAGAAATGCAAAATAGGTTACAGGCTATTACTTAAAGAAAAAAAACATAAAAAACACTGCTTGTAAATTAAGTACTTCGTACTCCCGAATCTTATCTAAAAAAGCCCATACTCATATAAATTTGGTATGAGCCTTTTTTATATAATCTTCAAATTCTACGAATTTAATTTACAAGCAGAGATAAACCGAAATAAATTCTTTAATTCTCTGCGAGAATTGTTGCCGAATAAGGTGCTACGAGCGCTTGGGACTCGTGCAGTTCGGAGAGTCCGTTCACATTCGCTTCGCCGTTGAAGGCAAGCAGGGTATACTCGCCTTCCGGGATCTCCACTTGTGCCGCTTTCTCACTACCGTTCAATACTACGATGAGAGACTTCGCCGTGTCGAGGCCCTCGAGATCTTTGATCCGATAAACGATGACTTGCTCGTTGTCGGCATCGAGAAATTCCACATGTTCTTGTACAGCTTCAGCAGAACCAAGACGGAAACCTTTGTGCGCATGACGGATCGCGATCATCTGCTTGTAGTATTCAAACAGATCGTAATATTCTCTTTTGTTCTCCCAAGGGATGATATTGATGCTATCAGGGCTCTGGTAACTATTGTCGATGCCCATCTTGGTGCGGTACAGTTCTTCACCACCGTAGAGGAACGCCATACCTTGCGAAACAAGCACCGCTGTCTGCGCGAGTTTGTTCATGCGCAGGCGGGTTTCTTCGGATACTCCTTTTGTGGAAACCTCGATACGGTCACGGAGACAGTAGTTGTCATGGCATGTGATGTAGGACACATGTTGCATCGGTTCACCGGACCATTCCGGACAAGCGATCAGACCACGCATCACGTCCTTGACGCCTGCAGGATTACCGGAAGCGAAACCGGGGTCATGGTCGAAAGGCGAGCCGATGAGGGCGTTGCGGATATCATCGCTGAACGCACCTACGCGCGGCATCTTGTACGTCCATTGTTTCATAGCGAGCTCTTCGTACGGATAAGCAGGCGACATCGCTGCCCAACCTTCACCATAGGTGAGGATGGTCGGATCGATCTCATCCAGCGCGGCGCGAATTTGGCGCATGGTTTCTTGGTCGTGGATACCCATCAGATCGAAACGGAAACCGTCGATGTGGTACTCACGTGCCCAGTAGCAAACAGACTCCACCATGAAGCGGCGATACATCTCGTGGTCGGAAGCCGTCTCGTTACCACAGCCCGAACCGTTGGCGTAGGTGCCATCCTCGTTGAGACGGTAGAAGTATTTCGGCACAACGCGACCGAGTGCGCAACCCATGACATCGTAGGTATGGTTATAAACGACATCCATCACGACGCGGATGCCGGCTTTGTGGAGCGCTTGAATCATCGCTTTCGCTTCGCGAATGCGGCAAGCGGGATCATAGGGGTTGGTGGAATAACCGCCGTCTGGCACGTTGTAGTTCACCGGATCGTAACCCCAGTTATAGCGGTTCTGTTCGAGGGTTGTCTCGTCGATGGAGCCGTAATCGAACATCGGCAGGATCTGAAGGTGCGTGATACCGAGTTCGCGGAGGTAATTGAGCGGAGCTTCTTCGGTGAGTCCGAGGAACTTACCCTTGTGCTCTACGCCGGAGTTCGGAGACATCGTAAAGTCGCGGAGATGCGTCTCATACACCACGATATCGGTAGGATCGGTCATGGCAGGACGAACGTCTTTGTCCCAATTCTCCGGGTCTGTAGCCTTCATGTCGATGATAGCCGCCCGTTGACCGTTGATACTTACCGCCTTGGCGAAGATACCCGGTGCTTCCGGTGCCCACTCGCCGTTTTGGAAGGAGCGGATAGTGTAATATTTGCCGGCAAGGTCACCCTTGACAGAGGCTGTCCAAAAGTCGTTGTCACCTTTCTTGAGGCTGACGACTGATGGCTGATCACTGTTCGCCTCATCATAGATGAGCACTTCCATCTGTTCGGCTACGTTCGACCAAAAAGCAAATTGAGTTTTTGCGGGACTGTAGAGGCACTCGTCCTCCATTTTGGATTGCTTGGCTGTACAAGCGATCAATGCTACAGAAAGCATAAGAATAATTGTTTTACGCATGGTATAAAAAGTTTTGCGGGTACAAAATTACAATATTTTTTCAAAATATGCAAGAATTTCACATTTTTTCTTTGAAAAATTTGGTCATATCAGAAAAAAGTCGTACCTTTGCACGCTTTTTTCGCGGGCTCTCTCCTCGTACATGTGCCAAAACTCCGTTTTAGCAGGAAGTACTCGGAGGATCTCCGCTCTCCCCAAGAATTAAAAATTCTCGGGGACCCCATTAAGGGGAAGAAGTACAAACATTATTAACAAATTTAAAATTACAATTTACTACAATGGTAAATCATTATGAAACAGCCTTCGTATTGACTCCCGTTTTGTCTGAGCCGCAGACGAAGGAGGCTGTAGAGAAATTCGAGAATCTTCTCACGCAGAATGGCGGTACCATCCTGAACCGTGAGGAGTGGGGCTTGAAGCAACTCGCTTACCCTATCCAAGGTAAAAATTCAGGTTTCTACTTCATTCTTCAGTTTGATGCAGAGCCTGCA
>CADBWK010000034.1 GCA_902798385.1 uncultured Bacteroidales bacterium
AGCCTTCACCCATTTGCCCTCTTCGGGAATCGGTGCGGGACCATGTTTCGGACCCTTCGCTACAACGCACATTTCTTGTACTTCTTTCGAATAAATCATAGAAGAAATAATGTTTGATTGTTATAATGTTTTAATGATGTTTTTCAAATCGGCTACAAAAGTACTATTTTTTTTGCATATATGCAAGAAAAAATGCACTTTCCGTAATTTTAAGTGCATTTTTCTTATTCCCAGGGCAAAAATTCTGCCTTATCGTCTTTGTAAATGAGCCGTATCGTGTCGCAGACCCCTCGCGGATTGCGGAGCAAAGGACGGGTAGAGTAGAAACACTCACCTGTGATCTCAGGGATGGCGCGGTTGAGTTGCATCTGCCGACCGATCTCATTGCCTTGACCCCACGGCGTTTTTGGGGAAGCGTTCTCAAGGCGGTAGGGCGCCATGCCGATATAGAGTTTGCAGTTGGTTCCGCGGACCTCGTTCGCCCACCAATGTGCGAGGATCTCGTAGTCCGCCACTTTTTTGCCTATCTCCCAATACAACTGCGGCAACACGTAGTCGATCCAGCCGTTTTTGATCCAGAGACGGATGTCGGCGTAGAGGTCGTCATAATTGGTGATACCGGCTAGGGTCGCGCTACCCGTACTGTCCACGCTCGCATTCCGCCAAACGCCAAAAGGCGAAATACCGAATTGTACCTCCGGTTTACATTCGCGGATGGTCTCGCTGATGGCTTGAATGGCGAGGTTGACGTTGTCTCGCCGCCAATCACGGATATCGGTAAAACCGCGCGGGTATTTGGCAAAAGTAGCCTCGTCAGGAAGGGCTTGTTTTCCTTGCGGATAGGGGTAGAAATAATCGTCCATGTGAATGGCTTGGATATCGTAGCGATAGACGATATCTTGTACTATTGTACAAATCCACTCGCGAGTGGCATCCAATCCCGGGTCAAAATACCACTGTTTGGCATAGCACCAGAACCAATCCCGATGCTGCTTCCATATATGCTTGTTACAGATCACCGACGTGTCCGTTTTGGCGAGGTTGACGCGGTAGGGATTGAGCCAGACGTGTACCTCCATATTCCGCTTGTGTGCCTCCTCTATGGTCCATTCTAACGGATCCCATGTGAGCGAATCGCCTTGCGTGCCCATGAGCCAATGCGAGGAGGGTTCGAGTTCGCTCTTGTAGAGCGCGTCTGCGGTCGGTCGCACCTGGAAGATGACGGCATTGATGCCGAGCGATTGGAGCGAATCGAGTATCCACGTCATCTCGGCTTGCTGCTTGGCGGTATCGCCGACGGCTTCCGGTGTCGGCCAATCGATGTTGGCGACGGTGGCTATCCAAGCGCCGCGGAAGGCAATCTCGGCGTGTACCGAGAGCATCGCTGAAATCAGTAATATGAATATGTTACGCAATTTTTCCATTCTCCACATGGAATATCTTGGCATCGGGACCGGGTTGGATGATGTCGGTGAGGTGCTGGCGGTCAGTGTCGGTGATGAAGATCTGACCGAACTGTTCGCCCTGCACCATCGCCACGATGCGTTCGACGCGCTCGCTGTCGAGTCGGTCGAAGATATCGTCCAACAACAGGATTGGAGCCTCGCCCGTGCTATCAGCTAAGTACAAAGCCTGTGCCAATTTCATCGCGAGCACAAACGTGCGCTGCTGTCCTTGGCTGCCGACTTGCTTGAGCGGGTACTCGCCGAGCCGCATATCGAGGTCGTCTTTGTGGGGACCTTGACTCGTCCATCCGAGGATCAGATCGCGCTGTCGCGTCTTGACGTACGCTTCGCGTAACTCGCGGTTTTGCAGTTGACTCACGTATTTTAGTGCGGGTACTTCGGCAGAGCCGCTGATGACCTTGTAGACTTCCTGGAAATAGGGTTCAAACTCCCTAAAGAAATCCGTGCGGGCACGGAAGATATACTCCGCGGGTTCCACCATTTGCCATTCGAGCACCTCGAGCAGGTCGTCGGGCGGGGTGGGGGCGTCAGCATATTGCTTGAGCAGCGCGTTTCGTTGCTTCAAAAGCGCGTTGTAAGTGGCTAATGAATCGAGGTATTTACGGTTGCGTTGCCCGATGACCACATCCATGAATCGGCGCCGTTCGTCCGAGCCTTCTTCGATGAGTTGGTGGTCGGCGGGACAGACCATCACCAGTGGGATGAGCCCTATATGATCGAGCAAGCGCGGATAGTCTTTTTTGTCCTTGCGAAACTGCTTCTTAACCCCGCGTCGGAGTCCGCAAGAGATGGTGAACTCATCGTATACGCCTTGCACCATCGCCATCTCCTCGCCATGCGTGATATTGAGGCTATCCTGACTTGTGTAGGCCGACTTCGTAAACGACAGCAGATAGATGGCGTCGAGGACGTTGGTCTTGCCCTGTCCGTTGAGTCCCACGAAGCAATTGAGTTTGGCGCTAAACTCCAAACTCGCCTCGCGTATGTTGCGATAATTGAGTATGTTCAGGGACTTAAGCATAGAGTTCTACATCCTCTTTGGTGATCTTTGCGCCGGCGAGGATGATGAGTCGCTCGACCACATTGCGCAGTTGGCGGATATTGCCCGTCCATTGTTTGGATTGCAGCGCCTTGATGGCTTCGTCCTCGAAGGTTTTAACGGCGATACCTTGTTCACCGCAAATCTGCTCGCTAAAATGGGCTACGAGCAACGGGATATCTTCAATTCGGTCGTTGAGTGCAGGCACGGCGATCGGAATGACGTTCAGACGATGGAAAAGGTCCTCACGGAAATTACCTTCCTTGATCTCTTTGGCGAGATCTTTGTTGGTAGCTGCCAACACGCGCACGTTGACCTTGATGGCTTTGTCCGAACCCACGCGGGTGATCTCGGATTCCTGGAGTGCTCGCAGCACTTTGGTCTGCGCAGCCAGGGACATGTCACCTATCTCGTCGAGGAAGAGTGTTCCTCCGTCGGCTTGCTCGAACTTACCAGCCCGGTCTTTGACGGCGCCGGTGAACGAACCTTTCATGTGACCGAACAGTTCGGACTCAATCAACTCGCTCGGTATTGCGGCACAGTTGACTTCTACCATCGGTCCGTTGGCGCGTGCCGAACCTTCGTGGATCAAATGCGCCACCACCTCTTTACCTGTACCGTTAGGTCCGGTGATGAGCACGCGTGCTTCGGTAGGGGCAACCTTATTTATTATTTCACGTACGCGCATGATAGCGGGCGACTCGCCTACCATCGTAGCGCCTTTGGAGACGATTTTCTTACGCAGTTGTTTGGTCTCCTGTTTGAGGGTCTTGGACTCCAATGCATTCTTCGTTGTGATGAGGATGCGGTTGAGATCCAGCGGTTTGAGCAGGAAGTCGTACGCACCGAGTTTGAGTGCTTGTACAGCGGTCTCTACATCGCCGTGCCCGGAGATCATCACGATAGGCGTGTCGATCGCTTCTTCGCCGTCTTTTAGTGCTTTGAGCACTTCGATACCGTCCATCTCGGGCATTTTGATGTCGGAGAAGATGAGATCGTAGGCTTTGGCTTGCGCCATTTCGAGTCCTTGTTTGCCGTTTTCAGCGACTTCCACTTCGTGTCCTTCGTCGGCTAAAATCTCGCGCAGAGTGTTCCGAATACCGCGTTCGTCGTCTATAATAAGTAGTTTTGCCATAAAAACCGAATTTGGGTGCAAAGGTAGTACTTTTTTCTGAAATATGCAAGGAAAAGACAAATTTTGTAAAAAAATGCAAAAATATTTGGTCATGTCAAAAAAAATGCCTACCTTTGCAGCGAAAAGGTGAGTATTGTAACATATTATGTTATAAAACATATTTTAATTAACAAAATTCATTTAATTTAAAAATTTTTAATCATGAAAAAGTTTTTATCTCTTTTTGCAGCTGTCCTCTTTGCAGGCAGTATGATGGCAGAGCCGATAATTCTCGACTACTCTGCTAAAGGCTACGCAAATCAGCAAGACTTGGATGGTGTAGCTGTTACGGAAGGCGTTATTTCCATTACGTTAGCAAAAGGTTCTGGATCGAATGGACCTAAATACTACACAACAGGTACCGGAGCAAGAACGTATGGTGGAAACACTATGACTATTGCATGTTCAGAAGGCTTGATTACTACCATTGTGTTTGATTTTACGCAGAATGACAAGGACTATACCGTTGATGCAGGTGTTTATTCCAAAGCTGACGCGATGTGGACTGGAAGTGCTGAAACCATTCTTTTTACCACAGAAGCTGGCAGTGGCCATAACAGAATTCGTTCTGTCGCTATTTATTTGAATGGAGAGGAACCGGTCATCGATACGTGGGTGGCTGATACTATCAGTGTGGCTGCGGCAAACGCTTTGATTGCTCAAAAGGATAAACATGATCACTATGTGGTGGGTGTATTGATGGGTGCTCCGTTTAATGTATATGATCCGTTTAAAGGAACAGTTAGTTTCTGGCTGTCCGACGTAGAGAACCCGACCGATTCGATTGAGTTCTTCCAGGGTGGAGCTGAGAATAATGGACAATGGGCCTCTTTGATGGAAGCTCAAGAAACTCTGCACAAAGGGGATACCGTGATGGTATATGCAGGTGCTTTGATGACGTACGGAAAAGCAGCGAATGATACCATTACTGAGATAACCGGTGGTTACTACGCAGAGATGATCGGTGCAAATTCGAATCCTCCTGTGGTAGAGTATGAGGAACTGACCGTAGCGGAAGCCATCGCTATCGCAGAGGCATTGAATCCGGACAAGGGCAAATCGAAATCGACCACGCAAATTTATGCTGTTTACGGCTATGTAGTAGGTATCTCCGGAACCAAAACCAATACATTCTATCTGGCTGATGAGGCAGGAGCATATGGCGAGTTCCAAGCATACCAATGCGCAGAGATTGACGCTGCGGTAGCCGAGGGTGACTACGTTGTTGTTACCGGTCCGATTACACACTACTTTGGTTATGATAAAGAGAACCCGGATGATGAGTCGAAATACTATCACAACTACGAGATCTCCGGTGGTAAGCTCGAGCACGCTGTTGCTCCGGAAGGTATCGAGAACGTAGTTCTGACCGAGAAGGCTCAGAAAGTAATGGTTGATGGTGTTATGTACATCGTTCGCGACAACAAGATGTTTGACGTTCGCGGTGCACAAGTTCGCTAATTGACCTATGTCATACAAAAAGGGGAGCGCGGAATGCGTTCCCCCTTTTTGACCCCTAAAAATGATATCATGAAAAAAACATTGATTTCTCTTCTCGCGCTGCTTCTCGTGGCGCAAATCTGGGCAGTAGATTCATCTACCTCCCTTCAGACTTATTATGCCACCGCAAATGGACTATCCGACAATGAGCTTCGCTTAGCATTGCATAACCGAATCAAATCTCATACCGATGTGGGATATGGCGGTTTAAGTACATTGTTGCGTTGGGCAGATACGGAGAATGCCGACGGTCAGCATATCATAGATATTTATACGAATTGTACCTTCACGGTCAGTGGTGACATCTCTTGGTCCTCTTCCGGTTCTGTAGGGGCTGGTATGAATCGTGAACATACAGTTCCGCAATCGTGGTTCAATTCCGCTGCGCCTATGAAGGCAGATGCTTTTCATGTCTATGCAACGGATTGTAAGGCAAATAACAACCGTAGTTCGTATTTGTATGGCGAGTTTACAGGGGATAGTACAGCCTATTCGTCCAACAAATGCGCCGAGACGGGTAAGTTGAGTAAAGGAACAGACAATAGTATCGCTCCTTATACTTACAATAATCAAACCTATGCTCCTACAGAGACGTGGTCGGGAAAGGTCTATGAACCCGCAGATGAGTATAAGGGCGATTTAGCTCGTAGCTATTTCTATATGGCTACCTGTTATGCCGACAAATGTGCCGGTTGGTCAGGTGGAGCGTTTGGCAATGACAATAACGGCCTAGATGACTATACTGCCGAGTTGATGCTCAAATGGCATCGCCTGGATCCGGTGTCGGAGAAAGAGTTGATCCGTAATGAGGTGATTTACGGGAATCCTTTGTATAACAAAAGCGATAAAAAACAATTGAACCGTAACCCGTTCATCGACTATCCGGAGTTGGTGGAGTATATCTGGGGTGATAAAAAGGATGTCCCCGTTACTCTTTCTGCCTTAGAGTCTCTCTATGCCAATGAGGGTGGAACAACCGATTTGGAGAATCTCTCCTTGGATCAACACAAGACATCCAAAGTGCTTGTAGGCTCGCAGATCTATATAGTCCGCGAAGGAGCCGTTTATACTCTTACCGGATCGCGCGTCAAATAGTCGATTTTTGACAAGTATGGATTACAAGGAAACTTTTTCAGTGCAAAAAGTTTCCTTTTTTCTTGCATATATCAAAAAAAAGTTGTACCTTTGCAGCCGTTTTGAGAATAAGATGAGTCAGGACCAGAAACAACATATTATCAAGACGGCGGGCGAGATGTTTTTTCGCCTCGGAATCCGTAGCGTATCCATCGACGATATATGCCGTGAAATAGGCATTTCGAAGAAGACCTTCTACGTCTATTTCGCGTCCAAGGATGAGTTGGTGGAGCAGCTGCTGCAGGCCAATATCGACTACATGGCGTCGAAGATGGAGAGTCTGCTTAAGACGGGCGACTTCAAGCAACTTGTTGCGAAATTTATCAAGCATCAGGAGGCGGAGAAGAACGACGTGCGCCGTGTGCCGCAGTTGGTCTATGACCTCAAGAAATACTACCCGCGGCAGTTCGCGCAGTTCCAGGTAAACTGCTTTGAGACTCAGAAAGAGTACATCCGTCGCTATCTGGAGATGGGCCAGCAAGCAGGTCTCGTGCGCGCGAACCTTAATATAGAATTAATAGCGGTGCTGTTTGCTAAGATTCACAACGATGCTATTCGCGATTTTGAAGAGATCGAAGGACACGGACATAACATGCATCAGTTGGGGCACACCGCGATGGATGTTTTTGTACGTGGCGTCTTGAGCGATGAGGGACTCAAACTGTTTAACGAAAAACAATAAATCAACAATAATGAGAAAAGCAATTTTATTTTTCGCCGCGATGCTCGTGATGAGTTCAGCGGTCATGGCGGAAGACCATGTGATGGCTGCTACGCACGGGTCGAAGAAATCGGCCGATGAGGCCGCACCCAAGGTATTGAGTGTCTCGCTCAAAGAAGCGCAGGACTATGCCATCAAGCAGAACCGCAGCCTTAAGAACGCCTCGTTGGCGGTTCAGGAAGCATATGCCCAGCGTTGGCAGACCATCGCAGCGATGCTGCCGCAGGTAGATGGTTCGTATAGCTACAGTAACTACCTCGGCTATAGTGCAACCCTCTCCATGATGGGCGCTGATGTGAATATAAACATGCCGAATGTTGGCGCTTTGGGCGCGACGGCTACGATAGGTATCAACGGCCAGGGCATCGTCGGTGTCCTGCTCAATAACGTAGCCATCAAGATGAAGAAGATCGCCCTTGAGAAATCCGAGAACGAGCTGCGTAGTAGCGTCATGAGCGCTTACGTCTCCGTCTTGGCGCTACAGAGTATCACCGGACTCTTAGACTCCAGCCTCGTCAATATCCAAGACCTCGAGCAGATGACCCAGAATGCCGTGAATGTCGGAGCTGCCGAGCAGACCTCCGCGGACCAGATACGCGTGCGCGTCAATACCCTCAAGAATAATATCAACGCCCAGAAACGAAATGTCGAACTCGCAACCAACAGTCTCAAAGTGCTGCTTGATGTGCCGGTGGAGACCGAACTCGTGCTCACGGAGAATATGGACGAAGTGCTCTCCCCCGAGCGCGTTTTGGATCTGCTAAGCCAGAACTTCGCCATTGAGAACAACCTCAATTACCAGCTCCTGCAGCAACAGGTCGAACTCGCCAAACGCAACGTCCACATGGCGGGATGGGCCAGAACCAAAAGTATTACGGCGAAGGAGGTATGCGTATGACGCCCCCGAACGTGGTGCAAGTGACCGTCAAGATGCCGCTCTGGTCGTCCGGTAAACGCGCGGCAGCAGTGGTAGAGAAGAAGATTGCCCTCGAGGAGGCGAAAAACACCCTCTCCGAGACTTCCGACAATCTTGAAATCCAGTACCGACAGCTCTGTTTCGATCTCACCAACGCCTACGAGACTTATCTCAACGAGAAGGATAATATCGAGGTCACCCAGCGCGTCTTCAACTCCGCTACCGAGAAA
>CADBWK010000035.1 GCA_902798385.1 uncultured Bacteroidales bacterium
AGTCGTTCCTACCGTCGCTTTCCGCTCGCAGAATACTATCGCCCGCGATCTCTTCCTCTTTACGGATGACGAAGGCGAGTTTCGTCTGGGTTCTGTACCGTCTCCGGAGTCTTTGGCGCTTCGTGGCGAGGAGACCAAATACCTGCCGGATGCCGGGATCGTCGAACTGGAGCTGGACGGCAAACAGGATGCGCTCATCACGCTCTCCAACGACAAAGGGGAGAAAGTGGTCATGAACCTCGATGTGCACCGACGCACCTTCTCCATGGATCGTACCGCTTCGGGCGATTGCTCTTTCTCCCATGATTTTGCAGCACGCACGGTCGCGCCGCTCTTCATCAAACGCGATACCTATAAGGTTCTTCTCTTTATCGATCATTGTTCGATTGAGGCGTTTGATGCCAAAGGCGCTTGGTCGATGACCAACCTCGTCTTCCCTTCCGAACCCTACAACCATCTTGAGGTGCAAGGTGGAGAAGCAAAAATATATACTATCCGTTAAACATTCATCCGTTAAACATTCATTCGTTATAAATATGTCTAATACACAAAAATCTTCTAAATTTGCCCTTCTGTCGGTGATGCTCTGTTTCTTCACCATGGGCTTTGTGGACCTCGTGGGTATCGCTTCCAACTACGTGCAGCAGGACCTCGGTCTGACGCATGCGCAAGCGAACATCATGCCCTCGCTCGTCTTCTTCTGGTTCCTTATCTTCTCCGTGCCGACGGGCATGCTGATGAATAAGATCGGCCGTAAGAAGACCGTCCTTCTCTCTATCCTCGTCACCGTCCTGTCGCTCATTCTGCCGCTCTGCGGCGAGAGTTACGCGATGATGCTCTGCGCTTTCTCGCTCCTCGGTATCGGTAACGCCCTCATGCAGACCTCGCTCAATCCGCTGGTGTCGAATATCGTGACGGGAAACCTCTCCTCGACGCTGACCTTTGGTCAGTTCGTCAAGGCGATCGCCTCTTTCCTCGCACCGTATATCGCCATGTGGGGCGCTACGGCGGCGATCCCTCACATGGGATTGGGATGGAAAGTGCTCTTCCCGATCTATGCCATCATCGGTATCGTGGCTATCCTTGCGCTGGCGTTCACGTCCATCCATGAGGAACCGGTAGCGAAAGGATCGTCTTTCGCGCAGTGTTTCAAACTGCTTGGCAACCCGTTTATCCTCCTCTGTTTCTTAGGCATCATGTGCCATGTGGGCATCGATGTCGGTACCAACACTACGGCGCCGAAGATCCTCATGGAGCGGCTCGCGGATTTGCCACCTCGCTCTATTTCATCTTCCGTACCATCGGTTGTCTCTCCGGCTCCGCCATCCTGCGGATCATCCCGGAGAAAGTGTTCTTCGCGATCTCCGTATGCATGATTATCGCAGCGATGATCCTTCTCGCCGTGAGCCATTCGCAGGCTGCCCTCTATACCGGTATCGCCCTCGTCGGATTCGGTAACTCCAATATCTTCTCTATCTGCTTCGCCCAGGCGCTCAACCACGACCCTGAGCACAAGAACGAGATCTCCGGTCTGATGATCATGGGACTGTTCGGAGGAACCATCTTCCCGCTTGGCATGGGCGTTATGTCCGATATCATGGGCTCCCTCGGCGCCGTCCTCGTCATGGCTGTCGGTGCGCTCTATCTCTCCTATTTGACAATTAAAATCAGAGCATAATGAAAAAATACGTTATTGGTATCGGCGAGGCGCTCTTTGACTGCCTCCCGGAAGGACGCAAACTCGGTGGCGCGCCCGCAAACTTCGCTTATCATGTCTCGCAGTTCGGACTCAACGGATGTGCTATCTCCGCGATCGGCGCGGACGAACTCGGCGATGAGATTGTAGATACTTTCGAGAAAGTGCACCTCAATCATATCTTACCCGTCGTCGATCAACCTACCGGCACGGTCAAGGTCACCCTCGACGACAAAGGTGTACCGCAATACGAGATCTGTCTCGGCGTTGCCTGGGATAACATCCCACTCACCAACAGCATGTTAGAGGTCGCGCACCAGGCGCAGGCCGCGTGCTTTGGTTCGCTCGCGCAGCGTTCACAAACCAGCCGGGAGACCATCCAGGCTTTCCTGGACGCTATGCCCGGGAATGCACTCAAGGTCTTTGACATCAACCTCCGGCAGTCTTGGTACACCGCCGAAGTGATTGCGGAATCTCTCCAGCGGGCGAATGTGCTCAAGATCAATGACGAGGAACTCGATGTCGTAGCGACCATGCTTCTCGGCGAACCGACCGTTCCCGGCAAACTCATCGCCGAGGACCCTGAGAAGACACGCCGTATCTGCCGGGAACTCATCGCGCGTTACGAACTGGACATGCTCATCCTCACCTGTGGTGCCATCGGCTCTTATGTCTTCACCGCGACCGAAGAGAGCTATGTCGCTACGCCCAAAGTGCAGGTGGCGGACACCGTCGGTGCCGGAGATTCTTTCACCGCTACCTTCGTAGCCCAACTCCTCCTCGGCAAATCCATCCGCGAGGCGCATGAGAAAGCCGTAGCCGTCTCTGCCTACGTCTGCACACAGCGCGGAGCCATGCCTCTCCTCCCCGAGGAACTCAAGGCTTAACCCCTAACCCGTAACCCCTAACCCCATTCAGGCTCACTCCGTAGTGAGCCTTTTTTTTATGTTTGATAACTTATCAAAAAATTAAATCATTATGACTAAATTCCCGAAAATCTCTGATTTTCCTTGCGTATGTCAAAAAAAAGCAGTACTTTTGCAGCGGATTGTTGATAATTGATGATTTATATATGAAAAAACTCATTTGGGCAGTCCTTGTACTGCTAACAATTTTTACGTCTCACTTCTCTCCGCTTATGGCGGCAGAGGCGAATGTGGACTTCGAAAACGAGAACAACTACGATGCCTATGCTGCCGGCAACGGAAAGATCCATGTGAAGGTGCTGCTCTTCAGCGAACGTGGATACGACCACAATGCGGGTCGTGGTAATAACCAGAGTCTGGGTAACGATCCTGCTACGACGTGTCAGGCTACGGGTAGTCGTTTGCATACGAAACGTGTGAGCGGCGGCGAAGAGGCCATTTATCTCCACTACTGGGCGGATAACTACTACAATAATACCGGAGCTAAAAGTCAGCATCAGTGGCCGAAAGACAAAGGGGTAGTATGGGTGCAGCTCTGGGGCGGTGTGATTGAATGTACCAACACCTACGACGGCATCAAGCGCACGATTGTGGTGGACGGTACGGTGCAGCAGATCGAAGTGAAGCGCGAGGACAAGTCGAACCACCTGACATGGTTTGAGTTCGATTGGTATCCTCCCGAAGAGCTGGATAATGAGGATTTCCGACTGTATGTCACCACCGATCACCATCAGTGGAACGGAGCCGACTTCAAAACGAAGACCTATGATTTCAATATTTTTACCGGAGCAGACCCGGATATGGCTCCTACTATCACCGAACCTTTCTTCTACGCCTCTAACGAGAACGGTCCTGCCGGATATGGAAAACTGGCGATGGTATATACCTCTATGACGGATGTTTCCCGCTATTACACCTCTCACGATGCTACGCAGTACATGATCGCAGAGCGTGCGGATATGTTTTTTGTACAGCCCGAAGATACCGTAAAACATGGTCTGCGGGCGTGTTTCTATTCTCTGCGCAGTGTCGATAATACGACCTGGCGGTGGGTCTGGTCTAATCGCGTTGATGTGCCTGCCTATCATAAACTCCATAACTTGCAATCCCAAGGATACACCTACTACCATGAAGGGCTCGACAGATGGTACGCCGATTATCGGTACAAGTGTCTGACTTGGGAGGTGCATTACCCTCAGGAAGAGGACGTGCTGTACGGTGATGGCATAGAGATTGAGCGTGCTTATCACTCGGATTTCTCGGATGCCGAGTCCATCGGTTTTATCCCCCTGGAATACGACTCTGCTACCACCGTTAACGATATTCAGACCTACACCTACGTGGACTCGACGGAAGCCGCATGGTGGAACCCGGTGGAGAGGAGTTATAATATCTATTACCGTATCCGTCGTGCCTCCTCCTCTGTGTGGGGATGGGAGGGAAACCCCTATACTGCCACGACCACTGCTACGGTACCGAAATACAAGAACTATATCATCCAGAACTTTGGCTCTACCGCTTATTACTCGTATTCGTACAGGAAGGCACCGGATTTCAATACGACAAGAGAGGTGATTCTGACCTGGCCGTTGTATAACGGCATACGCGGCTCATTCACACAAGAAGATCCGGGCTACGTGACGCGCTACTGGGATCCGAAACAGAAACTGATGCTGCGCAAGATAATGTTGGAACAGAACGACACCATCCTCATCGAGATCCCCCAAGACAGCATCATCAAGGCGCTTAACGAAGCCAAATATTCCACCGACCCCTATTATTATAACGGTACTTCTAATATCTACCTGACCTACACGGATCGGGCTTATACGCCTTGTACCCACTATAAATATGAGACCTATATCGACACCACCGGTATCCTTGTGAAGGATCTTTCCTCGTACTATGCCTATACCATACCTGTGTACCCGATGAGCGGCACGACGCTCTATTATACCGACGCCGCTAATATCAACACCTTCTCCGGCTCGGAAAAAGAGTATTCGGAGTATGTGCTCCTTACGTGGGAACCGACGGAAGGCGATGTAGGTACCTATTCCGTAGAGACTCGTCCGAATAACCAAGTGCCCTGGACGCTCTTGGCGGAAGGGTTGACCCAGAACTGGTACAAGGACACCCAGGCGGATCCGACTGTTACCAATGAATGGGAATACCAGCTGAAAATGAGTTATGAATGCAACGGCACGACCCGGAGCGATGTAGCTAATACTACCGGTAGCCGTAACCCGTACGGTAAGATCAGCGGCCGGATCGCCTATGCGGACGGAACAGGTTGTCCGAATATCGAGGTGAACGTCTCGCGTGTCTCGGACGGCGCAATTATTCAGCGCGTGCTCACGAATGAAAATGGCAATTACCTGCTTGACAGCGTGCTCTACTGCGGTGATGCGCAGTATGCCGTAACGCCTGTGAGCCAGACCGCCGAGTTCCGGTATAACAACACCTCCGCTACTTTCGCGCCCGTGACGCTCTCGCTGGACCACAGTGTGGCGCAGAACATCGACTTCGAGAATATATCCTCTGTTCGCGTAAGCGGACGCGTCCTCTATGAGAACAGTACGATTCCCGTGCGCGATGCGAACTTCCTGATTAATGGCAAACTCGTGCAAATCGGCGGGAATGCCTACAAGACTGACGCTTCCGGTAATTTCGAGTTCGCTGTGCCCAAAGGGGAAGGATTCACGCTGCAGGCGGTCAAGGAAGACCACAGGTTTGCCGGTGAGGGCTTCGTGCGAATGGAAGGAAATAGTCTGCTGACGCTGACTAAGGCGCTCGACGGAATCCGTATCTACGACCAAACCAAAGTGCGTCTGATCGGACGTCTGGCAGGTGGTGACATCCAGGGCTCCAAACCGCTCGGTCATGGGTTGAGTACCAACTACTTGGGGGATGATCTCAAAATGGTCTTCGAACTCGAAGGAGACAACATCTCGCAGATTGTGCACCTGCAGAACGACCCGGAGAGAGACACGCTTCTCCAGACTATAGACTCCACGAGAACGCTCTTTGAGAAGAAACGCATCACCGTCTATCCGGACAGACGGACGGGCGAGTATGCCGTGGATATATTCCCGGTGCGGTACAAGATTACGCAGGCGACGGCTCGCGGGTACGCCACACTTTTCGGCAATGGCAAGACGAGCGAGACGCTTGATCTGAGCAACGCCGCCCATAACGACCTTATATCGGTATTCAACAACGACACGGTGCACTACAACGAGTCCTATTCCATTACCTACCATAACCCGATAAACATCTCCTGCACCCAACTCCGGTATGGCATGGAGGTGGGGTACTACGGCGAGGAAACGATGAGACGCAAGAATATCAAGAACGAACAGATAACCGTTCCTCTGGTATTCAAGGACTCCGTCGGTGCCTACACCTACCTCTTCGGTGCGCCCGTCTTCGCTATGGACAACTATTCGTTCCGAATCACGGCGCATGAGGATTACTATTACAACAACAACCCCTCCGAACCGCTTCACGAAGAAGTGCGCATCAAAGGCGGCACCCTCAAGGTCTATAACGGTCTGTACAACGCCGAGAATACCAAGATTGACTCCTATCAACTGGACGACAACGGGCAGAAAGATATTACTATTCCGGTCAATTATGTCTCGTTCATGAAGACCGGAGAGAATGCGATTCGTGTACTGGACCTCAGTGTAGAGTACAGAGGACAATTTATTGAAAGTCAGCCTATCCGCGCTTACGTCACCGGCAACAAAGTGAAAGGAAGGGATTTCATCGCTTCCACTCACGGAGATATCGTTCTCCTGGATATCCTTCGCGACCCGCCCGGATCGCAGAGCTATTCGTTCATCGAAGAGGGTACGAATTACTCCTATAACTATACCTATGACTTTGATTTCAAGTTCGGTCTGGAACTCACTATCGGACGGGGAAATAAGGTAACGATGTCGTTGGGGTCATATGCCGGTATGGGAGGAGGCGCTTATGCCGGATATGTGAACGATTTCAGTACGGAACTGACCTTTGACCTGCCTATCACCAGCCATTATACCTACAAGAAAGTAGGGCATTATATCTTTACCACGGCGAACCGTATCGAGACGGATAATGAGAAGTATTTCGTCGATCAGACGGGTAATGGTAAGTATTTCGTAGGCCAGCAGGCGGATGTCTATATTGGCGCAAAGCAGAATTTCTATTACGGTATCACGGAGGCGGTCAAACCGATCGACTCACTGACCTATGCTTCTCTCATGGCGCGTGTTCGTCCGGACGATACTGGTACCTTGCGCGTTATCGCACAGGCGAGGGATAGCAAAGGAAAATTATGGTATCTGGTCATCGGCGAAGAGACCGAAGTAGGCTCCTATCTGAACTCCACGTTTATCTATACGCATGATTATGTGGAGCATACCCTGCTGCCGCAACTCGCCCAACGACGCGACAACCTGCTGCTGACCTGCGACAGCATTACTGCCCAACAGATCGCTAATGCCACCCACAAGCCTACCTATTGGAGTAAGGTATTGCCGACCGATTCTACCTTCGCCGCCGACTCGACCTATGTCATGTTAACTCCCGTGGGGAATGACAAGGTATTTGACAACGAAGTGGCAGCCCTCAACAGAGAGATGGTTAACTGGATAGATGTTGTCTTCCTGCGCAACGAGGAGGATAAAGTAAACGCTATCTATGGCACCAGCAAGCAGAAAGTAGGCACGTTCTCCATTAGCGGAGGTACCAAACTTACCCATACCGAGACCTATGAGTACGGAAATACCTATACCAAACGCATAGACTATCCCGGCGGATCGGTTCAACCCAGCGCAGGGATTGTCAGCGCATGGAAAAGTATATTCGGCAAGACAGTCGCCGAGCAGGTAAAGAAACTATGGGAGGAAAAGGTAAGGAGTAAAACTGAGTCTTACCCGCCTTTTGCTATTGTGAATAATACCGGTAGCGCCCACATGATCTTCGATATCACGCCTATCATTGATATCAATTCCGATTTTGATCCGTCGCATTCTACGACCCATACAAAAAAGACGGGCTTTGTGCTGGAGACGGATAACTTCGGTCATGAGTCGGTCAGCGTCTATCGGGTGATTAACAAGAAAGACGCTTTCAACTCCGGTTCGGAAGATACGCGTGAGTTTGTTACGCAAAACAGCACCCTGAATCTGAGCGACAACACGCCCGACAGCCTCTACGGATCCTATGTCTTCTTCCTTGAGGGAGGTGCTTCGCGTTGCCCCTATGAACCGGCTTACACGACTGCCAGCTACGAGCCGGCTCTGCTGCTCTCGGCGGGTACGCTCAACCTGGAGAACCAGAAGATCGACATTAACGTACACGAGCGCAGCAATGTGCCGGCAGACCAACCCGCTATCTTTACCCTCCGCCTCTCCAATGAGAGCGAAGGAGACTTCGGCGGAGCTGCACTGCCTATCACTTTCTACCTCAAGCAGAAAGAAGGCTCTAACCCGCACGGAGCACGGCTGATGATGGACGGAATGCCCATTACAGGCGACGGACGAGGTGTCAAGATCTATCATAACGAGGTCGTAGTCAAGACACTCATGGTATATGCCGGAGAGGGATATGACTACGAGAATATAGTCCTTGAATTGGCGTCTCCTTGCGATCCGTTCAATAAGTCCGCTTGTACTTTCTCCGTCCATTACCTGCCTGTTTCCTGTCCGGTGAATATCACCGCGCCGCACGACAAATGGGTGATGAACACGCTCTCGTCTCAGGACTCCGTGGGTTATTACCTGCCTGTAGTCATTGACGGCTTTGATGTGAACTACAACGGCTTTGACCATATCGAGTTCCAGTACAAGCTCTCTACGCAGTCCGACGACGCGTGGGTGAACCTCTGCAGTTACTACGCCGACGACTCGCTCTATAATGCAGCTTCCGGCAACAAGGAGATGATCAAAGGCGGCCGTATCGAGAATGTACATTTCTACGGCGAGCGCGATCCGATGGAGCAGCAGTACGACCTGCGTGCTGTCTCCTTCTGCCGCTACGGCAACGGATTTATCAGCAGATCATCAACGGTATTGACCGGTATCAAGGACACCCGTCCTCCACGTGTCTTCGGCCACCCC
>CADBWK010000036.1 GCA_902798385.1 uncultured Bacteroidales bacterium
ATAGATACGCTGGGTATAAGTGAGCACGTCGTTGATATACATTACAAGCACGGAGTTGTCGGTATAGATGTTGATATTATACGTTCTGTCCGCAGGAATTGGGAAAGGATAGCTGCCGCCACCTTTGAGTTCCCATTTGCCCTGCTCCTCTTCGAAGCGGATATAGTTATTATTGCCGTCGGGGCAGACCATGATGCTGTAGTATTTCTCGTAGGTCTTGTCGCCATCTTTGCGTTCACCACGCACGAAGGAGATGCCGAAGCGATCGGCTTTGTCGGAGGTGGTAACGGTCATGGCTATATGGTTGTGGTAGCCGAGGGTATTGAAGAGCACACTGCTATAGGCTTTCATCGAGTAGGTACTATCGCTAATAGTCAGGTTTCCTTCTTCTTCGCCCCATTTCTTAACCACTTTGCAGGTAGCCGATTGGCTGTATTTGTTGCGGATAGCCGGTACTTCTGCGGTATAGAGTGTACCATCTTCGCGTTGCATCAAGCGGTGCACGACGAGCGACCCGCCCCATTTCGGTTCCTCGCTGTCGCTAATGTCGGTATTGTCCTTGCCACGTCGCTCGGGACACCATCCCCACATATAACGGTCGGTGCCGTCGGAAGCGGTGTTGCCTGCGTAGAAAGCGCGGCCGTCGAGTGCGCCTTGCTGAACGTCGTTGTCCGGCCAGTGGGGAGCAGTGGCCGTTTTGAGTTCATCTATCGTACGTCCTTTGAGATAGTGGACACGGCGCTCGAAGGCTTTCATATCGCTATAGGTCAGATACCACCACTCGCCCATTTGGAAGACGTTCGGGCACTCCATGAAACGATCCCATACCATCTTGGTGAAGCGACCTTTGTGCTCCCAAGTCTTGAGGTCAGCAGAGGTGAACTCCGCGAAACAGCCGTCTTTCTCCTCGGTGGTAGTGCCTTCCTTAACAGGTTTGGTGGCAACGATCATGTGATAGCCGTCCTCCATCTTCCAGATGAACGGGTCACGGAAGTTAAGCGTGCTGTAGCCATAGTCGCCACCGCGAAGACGGAAGAGCGGATCTTTGGTCCAGGTGACGAAGTCGGGCGAAGTAGCACGCATGACTACTTGACGATCTTCGTTCGCCGTCGGTTTGTAGCGCTCACCCGTGTAGTAGATATAGTACAGTTTCTGCGCTTCGTCATAGACGATGCATCCGGTACCGAGCGCTGCATCTTGTTCACCGACACGACCGGTAGGCAGCACCTCACCCATAGAGGTGTAGGTGGCTGCATCGGTGGTACGTACTCCCCACAAGGGGTGGAAGGTCTCCTCCATGTTTTGCTCAAAGTTATGGAGATAGAGTATCTTGAAATCCTTTGCTACCGGATCATAGAAAGGCAGCGGGTCACCTACGGAACCTGCGGAGGGTTTGTAATAGGTATTACTGCTCACCTCGTCCGACGAATTGAAATAAGCGGTGATGTTCTCCCAGTCCTTTAGCTCCTGCGGGATATTTTCCTGACAGGAAGCGAGGAATGTACAAAGGGACAATGTACAAAGTACAATTTTATTGATTGCTCTCATAAAACGTTATTGTTTGAGATAGTTAAACGCATTTTCGGTTATCTTAGCCACGTTCTCGTGGAAATACGAGGTGTACTCAGAGGGTTCAGCCACGGTGTACCAGTCGTAGCAACCGGAACCGATACAAACGATTGCTCCGTGTTCCGCAGTACGCTTATACTCCCAAGCTACTACAGCATCCTCGGGACCAGCGATGTCATACGCACCGGTCTTCTCGCGGAATTCCGCCTTGTCGGCAAAGATATAACCCATCTTATATTGCGCGGACGTATTGGAGATGCGATAGCCTTTGTCACAGGTATAGATACGATCCGGTTCCGCCCCCATGGTCAGGTTCTGCCACAACGGATGATCGGTATGATCGGTAATGCGAAAATCCCACGGCGAATTAACAAGTTCTGCTTCCGCTTCGGATTTGCCAAAACAGTTGTCCGGGAAACTTCTCTTTTCGCCCAAATAATACGGCATGTTCACCGCAAATCGCGTGAAGAGGAACGAACCTCCTGCTTGATAATACTCTTTGAGTTGATCCAACACAACGTAGTTGACAGCTTCAGGAGCCGCTGTTTCAAAAGCGACCTTACCTTGCACAACGTCGTCACTATGGAAGTGCCACCAGATCACCTTGCAATCGGTCAGTACCACACGGTTAGCAGCGAGATCATCAAAGGAAGCATAATCGGAGTTCTCCACATTAGCCAGCAGCCAGTTAACCGCCTCCTGTTCCTCGGGGTTAAGATCTTCCATATTCTCAGCAAGACCGAGATAGAGGATAACAGGGTTCTCTTTTTCTTTGACAGTTACCGTATAGGTCGTCGAAGCGGTTTTGTAGGTCACATTGAAGTCCATGGGGTTGGTGAAGTCATACGACACGCCTGCCGCAGGTGTAAGCGTTGCTCCCTCGGTTGTCTTGATGGTCGGAATGAGGGTCTTCAGATCCGTTCCGACCGGTACCGGGACAGTGATAGTGTGCGCTACCTGATCAATTCTACCGATATACTTGTCATTGATCTTAAAAGAGAGGATTTTAGCCTCGTGGTGCTTCACACTCACTTTATAATCCTGATATACATTGCCGTTCTCTACGTGAATGGCGATAGGCGATGTCATATTGACTTGTGCACCTTTCGCCGGTGTAGCTTTTGCTCCGGCAGAGAGATTAAGGGTCGTGATGGTCATGACGTTGTCATCGTGTACCACAGGCACTTCCACTATCACGGTGCGTGCAGCGTGGTTCACTATGCCGGGATAGATATCATCCAATACCAGCGAGTCGATGTGACAATCGCCGTCCACGTTAAATTGGCTGTCGTTTTTGTTGCAACTTGCGAATAATCCGAGTATTCCGAATAATCCGAGTATTCCGATAAATTTATTCATTTTCATATTACCATCCTCCTATGTTTTGTTTATAATGTCCATTGGAAGCAGCGATCTGCTCGAATGGGATGGGCAGATATTCGTTTTTATTAGCGGTGAAATGCGCAGAGGTGTAGATACGGCAGTCATTAGCCTCCTCTACGTAATACTTATTGATCACCTGCTCCGCTTCACCCCAACGCACAAGGTCGAAGAATCGCTCGGACTCCATAGCCAGTTCCAGACGGCGCTCCATCTTGACGCGAGCCAATGCGTTCACGTTATCCGTATAGGGTTTAACGCGGATCTTAGCACCATAGTTTGTGTCATATCCGGAGAGCATACCGAGGCTGCGCGAAGCGCGGTTGCGGAGGCGGTTAACGAGTTCGATAGCCTCAGCGTCACGTCCCAGTTGAGCCATGGCCTCCGCACGCATCAACAGTACGTCTGCGTAGCGAACGACGATACGGTTCATCGAGGTACCGAACCAGAGGGCGGAACGAATGAGGTAACCGCTTTCGGGATCGACATTATGCTTGAGGGTGACGTTATAACCATACAGACCATTGGAACGACTCCAGTTTTGGGTACGGTTCATTATCAGTTTGTGATTAAACTCATACGGGAAGCCGGCGATACCTACCGTCAGCCACAGACGCGGATCAGCGGTCTCGGAGGCGGGATCAAAATCCTTGGAGTTGAAGTCGTCAATAAAGGGCAGTCCTTCGGTATTGGTACGGAATGCGTTAACGAGGTTCTGGCTGGGTTTGTAGAAATCACAACCTCCATCGGTGACGCCCTCAATACCCGGCACCATCAGTCCATATGACCAGTTACAGTTACCGAGGTTTGTTCCGTCATTGGAGGAGTACTGCATAGCCCACAGGCTCTCTTTACCGTTCTCATATTGGGGTTCGGGACGGAAGTTATTATGGAAATCATCCTCCAAGCCATAACCGCCGGCGGTATAGATACCCTCCTCGGTATATTGAAGCACTTTTGCCAAATCGTCACGGTTGATCTCGGTCACCTGATGCGAAGCGGGATCGTCCTGGCGGTACGCTTTATAGAGATATACTTTAGCCAACATAGCAGCTGCGGAAGCCTGGGTAGGACGGCCTTTATCTGCCTGTGTCGTAGGCAGCACGCCGTAAGCGAACTCCAAATCGTCTGCAATCAGTTGCCAACCCTCGTTATTGGTATATTCGGTGTTGGACAGTTGCGCATACTCATCCTGAGTCATATCGGATTTGATGACAAAGGGGATATTCTTATAGAGACGTTTTAAAAGGAAATGCGTGTACGCACGCAAGAAGCGCATCTCGCCGAGGCGTTGTTGCTTGAGTTCGTAGCTATTGTCCATCGCGTTGAGCGCGTTGATTGCCGCATTGACACGGCTCAGACAGTTATAGAGACGTACCCACATGTCGTTGATATTCCAGTTGGTAGTGAGGATGCCTTGCGAGATCTCCAGTTGGTGGAAGACGTCACCGTCATTCTCGGAGATACCACCTTTATAGGCATCGTCAGAGCGCACGTCATAGTTCCACATTGAGAACGAGGAGTTCACGTCCTCAGACGAGATAAAGATAGCGTAGGCCGAGATACATATATTGTCAATGTACTTCGAGTTATTTACCTCGTCTCCTGTCAGGACACCTTGCGGCACGTCCTGCTCAAGGAAACTACAAGCACTGAATGTACCCAGTGACAAAGTACAAAGTACTAAGTATAATAGTTGCTTTTTCATAATTCTTTTCCTTTCGATTAGAAGGTTACTTTAGTTCCGAGGGTTACGGTGAGCGGAATAGGATAACCGAAGGTCGGGTTCTCGGGATCCGCACCGGTGTACTTAGCAGAGTGGATGGTGAAGACGTTCTGCGCAGAGAGATACCAGCGCCAGTTCTGCATCATCATCTTGTCGCACGCTGTCTTGGGGAGGTTATAACCCAACTGGATATTACGCAGTTTGAGGAACGAACCGTCCTCAACGAAATAGGTGCTGACACGCGTCTCGTTATTGTTATTATTGGTCGAGAGCGCAGGAATATCGCTATTGGGGTTGGTAGGACTCCAAGCGTCCAGCACGCGCGTTCCCTTATTGAGGTTAGCTACATTCACACCGCTCCAGAGGTCCGTTTGTTCCTTGTAGTCTTTGGTGATGACTTGCACGCCACCGACGCCTTGGAAGAATATAGTGAGGTCGAAACCTTTATACTCGAAATAGAAGTTCGCGCCAAATGAGACGGCAGGAACCGGCGAGTAGATCCAGTCCTGGTCCGCCTCGGTGATGATACCGTCTCCGTTGAGGTCACGGTACCGGATACGACCAAGGCCTGCACCTTCTTGGATGGCATGGTTGTCGATTTCCTCTTGTGATTTGAAGATGCCGTCGGCGATGTAGCCCACTTGCGAACCGATAGCATGTCCGACTACCGACTTGACGCCGTTACCGCCGAAGGTTCCTTTGGCCGCTACGGTTTCAGGAAGATCCACGACGGTATTGGAGTAGTGCGAGATGTTGGCGGTGATATCGTATTTGAAACCGGTTTTGGTCTGGTTGCGATAGCCAAGGCTGAGTTCGACACCCATATTTCGTACTTCACCGGCATTCACCCACTGCGAAGCACCTTCTCCCATCACGCCGATACCGGTCATCAGCACGAGGATGTCTTTGGTTTGCTTGTAGAACCAGTCGAAAGTACCGTAGAACGATTGTTTGAAGAAGGCAAAGTCAATACCTGCATTGGTCTGGCTGGTAGTCTCCCACTTGATATCATCGTTGCCGATCTGGATACGACGGAAACCGGAAGGAAGGATACCACCACCGTTCGAACCGGTAATATCATAAGACGTACCATAACTCTGACCACCGTTTTCGTTGACACCATAGTTGGATTCGTAGATGGTGTAACGTGCGGTAGAAGAGATATCTTGGTTACCGGTCTGTCCCCACGATACACGAATCTTGAGGTCGTCTAACCATGATGAAGCACCACTCATGAATTTCTCCTGGCTGATACGCCAACCTGCTGACACAGACGGGAAGAAGGCGAAGCGGTTGTTTTTACCGAAACGGCTCGAACCGTCATAACGCATCGTCAGCGATACCAGATAACGGTTATCGTAGGTATAGTTAGCTTTACCGAAGAAGGAAAGGAGTGAATAACTACCTGCACCGCCGTATGACTGTGCTTTACCGGTTCCGGCAGAAGGCCACATATAGGTCGGGTTGAGCACGATGAAGTCCTCTTTATATGCAGAGAACCATTCATCTTTCTGGTGGTTCAACTCCGTACCGAGCAAGAAGTCTGCACGGTGTTTGCCGATCTCCAAGTCATACGTAATGATGGCGTTCCACATCCACTTAGTCCAATGCTCTTGTTTGGCTTCCACGGCATTCTTATCGTTAGCCACTACACCTTCTGTGATCGGATAGGTGAAGAAACGCTGTTTTTTCTGCGCATAGTCAATACCGGCTGTTGTGCGTATATGCAGCCCCTTAATAGGATTAACATCGATGAACACGTTTCCGAACAAACGCCAATAAGTATAGCGGTTGTCTTTGTTACGCGTCAAGATCGACAGGGGGTTCTCTCGTTGCGGGAAACCGCTGGACGAAGGAGCTTGTGCCAAATCGCCGTTGGTGTTGTAAACCGG
Organism: uncultured Bacteroidales bacterium; assembly: GCA_902798385.1. Lineage (GTDB taxonomy): Bacteria > Bacteroidota > Bacteroidia > Bacteroidales > Paludibacteraceae > Colicola. The sequence continues at coordinate 6,568 of CADBWK010000036.1, forward strand.
CAACAAGGGGTTATATTGAAGCACACTGTTGATGAATCCGCCGGGAGCACCTACTTCGGAGGTTCGGCTGAAGGTAAAGTTCTCGCCGATGGTCACTTTGTCATTGAGCAACTTATAGTCACTATTGATACGTCCTGAAAGACGATCGAAATCGGTATATTTGATGATACCGTCATTGCGGTAATAACCGAGCGAGAAGAAACTACTTCCTTTCTGACCGCCGTGCGAAACGGATACGTTGTAGTTTTGGATGACACCCGGGCGAGTGGTCTCAGCGAACCAGTCGGTATTGCTCACGGGTACGGTTCCGGCAGCGTCGAGATACTTATTGAGATAGATATTGTTAAGAACCGGTTGGCCTTGCTCGTTATAGCCCCAGTCGTAACGGTAACCAAGCACGTTCGTATTCGGATCCGCCGTACCATCGTTGACATATGCCATCCAGCGATACGCTAAGTTTACCTTCCTTACCGCGTTTGGTGGTGATGATGATCACGCCGTTAGCAGCGCGCGAACCATAGATAGAAGCGGAAGCAGCATCTTTAAGAATCTGCATCGACTCGATGTCGTTCGGGTTGAGTTCGTGCATACCGGACGTGGTGGGCACTCCGTCGATGATGTACAAGGGGTCGTTGGTGGCATTGAGCGTACCTGTACCGCGGATACGAACAGTTGCCGCACCGGAGGGGTTACCATCGGCAGCGATGTTCAATCCCGGCACTTTGCCTTGGAGTGCTTTCATCGGGTTGTTCTCTTGCTGTTTCTCAAGGTCAGCCGCGCTAACGGCGCTGACAGCACCGGTGAGGTCGGCTTTGCGCTGCGTCGTATAACCGGTTACTACCACTTCCTCCAGCACCTCGCTGTCCTCCGCAAGGGAGACTTTCATGTTCGCATTCGGGAATAACTGCTGGGTCTTATAGCCCACATACGAAATCACTACCATGGCATCCTTGCCAACGGAAAGTGAGAAATTACCATCGAAATCGGTAATCGTACCATTCGATGTGCCTTCCTCCAGAACAGACGCTCCAATAATCGGCTCACCCGTTGCTGCATCCACCACAACACCCGTCGCAGTCACTTGCGCTTGAGCGAATGCCGTGAAGCATAGCATCCAAAGAAAGGCTAAAATTACACTTTTTGAATTCATGATATATTAAAATTTAAATATAAAAGCTAAGCAACGA
>CADBWK010000037.1 GCA_902798385.1 uncultured Bacteroidales bacterium
TCAAGACCTGGCTAATCTGGGTTTCAAGAACGACATCGTTAAAGTACGTGACGGCTACGGACGCAACTACCTGTTGCCGCAGAAGATTGCTATCATCGCTAATGAGAGCAACAAGAAGCAGTTGGCAGAGAACCTGAAACAACAGGCTCACAAGGCTGCTAAGATTCTGGCAGACGCACAGGCACTCGAGGCTAAACTTGCAGAGACCGTAATCGAGGTTAAAGTAAAAGCAAACGAGGACGGTAAGATCTTCGGTACAGTAACCACTCAAAACATCGCTGATGCTCTTGCAGCACAGGAGATTAAGATCGACAAGAAGGTGATCACTATCGCCGAGCCGATCAAGGAGATTGGAGAGCATACCGCACAGGCTCGTCTGCATCGTGAGGTAAAAGCTGACATCAAGTTGAATGTTGTAGCTGAGTAATTAACTAGAGTATTAATTGGCCATCAGCCATCAGCCATCAGCCATCAGAAAAAAACTGAAAGCTGAATGCTGAAAGCTGAAAGCAGAAAAATCTTAGATTTTTATGAAACAAGGAATTCATCCTGATAACTACCGCGTAGTAGTTTTCAAAGATATGTCTGACGGTACTCAGTTCTTCAGCCGCTCTACAGCTGCTACCAAGGACACGATCGAAATCGACGGCGTTAAGTATCCGCTTATCAAGCTGGAGATCTCGAACACGAGTCACCCGTTCTACACCGGTAAGTCCAAATTGGTGGACACCGCAGGTCGTGTGGACAAGTTCATGTCTCGCTACGGCAACCGCAACCGCAAGTAATGCGGGAAGATTTAAGGGGCAGGCATGTGCTTGCCCCTTATTATTTATGATTTATGATTTTTGATTTAAGATTTTGATATTATGGAAAACGCAAATCTTTGGAAGGCTTTAGGTCGCAATTTTATTATCTCAGTTATTTTATTCGGAGCGTTATTAGGGCTCCTTTGGTTAGCGGAAATGATTTTTCCGTCGGTAACGTTATTGAAATGGCACGACCCGGCATGGGTAGTCGGCATTCCGGCTTCGATCATCGGTGTAGCCTATATTCTGACGATTCGCGACCCGCATAACTACACGGGTTTCTATGCCGGCATCATCATGTCGATACTCTTAGGTGTACAGTTTGTGCTGCAAGGCGGTTACGACAGTGCATTCCTTTTCTTCCTGGTCTTCATCCCCTTCCAGATGATGTCGATCTACAAATGGAGCCGCAACAAGGATGAAGGCGGTGCGAGCTTCGAGCCGAAGTTCCTGGATACGCCGCGTCTGATTCTCTCGATTTCCTTGTTGGTTTTCATCACGGTGGGTGACTGGATCATGGCATCGGTCGCTATCTATCATGAACCGATCATGGAGAACATCACCGTCAAACTGCTGAGCGGATTGCTCATCAGTTCCTCCTTCCTTGCCAACTACTGGCTGATCTACCGCAAGACGGATAGTTGGATCTACTGGTTCATCTATAGCGCTGCGGGCATCGGTCTGTTTATCATACTCGGCAATGTATTCTCCATCGTGCTGTTCACGTTCTTCCTTGTCATCAACTCGATGGCCGGTATCGCGTGGATCAAAATGACCAAACCGGAGAACATGTACTGGGCGAAGATTTTCTTACGTAAATGATTCGGAAACAAGATACTATTTTGCGCGTAGCGGAGCCTACGCAGTTAATGGACTTCCTGATCGCTAAGATGGGAGGTATGGCACGTTCGTCGGTCAAGCAGTTGCTTGGCCAACGTCGTGTAAAAGTGGGTAATGCCGTGCAGACGCGGCATGATTTTGCACTCAAAGCGGGCGATGTCGTGACGGTTAGTTCGGGCAGAGGCAACAGTCAGTTGACCCATCCGAAACTGAAGATCGTCTATGAGGATGATGATCTGATTGTGGTTAACAAGCAACCGGGACTGCTGACGGTAGCCTCTACACCGGGTAGCAGCGAGACAACCGCCTACTCTATCCTGCGCGCGTACGTTAAGAAACAGAACGCGCGCGCGGGTATCTATGTGGTGCACCGTCTGGATAGGGAGACCAGCGGTTTGTTGGTCTTCGCGCGTTCGGAAGAATTGCAGCATTATATGCGTGAGTACTGGCGTGAGTTGGTGCAAGAACGCACGTACATCGCACTCGCCGAAGGCACACTGAATCCGCGCGAAGGCAAGATCACGACTTGGCTGACGGAAGACAAGCGCAATGCGGTTGTTTATTCTTCGCCGGTGGACGACGGAGGCGATATTGCTATTACCAATTACAAGACCTTGCGGACGTCGGCGGACGGAGCATATTCGCTGGTGGAGTTACATCTGGAGACCGGACGGACAAATCAGATCCGTGTTCATCTGGCGAGCAAGGGTTGTCCGGTAGTGGGCGATAGGAAGTACGGCCACGGCAATGAGAGCAGTCCGATCGACCGGCTCTGTCTGCACGCCAAAGTGCTAGCATTCATCCATCCTGCAACGGAGAAGACCGTGCGCTTCGAGAGTCCTGTTCCGAAAGAATTTAACCGAGTGATAAACTAGGATACTAGGAAACTAGGAGACCAGGAGACTATATATTATGCAACGAACGTTCATTATTCTCATATGCGCGCTATGCGCATTGCCCATCTCTGCAGCGAAACGCAAAGTGCACACGATAGGCGACAGCACGATGTCGAGTTATTCACCTGCTGCCACGCCCAAACGTGGCTGGGGCATGTACCTGCAGGCTTTCTTTAATACGGACAGCGTGGAGGTAAATAACCGCGGTAAGAGCGGCGCGAGTACGCGTACGTTCTACGAGACGGAGAACCTGTGGGCTTCGGTGAAGAAGCAGATGAGCGCAGGGGACTACCTCATTATTCAGTTCGCCCACAACGATGAGAAATGCAAAGGTGAGGATGTGTATGTACAGAACGCCAGACTGCGCGCCGAAAGCAAGGACACGCTGACAGACATGCGCGGTACCGAGCCCAACACGACCTATAAGGAGTTCCTGCGTACGTACATCCGCGAGGCTCGCGAGATGGGTGTCACACCGATATTGATGAGTCCGATATGCCGGGCGTATTTTAAGGACGGTCAGATCAACGACGAGGGAAGGCACGTGCTTGCACAGAATAAGAATTATGTTCGCTCCATGCGCGAGGTAGCAGATGAGATGGGTGTACCATTCCTGGATATGACGGCTCGGAGTGAGGAGTTGTATGAGACGCAGGGAAAGGAGTTCTGTATGGCGCATTATTTCAACTGCGGTGACAAGACCCATACCTCTTCCGAAGGCGGCATGGCGATCGCGAGTCTGGCGTACGAGTTGATCAGTCAGAGCCCAGAGTTGGCAGAGATGCAGAGCTGGACGGTTTTCCCGAGCAAAGAGCAGTATGCCGTTTATGCGCAGCAGATCGAGGAGAAAGGAAAGAAAGCGGCCTTTGATGCCAAAGGCAAGGCCTTTGAATTGGTCATTGGTGAATGGTCATTGGTCAATATAGAGAAGCAGAAAGGTGGTTTTGTTCCTGCAGGAGGACTCTGGCCGGCCGGAGAGATCGACGAGGTGGCGAATCGCTATATCGAATATACGATCGCGGCGGAGAAGAAGAAAGGTCTCGTTATTGAGTCCATCCTCTTACCGGTCAAGGCCAAAGGCGGTGTGGGTATGAATATGCATATCAACTACGGTTTCGGTGATACCTTCCGTGGAGTGACGACCATCTACGAGAACACGGCGCTGCCGAAGAACAAACAGATCGTAGTACAGTTGGACCAGCCGATACTGGTTCCTGCCGGTGAGACGCTGCATATACGCGTTCTTCCTTGGTACGACTCCAACGGTAAGCCGCAAGCAAAGAAATACCTCCAACTCGGCGAGTTGAAGGTCAAAGGAAAGAGATTGCAATAAAAAAGAAAGCCGCTCGATGAGCGGCTTCTCTTTTAGTAGCTTGTGCGCTGCGTGGCAGCGTAACTGATCTTCAGTGCGTACGCACGACGGAGCTCCTGCTTGATGTCAGCGATGACACCCATGCGGGTCTCTTTGTCGGCTTTGATGGAGACAGTCATCAAACCCTGATCGCTCTCTTTCATGGACGAACGCTCATTGACGATATACTCGCCAATCTCGTTGGTCTCTGCGAAAGCGTCATCGAGTTGGATACGGGTCTCTGCACCATACTGCTTGCGGAACTCTGCGGTCGGTGTACCGACGTAGATATAACGCACGAGGGATTTCTTCTCCAGCTTAGTAAGCTCGGTAGCCTGCGGGTTCTTGAATTGCACCTTGTAGGATACCTCCTTCATTGAGGTAACGGACATGAAGAAGAACAGCAGCATGAAGATAATATCAGGGAGAGACGACGTATTGAGCGCCGGCATCTCACGTTTGTCATTTCTACGAATCTTTGCCATGTTAGTTACCGTAATTTTTAGGTTCAGCTTCTGAAATCTTCTGAGGATAGATCTTTTGGATCTGTTTCTGTTGATCCTCGTCGAGTTCGTTATAAGCCTTATGGAAATACTTTTGCGCGCATTCTTCACGCAATTCATTGTACGCTGCTACGAGTTCGTTCTGAACATCGAGGTATGCCTGGTACTGGGTGTCCACGTCGTTCTGCACAGAGATGACGTGATCCTTGGTATAGCGCAGCACACCGAACGGAGCGCCGAAATCTTCCTCCACGAGTTTCGGATAGTAATCGGCATCGTTCTCGTTCTTAATGAACTCTTTAGCTCTCTCGCGGAGTTGCTTCACATCCATCAACTGGCCTTGCACCATGAGTTGGTTAGCGGAGTTGATCTTCACTACCAACAGGTTGCGCTTGTTGATATCCTTATCTTCCACTTTTTGATCAGGCGGAATAGGCGCAGGCAGACGGCGAGCCAGTCCCTGGTTCACATCCATAGAGGTGGTCACCAGGAAGAAAATCAGCAACAGGAACGAGATGTCGGCCATAGAGCTGGCG
>CADBWK010000038.1 GCA_902798385.1 uncultured Bacteroidales bacterium
GGCTTGCTGTGGCTCCCGTACACCGGCACACAAGCATGGCTGGATGACTCCAACTTCATGCAGGTGGAGAAATGGCAGATGTCCCATCCGCTCAACTCTGCGTTCAATAACCGCAACCGGGCGCAGAACTTCTTCGTCGGCATCAAACTCACCGTCCTCTTCCATACACCGGCTAAGAAGGACGAATAGGGGACTATAACGAATAATAACATATGAGACTTACGAAAAAATGGACCGTACTCTGCATCCTCTGCTGCTTGGGATGGGGGTGCGCATCCGACACGAACCGAATGAACGCGGATAGGGACCGCTTTGTCGATAACCTCATGGCGCAGATGACCCTCGAGGAGAAACTCGGACAACTCAACCTGCCCGTCTCCGGCGATATCGTCACCGGCGCAGCACGGGAGAGCAACGTCGCCGAGGACATCCGGCAGGGCAGAGTAGGCGGTTTGTTTAACCTCAAAGGCGCCCAATCCATCCGCGAGATACAGCGCATCGCTGTCGAGGAGAGCCGGCTGGGCATTCCGCTCATCTTCGGTATGGATGTCATTCACGGCTATGAGACGGTCTTCCCCATTCCCCTGGCTTTGTCCTGCTCGTGGGACATGGAGGCGGTGGAGCGATCGGCGCAGATAGCGGCAGCCGAAGCCACGGCAGACGGAATATGCTGGACCTTCTCTCCCATGGTCGATATATGCCACGACGGTCGCTGGGGACGTATATCCGAAGGTAGCGGAGAGGATCCTTACTTAGGCAGCCGTATAGCCGAAGCGATGGTGCGCGGATACCAGGGCGCTGACCTCGCTGACCCCGCAACCATGATGGCGTGCGTCAAGCATTTTGCCCTCTACGGAGCCGTCGAAGCCGGACGCGAGTATAACAATGTCTATATCGACGATTACCATATGTTCAACGAGTACCTGCAGCCCTACAAGGCCGCAGTCGATGCCGGAGCAGGATCCGTCATGGCGGCTTTCAACACCGTCCACGGTGTGCCGGCAACCGGTAACCAATGGCTCTTGAACGACCTGCTGCGCGACCAATGGGGCTTCCAAGGCTTTGTCGTGTCCGACTACTGCGGAGTGGAGCAACTCTGCGACCACGGCGTTTGTGCGACCAAAGAGGAAGCGGCTATCCAATGCCTCGAAGCGGGGCTCGACATGGACATGGTCTCTGCCGGACTGGTGAACCTCGCAGATAACCAATCAGCAATCAGCAATCATCAATCAGCAATAGATGCAGCCTGCCGCCGGATGCTCGAAGCCAAATACCAATTGGGCCTGTTTGACGACCCTTATCGCTACTGCGATACCACCCGTCGTGCACAGGTGATGCGCTGTCCCGAACACCGTGCCGAAGCACGCCGGATTGCCGGTGAGTGCATGGTGCTGCTCAAGAACGATAACAACCTGCTCCCGCTACGCAAACAGGGCACAATAGCCCTCATCGGTCCCTTGGCCGACACCCGTCCGAACATGTCCGGTACGTGGGCGGTAGCCGCGGTACCGGAGCAGTACAAAACGATCAAGGAAGGACTGCAGGATGCCCTTGAGGGCACGGGAGCCAAACTGCTCTATGCCAAGGGCTCGAATGTGCTCTATGACCCGCAGGCGGAGGCCATTGCGACCATGTTCGGTCGCGAGATGCGGGATAACCGGAGTGACGATCAGATGCGTGCTGAGGCGCTTCGTATCGCCCGTCAGGCCGATGTGATCGTGGCCGCTATGGGCGAAGCAAGTGAGATGTCCGGCGAGTGCGCTTCGCGCGTGAACATAGAGATGCCTGATGCGCAGCATGACCTGCTGGTCGAACTGGCCAAACTGGGCAAGCCTGTCGTGCTCGTTCATTTCGCAGGTCGTCCGACGGTTCTCAACTGGGAAACCGATCATCTGCCGGCCATCCTCGAAGCATGGTTCGGGGGGAGCGAGACCGCAGATGCGGTTGCAGATATCCTCTTCGGCGATGTCAATCCGTCCGGTCGTCTGACCGTCCAACTGCCGCGTCATGTGGGACAGTACCCCTTCTCGTATCGTCAGATGCGTACTTCACGTATCAACCCCTCCGGCGAGTTTGCCAAGTACATCACCTGCTATTCCGATGTCAGCAACTGGCCGCTCTATCCCTTCGGCTACGGCATGAGCTACACCACCTTCGAGTACGGACCGATGATGCTCTCCAATGACCAATTACCAATGACCAATAACCAATCCGTCACAGCGTCTGTGACGGTTACCAATACCGGCAACGTAAAAGGAACGGAAGTGGTGCAACTCTATATCGGCGACCGCGTAGCGAAAGGGGTACGGCCGTACAAGGAACTGCGTGGCTTTGAGCGTATCACCCTCGAGCCCGGAGAGAGCCGTGAAGTGACGTTCACCATCGATGCCGACCGCCTCGGCTACTATGCTCCCGTAACCGGTAACCCGTCACCAATGACCAATAACCAATCACCCGTAACCGGTAACCCCTCACCCCTAACCCCTCACTGGACCCTCGAACCCGGCGAGGTGGAGATCATGATCGGCCCCAATGCCCGCGAGACGGATATGCGTCTGCTGAACGTTCAATTATAATCGTTCCAATTCCACTGTGAAGTGCCGCATCAGCGGTGCTTCTTTGGTTATCTTGAGACCTCGTGTGATCTGTTCACGACGGTCATACACGTTCTTCAACGCTGCTGCGATCACATCCATGTGGTTATTCGTATAGACGCGCCGCGGGATGCACAGACGCACAAAATCCAGTCCGCCGAAGCGGTTCTCACGCGTCACCGGATCACGGTCAGCGAGGATATAACCGATCTCGCATGCACGGATGCCGGCTTCCAGATACAACTCGCATGTCAGCGTCTGCGCCGGGAATTCCTCTTTCGGAATCTGGCTCAGCACCTTATCGGCATCCACGAAGATCGCGTGTCCGCCTGCAGGACGTTGGTACGGAATGCCGTACGCGTCGAGCTTGGAAGCCAGGTACTGCACTTGCCGGATACGGGTGTCCAGCATATCAAACTCCGTGTTCTCCATCAGTCCGACAGCCAGCGCTGCCATGTCACGGCCGTTCATGCCACCGTAGGTCAGGAAACCCTCAAACGGGATACAGAACTGTTTGCAGCCCTCGTACCACTCCGTTTGGTTGGTCGCAATGAATCCGCCCATGTTCACCAGACCGTCTTTCTTGGCCGACATGGTCATCGAATCCACGTACGAGAACATCTCCTTCGCAATCTCCTTGATGCTCTTGTCCGCATAACCCGGTTCGCGCGTCTTGATGAAATACGCATTCTCCGCAAATCGTGCCGAGTCCATGTTGACCGCCACACCATACTTATGACACAGCTCGCAGGTTGCCTTGATGTTCGCCATCGAGACGGGTTGACCGCCTACGGTGTTGTTCGTCACCGTCAGTACCATGAACGGCACGTTGCCTTTGTGCTCCTTGAGCACGCGTTCCAACTTCTCCAGCGACACGTTTCCTTTGAACGGCGCTTCCAACTGCGTGTCCTTCGCCTCGTCGCACGTCACGTCGATAGCGAAGGCTTTGCGGGCCTCGATATGCCCTTTCGTGGTGTCGAAATGCGCATTACCGGGTATCACCTGACCCGGTTTGACCAGGTACGAAAACAGCACGTTCTCTGCCGCACGGCCTTGGTGCGTCGGGATCACGTACTCAAAACCCGTCAATGCCGTCACCACGTTCTTAAACTCAAAGAACGAACGGGCACCCGAGTAACTCTCGTCGCCCGTCATCATCGCAGCCCATTGACGGTCAGACATCGAACCCGTTCCCGAATCGGTCAGCAGGTCGATATACACTTGTTCGGAACGTAACATGAACACGTTGTTCTTCGCCTCACGAAGCCATTGTTCACGCTCTGCACGGGTGGATTTCCGGATCGGCTCCACCATCTTGATTTTCCACGATTCTGCAAAAGGGAGTTCCATATGCGGGATGATTTAAGGATTAGCATTATTTTGGTTTGCGACAATTATTGCATTCTCTTGAGCTCTTCGAGCGCCCTGTTGAACGATTCGACATATGCCGGATAATGCACTTGGAGCCATGCGGACATCTTGGTCAGAAGAGAGGCGGAGAATCCAAAAGGATCAGAGACTGTCTCCATGGTCGCTTCCATCGTATGTTTCTGCGCCGGTGAAGCAGATGCCTCTATCAGCAGATGGAGGTCATCTTGCGTAAATGTTTTGCTGAATATATTCAAGTAAAGCGTCTCCATATTGTCAGAGATATAACTAGCGACAGTTGCCACCATAGTTTCAGCATTCTTGCTTCCGTTTTCAATCAGCGATTGTTCCAGCATCCCTAAAATCGGTTTGAATGCTCCGTTCATCGCCTCGCCTATTTGCGACTCTACATAGTAGGTATGGAATAATTGACGGTATTCCTCCGAAATAGAAGCATTAACGGGTAGCGGTTCCGGTTTGTTGCCGAGCGCTATCTTTCGCATAGCAGTAGAGAAATAGGTGATGAACTGCGCATACTCCGGCGATTGTTTCACTTCTGATAGCACCTTGGCGGAGCGCTGCATCATCCCTTGATAATGAGGATCGCTATATAAGTTTTCCAATTCATTGAGATCATCAAGCGATACATATTTGCGAAAGGCGGGTTCATAGATATCCGCTAAATCTTCAGCGGCCTGCGTAGAGACATATTCCGTCATGATCTGCACTGCTTTTGCCGAATCACCTGGGAACGCCACCTGAAGAAACGAGCCCAGCGCCTGCGGAATCCGGTTAAGATCATCTTGCGATCTGTTCACGTAATTCATTAACGCATCGCGATATGCGTCTGCAAAAACCATAGAGGAAGCAATGCTTACGAAAAGCAAAAGGGAGAAGATTCGTTTCATACGTATTAGGATTTAGTTTGTTAATCGGCTGCAACAAAGTTACAACAAATTTTCCAAATTTGCAAGGTTTGGACGTTTTTTTTTGCATATCTCGAAAAAAAGTAGTAACTTTGCAGCCGAAAGTTGCAAAGACGATGAATAATAACGAAGAATTATATTTTCTATCCTTTTGTGTGGAGGCTTACAAAATGCGTCATCACATGTCCGGTGAGGATGTAATGAAGTTATTTGACGAGAAAGGAGTGACCCAATACCTAACAAGACATTATGAAGTCTTGCACACTCAAGGAGAACGATGGATTGTGGAAGAGATTGAAGAATTTTTACAAGACAAATGATACTCTATCACGGAAGTAATACGATCGTTCGCGAACCGCGAATAATAGAGCCTAATCGCACGTTAGATTATGGCTCCGGTTTTTACACGACTTGCGCGGAAAAACAGGCGTACGATTGGGCTGAACGCAAAATAAAATCGAAAGATCAAGTCAACTACGTGAATGTTTACGAGTTTGACGAAAAGGCACTCAAAGAACTCAAAGTGCTTTGGTTTGATGGCCCGTCAGACGAGTGGATAGATTTCGTTATGCGGAACAGGCAAGACGAGACATATCAACACGACTATGATTTGGTGTACGGACCTGTCGCCAATGACAAAGTATATCTGCAGTTTGGTTTATATGAACAGGGTTTTATATCCAAAGCCACGTTATTAACCGAGTTGAAAGTATATGAACTCTTTGACCAAATGTTATTCCACACGGAGAAGGCATTGTTATATCTCCGCTTTATAGAGGCAAAGGAGGTGCGAAAATGATCGGAAAGTTAACACAAGACAATCTGTACCTCTTGTTGCCCGGCAAAGTGTTGGCAGTGGCAGAGATGTATGCGAGACATCACAATGTGTCCGTCTTGGACGCCATGCGCAAGGTATATGCTTCCGATATGTACAAACAATTGGAACAAGAAAATACCAAGCGCTGGCATGAAGGTCCGGTGTCTTTGTATCAAACTATATAACCACCGTCCCCTCTCCGAGAGGTTGTCCCCGTTAAGCGGGGAAAACATAGAAGGGAAGGGGCGGAGACGTAGAAATCGGCAGCGTGAAACGCCAACTGATGGGAAAGTATCGAGGACTTTAAGGCTGCATTAAAAGAGTATATCCGATATTATAACAACGAACGTATCAAACTAAAATTGAAAATGAGCCCGGTACAATACCGAACTCACTTTCAAAATCAAGTCAAATAGATTTATTAATCCGTCCAACTTTTGGGGGTCACCTC
>CADBWK010000039.1 GCA_902798385.1 uncultured Bacteroidales bacterium
TGTGCCTATAACCCTCTACGAAGCCTACTGGGGCGCGATGAACTCCGTCAAAGCAGGTCGCCGTTACAAAAAGCACATCGTTGTCCGCCGAATGCCTTACGCCCACGGCCTTCTCCAACTCTATACCTACCATTTCCCGAAGACCTGGTCTGCAGCCTGCGTAGCAAATCGTGAACTCATCAAGCAAGCTCAGCGCCAAGCCCACGCCTTGGAGCATGCTCATACCCGCGAAGCCCTTGAATGGCGTCTCCGCTTCTTTAACCATTATTTCTCCGTTGTCAAAGGCGGCGCTACTCCAGAACCCGGCCTCAAACCCTACTCCCGTTTCTACCAATACACCTACGTTGCTATCTACCGCCAGCTCCAGTCTGCCCGCGACAAAGCCCTTCATCCCGACGAGTCTGTTTCTTTCGATCCCGTTGACGTTTCCTCGCATTCTCAAGACGTATGTTCATTCCAGGCGGATTCAATCCGCCGCTCTATAGCGTCCACTATTTCCCGCTCTTTCGCCCATTCACCTCTCCGTTCCGCTGCTCGCCGCACCTTCCGCTTGTCCTCTCTCGACGAGTCCTTCATCCTCAAACCTCTTGCTTGTTTCTCTGGATAAATGGCGGAAGAAATACTTTCCCAACAATTTTCCCAACCCTAAAATTTGCATATTCCGTAAAAAAGTTGTACCTTTGCAGCCAATTATATATGGTTAAGGAGTAATTGCATAGAAAAACATACATAGGGATCTTAGTTGTGCTTACCGTTTGTCTTACTGCTTGCTCCGGGCCGAAGGCAGAGGATTATTACCGGCAGGGTAGGCAATATAGAGAGGCAGGCGAACCTGTGGCTGCGATGAACGCTTTCATTGCGGCAACTCGTGTACATTCTCACGAATATTCGTTCAAAGGTCGTTCGTTCAGTAATATGGCGACAATGTGTCGAATAGGCGAACGGCATGAATTGGCTTATGCTCTTTATGAACAGTCCTTCTATCAGTTCGAGTTGGCTCAAGACTCCCTTGCACAGGCTTATGCCTTGAATAACATGGCGTGGGAACAGGCAGTACTGGCGCATAAGCAGGAAGCCATGCGGCTGGTGGAAGAAGCCTTGTCTGTTTGTTCTGATACCGCCGTGCAGAACAAAGTGCTTGAATCGCAGGCTGCCGCTTGTCTCTATGCCGAAGAGTACGATTCGGTGCTGTATTATGCGCAACAGAGTCCGTCCGAATCGGTGTATATGCACATGCTGATGGCGCAAGCTTATACGTTCATGGGCAACAACGATTCGGCGCTCTTCTATGCCAAACAAGTTGTGATGCAGACATCCAATCCGCGCTATCTGGACGATGTCTATTATATCCTCACTTTCTGCGATTCAACGGCACAAGCGGATGAGGTGCGCGCGCTGGCTGCAACGCGAACGGACATTCAACGGGATCTGGAGCGCAATAACCCGGAGTGGATAGAGGCGATGTTGCTCGCGGAGAACGCTCTCAAGGCACCTAAGTCGACCTCTCCCAAGATCCTTGTGCTTCTTGTTGCCGTGCTGCTCGTGCTCTTGGTGATCGTCAGTTTCATCTTCATCTGGCTTCACAAACGCAAAGTGGATTCATTGGAACAACAATGTCGTATTTTACGTCATTGTACAGATCTGCGCAAGGAACTCAACTGGACTATTTATCAGCAGTTTAGCCTCATCTGCAACCAACGTCTTTCCGGCATAGTGGATAAACTGGAGCGCAGAGGACTTTCTGAACGAGAGATTCGTATTTGCGTATTGGTACTGATAGGCTTGTCGTACGCCCAAATGGCGGAAGTACTCATACGCGCGGAAAATGGTATAGGAAAAGACAAATACCTCGTTGCCAAGCACCTCGGTGTCAGCGTCAAAGACCTGCAAAAAACATTACGCAGCATTGCGCGGGAAAAATAACATGCATAGAACCGGACTGACCATATTATTTCTGTTTCTCTCCATCTGCCTGATGGCGAATGACACGATCTCGATACCGTTGCAGATGTCGGTCTTTTACTATATGCCGATGGACAAACCGACCGGCAGTACCCCTGATCCGACCGACCCGAACCAGTTCCGCGCTTCGCTAACGGGAAACACCTTGCTCATCCAAACGCAGACGGACGCTGTCTCGTACGTGGCGGTTCAAGAAACGGAAAGTGACCGGCAAGGAGAAGATTATTTCTTTGCTGTCAGTTATGGCGCCGTCTCATGTCCTATTACCCGTCCGGGACAATATACTATCCGAATCGGGTATTGGAAAACCGATTTCGTAGGCCATCTGTGGGTTAAGAAAATCACGGTGGTTGATCTTAACGGGCATTTATGGGCTACAATGCCCGAAAAGATAAACGAACTACCCGAAGGATTATTTATCCTTCGCATGGAAACCTCATTAGGTAACACGATGTTCAAATTTTACAAAAAGCCATGAAAAAGCACCTTTTTACCATACTGACCCTTATATGCATTTGCTATATAGGATGCTCAACTAAAGAAGCAGGCATGGAGCCTATGTCTCCGGGCTTGCCGCGTATGATCATCTCCGGAGCGGTCACCAATACGTCATCCGAACCTTTACAAGGCATTTATGTCTCCGTCTTCGGCGTACGCGAACCGAACGAAAAGGATATTATCACTTATAATTATGCCATCACCGATACCGCTGGACAATATACGATCATCCGTTACCGCGGGCGCGAGATACCGACGGAAGTAACGGTGGTTGCAACGGATTCTATGGGAGTTTATCAAGAGCAAATCCTCTTCGCACCGATTACCTATGACACCGTGTATGTATATGGTAATGAACCATTTAACGCCTTCGTGAAAGCGGATTTTGTACTTTCCCAACAATTTTCCCAACCCTAAAATTTGCATATTCCGTAAAAAAGTTGTACCTTTGCAGCGCAAAATCGAAACACGAGTCGTTATGAAAGCAAGAATGTTATCCGGAATCAATGCGTTTATCACTTTTGTGATAGGCTTGTTAGGCTTTGGTATGACCGGTTGTGTGAAAAAATACGGTTCGCCTGAACCTCCCATCATCGCGGAATACGGCTGTCCGTATGCGACGCTGGAGGTAAAAGGGAAGGTGACGGACGAGGCATCCCGGCCGATAGAGAACATTCGTGTGGTGACGCATAGCCGCTATACGGACGATGCCATGGAGACCTATACGGACGAAAACGGAAACTACCAATTCGATCAGACATCCGTCTTTCCTGTGGATTCGGTGGATATCATTGCAACGGATACAGCGGGCATCTATGCCACGGACTCCGTACGGGTGGGTGTGTCGTATGACCGTACCGGTGTATCCAAGGAGGATCATTGGAATAGCGGCGAAGGTTCGGCATATCACGACTTCCAATTAAAGAAAAAATAAAACATTTCTACTATGATGCGTATCCTTATTGATAAACTCTTGCGAGCGGGTATAAAACTCTGTATGCTGACCGGCGTGGCTTTTACTTTTGCGGCATGCTATGCCCCTGCTCCCGGTTATTGGGATTATTTGGAGGAACCGGAATATGAAGAGGCACAGCAAAAAGTAGAACAACAAATTCATGAATCTGCGTCTGAAAATCGCGCTGTGGTTGGAGCGTCTGAGGAGGTCTAACCTCAAGCAGATCCACCCGCTCCAGCAGCTCTTCTGGGAGTCTACCTTGCGTTGCAATGTGCATTGTCTGCATTGCGGCAGTGACTGCGTGGCATCAGTAGAGACGCCGGACATGCCTGCCGAAGATTTTCTGCATGTGATAGACACGGAGATCACGCCGCATGTCGATCCGCATAAGGTGCTGATCATTATCTCCGGCGGTGAACCGCTGATGCGCAAGGACCTCGCCGCTATCGGTCGTGCCCTGCATCAACGCGGCTATCCTTGGGGCATGGTCACCAATGGTCTCGCGCTGACGGAGAAGCGGTTTAACGAGCTGCTGGATGCCGGACTTCGTTCCATCACCGTCTCTTGCGACGGCCTCGAAGCCGATCATATCTGGCTTCGCCAACATCCGCTTGCTTTCGAAGGGGCAACGAGAGCGATCAAGCTAATAGCTAAGAGCCAAGAGCTGAGAGCTAAGAGTTTGGCCTGGGATGTCGTCACCTGCGTGAACCAGCGTACGATAGACCATCTGCCCGCCATCCGCGAGATGCTCTGGGGCTTAGGCGTACGCGACTGGCGGATCTTCGGCATCGACCCGATGGGTAGGGCTGCCGAGAACCCCGAACTGCTGCTGACGGACGAGCAATTCAAAACGCTCATGGATTATATCGTCGCTGAACGCGAAGCGGGGCGGCATGTGTCGTATTCGTGCGAAGGCTATCTGGGTACGTACGAAGGGCGCGTCCGGGATCATCTCTACCAATGCGCAGCCGGCATCAGCGTCGCCTCGATCCTCATCGACGGTTCGATATCCGCCTGCACCTCCATCCGCGGCAAGTACTACCAGGGAAATATCTACAAAGATTCTTTCTGGGAGGTATGGGAACATGGCTTCAAGCCTTATCGTGACCGCGCATGGATGAAGCAGTCCGAGCCCTGTAAAAGTTGTCAAGCCTTCGCTTTCTGCGAAGGCAACGGCATGCATCTGCGCCGCGAAGACGGCAGCCTGATGCTATGCCATCTGCACCGTCTGGGGCAGGTAAAATAAAAATCGTATATCTTTTCGTAAGAAAAGCTATTGTCCACTTGACAAAAAAGCAGTAATTTTGCAGCCGATAAAAATCGGCCCTTTTGGGGCTGTAAAAACGTAATATTTTTAATACAA
>CADBWK010000040.1 GCA_902798385.1 uncultured Bacteroidales bacterium
AAGGCTGTATATTTGCTCAACCGGCTGTCTGCTTGAGCCATGGCGTTGAGTAAGATAACCGCGTTGCCGAACTGCTCAGCGGCGCGTACTTGTGCCGCCTTGGCGCTATCGTTGATGACATCGTCCGAACTCATCTGGCTCAGAAGGTACCATAATTGGCACATGTCGGCTTTGTCCTCTTCGTCTATCTCATACCATTGGTCTTGTCCGGACTCTTGCTCCAGACGGTTCCACGTAGCGGTTACCTCATCCGCTGTGACCGTCTTTCCTGCAAGTGCAGTCTGTACGACGGGAGCAAAGAGAGCCGCCTCGTTGACCACAACGGTATTGCATTTTTGTGCATCCAGATAAGCATACACTTTGCCGGCATAGGCGTTATATTCCTCCGTATCGAGCGTATCGGAGAGGGTGAGGAAATAGCGGCCAAGGATGCCATATTTCTTGTACAAGCTATAAGTAAGCGTCATATTACCATCGTGGAATCCGCTGCTGACACTGTACGCTATACCGCTTGCTCCGAGGGCATCGCATTCGGGCAGATGTTTGTAAATACCGGCCTCAGTGACAGGTTCAATAGTGAAGTTAAACCGTGCAGCAAAACGCACCGTTCTAAGCAGGTTGGACGGGTTCTGCGGGTACACCAGATCCGGGTCAATAAAGGAGCGGATGATGCCTTCGCGCAAATCGTGCAGACCTCCGTGGTAGTCCAGTAGGTCGCCGGTGACATAGTCGTAATAGATGGCGTTAATGGTCAGATCACGCGAATAAGAGTCCTCGAGAAGGGACTCGCTGAAGATGCCTTCGTACTGCGACTCGGGAATACGGGGTTTGCCACGCAGGTACTCATAGATAGAGCGCATGGTACCCATATCGGTACACTCGTCGCCATGCCATGCCTGCGCCACAATAAAGCCACTCGGTGCGGTAAAGATCGTGGTGTTCGGCACTATCTCTACCAACTGATCGGGTGTAGCATTGGTCGTAAAATCCACATCGTTAGGCGCTTTTCCCATGATCGCATCGCGTACAGAGCCGCCGTTCACATAGGCCGCGTAGCCGGCATTGACCACGTAGTCCATGTCACCGGCCGCATCAGCCGGCATCGTAAAGGCTTTTTGGTCGAACAGATTAGCCGGAATACGTAACTCGGCGTAGCCGACATTCTCCACTTCGGGATAGTTAGCATCAATGAGCCGGTTTATCTCCGTAGAGAAAAACCCCTGCGGTTGCTCCGGCACGTTCTGCTTCGCACAGGACGAGCAAATCGTAATACAGAGCAATGCAATGATCCAATAAAAATTGCGTTTCATTGTTTTTATGATTTATTGTTGTTTTGATATAATTATTCAACGATGGTGATCAGCCCGGCGGGTTGGCGGTATGAATCGGGAATAATGCCATGGAGTGTATGCTCCATATAATCCGCTAAGACATCATAGCACATTTTCGTCGGTTCATTGAGCAAGGGGCAATCCTTGAGCGTACCATAGAAACCGCCGGTAGCATAGTAATCCGAAGTACCGATCGTATAGATACCGTCTGCGGTTATGGGTACGAAAGTGCTGCTTTGCTCGTCATAGACCATGACATCGGAGACGGAGTGGTCCGAAGCGTGGAGCGTGAACTTCAGTCCCGACAGCTGCGGGAAATCACCATCCAACTGCGGATAAGAAGCCGTGCAGGCCTCGAGCATATTCTGTATCTGCAGACCTGTTGCCTCAATCAGACAAACGGCATTATCATAGGGCACGACGGAGATGGCATCGGCATAGGTCACATCGCCGGCTTTGAGGCCGTTACGCACGCCACCGGCATTGGTCAGACCGATCTGAGCTTGTACATCGTGACGGAACGACTCGACTACCAGATTTCCGAGCGCTGTCTCTTGTTTGCGAATGAGCCATTGACCGGTCTCGTCCGTAATAGGCATGTCGAAATCGAGATGGGCTATCTTGTGCTCCGTGACGCCGTTAAGCAAGGTATGGATACTATCGGTCACGGCAGACACACGTGCGTTGGTATAGACGATATCCTTGGTCGGAATAAGGGATGTATGGAAATGACCTGCCGTATCGATAAGCAGATGGCCTACGTTTGCAAACTGCGTACCGGTCTGGGTGACAGGCACATAGACACCATCCAGGTTTTGCACCGAATCGCACGGGATCACCGAATGGGTATGTCCGTCAAGCACGACGTTGATTCCGCGCGTAGCGGCAATCATCTCATGGGAGCCGCAACCTTCATACGCCCATTCCCCTAAATGCGCCAGAGCTATCACATAGTCCGCTCCTTCACGACGAGCTTTATCCACTGACTGTTGAACAAGACTATACAACTCCTCCGCACGCAGGTCATAGAGTTGATTACCGTCCCTGTCATAGAACGAATAATGCTCCGCTTTCATTGTCTCAGTGGTCAAAACACCGACGAAAGCAATCCGCTTGTTTCCGTATTGTTTGATGACATACGGGGCGTACACCGACGCCGCACTGACGTATTCATACAGGTTGGTACACGATACGGGCGAACCGATAATCGGCAACAGCTCCAGCTGACGCGGCATACCATAATCGAACTCATGGTTACCTAATGCCACCGCATCATAACCCATCTCGCTCATGATATCTACGATGTAACCACCTCTCGAGATGGCTCCGGCAAGTGATCCTTGCAGGAAATCACCACTGCTGACCAAGCCCACATACGCTGTGTCGGCTGCTACAATCGCATCCGCCAAACCGCGCATCTTGGTATAACCGTCGATCGCGCAATGCACATCGTTCTCATAGAGGATGACAATGCTCTTCGGCGTGTTAACGACCGGTTCGTTGTTTCGGCAAGCCACCAATGCCAGAAACGGCAACAGATAGATAATAAGTTTTTTCATTATATTATTTAGGGTTATCTTGTTGATTTGATTTTGTCATGTTAAAAAATCGCACAAAATTATAAAAAAACAAGCACGTACGCAATACGCACGTGCAAAAATTTACGCAAACTACCTTTTTTAGATCATTTTTTACGCAAACTACCCTCAAGGTGTCAATTTTTCCACATATGTTACTTCCACTCGGTAGGTGTGGTACCTGTTTCGCGAGTGAAGATTTGGGAGAAGACGCGACGGGATGAGAAGCCGCAACGGTCGGCGATGTCTTGAATCTTGAGATCCGGCTGCTCGGTCATAAGGCGCTTCGCTTCGGCGATACGATAGCGGTTAACCAGCATATAGAACGAGCATCCATACTCGCTATTGACGAACTGCGAGAGGTAGGTTCTGTTCATCGGCAGCACAGCACGCAAGTCATTGAGTTGAAAATCGGGATTGAGGTAAGGCTTTTTCTCGTCCATCCATTGCTCAAACAACTGTCTGTTTGCCGGAGACGCCTCATCAGAGGAAGAGGTATTGTCAAATTTTCCATCCTCTTTCAACAACTCCTCCCATGGATCCTTACGGAAGAGTATCTGCTCCGTACTGTACCCAAGAATGAGCAGAAACACCCATTGCTGGGTGAACATCCGGTTCGGCACATACCAGAACACAATGAAATAGAAAGACAGCCCCAACAACGCCAGCATGATCAGATACCGCACGATCCATTGCACGTCGATATTATCCATAGAAGAGAAGTTATCCTCGCACCAGCGGCGATACTTACGGATATGACGGCATAAGAGAAAGAAAATCGCTATCGGATAAAGCATGATGATATAAATCAAATTGGCTGGCACGAAATAGTCTATCACCCCGACAATAATCATGGGCAGAACAACAATAAGCGCTTTTTTCCAATTGAGCCATCCCGGTCGCAAGACCTGTGAGGGGTAGATGAAAAGGAGCCAAGCCAACATATTTCCTATCGTAAGCGAAGTGTTATAAAGCGGATCGTCAGGTGTACCACCTACCGCCATATATCCAAACCCGTACCGCGAAATCAACATGACGATATACATCGCCGCCCAAGAAAGGAGCACCCAGCCCCAAGAACGCCGCATCTGATTCCCCCCTTGATGACGAAACATCAAGAACGCCCCATAAAGACATACCGTTATCAATACAACATACTGAACGGGATTAATCAAGGTTTCAAAGATAGATTCCGGTATATACGAGGCCGCCCAATAACTAAAAACGACCAGTACACCGAGCACGGCGCCAAAGAAAAACTCAGACCGATAATCCAGCCAGAGCTGACGCCAGTTAATATCCAGAGTAAATACCTTGATCATCAGATTTCTTTACCGGTAGTAGCCTCCGACTCAAACGGGAAGAGACCGAAGAGCGCTGCATCGATATGATCGGTAACCCAACGGAAGTCTTCGGGGTTATTGCCGAACTTAATGGTATCGCCTTCTACGATCAGCAGTTTACCCTTATAATCCTTAATCCAGTTCTCGTATTTATCGTTCAGCCCCTGCAGGTAATCGAGTTTGATGGACTGCTCGTAACCGCGACCTCGTTTCTGAATCTGCGCCACAAGCGTAGGCAACGATGCACTCACATAAATCAGCAGGTCCGGCATCTTTACC
>CADBWK010000041.1 GCA_902798385.1 uncultured Bacteroidales bacterium
CAACAACCTTGCTGGCCGAAACTTGCTTAATGTTGATATCTTTAAAATTCGGCTTCATAGCGATTATTTTTTAAGAAGTTGTTGGTTAAACGATTTGAGTGTCTCGAGGACGTTGCAACGGACGTGGATGAAGTTGGTGATGCCGAGCTTCTGGAGATCCTCCATGCAAGCCGGAGCACCGGCGACGATGAAGAGCTCTTTCTTGCCCTGCAGCTTCTTCCATGCCTTCGGCGCGAGGTCGGCGTACTCGTCGTCGGACGAACAGAGGACGATGATGTCCGCTTTCGCCTTGCGGGCAGCCTTGATACCTTCAGCGATGGTAGCAAAACCGTTGTTGTCGATGACCTTGTATCCTGCGCACGCGAGGAAATTACAACTGAACTGCGCACGCGCGATACGCATAGCGAGGTTACCGATGGTCAGCATGAACGCAATCGGCTGTTTCTTAGCTGCCTCGGTCTCGAGACGAAGTGCCTCGAACTCCTCGGCTGCACGTGCTACGGGCAGCGTAGCAATCTGCGGCTCGCAAGCACCCTTGCAGCAGCATGCCTTTTCGGAAATCTTAATCTTCTTGCCTGCCTTCTCGGTGAAGTTCGGGAACTGGTTCGAACCAAGGAGCACCTCTTTGCGTTTAGCGACGTCAGCGAGACGTGCTTTGAGGTTAGCCGCCATGTGCTCTTGTACCTTGCCTTCGGAAACGAGCTGGTACATACCGCCGCGCTCCTGGATGTCGAGGAACTGCTTCCATGCCTCGGCAGCGATCGACGCCGTCAGGTTCTCGAGGTAGTACGAACCCGCTGCGGGGTCAACAACCTTATCGAAATGCGCCTCTTCCTTGAGCAGCAACTGCTGGTTACGGGCGATACGCTCGGAGAAATCCGTCGGCTCTTCGTAGGTGACGTCAAACGGCGTTACGGTAATCTCATCGACACCTGCGAGAGCAGCACTCATGGTCTCGGTCTGCGAACGAAGCAGGTTCACATACGCATCGAAGACGGTCATGTTGAAACGGCTGGTCTCTGCGCTGACGTTCATCTTAGCAGCGTTGCGGAGAGCGGTCGTGAAGATCGGGTCTTTGTATGCCTCGACGATCTTTGCCCACAGCAGACGGCCTGCGCGGAACTTGGCGATCTCCATGAAATAGTTGCCGCCGATACCCATATTGAAACGGATAGCGTTGGCTGCGCGGTAGTTCGGAATTCCGGCCTCCGTCAACATCGTCATGTACTCGGCACCCCAAGCGAGTGCGTACGCCAACTCCTGAGCTGCATAAGCGCCGGAGTTATTGAGGATGACGCTGTTGACGCCTACTACGCGGTAACCCGGCAGCGACTTGGCGGCCTTCACTGTCTCGGCTATCTTGGCGCTTACCTGCTCACGCGTCAACGCCTTGCCCTTCAGCAGCATGTTCTTGATCGGGTCCACGTTGATCGAACCGATAAGGCCCTTGGTGTCATAACCCATGCGGCCGTAGTAACGCACGAGGATGTTCGCCAGCTTCGGCGCTGCGCAAGCGCAGATGCTGAAGTTGATCGCCACCGCCGGAGCGTAGATGCCGTTCAGCAGTGTCTTGATGAAATGGTACGTCAGTTTGTCTTTGTCGAGACAGAAACCGAGGGACGTGATACCTTTGTTGAGCACCTCTAACGCTTTCGCGTTCGCCTTGCGAGCGTTCTTGCACGCGCAGATGTTCTGACGAATTGCCCACTCGTTGTTTGAACGGGTGCCGCGTACGTAGGGGAACTGCCCGGGAGCGGAGACGGTCGTCTTCAGGCCTTTGAGGTCCTCGCGGCGGTAGAAAGGCTGGACGCTAAAGCCTTCCGGCGTGCGCCACACCAATTTCTTATCGAAATCGGCACCTTTGAGGTCGGCAATGATTTTGTCTTTCCATGTCTGCGCTGACACCGGCGCAAAATCCGCCAACAGATTTAATTTTTCATTGTCTGCCATGATAAAAATTTTTTGATTTTATATTTTTGATTTTTGATTTCTCATGGGTGTTTTTTCGGCTTTCGCAGGCTTGCGAGCCAAAAATCGCACAAAGTTACGAAGATTTTGCGACATGTGCAAATTTTTTTTCATTTTTTTCGCAAAATAGTGCTCCGAATACAAAGAAAGCGGCATTTTTGCCGCCATCTTCGTGTATTTCGCTCGTTTGTAGATTATCAATTGCTTTGGGAGATTTCGCCCTTCAGCGCCTCAATAAACGTATCGATCTTTTCCTTCGTCACATGCTGCATCACCACCACATGTGCCAACTCACCTCCAAAGTAATCGTCATAGCCCAGCGCTAAGTTGTACTTGCGGTAAATCTCAGGTGAAGGGCGTTTAAAGAATACCGTGTTGCTGTACTCATTCCGCCAACAAGGCCAGCCGATCTTCGTCAACTCATTCTGCAGATATGCCGTACATTCCATCATCCCGTTTGCCTGCTTCGACCACTGGTCGTAGCCCACTTTCTGAATCAGCCACCAGAACTTAAGCGGTTGTACCGCATCGCGCGAGCAGTTGATCATCTTCATGTTGCCGTTCAAATACGTCACGTTGTAATTATGCTGGTTGTCATATACCTTACGTGTGCAGAGGAACAAACCCGACGGCGAATCGATACCGAAGAACTTATGTCCGCTGATGGCTATCGACTCAAAATGCATATCCTTGCTGCTCACCATCTGCTGATACTTCGTGAACGGCAGATAACCGCCGAAAAGTGCCGCATCGACATGTCGGTACACCGCTATATCCGGATACTTAGCCAACACCGCGTTCAGCGCCTCCATATCATCGATCGCGCCCTTGAAGGTCGAACCCATGGCATAGATCATCAACGCCGGTCTTGTCGGGTCCAAGGCTTTCTCCAACTCCTCCGGGATCATGCGACCCATCGGATCGCTCTTGATCAACTTTACCTCCAAATTCTGCAGATCGCATAAACGCATGTTCGAGTAGTGTGCCTCGTCGGACACATACACAATCGGCCGGATTCCCGTCTTGTTATACAAATCGTTCGCCCCGAAATAAATGCCGTGATTATTGCCATCTGTACCACTATGCGTCACGATTCCCCACACATCGTCTTTATCATAGCCGTACAACGGCGTAAAGAACTCAATCACCTCTTTCTCGAACGCCTGCGTGGACATGTTCCACGGTTCGTCGGTCATGGGATCGCCGGCATTGTTGAGGTTTACCCTATCCATACCCGTACCAACGTACCACTCATAGAAATCCTGCAAAGCCGATTCCTGATTCGCCGGATAACCGAAAAAGGTCTGCTGTCCCTCTTTCCAGATCTGCGTCCACTCGTCGAGTTTCTGAAAACCGGAACTCTTCGTGCATCCGACCAATACAAATGCGGACAACACCATCCAAAGAATGAATTGTTTTTTCATTTTTCAAACAATTTTGAGGCTACAAAATTACTGCTTATTTTTGAAATATGCAAATAATAGGGTTAAAATTTCATTTTTTCTTCAAAAATGCACGCGGGCGCTTGCACATGTCAAAAAAAAGCAGTACCTTTGCACCCGCTTTTATGCGGGTGTTAGAAAACTAACAAAAACAAAATCAAAAATATTAACTTATGCAAACAATCAAACTGAAACGTGGATTGGACATTCCGTTTGAGGGACAGGCGGCTGAGACGCTGGGTAGCGTACGGAGGCCGGAGGTCTTTCACG
>CADBWK010000042.1 GCA_902798385.1 uncultured Bacteroidales bacterium
CTCTGATGCCCATCACGGTTCGTTAAAGGCTCCTATTATCCTGAAACCCGGCGAGACCAGCCGTCCGTATAAGATCATCGAAGATCAACATGTAGTAATAATTCGCAACAATGAACGCTATGATGTTACAGGTAAGAAATTATAAATCACTCCTGCTTGCTGCCCTGCTCGTCGGGGCAGTAAGCACAGCTTCTGCCGGCACACCATGCGGAAATAATCTGGAGTGGGTACTGAACGGCTCTACGCTTGTCCTCTCCTCACCTAATCCTTATAGCGCGGCGACAATCTATGCGCAGGCGTTTAGGAATAAAGGGAACTTCACGGATGTTATCATCCCCGATAATGTGACACAGATTCACACCAAAGCCTTCGAAAACTGCACCGCACTTACCAACGTGGTCATTCCGGCTTCGGTGGATAGTATCGGTGTAGAGGCCTTCAAAGGCTGTTCGGCACTTTCAGACGTGCTCTGTCGACGGTATTACGCACCAAAACTGGGTACGGATGCTTTTACCAACTGCCACGCATCTCTGAAAATCTGCGTACCCGCACTCGGTACCTATCGGAACGAGACAAACTGGAGTCACTATGATGATGAAACGCGACTTACAGCATGTATCTTCCTCGATGAGAACGATGAGCAATCGAATACGGAGGCAAAGATTAACGCGTACAGGACAGCGTCACTAACCGACGTCGATATCTTCCGTACGCTACGCAAGGCAGGTTGTTTCAATACCTTGACCTTGCCCTTCAACGTACCCGACATCGCCGCATCACCGCTTGGCAGAGATAACGTGGAGGTCTATGAATTCGTTGGCGCAGAGGTTCTCGACGGTGCGCTGCAACTTGACATAGCGAAGGTCACTTCCATCAGCCTTTCTGCAGGCACGCCTTATCTCATCCAGTGGAATAGTACCGGCGAAGTGATGACGCGACTCCATTTCTCCGGTATCACCGCATGGGATAGTGACAACAATGCGGAGTCTACCAGCGGAAATGTCAAACTGCACGGCTTCTATGGTAAAACACATATCAACGATGCCACCGACGGTGAGCAACACCTCAATCTCTTCCTGCAAGGCGGTAACCAACTCTATTGGCCGACCGATGGAAGCAATGACGATGCCAAGATGCTCGGCTTCCGTGCCTGGTTCCAAATAACAGGAAATACCCTCGCCGGTGCTCCTATTCGTCGAGATATGCCCGCCTCCCTCCGCATCGTATCTACCCCGACGGACATAGAGAGCATTAAGCCGTTAGAAGTCAGCGTTCAGAAAGAACTGCGTGACGGGCAAATTATTATTAACAGAAACGGAGAGCAATACTCCATAACCGGACAGAAATTATGAGACAGTACACATCCCCGCGTACAGACGTAGTTTCTGTACAGATCACCTCAACCCTCCTCGCCGGAAGTGACCGCACTACGCCTATCGAAGGTGGTGATGAACAAGTCAAAGCATGGTAAACTAATAAACGAATAGATATATGAAAAAGTTGTATTTTATCTGTATGCTGGCAGTCGTGGCATTATGCTTTGCAGGCTGCAAAAAGGACAAGAACGATCCGGAGCAACAAACTCAGCCGCAACAGACGGAAACGCTTGCCGGTAATGTAGCACGTCCAACGTGGACCGCTCCCGAAGTGAGTGATATGAGCTCCTCCATGACCGCCGTAGTCAAGGTGGATCTCAAAGCGCAGTACCTCGAAACAGCTGCTGACTTTGTTCTTGATAACAACGATCTCTTGGCTGCGTTCTCCGGCGAGACCTGCCTCGGCACGGCTCAACCGCAAGAAGGCTTGTTCTTCTTGTATATCGCGGCTCCCGTAACCGGTAACCCGTCATCGGTCACACTTCGTTACTACTCCGCGCACTATAAGAACCTCTTTGAAGCGGTGAATGCCCTCACCTTTGCCAACGATGCCCATCTCGGTACAATTGCCGAACCGTTCAAACCTGCTTTTGTAGTAGCTAAGTAAAGAGTATCCCTGACTTGCGTACTACTGCGCAAGTTCTCTCTTTCCCTAAGCAGACTCACGCTTATCATAGCGAGGGTCTGTTTTTTTGCGCCATGCTGCTGCAGGCTA
>CADBWK010000043.1 GCA_902798385.1 uncultured Bacteroidales bacterium
GATACGTCAGTATTTGGTGGATAACGATTACGTGGATGCGGTCATCCAACTGCCGCAGAACTTGTTCTTCGGTGTGTCTATCGCCACCTGTATCATCGTGATACGCAAGAACAAACGCGATAACAAAGTGCTCTTTATCGACGCCTCGAATGAGTTTGTACACGAAGGCAATAAGAACAAACTCTCGGAGGAGAATATCCGACATATCCTCGATCTTTATACCAACCGTGAGGATGTAGCGCATCAAGCCGCCCTTGTACCGCAACGCACGATTGCGGATAACGGTTTCAACCTCTCTGTGAACTCGTACGTAGAGCAAGAGGACACGCGCGAGATGATCGACATCCATGCCCTCAATGCCGAGCTGAAGCAGATTGTAGCGCGTGAGAACGAACTGCGCGCGCAGATTGACGAATTGATTGCTAATCTCTAATGTAACGCCTTATGACACACATAGAACAAATGATACAGGACATGTGTCCTAATGGCGTGGAGTTCAAGACACTGGGAGAGGTGTGCGAAATACATGACGCAAAGCGTAAGCCTGTTACTAAAAGTCAACGTGCTAGTGGAGAATATCCGTATTACGGGGCCAATGGCATTCAAGATTATGTAAATGATTACATTTTTGATGGAACTTTTTTGTTGATTGGTGAAGACGGAAGTGTTATAAATAAAGATAAAAGCCCTGTGATTAATTGGGCCAAGGGAAAAATCTGGGTAAATAACCACGCTCACATTTTGAGCGAAAAGAAAGATATTGTATTACTGCGTTTCCTATATTACTATTTACAGACAATTGATGTCTCTGATTTAGTATGGGGAACTCCTCCAAAACTCAATCAGCAGAATTTGCGCTCTATCGAAATCCCCCTTCCGCCTCTTGAAATTCAAAAAAAAATCGTCGAGTGCCTCGATAAATTCTCGGCACTCGCAGCGGAGCTGCAAGCGGAGCTGCAACTGCGTCGTAAGCAGTATGAGTACTATCGTACCCAACTACTTACGCCACACTCGGATTGCAATTCTGCTACCAAACCCGATGATTGCAAATGGGAATGGAAAACACTGGGAGAGATTGGAGAGATGATTAAAGGTTCCGGCATTCAAAAGAGCGATTTTGTAGAAGAAGGAAAGCCTTGTATCCACTATGGTCAAGTACATACCTTTTATGGAACGTTCGCCTATAAAAACAAATCGTATATTCAGGCGATCTTGTTATAGCGACGACAAGTGAGGATGTTGAGGCTTGTTGTAAAGCTACTGCATGGCTTGGAGATGAGGATGTTGCTGTAAGCGGTGATGCACATATCTATCGCCATACACAAAATCCAAAGTACATGGCATATCTTTTTCAGACAGAAATGTTTGCACAACAAAAGCGCAGATGTGCTACCGGAGCTAAAGTAACCCGTGTACATGGTGATGATATGCTCAAATTCCGTTTCCCCCTTCCCTCTCTTGCAGAGCAAGAGCGTATAGTTTCTATCTTGGATAAGTTCGAAGCCCTGACGACGAGCCTTTCCGATGGTATCCCTGCCGAGCAAGCCGCACAGCAAAGACGCTATGAGTATTACCGGGATTTGTTATTAACCTTTGACCGCAAAGCCGTATGAAACTGATTGCTGAAAATACCGAATCGACGGTTGTTCTGCGCTACGAGCATAAACAATCGCAACGCATCGCTTATCAGAGCGAAGCGCAGTTGGAGGACGCGCTGATTGAGCAGTTACAGGCGCAAGGATATGAGTATCTCGATATTCATACCGAGGAAGAGTTGATAGCCAATCTCCGCAAGCAGCTGGAGAAACTCAATCATATCGAGTTTACCGACAATGAGTGGAAAGGTTTCTTCCGTACGAAACTCGCAAACACCGGCGCATCTATAGCCGACAAAGCCGAACTGCTGCAAGACGACCGTACTGCCCAACTGCAATACATCAAAGAGGATAACTCCGGCTTTCAGAACGTCAAACTGATTGACAAGGCGCATATCTTCGAGAACAGCCTGCAAGTCATTCATCAGTACACGCCCACCGAAGGCAAACACCGCACAAGGTACGACGTGACGATTCTCGTTAATGGTCTGCCGATGGTACATATCGAACTCAAACGTAGAGGTGTGGCAGTACGTGAGGCTTTCAATCAGATCAAGCGATACAGCAATGATTCGTTTTGGGCGGATAGCGGACTGTTTGAGTATATCCAGTTGTTCGTTATCTCCAATGGATCGGACACCAAGTATTACTCCAACACGACTCGTAACAAAGCGCAGATAGAGAACCGCAAACGGACGAACAAGACCGGCGAGGAGCAGATCAAGAAATCCACCAAACGATGCGATTCGTTTGAGTTCACTTCCTATTGGGCAGATGGAGAGAATAATGTCATTCGGGACTTGGATGATTTCACGGCTACGTTCTTTGCCAAGCATACGATCCTCAATATCCTCACGCGGTATTGTGTCTTCACGGCAGACCGCGAACTGATGGTTATGCGTCCGTATCAAATTGCAGCAACCGAAGCTATCATTCAGAAGATACGCATTGCTTCCAACCAACGTGTGCTCGGTACGATAGATGCAGGCGGATATATTTGGCACACGACAGGTAGCGGAAAGACGCTCACGTCCTTCAAGACTGCGCAACTATGCACGCAGTTGGATTATGTGGACAAAGTGCTGTTTGTGGTGGACAGAAAGGATCTGGATTATCAGACCGTTCGCGAATATGAGAAGTTC
>CADBWK010000044.1 GCA_902798385.1 uncultured Bacteroidales bacterium
AACTGCAGAACCAATACTACATTTACTATTTCGAGGAACCGACCATCACGTCCGGCACAACGGTCACCAAGAGCGTGAACTATATCCGGTTCGGTTATCCGGATAACAATGCGCATAATACGGAGACCTTGATGTACGACAATGTGGAGCAGGTGTTCTATATCGCCGATAAGGTGAAAGACGGCGTATGCCATTTATACAAACTGCCTTTCCGGACGAATTATGGAACAGGGGTGCAGACGCTTACAGAGGTATGTGCGTTAGGGAATGGTAGTAAGTTCAATTATCTCACCGCTGGAGATATCACGCCCGACGGCAAATGGATGGCTATCAAGAGCAAACCGTACGTTCTGCTATGGGAGCGTCAGGGTTCAGAGAGTCTGAGTCAGACCGTGTTGCGTGATCCGGTACAAATCGCTGCGTACGTGGAGGAAGAGCAAGGCGAGTCGTTGGCTTGGCTCAATGATACGCTCTTTTATACCACCAGTGACAGTAAGGACGATACTCCTATCTATCAGTACACGCGTCCGGCGGAGGAAGAGCCGCAGGGGGATCCTACCGGAATAGAAAGCGTTCACCGATCCGCTCCGAAGGCTTATAAGGTGCTGATAAACGGTCAGGTTCTTATTCGTCGGGATGATAAGATTTATACCATCTTCGGGCAAGAGATACAATAAGCATTTTTGAAATGGCAGTTAACATAGAGCATATTGATAAATCGTTTGGTGCGCAACAAGTGCTGAAGGATGTAACGCTGGAAATCCCGGAAGGTCAGGTGTTAGGTCTGCTGGGACCGAACGGCGCCGGTAAATCGACCCTGATGAAGATCCTCATCGGTCTCTGGAAAGCCGATAGCGGGAGTGTGCAAGTGCCCGAACGTATCGGTTATCTCCCCGAGAACAATCCCCTTTACGAGGAGATGTACGTGGTTGAGTATCTGCAGTTTATGGCGGAGATGACAGGTATTCAGCCGTCAGCTATCAGCAGTCAGACAGATGACCTCATCGAGCGAGTCGGTCTCACTCCCGAGCGCCACAAGCATATCCGCGAACTGAGCAAAGGTTACCGCCAGCGTGTAGGGCTTGCGCAAGCGCTGCTCGGCGATCCGCAGTTACTCATCCTTGATGAACCCACCACCGGTCTTGATCCCAACCAACTCGTCGAGATCCGTGCCCTCATCCGCTCGCTCGGCAAAGACCGTACGGTTATCCTTTCCACGCATATCATGCAAGAGGTACGGGAAATGTGCGACCGCGTCGTCATTTTGGATCATGGTCAGATTAAAGCCGACCAACCCATTAACGAGATAAAAGATTTGGAACAATTATTTATAGATAGTACGCATGGCAGAATTTGATATACGACAACAGATGTCCGAGAAGGAGCAGGATAACGCCCTTCGCCCTTTATGTTTCGCCGATTTCGCGGGACAGAGTAAGGTGACCTCGAACCTCAAGATCTTCGTAGAGGCCGCTAAACTGCGTGGCGAGAGTCTCGACCACCCTGAGTAACATTATCGCCAACGAACTTGGCGTAGGCTTCAAGGTGACCAGCGGTCCGGTGCTCGACAAACCCGGTGACCTCGCCGGTCTGCTCACGTCGCTCGAACCCAACGATGTCCTTTTCATCGATGAGATCCATCGTCTGAGCCCGATCGTGGAGGAATACCTCTATTCGGCGATGGAGGACTATCGTATCGACATTATGATCGACAAAGGTCCTTCGGCGCGTACCATCCAGATCGACCTCAACCACTTCACCCTTATCGGTGCGACTACCCGTTCCGGTCTCTTGACTTCACCGCTCCGTGCGCGATTTGGTATCAATTGCCACCTCGAGTACTACGATGCTGATATCTTAGCGGGTATCGTGAAACGTTCGGCGCGACTCTTGAACGTGGAGATCAACGAGAAAGCGGCCGGTGAGATCGCCCGTCGTTCCAGAGGTACGCCTCGTATAGCGAACGCACTCCTGCGCCGCGTACGCGACTTCGCGCAAGTCAAAGGTGACGGTAAGATCGACCTCGAGATCGCCCAATACGCCCTCGAAGCACTCAATATCGATACTTTCGGTCTCGATCAGATTGATAACAAACTGCTGCTGACCATCATCGATAAGTTCCGCGGCGGACCGGTTGGTCTCAATACGATCGCCACCGCCATGGGCGAAGACGCCGGTACGATCGAGGATGTCTATGAACCTTACCTCATCAAGGAAGGCTTCATCAAACGTACCCCTCGTGGCCGCGAAGCCACGCCTCTTGCCTACCAACACCTTGGCAAGACCCCCCTCACCCCCGACGGCCAACAAGCCATGTTCTGATTTGGTATTTGGGAGGCATTGAATAATCCTAATTTTAACCCCCTCGAATTCGAGGGGTTTAGAAGTCAGGCCTCTTGCCTACCAACACCTCGGCAAGACCCCCCTCTCCGCCGATGGTCAACAATCGATCTTCTGATTTGGTATGTGGGAGGCATTGAATAATCCTCAGTTCAAAGGGGTCGAATTCGATCCCCTTTTGCGAGAAGCAGGTAGTAATCATTCAAGGTGCCAATTTGGCATCATGAAAACATAAAAAGAGGTCACCATTATTGAGGTGACCCCTTTCTTTTTAAACCGAAGCCGAAGCTTAGCCGTTGTGCTGCGCATCGTACTCGTCGCCGCAGACTTTCCACAAGTAGGCCTTCAGTCTTTTTGCCGCCGGCGGTGTTCTTCTGAGCCTCGAACGCCTGCTTGTCCTGCGTGATCTTCATGAGATCCGTCTTACGGAGCTCGACTGCCTCGCGAATCGCGGTGAAGCGTGCACGAGCGTTCAGAGAACGAGACGACTGACTGATCTTGTTGCCGTAGGTGTCAGCCTTACGGATGTACAGACGCGTACAAGCGGGGTTCTGGGTCGGGGCGGTGCGGTGCGTACCGATGAGGTACTCGCCGTGGCTGTGACCGTCCACTTTCTTCGGTTTCGCCAGGGAGCCCGAAACGTACTCAATACCTGCCGAATAAGTAACTTTTCCCATTGTGAGTAAGTGTGTTTTGTGTTAAACAATCGCCGGATAGCATCCGGCATAATAGACGACGTTCTTTGGATAGGCGCGTCCTTTACCTATTTTTTTGAGGCATCGTAGGTCTCGATGGTTTTAGTGACGATGGTGCAGGTCGTATCACCACGCTGGAAGTACTGGCTCTGGGTGGTGATGGTGCGGGTCACGTTGATCCGGTGCAAAAGTAGTACAAAAAAACGAAGCCACCAAAAAAGTGACTTCGCGGGGTATAGCAATACTTTATTTTTCTCAATCGGCGGTCAAATCATAACCACAATATTGGGAGAAATTGACTGCTTCGGGGTAAGTTAGATAGGGTTCGCCGGCTTGCTGTCTGCGGCTAGTCATGGTGAACAAATCTATCATACCGTACTTGACTCTCCATCCGTAGAGGAGGATTTTTAATCCCTGCATGCCGACGTCTGCGTGTATAGCACGTTCAAGGCGAGCGGCGAGGGTTTCGAGAGTGATTGCATTCTTCATCATAAGCCTAAATCAGATTTGAGTTGTAGTACTTCGGCGGCATTATACTCGTAATCTACATCGACTTCGAGCGCCGAGGAAAGAAAAGCAGCTTCCTGCAGGGCGGTTTTGAGTTCGTAGCCGGAGACGCAGATGTCCTTAATATAAAATCCGGTTTTAGCCATTTCTGCGCAGAGGAAGATGAAGCGGAGGTGTCCGTCAGGTGGGACGGAGCCGCGCTGATTGCGTTTGGAGAAGAAGCCGTTTGTACGATGCTCCAGATGGTAGCCGAGACCTCTTTCGAGTGTTCCCACAAGGGAAACACACATTTTTGATAAGATGACTTTCATAATTCTAAACACATAAAACATACCTAAAATATACCTGATACATCCCTTTAGACTACTTGATCGGCGTAGAG